>CAYTOA010000018.1:0-72215 GCA_964439265.1 uncultured Chitinophagaceae bacterium
CAATTAAATTCGTATGCAGGACTGTAACCAGAGCGTTCGCCTTTTTCCCAGCGGCGAGCATATCCATCCATCCTCCCCCTGAAGAGGGACAGAAAAAGTTCGATCTTTTTCGCATCAATCTGAGCCATGGACTATCTCACTAATACCGTCCATTGAAGATTGCGATACCATTGATCAGACAAAGTTTTTTAAAAAACAGCCGTCACCAAACGCCTCAGCCATGTGAATTGCGGTGGGTTGTTCATCAATTTCCATAGGGTGCACTCACATCATGCAGAGAAATTCTATCGACATCTTACACAGGAATGAACATCTATTCCCATTTTGCAGCCTTTTGTTTCCACGAGACCTTCAAGATCTTTCCACCAAGTTCTGCTTCTACAATCGGTCTAAGGAACGCGTGTATCTCGGAAAAGACATCTTTGAAAGCCATCGGGGATACTAATCTTGTGCGGCTCTTGAAAGCATCCCAAAGGCGCTGGAAACTCGCCTGCTCACCAAGATTTGAGTTCAATAATGCTTCTGCTGCTTCCAGACTTGTTTGTCTTTGTCTGAAGGTATTTCTGATTGCGGACTGAAGCAGCTGACCATTAAAGTCAAATTCATGACTCAAGAAAATCAAATCAAAGAAATCCTTCATTCGAGAATTGAAAATGCTTAGCTTCACTATTGCTTCCAATTTCTCAGCGACAATTGTTTCCTTCGAATACGCCAACACTTTCACGTCTTCTGTCCCGAGCAATGTCGGATAGTCCATCTGAAGAGGCGGCGGAGTCATAACATCACCGAAGCCGAAATCAATTCGGATCTTGTTTCTTGCGGCCCCGATTTCTGCAGTAAGCTTAACACGAACTCCTGGATAGTCGGCCTCGTCTTTGATCTCCTCGCTTTCAACCGAATCTCCAGAAAATGTAATCCCGTCATTCGATTTGATCAAGACAATTTCTCTAACAATCCGTTCAAGCTCCTTCCTATCATTCGAAACACTCACGCCGAGGAAATCAATATCCTTTGTCGGCCTGGCTTTTTCGACGCTGAATGCAAGAAGAAGAAGACCTCCCTTGAGCACGAACTTATCGGCATATTCGGAAGCAGCCAGACGGAAAAGAAGTCTTTCTTGGATATACCGCAATAGAAGAAAATTGAAATCTATATTCTCTTTCTCAGAAATTTTCTTGAGACGAGCTAAAATGGAAGCAGGGACATTGGTTAAGTTTTTCTTCATCCAACAATTGCTTTCACATACTGTGAGACAATTCCTTCGACCCGACAAACCTCAGCGAGCTTCATTAGTTTGTTCAGATCCCGACCTCGACGTCGGAGATACTCCTTTAGACCCTCAATTGCAAGATCTTCCCCGAGTTTGTTCCTAAATCTAAAGCAATCACAGATGGTCTTTTCCATTCCGTACAGCCGAATACCCCCGAATTTGGTTTCGCGGCGTTCGACTCCGGTCTTGTATTGCGCCTCGGAAAAAAAATACGGCTCTGTCGGAGGGTGGGCTAGTTTCACCGGCTTATCCGAGCGTGGAATTGCATACGTGATCGCTGTCGGTACGAATGTAGTAAGTTCATGAAAAGCGAGGGCGGAGGAGAGACAAATGACGGCTTTCGGCATGGCAAGGCAAACCTCTACAAGACCGCTTGATTCCCCCAGTTGAGTGTCGGCAAGCCGGTAGATTCCAGGTTTCACTTTGACAATTCGGTCTGCCTTCAGAAGATTCCGGATATCTCTTGTTTGGAAACCGCTCGCCTTCATATCTTTCATGCGAGCATATCCCTTGTTTTTTATGAAAAGCTTTATGATTGCATCCATAGAGGTATTGATTCTAAATTTCTGCACTTAATATAAGAGTGCAGAAAAAAAGAATCAAGGAGAAAGTGCATTATTATGGGGACGCTAAGAGGTTGTGAGATATCTGTGTGATGGGGGAAACACCTAAGAAGAGAAACTGCCTTGGTGGGAAGCTCTAAAGCCTTGTATAATTCGCGGTTTTCGCCGTTCGTACTACGGGTGCCCGGTTGGGGACGCGCGCCTCTTTCGCCTTCTGAACCTCTCCAGTTACCAAAGTGGTCACCTTCCGCCTCCAAGTTCAACGGCAGATATAGACCACCAGCCACAAGAGCTGATGTGACCTGCAAGAATAGCGGCACAATAAATTGAAAATTGTTATCACAAAAAACTCCCTCACTGATTTCTAACCGCCTATACAAAGGATCTCATACTTCTACAAGTGTTACCCTGCTCGTGAACATCCCGGCTTATTCAACGATTTTCCCTGCCTCGGTTACCGCGCATTGAAGCATCAAAGGAATTAATCCTCTTTTCATCCTTTTGGATGATTCCGGCTCCGTTAAATCATCAGTAGTATATTTCAGGCAGTAACGGGTGCAACCAATTCTGTTTCGTGTATGGGACAGGCTTTGTCCAAGTATGTCTCAATGCTGCATTGCGAAGCATGGGTTTAGACATCAAAGCTGATCATGTCAGATGCGAAGCCGCTCCGGATAAACCGGTAGTGACCAACGTACTCGGGCTGCCTGTTTTGAAAAGCAAGGAACGACAATGCTCGAACATGATCGACAGGTCTGGGGAATAATTCTTGCGGGCGGTGAAGGGAAACGCCTGCAGACGTTCATCCGTGAGCGCTACGGTTCCGACATTCCAAAACAATACTGCACCTTCACAGGTACGCGTTCAATGCTCAGGCATACGATCGACCGAGCAGAGTTGCTTATCACTCCCGAGCAGCTTCTCATTCTCGCCAGCATGCAGCATGCGCGTTACATCCATGAACAGCTCGACGATCGCCCGGCGGGAACAGTGATCGTCCAACCCTACCGGCGTGAGACCGCTCCCGCGATTTTGTACCCACTTCTCCATGTTCATCAGCAAAACCCCGAAGGGATAGTTTGCATTATTCCCTCCGACCACTTTGTATTGAACGAACAAGGTTTTATGAAGTACATGGAATTTTCCTCCGAGTTTGTTGCTGCCAACCCACAATCGATAATGCTTCTGGGAATCCATCCGCAAGAACCGGAAGGCGAATATGGCTGGATTGTTACCGGTGACGAAATTCCCACCGGCAATTCAAACCGCGTCTATAATATTTCACAGTTTGTTGAAAAACCAGACCCGTTCACTGCAAAACACCTCTTCAAAACCGGAAACCTGTGGAATACCATGGTCGTTGTGAGCAGGGTGAGAGCCCTTTTGAGGCTATTTGAACTCTTCACTCCATCGATGTATAGAGCGTTCTGGGACATACGCCACGCAATCGGTTCGTCTTCCGAGGTTCAGGTTGTTGAAGACCTGTTTTCAAAATTATCCCCAACGAATTTCTCCTATTCAATCCTTGAAAGGAATCCCGCCGGGCTTCGCGCTGTGAAAGTAGAAGGAGCGTACTGGAGCGATTGGGGAGATGCTGGCCGAATTCAAAGAGATCTCAAATCTTTCTGCACAAAAGCTTTGCCCCCAACGGTACCGTTGCACTATGCGAAGATGTCCGACGCGGCAGCGTTTGTTTCGGAAAATCACGAATCAGTATAACTCGTTTGAAGTTGTTGAGAAATACGTAAAAGAAACGATCTTCTGTTTATTAGCTTAATATTAGTCATAAGGTGAGAACATGCAAAAGAAACAAGTCGTTGTCGGCGAATATGAAAATGAATTGGATGCTGAGATTGCAAAAGGACATCTCGAAGCATCAGGCATTCATGCATCCATAATCAAGGACGATGGAGGGGGAATGCTTCCATCGCTCCAAAATGCGGACGGTGTAGGATTGGTGGTCGCTGAAATTCAGCAGGAGAAAGCCAAGAAAATACTCCAGGCGAGACCATCTCGACTCGATCGAAAAAAGCCCTGAGGGCGTTCTCGCTCGTCAGCTGTACATCCAAGATTAGAATTATCTGAAAAATAGCATCACACGAAGAAGCAAAGCCAGGCAAGCCTTATTTCATGAACTACTTCGTTTCCTGGCTCTTTCGCGTTATTCGAACTTTGCGGATTTTTCAGAGGACTCGATCATAAATTGAAATGGGACCAGAGAAGAAGGAGCTGCAATCATGAAAACCAACCCTCTGAAAGAAGTGGAAACATTCGGGCAGTCGATCTGGCTGGATTACATAAGTCGGGATCTGATCACCAGCGGCCGGCTCCAGCACATGATTCAGGAAGATGGAATACGGGGAATGACCTCGAATCCATCTATTTTTGAAAAAGCCATTGTGCAGGGCAACGATTACGACGAGGCAATTCACGCTTTGGTGCTTCGGGAAAAGAACGTTAAGGAAATATATGAAGCTATCACCGAGCGCGATGTGCAGAGCGCCGCGTATGAGTTCGGATCTCTATACGAAAAAGCGGACGGCGGCGATGGGTATGTCAGTCTGGAGGTCAATCCACATCTTGCTCATGACACCAAAGGGACAATTGAGGAAGCGCGCCGGCTATGGGCTGCGCTGAACCGACCCAATGTTTTCATTAAGGTCCCTGCCACGGCCGAAGGACTCCCTGCAATCCAACAACTGATAAGCGAGGGGATCAGCATCAACGTCACTTTGCTCTTTGGGTTGCCCCGCTACCGTCAGGTGGCGGAAGCATACATCGCGGGCATCGAAGCGCGGCTAGATCAAGGAAAAGCTGTGCTGCACGTAGCATCTGTGGCTAGTTTCTTCGTAAGCCGCATAGATACGCTGGTGGATTCGCTTTTGGACAAATCTGTCGCACGAGGAGACACGGACGCCGACCTCGTAAAAAAGATACGCGGGCAAGTTGCTGTTGCCAGTGCGAAAATCGCATATCAAATGTACAAAGAAATTTTCAGAGGGGAGCGTTTCAAACGACTAGCAGCTCAGGGCGCACGAACCCAACGCCTTCTCTGGGCAAGCACCGGAACCAAGAATCCCGAGTACAGCGATGTAAAATACATTGAATCCCTGATCGGCCCGGAGACGGTAAACACGGTTCCTCTGGAAACCATCGATGCGTATCGCGATCATGGTAGTCCGAAATCACGGCTTGAACAAAATCCTAAGGAAGCTGAATGGGTACTTGCACAATTGCCGGGACTCGGGATCAACCTCGACGAGATCACTCAGCAGCTTGAAGACGAGGGTGTCAAGAAATTCAATGAACCGTTTGATAAGCTGATGGAAACATTGACAAAGAAATTGCTGGAGAAACCCAATGGAGAGCGTAGATCGTGAAATGTAGAACGTAAGATGTAAAACGCAAAACATTTCCAGGGCCAAATTGAGAGCGGTGGTGGCCATATTTTTTTTGTGGTGCTTATTTGCGTGTTGTATTTTTGGTTTCGGCCGTGATGCCTGGCTTCTTCACATTCGTTGAGACCGGTGCCGGAAATGCCGCGTCTGTGTTATTCTGTGAAATTGTTTTTACTACACAAAGTGAAACGAAGATCTAGAGAGTTCCACGGAGAAGCACCGTTTTCGACCGCCTCTCTTTGCGGAGTCGATGAAAGCAAAGATGAATAGCGCCTCGGAACGAAACATTAAAGTAGTGATATGAATATAAGTCCTTTCGCGGGAAAACCGGTCGAAGCTTCAATGCTGGTCAACATCCCCAGGCTTGTCACGGCTTATTACACGGAGGTTCCCGACCCCTCGGTGCCGGAACAGCGGGTTGCATTCGGAACCTCAGGGCATCGGGGCTCGGCATTCAAGAGAGCTTTTAATGAGGACCACATCCTAGCCATAACGCAGGCGGTTTGTCTCCATCGAAAACGGCTGAGAATCGACGGTCCGTTGTTTCTGGGAATTGACACGCACGCACTGTCGGCGCCGGCCTACGCGTCCGCCCTTGAAGTTCTTGCGGCTAATGGAGTCGATGTGATGATCGCTGAAGAGGACGAGTATACACCGACCCCGGCGGTTTCTCATGCGATCCTCTCCTACAACCGAGATCGGAAGACAGGCCTCGCCGACGGCATCGTTGTAACGCCGTCGCATAATCCGCCGTACGACGGTGGTTTCAAGTACAACCCGCCGAAAGGGGGACCGGCGGAGACCGATCTCACCGATTGGATCGAGGCAAAGTCGAATGAATTTCTTGAGCGGGACCTCCGGTACATCAAGAGGATTCCTTTCGAAAGAGCTCTTCACGCCGGTACGACGCACCGGCACAATTACCTCGATGCATACGTGAGTGATCTCGGCAATGTGATCGATATGAATATCATTCGTGATGCGAAGATAAATATAGGAGTCGATCCGCTCGGCGGCGCCGGCGTCCACTACTGGGGACCGATTGCCGACAGATACGGACTGAATCTGACGATTGTCAACAACACCGTCGACCCGACCTTCCGATTTATGACCGCGGACTGGGACGGCGAGATACGAATGGACCCATCGTCGCCGTATGCGATGCAGAGCTTGATCGGTCTGAAAGATCGTTTCGATATTGCCTTTGCTTGCGATACTGACCATGACCGGCACGGGATTGTGACGCGAAGCGCCGGCTTGCTGCCTCCGAATCATTTCCTTGCTGCGGCTGTCTTCTATCTTTGTCAGCACCGTACGAACTGGAAAAATGAATCGGCGGTCGGCAAAACGGTCGTGAGCAGCCAAATGATTGATCGCGTCGTTAAAAAACTTGGGCGGACTCTCTACGAAGTTCCGGTCGGATTCAAATGGTTTGTCGATGGATTGCTGCGCGGCTCGCTCTGTTTCGGAGGTGAAGAAAGCGCGGGGGCTTCATTCTCGCGCATGGACGGTACCGTCTGGACCACTGACAAAGATGGAATTGTACCCGCGCTGCTGGCTGCGGAGATCACGGCCCGGATGGGCCGCGACCCCGGCGAACTCTATCTCGATCTTACGCGCGAGCTTGGTGAGCCCGTCTATGACCGGGTAGACGCACCTGCGACGCCTGAGCAGAAAAAAATATTGAAAAACCTTTCTCCACAGGATATATCATCTAAAGAGCTGGCAGGAGAGAAGATTGAAACGATTCTCACTCATGCGCCCGGAAACGGCGCATCGATAGGCGGGTTGAAAGTTGCAACTGAGAACGGATGGTTCGCGGCACGCCCGTCAGGCACAGAAAATGTTTACAAGATCTACGCGGAGAGTTTCCGTGGAGCAGATCATATGCACCGGATCCTGGAGGAAGCTGAGAGCATCGTGAACAATGTTCTTGTAAAGATTTCTGCCGTGCCAATTTCACCTAAGGAAAAACCATGATCAAAGACATCCGGGCCGGCAAAAATATAAAAATGCTGATGGACACTTTGAAAAGCGAGAATGGCGCAAATCGTCAGAAAGCAAGAAAATCGCTGGTAGCTCTCGGAAAGCCCGCGGTCTCATCTCTGACACGAGCATTGCGAAATTCCAAACTCGATCAAGTTCGCCGCGAGGCGGTCCAGGCTCTCGGTGCAATAGGCGACCCCCGTGCAATTCCGCCGTTAGTGAGCGTGCTGGAAGACAGCGATCCTGATGTCGCTTGGCTTGCTGCTGACGTTTTGAGGAAGTTCAAAAAGGAAGCCTGGCCGCCGCTTCTCCGTGCGTTGCTGAAAAGCGGTTCTGAGTCCGTTTCGCTGCGACAAGGGGCACATCATATTTTTCGGAATCAGAGAGAGAACGGGTTCGACGACCTGCTCGCAATCCTCGTGGAGGATCTTGGCTCCAGCATCGTTCAGGAATCGACGCCCGTTGCCGCGTATGACATGCTCAGACGAATGAAGGAGAATCCATGAAGACTCACAGCAATGCTAAAATCCCCGGCGAAGATCTTCTTCCAACCGATATCGACGGTTTTGATTCGCTGGCCGAGCTCGCGTTGGACATGCGATGGTCATGGAATCACGCCACTGACGAAATATGGCAGCGACTCGATCCGGTATTGTGGAACCTGACCCACCATCCTTGGGATATTCTGCAGACAGTCTCCAGGCAGAAAATCAAGGACGTTCTGGCCGATCCGGCTTTCGCCAAAAAGATTAACGCCTTCCTGCGCTCCAAGAAGCAGGCGGAAAAGACGCGCGCGTGGTTTCAGCAAAATTGTCCAAAGTCGCCTCTGAGCTGCGTAGCGTACTTCAGCATGGAATTCATGTTGAGCGAAGCGCTCCCGATCTATTCTGGAGGGCTTGGCAATGTAGCCGGCGATCAACTCAAAACTGCCAGCGATTTGGGAGTGCCCGTAGTTGGTGTAGGGCTGCTCTATCAACAAGGTTATTTTCGCCAGGTGATTGACGGGGAGGGAGCGCAGCAGGCCCTTTACCCGTACAACGATCCCGGACAACTTCCGATCACGCCGATGCGGGCAGCGAACGGCGAATGGTTACGGTTGGAGATCGCATTACCCGGTTATTCGGTCTGGTTGCGCGCATGGCAGGTACAGGTCGGCAGAGTGAAACTCTACCTGCTGGACAGCAATGACGCTGCCAACTCCCCGGTTCATCGAAGTATCACAAGTGAGCTCTATGGGGGCGGACCGGAACTGCGCCTGAAACAAGAAATGGTGCTTGGTATCGGGGGATGGCGGTTGATCCGTGCACTCGGTCTTCAGCCGGAAGTCTGCCATCTTAACGAAGGTCATGCTGCGTTCGCTGTCCTGGAGCGCGCAAAAAATTTTATGGAAGATAAAAGTCAGCCTTTTGATGTTGCGCTCGCTGCCACTCGAGCGGGGAACCTCTTTACAACACACACAGCGGTAGCTGCCGGATTTGACCGCTTCACTCCATCCCTCATCGAACAATACCTCGGCAGTTATGCCGAGAAAAATCTCGGTATTTCACTCCATGATTTGCTCGCTCTTGGCCGTCTGAATTCAAACGACTCGTCGGAAAGTTTCAACATGGCCTATCTGGCAATCCGGGGGAGCGGGGGTGTGAATGGCGTGAGTCGTTTGCACGGAGAAGTCAGCCGTCATCTCTTTCAGCCTTTATTTCCCCAGTGGCCGGTGAAGGAAGTCCCCGTCGGCCACGTGACGAATGGAGTCCATATGCCGACGTGGGATTCGGCGTCAGCGGACGACCTTTGGACAGAAGCGTGCGGGAAAGATCGCTGGTTGGGGACGACGAAAACCATGGAGCAGGAGATTCGAAAGGTTTCTGATGCAAGGCTTTGGCAATTTCGCTCGACTGCCAGCAAGTTCTTTGTGGAATACGCGCGCGAACGATTGACCAAGCAGTTGATTGCCTCGGGCGATACTCTTGAAGCGATAAGCGAAGTGGAACATTTGTTCGATCCAAACGCCTTGACCATAGGATTTGCTCGCCGCTTTGCCGCGTACAAACGGCCTAACATGTTGTTGCATGATCCGGAGCGACTGCTGCGTCTCTTGACTAATCCTAAACGTCCTGTGCAACTTATCCTCGCAGGCAAGGCCCATCCTGCAGATCTTGAAGGGCAGGCTCTCATACAAGAATGGATACATTTTATTCGCCGGTCTGATGCCCGCTATCATGTCCTCTTCCTCAGCGACTACAACATGCTCTTGAGCGAATACCTTGTGCAGGGTGTAGACGTTTGGATCAATACCCCCCGGCGGCCGTGGGAGGCGTGCGGCACGAGCGGCATGAAAGTTCTTGTCAACGGCGGCATCAATCTCTCAGAATTGGATGGCTGGTGGGCAGAAGCCTATACACCTCAAGTAGGATGGGCTATTGGTGACGGAAAAGAACATGGAGACGATCCCGCCTGGGATGCCGTCGAAGCAGAATCCCTTTACTCCCTGCTCGAGCGAGATGTTATCCCGGAGTTTTACAACCGGGATAAGAGCGGCATTCCCATCGCATGGGTCAGTAGGATGCGGGAAAGCATGGCATGCCTGACACCGCGTTTCTCTGCCAACCGCACAGTGCGCGAGTATACCGAGCAACACTACCTCCCGGCAGCGATCGCCTACAATATGCGTATCGCTGATAATGGTGCAATAGGGAAGAAAATCGCAGCTTGGCAGCAGAGTGTGAATCAGAAATGGGCTGCGCTGCATTTCGGTGAAGTGAAGGTTACAACCGATTCTGAACGTCACATATTCAATGTTGAAATTTATTTGAACGATCTCGACCCGAACGCAATCAGACTTGAACTTTATGCTGATGGAATTAACAATGGCGCTCCGGTGAAGCAAGAAATGAAGCGCGTTCGTGAACTGGATGCGACGTCTGGCAGTCACGTTTACAGCGCAGCGGTTTCGGCCGCCCGGCCGCCGTCGGACTATACGGCACGGGCGATGCCAAATTACGAAGGCGTTGCAGTTCCTTTAGAAGCCGCACAAATCCTGTGGCAGCGGTGACCTGGCCGTCTGCAGAATCTATACGGCATTGAATAAATGTATTAAGACACTACTTTGAAAAAAAAGCTAATCAACTCAAAAAGAGTACCTCCAACGCATGATTGCGCCGTAGTCGACCATTTGCCTGTTGCCCAGAATCACCATGTCATCGGCGTGCTAAGCCCGGAAGATGTCATGCCGTTCCTGCATGCAGTTCAGGGATTGGGAACCCGACGAATATGAAAACTGAATCTCAATTACCGGAATGAAACGGTCAACCGAAATTACGACATTGTTTGTTGATATCGGCGGCGTTTTACTTACCGATGGATGGAACCTTGCGGCCAGTAAATTGGCGGCTGAAAAGTTTAACCTGGATGCGAAGGATCTGCATAAAAGGCATACCCAGGCTCTCGGCGCCTACGAAGAAGGAAAGCTCACCCTTGATGAGTTCTTGCGTCGGATGGTGTTTTATGAAAGGCGGCCGTTTACCCTTGCTCATTTTCGGAAATTCATGTTCGCACAGTCGAAGCCTTTTCCCAAAATGATCGGCCTGATTCGTCGGCTTAAGGCGCGATATGATGTGAAGATAGTCGTTGTCAGCAACGAAGGACGCGAGTTGAATGAATACCGGATTCATACATTCAAATTGGATAGGTTCGTAGATTATTTTATTTCCTCCTGCTACGTTGGATTGAGAAAACCGGACGCGAATATCTTTCGTGTTGCACTCGATACGGTGAGGGTTCCGGCCAAACAGGTAGTCTATCTCGAAAACACCCGGATGTTCGTCGAGGTCGCGGAAGGTTTGGGGATTAGAAGCATTCTTCACACGGATGCCAATTCAACGCGCGCGAAACTCGCCTCGCTTGGATTACGGGATGATGAGAGAGCGATCGATGGAGACCGATAATCAGCTTATCCTGGCGATCAACGGCGGCTCGTCGAGCATCAAGTTTGCGATGTATCAGATTGATGGACCTCCAGTGCGGTTGCTTTCCGGAACAGTAGACCGAATAGGTTCGAAAGATTCAACTTTGAGCTTCAGCGGCGAAGATAAGAACAACAAAAGCATCGTTACAGCAGAAACTTCTGACCACCAGTCGGCGGGAGGATTCTTGATCGATTGGCTTGAGCGACGGGATAATTTTTCTTCAGTGAAGGCAGTGGGTCACCGAATCGTCCATGGTATGGAACATGCTCAACCTGAAGTCATTACCCATGAATTAATAGATGAATTGCATCGTATCAGCCCGTACGATATGGATCATTTGCCGGCTGAGGTCGAATTGATAGAAGCGTTTGGCCGGCGTTATCCAAAACTTCCGCAGGTGGCATGTTTTGACACGGCGTTTCACTGCACGATGCCCCGAGTGGCTAAACTGCTTCCGATTCCCCGTCGCTTCGATGCAAGGGGTATTCGGCGATATGGTTTCCACGGTTTGTCGTACGCGTATCTCATCGAAGAGCTCGCCCGTGTTGCCGGTGAGGATGCTGCTACGAGGCGTGTGATATTGGCTCATCTTGGGAATGGAGCTAGCCTCGCGGCCGTTCACGAAAAAAAGAGCATTGACACCAGCATGGGCTTTACGCCTGCAGGCGGGGTCACAATGGGTACCCGCCCCGGAGACTTGGATCCAGGCGTTGCATGGTACATCATGAAGTCTGAAAATTTATCGCCCAAGCAGTTCAATAATTTAATTAATCACGAATCCGGCCTCCTCGGCATTTCTGAAAGCAGTTCCGATATGCACGACCTGCTCAACTCTGAAACTCGCGACGCACGAGCGGCTGAAGCGGTCGCATTGTTTTGCTACCAGGTCAAGAAATGGATCGGTGCGTTTGCAGCGGCGCTGGGCGGGGTGGATACACTCGTGTTCGCCGGCGGCATCGGAGAGAATGCACCGCTCATCCGATCGCGCATTTGTAAAGGGCTGAACTTTCTCGGTGTGGAATTGAACGAGGTGCGCAATGCGGAATCTGCGGACGTGATTTCGGCGGACGACAGCCGAGTAACAGTTCGCGTCATTCGCACGAACGAAGAACTTATGATCGTCCGGTCAGTCAAGAGATTGCTTGGTCTTTGCACAAAGGAAGTTGATCAGACAAGCACTAGCTAATAACAAGAACCAATCACAGAAGCCGACTATATCTTATACTACTCTATGTAAAAGATCCTGCAAAAAGCGCCGTTTTCTACAAGGAGCTGTTGCGTCACGAACCGTTTGCATTATTTAAGAAAGGAACACATATGAAAGAATCGAAATCCACAACCAAAGACCCTGTCTGCGGAATGTCCGTCGACAAAGCAACCGCTCTCCATGCCGAACGTGATGGAAAGATGTTTTATTTTTGCTGCGACAAATGTCGGCAAGAATTCATGTCAAAACCAGCCGGGGCTAAGCGTTGAAACAGGTCTTGAGGCTGGTGTACTTAGAAGTGCGATATTTACGTCGTCAGACTTTGTTATAGATAGAAATAGGGCTATGATGACAAAAACTCTCTCTCCGGAATTGCTCCACAGGATGGATG
The DNA here is from genome assembly GCA_964439265.1 of uncultured Chitinophagaceae bacterium. Taxonomy (GTDB): domain Bacteria; phylum Bacteroidota; class Ignavibacteria; order UBA10030; family UBA8401; genus JAGVPT01. The sequence goes on from CAYTOA010000018.1 coordinate 12,778, forward strand.
CATATTGGCGTGCTGCGAACTACCTGTCGGTTGGGCAGCTTTATCTCCACGATAATCCTTTGCTTCGGAAGCCGCTGAAACTGTCACACGTGAAGTCGATGCTGCTTGGGCACTGGGGCACAACGCCAGGGCAGAACTTTATCTACGTGCATTTGAATCGCGTCATCAAGAAGTATGATCTGGATATGTTCTACATCTCAGGTCCCGGACACGGGGGGCCGGCGCTGGTAGGCAATACGTATCTCGAGGGGACTTATAGTGAAATCTATCCGAACATCACTCGGGATGAAACCGGTCTGAAAAAATTGTTCAAGCAATTCTCGTTTCCCGGCGGGATCCCCAGCCATGTTTCGCCTGAGTGTCCGGGATCGATTCACGAAGGGGGCGAGCTAGGATATTCACTCAGCCACGCTTTCGGAGCTGCGTTCGATAATCCTGATTTGATTGTCGCCTGCGTTATCGGTGACGGCGAAGCAGAAACAGGTCCGCTGGCCACGGCATGGCATTCCAATAAATTTCTCGATCCGATCAGTGATGGAGCCGTGCTGCCAATCCTGCATCTCAACGGCTATAAAATAGCCAACCCAACTGTTTTGGCTCGTATCGAGCATGAGGAACTAGAGCAATTCCTGAGAGGCTGCGGATGGACGCCGTATTTTGTGGAAGGCGATGACCCGGAAGTGATGCATCAACTGATGGCTGCTGCTTTGGAGCAGGTCATCGAAAGCATTCGTGAAATCCAAACGAATGCGCGGACAAAGAACGATACCACTCGTCCTCGCTGGCCGATGATCGTCTTCAATTCACCGAAGGGGTGGACCGGACCAAAGATTGTCGATGGGCTGCAAATCGAAGGAACGTTTCGAGCTCACCAGATTCCCCTTCTGGTAGATTCCGGGCATCCCGACCATCTCAACCAACTTGAAAGCTGGATGAAGAGCTATAAGCCAGACGAACTTTTTGACAAGAAAGGGAGTCTGATGCCGGAATTGGCCGAGCTGGCTCCTAAAGACGACCGGCGGATGGGTGCCAATCCAAACGCCAACGGTGGAAAGTTACTGCGCGACTTGATTATGCCTGACTTTCACAAGTACGCAGTGAATGTTCCATCACCCGGGTCAGTTGAAGCCGCCGACACGCACGTGCTCGGAGAGTTCTTGCGCGATGTAATTACGCTTAATCGGGAACAACGAAATTTTCGGATCTTCGGTCCCGATGAGACGCTTTCCAACCGGCTGAATGCCGTTTTCGATGTCACCAACCGGCAATGGGAAGCACGGACGAAAGAAAACGATGAGTTTCTTGCAACCGACGGACGGGTAATGGAGATGCTGAGCGAGCATCAGTGTGAAGGGTGGCTGGAAGGATATTTATTAACGGGAAGGCACGGGTTGTTTAACTGCTATGAAGCGTTCATTCATATTGTTGACTCAATGTTCAACCAGCACGCCAAGTGGCTGAAAATCAGCGCGGAATTACCGTGGCGGCGAAAAATTGCTTCGCTCAATTACCTGCTCGCTTCGCACGTCTGGCAGCAAGCTCATAATGGATTCACACACCAAGACCCCGGCTTCATCGACCATGTAGTAAACAAGAAAGCGTCAATCGTGCGCGTGTACCTTCCGCCCGACGCTAACTGCCTGCTATCAGTTTGGGACCATTGTTTAAGGAGCCGGCATTACGTGAACGTCGTGATCGCGGGCAAATACCAGGCGCCTCAATGGTTGACCATGGATGATGCGATTCAACACTGCACCAAAGGGATTGGCGTATGGCAATGGGCCAGCTGCGATGAAGGCACAGAACCGGATGTGGTGATGGCATGTTGCGGCGACGTGCCAACTCTCGAGACTCTCGCAGCCGTGTCTATTCTTCATCAGCATCTTCCGGATTTAAAAATTCGCGTGATCAATGTTGTCGACCTGATGAAACTGCAGCCGAGTGCAGAGCATCCGCACGGACTGAGCGATGAAGACTTCGATGGATTATTCACGAAGGACAAACCGATCGTTTTCGCATTCCACGGCTATCCCTGGCTGGTGCATCGGTTAACGTACCGGCGCACCAACCACGAAAACATGCACGTTCGGGGCTATAAAGAAGAAGGAACCATCACAACGTACTTTGATATGACGGTTCTCAATGATCTTGACAGGTTCCACCTTGTCCAAGATGTGATACATCGGCTGCCGAAGCTGGGGGCCGCCGGCGCTTCGTTGAAACGTATGGTACAGGATAAACTCATCGAGCACAAGCAGTACATCGACAAGCACGGTGAAGACATGCCGGAAATCCGGAACTGGAAGTGGAGCGATCTCAAATGATCGTCCAAATTATGCATGATTGGTCAGGAATCTCCGGAAATTCACTCATGACGCGCCGGGATGGTACAAACTATTCTTCAGAAAGGGAAGTGAGCAAATGAATGACAGTAATCAACATCACCATACTCATGGAGGGTCGGAGAACGACACCATGCAAAGACTTCATCAACCGTACTGGAAATACGCGCACCGTGACTGGCGCATTTGGCTCGCGGTTGTTATCATGGTCGGAGGAATGATCATCTATGTCATGACCGATGATTTTTCCATGCGCTTTCGGAACCGGCCGCCGGTCACGTTGGGAAAATAGCGGAATCCGAAAGGCTTGCATGATCAATGGATCATCCCATAAAAGATGCAATCGAGGAGTATAACAATGAGAGGAGACAATGAAGGGTCAACAATGTGAAATCGGGATGCTCGGCCTCGGCGTTATGGGACGTAATCTCATGCTCAATATGGCGGATCATGGATTTTCGGTGGCTGGGTATGACAAGGACCCGTCCAAAGTCGCAGCCTTGCGCCAGGAAGCAGGTCAGCGCGATGCACGCGGAGCCGCGGACATCAAAGAGTTCATTGCCATGCTTCGTCACCCGCGAGCAATCATATTGCTTGTCCCCGCAGGTGCTCCGGTCGATTCTGTGATCCAGGAGCTGGTGCCGCTTTTGGCGAAAGGTGATCTCATCATCGATGCCGGCAATTCATATTTCAAAGACTCGGATGTCCGTGCCAGAAACCTTCAGACGAACGGGATTCAATTTCTCGGCGTCGGTGTTTCAGGAGGAGAGGATGGAGCACGGCATGGACCGAGCATCATGCCGGGCGGGCCCAGAGAGGCGTACGAGCTTGTTCGTCCGGTGATGGAAGCTGTTGCAGCAAAAGTGAACAGCGACCCGTGTGTGACCTATATCGGTCCGGGGTCGGCAGGCCACTTCGTGAAGATGGTCCACAATGGCATTGAATATGGAATGATGCAGCTTATCGCGGAAACCTACGACCTTATGAAACGCGGACTCGGCCTCAATGACGAGGCTTTGGACTCAGTGTTCAGGACATGGAACGATGGCGAGCTCAACAGCTACTTGATGAAGATCACCGGCGACATCTTTTCAAAATTGGACGCACAGACCGGCAAGCGTCTGGTCGATGAAATACTGGATGTGGCGAAACAAAAAGGGACCGGGATGTGGACTTCGCAGAGTGCGATGGAACTTCAGGTGCCGATCCCGACAATCGACGCAGCAGTCTCGATGAGAGATTTATCGGTGTTCGCAAGAGAACGGCAAGAGGCCAGCGTGATTTATCAGCGCACTCAACCTCCGTTCACAGGCGACCGCGATGTGTTTCTCACGCAGATGGCACGTGCCCTTTTTGCCGGAATGGTCTCTGTGTATGCTCAGGGGATGGCGCTATTGACCGTTGCTTCGGACAAGTACGCGTATCACCTCGACCTCGAAGCTGTGGCGCGCATCTGGCGCGGCGGATGTATCATTCGGGCAGCACTCCTCGACGACGTCTGCGCGGCGTATCATGCTAAGCACGATCTTCCAAACTTACTGCTGGATGGAAATTTCTCCCATAAAATAATGGATCATCAGGAAGATTTGCGACGAGTGGTCTGCTTTGCTGCCGAGTCAGGAGTGCCTGTCCCGGCGCTGATGATTTCGCTCGGATATCTCGATGCCTATCGAAGTACCTGGCTGCCGGCCAATCTTATCCAGGCCCAGCGCGACTATTTTGGAGCCCATACCTATGAGCGGATCGATTCTAAGGGCACTTTTCATACTGAATGGAAAAAATCGTAGGCGGTCGATTGCCAACTCCCGCTATTAATATTTTGCCGACGGTTGAAGACTTCGAAATTGCCTCAGCTCGCGCTGTCGGCCGACTCATAAAAGCAGCCGTTGGTGAACGGAGCCGTTGCCTGGTCGCGCTTTCGGGGGGAAATACGCCGCGAGGCATATACCGGCGATTGGGTGATTTGCTGACGTCACAATCCGTGGATCTAAGCAGGGTCCATCTTATCTTCGGCGACGAACGAATGGTGCCTCCCGATGATCCTGACAGCAACTATGGAATGGTCCGACACGAGCTTATTTCCCGCGTCGTGATCCCTCCTTCAAACGTACATCGAATGAAGGGCGAAATGAATCCGGAAGCTGCTGCGCTTGAGTACGAACAGGAACTAAAAAAGTTGTTTCTGTCGTTTGCCGATCGGTGTGATGTAATGCTGCTCGGTGTCGGCGAAGATGGGCATACCGCTTCGCTGTTTCCCGGGAGTCCGATTCTCCGCGAACAGCAGCGGATTGTTCGGAGCGAGTTTGTCACTGATCTAGGAAAGTGGCGTGTCACGCTCACGCTTCCGGTCATTAACCGTTCGAGAGCTGTGATGTTTCTTGAAGCTGGTGAACAGAAGGCCGCCATCATCAGTAATATCCTGGCGGCCGCTCAACCAAATGAAGAGCTTCCTGCATCCCTCGTTCATCCCGATCCGGGATCTCTCACGTGGATGCTCGATTCAAAAGCGGCATCCCTGCTGCCGTCACCGTTAGGTACTCGTGTTTCGTAAAGATCGCAGCATGGCACGCCGAATTTCAAAACATCTTGCAGGGATTAAGAGGAAGGGAAAGAGCAGAATGAAAATAAACGACCAACTTGAGCCGACGGTCTTTGTCATTTTTGGCGGAGCCGGAGATCTGACCTGGAGAAAGCTTGTTCCGGCACTGTTCGACCTTTCCCAGGACCGGAGCCTGCCCGATAAGTTTGCGATCATCGCCGTCGACCACATGAAATTCGGCGATGTGGCTTTGCGCCGCCGGCTGCACGACGGCGTCAACCAGTTTTCCCGTTTCGGGAAGGCCCGCGCCGCTTCATGGAATCAGTTTGCTCAGCACATCGCTTATCAACAGGGCGATTTTAAGAAGCTCCAAACTTACACAGCGTTATCCGCTCGATGTGCCAACCTTGAAAAGGAATGGGGGACCAAGTGCCACCGCATCTATTATATGGCGACGCCTCCCAGCATGTTCGGCGAAATTCCAAAATATCTGGGAAAGGCCGGGTTGGCGCGCGACCACAAATGGGCAAGGATCGTCGTTGAGAAGCCGATCGGCTATGACCTCCAATCCGCGCGGACATTGAATGCCGTCCTCGCTGCTAATTTTGATGAATGCCAGATCTACCGCATCGACCATTACCTTGGAAAAGAAACGGTTCAGAATATATTGGCTTTTCGTTTTGCCAATCCTCTTTTCGAACCGATCTGGAATCAGCGGTATGTGGACAGCGTTACGATCACAGCGGTAGAAGATGTCGGTGTTGAGCATCGGGGAGGTTATTACGACCACGCCGGAGCCCTTCGAGACATGGTGCAGAATCACCTGATGCAGCTGCTCTGCCTTGTTGCGATGGAACCGATGGTCTCCTTCGAGGCCGACGAGATCCGCAACAAAAAAGTGGACGTTCTCCACGCTGTTCGTCCGATCCACCGGGACGCGGTTCATGAATGCGTCGCGCGCGGGCAGTACGGTCCGGGATGGGTTGGAGGGAAAAAGGTTTGCGGCTATCGCGAGGAGGATGGAGTGTCGCCCGATTCCCAGACTGAGACATTCGTCGCGCTCAGATTGTTCATCGACAACTGGCGGTGGCAGGGCGTTCCCTTTTATCTCCGTACCGGAAAAAGGCTTACACGCCAGGCATCCGAAATTTCGATCCAGTTTAAAGGAGTTCCGCACCAGTCGTTTCCTGCCGAGTCCACACTCGATTGGCAGTCGTCCCGGCTGGTTATGGCAATTCAGCCCGATGAAGGTATCGTCCTCCGCTTTCAGGCAAAACATCCGGGCGCAAAGATACATCTGCGCTCAGTGGAGATGCAATTCAATTACCACGACGCGTTCGCCGTCCGCTCGCCCGATGCGTACGAGACGCTGCTCTGGGACGTGATGAAGAACGACGCAACATTATTCATGCGCGCCGATCAGGTGGAAGCGGCCTGGCGGCTGCTAATGCCCGTACTCGAGGTCTGGTCGGAAGCTCCCCCCAGCGATTTTCCAAATTATGCCGCGGGGACATGGGGCCCGGAGGATGCTCAGGGCCTTCTCGCCGAAGGGCACAATTGGCCGCTGCCTACAAAACTGGCAGGCGGGCGCAAGAAAAGAGAAATGAGCCGGTAATGCACGAGGCAGTATCTATAACACTACGGTAGGACCAGGAGATGAAATCAGTGAATCATATGATCAGATCATTCGTGCTTTGCGTTTTTCTCCTGCCAATGTCTCTCATGGCTCAGATAAGCACCGATTTTTCTTCGACTGAATTTGAAATATATATATTGAAAAATCCTCTTGTCACAACCGCTCAGGCAATGAACGTACCGTTGAATAGTCTCGAGTTGTCTTCCCAGCCATTTCTATCAGCACGTGATATCAAAATCTATCGGTGGTCGGCACATGAGTTTGATCTGCAGAGCAGAGGAGACTCGGTCTTCCAGAAAATGAGTGTTGATCGGTACGCGCCTGGCGGAATTCCGTTTGTCGTGGTTGTGGGCAAGCAGCGCATTTATCTCGGCGCATTCTGGTGGACGTCCTCATCAAGTATTCCACCATTGACGTACATTACTATGTCGACTCCCCATCCCTGTATCTCTCCCTGCCCGATATGCCGACAACCGGATTTGAGAAGCGATCAGAGAATTCATGACGCATTATTTGATGCCGGAGTTCTGGTTCAATGATGGCTGTATGGCTCCCGGCAGGTCGAGCCCGAGGTTGCACGTAGCACAGGTACTAAAAGTATCTCAAAAATGCTTTCGATGTAGAATGAATTGGTAAATGTCATGCTGTTCGTAGCGAATGCCGAAGGCAGCCCCTCGGGAGCATCCACGACACTAAAGCCTTGGAGGTTCAAGGTATGTCATTGTCATGGATTCTTCACCCCATCTGAAAAACGACGGTCGACGACTCGACTCGTCGAGGGTTCAGAATGACAATGATCTGTCAGTGTTCCTTCAGAAGGACATGATCAAGCATTTTTGAACTGGCTTCTAAGAACTTTTCGTATACGGATGTAAAGTGCGGCAAACGAATCGGATTTCCCCAGAGGATATTCACATTCAACCCTCAATAAAAATACCGCGATCGGATTCATCTCAATCGAAGCCTGCAAACATCAAACCATCTGACTTAGGATCTGCATCGGTTCCCGACGCTCTCGCAGCGCTCGGTGTGAATGCCGATAGCGGTCTTACGCCCGCTGAAGTCGAAATACGCCGCGTCCAAAACGGATTTAATGAGGTGACCGAGAAAAAAAAGCATCAGGCACTTGTCTTTCTGAGCAAGTTCTGGGGACTTTCAGCATGGATGCTCGAACTGATCATGGTAATCTCTATCGTGACGGGCAAGGTTACCGATCTTATTGTCGTGGGAGCGCTCCTCGTGATCAATGCTGTGGTGAGTTTTGTGCAGGAGCACCGTGCGGCCGGCGTTGTTGACGCGTTGCGTCGCCGGCTGCGAGTTAGTGCGCGTGTCTTGCGTGAATCGAAATGGCAGCTCGTTCCCGCCCGCGAATTGGTTCCCGGCGACATCGTCAGAGTTCGGCCAGGCGACATCATTCCGGCTGATGTGAAGATTATTACCGGAAACCTGATCGTAGACCAATCGGCGCTCACCGGCGAATCGAAGGACGCTGACAAAGGGCCCGCTGAAGTGCTCTCATCGGGTTCGGTCATCCGCAGTGGAGAAGGAAACGGCGTGGTCATGCTTACAGGCGCGAAAACTTATTTTGGCCGAACCACGGAGCTTGTTCAGCTTGCGCAGCCTAAACTGCACATCGATGCAGTGGTCGCGAAGATCGTCCGCTGGCTTTTTCTCGTCGTCGGAACTCTGCTGAGCGCCGTCGTCATCATCTCTCTCATACGCGGCACGCCTCTTCTTGAGATGGTGCCGCTCATTCTCATCCTGTTTATGAGCGCCATTCCACTCTCGCTCCCCGTGATGTTCACCGTGAGCATGGCCGTCGGGTCGAAGGAGTTAGCGAAGCTGGGCGTGCTGGTTACCCGGCTCAGTGCGGCCGAAGATGCCGCAACAATGGACGTTCTTTGCGTCGACAAAACGGGAACGATCACGATGAACCAATTGGCAGTCACCAGTGTGATCCCCATGGAGGGAATGTCGGAAGCTGAGGTTTTGTTTGCCGGCGCGCTTGCGTCGCAGGAAGCAAACCAGGATCCGATTGACCTCGCGTTTCTCGCGGCCGCGAAAGAACGGCATGCTTTCGAAGGCAGACCCAAAGTCACACCAGTTTCGTTCGCCCCTTTTGATGCGAAGAATCGCCGCACTGAAGCTGTCGTCTTGCAGGATGGACAGAAGCTGCGAGTAATAAAAGGAGCGGTGGACACGGTGGCGCAGGCGTGCGGACTTGACGCGGCGGCGATCACTCTACTGGAAGCACGGGTCAGTGAATCGGCGCTTAAAGGATACCGGACGCTGGCTACGGCGCGCGGCGCCGAAACGGGCGCACTTACCCTGGTTGGATTAGTAACGATGTATGATCCTCCGCGGCCGGATGCCAAGCAGCTCATTGCTGAACTCCGTGACCTGGGCGTTGCAGTAAAAATGCTTACAGGCGACGCGCTTCCGGTCGCCAGCGAGATCGCCCGCGGCGTTGGGTTGGAGAACATCAGACGTGTGGCAGATTTGAAAGCGGCGAGCGCTCAAACGGGAAATAAGGAATTTGATCTTCTGGCTGGAGCCGATGGATTCGCCGAAGTCTATCCTGAGGACAAGTATATTGTCGTGAAACATCTTCAAGCCGCCGGCCACGTGACCGGAATGACGGGCGACGGCGTCAACGATGCCCCCGCACTTCGTCAGGCTGAAGTCGGCATTGCAGTCAGTACCGCGACCGATGTCGCCAAGGGGGCCGCGAGCGTTGTCCTTACCGAACCCGGCCTGACGAACATCGTGGCGTTGGTCCAGCATGGGCGAACGATCTACCAGCGCATCCTGACGTACATCATCAACAAGATCAGCCGGACGATCTTGAAGACCGCTTTTGTGGCGATCGCCTTTGTCATCACCGGCCGATTCGTCATGTCCGCATTTGCCATGCTGCTTTTAGTTTTCATCACCGATTTTGCAAAAATTTCTCTGGCCACCGACCACGTTCGTCCTTCAAAGAAACCGGAGACATGGAATATAGGCCGGCTTATCAACTGCTCTGTGGTGCTGGGCGTATTGATGGTCGGAGAAGCGCTCATTCTCTTGTTGCTGGTCTGGTCGCGATTCGGACTGGCAGCCAACGACAATCTCCTCTATACATTCAGTTTCCTTACTCTCCTCTATTTCGCCGCTTTTTCCATCGTGTCCGCGCGTGAACGCCGCTGGTTCTGGGCTACGATGCCCAGCAAGACTGTTATTGCAGCTGTGCTGGCGGAAGTGCTTCTCGGTACTGGTGTGACATACGCCGGCTTTTCAGGACTTGTTCCCTTGCCGTGGTGGCAGACTCTTTCCCTATTCGGCTGCGTGATGGTTTCCTGCCTGGTAGTTAACGACGCAGTGAAGGTAGCCATGGTCAGATGGTACGTTTCCAACGCCTCTCCTCGTACAAGTCCATCCTAAAAAGCAGCCGCAAAATGCCGGGATTCTGCGGAGCGGTCGCTTCCGCTTTGACCTCTCGCGCGATATGGGATTAACTACTCTTTCATCCCTTTGGGTGATTTCTAACTGCCGGTTAATTCGATAGCTTTTATCAAGTTTAAATGATGATGTGATGGGTTTCGACAAACATCGTCATCGCTGGCCGATGAAATTCCTTGAGTTAAGTATTTCTTACTGCTCGAGTATCGAAGGCGCATCGGATTTTCACCGACTGATATCGAGGAGAAGCGCGTGCCATCTCGTTCACCATTGACTTTGATTCTATTGGTTATGTCTGCTGTGACGGCGGCAGCTCAGACCGGCGTTGAAGTAGGCCCTCAAGTTGGTTTCTACAGAGCACAAGACGCTGATCGCGCGAGAGGAATGGGAGGGGTTGCAATGCGGCTCAGATTTTCTGAAGTGTTCGGCTTTGAAGGGTCGATCAATTACAGGGAAGAAGTTTACAGCGACGGCATGGTGGATGTGAAGAGTTGGCCTGTCATGGTAACGGCACTGCTCTATCCGATTCCCATCGTCTACGGAGCTCTCGGTGCGGGATGGTACAACAGCTCCATCGATTATAGTTTCACTCCTGTGATTGTCAGCGAAACAAAAGAGCAGTTCGGATGGCATTTCGGCGGCGGTTTGGAACTGCCTCTCGACTCAGTCACAAAGCTCGTCGGAGATATCAGGTACGTTTTCCTGAATTACAATTTTAAGAGTTTTCCCGGGAGCAACGGCGTCAACAGCGATTTCTACGTCGTGTCGGGGGGGATCCTGTTTAGCTTTTGAAGGAACGAGTTGTCATGAGACAAGAGATTCTTGGAACTCTTTAAGACGGCAGCGAGCGTTGCGCAGGCACTGCTGGCGAAAATGATCAAATGGAAGCCTTCTTCGTTACAAAAATAATTCTGGTTGTTATAGAAGTTTTACGCATCACGTTCACATCATAAAAAGGAGCAACAATGAAAGCACAAAGAGCTTTTGGACTTATCGCCATGATGTTCATTTTGGTCTTCTCTGCTAACGCCGAGGGAAAAGATGGACTTCAGAAATATTTCAACGATGCTGCGACCAAAGTGAAAGCAGCAAACACCCCGTCCGAGAAACGCGCCATCCTCAACGAGTCATTTCAAACAATGTCGAAAGCGTTGAATATGCTTCAAACCTCGCCGTTGCTTTCGAAGGATGATCGTGCCGGCCTTGATCATTTTAAAGCTGCGCTGCAGGAGAAGCAAGACGAACTTTCCGGCACCAACGGTTATGTGCGTGTGGCGGACGGACAACTCAATGATTTCTCCAACTATGTTGTTCAGGATATGGAACAGGCTGACCAGGTCGTAACGATCAGTGTCGTCACCTTGCTTTTGATCATCATCCTGATTGTGCTCATCGTTTAGTCGTCGGGGAAGCAGCTTTCTCCGCCGATTCCGGTTTCGCTTGACTGTTCAGTTCAGAATGTCTTGTCAATAAATAAAACACGGTTGTTGCAGAAGCTTCAGAAGTCACATTTATCTTAGATAAGGAACAACAATGAAATCACGAAGAGCAATCGGATTTATCGTCATGATGTTCGTTCTGACCCTCTCCGCCAATGCCGGGGGAAAAGACGGACTTCAAAAATACTTTAATGATGCGGCGGCGAAAGTAAAAGCCACGAACAGCCCGTCCGAGAAGCGTGCAATCCTCACTGAGTCTTTTCAAGCCATGGCGAAAGCTTTGAACATAGTTCAGCATTCACCGTTGATTTCGAAAGATGATCGTGCAGGGTTGGATCATTTCAAATCCGCGCTGCAGGAAAAGCAAGACGAACTTGCCGGCAGCAACGGTTACGTTCGCGTGGCAGACGAACGCCTCAATGATTTCTCCAGCTACGTCGTTCAGGATATGGAGCAGGCTGACCAGGTCATAACGATCAGTGTTGTCACATTGCTTCTGATCTTGCTCGTGGTTGTGCTTATAGCCAGGTAATTTCTTCAAAACGTGAAGCTTTCGGGAGTCCGGAATGCGAGGCCTACAACGCCGATCTGTCACGAGCGCTCCGCACTCGACGCTTTTCGTAAGCGTTGGCTGCGCTGCGCTCGTACTATTTCTTTCTTCGTGCAGTGATAATTTTTCGGTAGTGCGTGATGACCAACAAACGAATGTGAGCTTGCCCCCGGTATCGTATTCGATCATTTGCATAAATCACGGGGACGGCGACTATCTCTACCACGATGCCAGCGGCAAAGAGCACAAAGCTGACGAAGAGGCATTAGAAGGGTTGACGCTGGCCGCGCTGCAAAACCCTCAAGCGGAGGTGTTCATCTTCCATCAGCGGCCAAAGTACCGCTTTTTGTTTTTTTTCCCGCTTCCTGACGGCGAGTTCTTTTATTACAGGAACGGCCGGCTCGCGGCCCGTGAATCATATTGGCGCGACAATGAGCAGTCGCGGTTTGAACCCGAGGTGGAGTTGTATCATCGTTTTCACGCGGAAAGCCAGAGGGCGGTCGTAAAAATATTTCTTTACAGCGGTCATGAAATTCCTGAATTCGGCGGAACCGGCTACGATGCATCGGCACCGGACCGGAGGTTCACCGTCCATGATCTGCAAACCGGATTGCAGGGATTCACTGGTTCTTCAGCAAAGTTCGATCTTTTGGTGCTCTCCGCGTGTTTCGGCGGCACACCGTATACCGTCGGCGCTCTTGGATCGTTTACGCGGTACATTATCGCTTCTCCCGACAATCTCCATTTGTCGTACTTCGATTTCCGCGCCTTGAACCGCCTCGACCGCAGTTTGCGGGCTGATAGTGTATCTGCTTTCGCGCAGAGATTTGCCCGCAAGTCATTCGACAGACTCGCGGGGAGCGTTCAAACATCAGTCACCGTCGCTGTGTACGATGTTGACAGTACGGAGCGGTTTATTGACTCCGTTCACTCAGCGTACAACAAAGCCCTGAACGCTCTTAGTGGAGAGACGCAGTCCCTGGCGCTCATGACCGAACATTGCGATTGCGCCGACTTGCCGGAGTATGTGCTGCCGAGGATGAGCGACGGCTTGAATGTACTCTATAGGCCGGCGCGTTTTGGGCGCTCGAGGGCGAAACAGAACCACTCCGGATGGGAATGCTGGAAAATAATAGAACCGCTACCCGAATCAACGCAAGACAGCGCGCCATCGACACGGTAGATGTGTTGCAAAAAAGAAATGAAAAGTTGACGTATAGTCTCAGCAATCATATGGACCGAACAAGGGAAGGGCAGCGTTTTGCGCGGATTCATCTCTTCATATCCGCCAGAAAGTCCATGCCTGGAAAGCACAGCATGGCGCTGATATTGATATGAAAACACTTCGCTTAAAAAGTATCTGGCTGCTGCTGAAAGATTCCGGAATTGCCTGGGATGAAGACAACATAGGTCAGCAAGGAGCGGCCCTGTCGTTTTTTACGGTATTTTCTCTTTCTCCGCTCCTTATTCTCGTCGTTGTGCTCTCAAGCCTCGGATTCGGTCAGGCGGCTGCGAGCGGCCGTCTCGTTTCCGAGATCCGCGGACTTGTCGGTACTGAGGGCGCACAATTCGTACAAAGTCTGATCACGAACGCATATAAGTCCGGCTCGAATGTTCCGGCAGCGATATTCAGTCTCGTGATGCTGCTGCTGGGAGCTTCGGCGGTGTTCATACAACTTCGCGATTCGTTAAATACGATCTGGCACATTCGGCAAAAGCCGGTAGGCACCATCCGGGCATTTGTCCGGGGCAGAATCTTGTCTTTTGCCATGATACTAGGAATCGGGTTCCTTCTGCTTGTGTCTCTCATATTCAGCGCTGTCCTGGCTGCAATGAGCGACTATCTAAGTCGCCGGCTTGCGATCATGACAGGATTTGTGAGTCTGCTTGATTTTACGGTATCGCTTGTCGGCATCACTGCCATCTTTGCCTGCATGTACAAGTTTGTTCCGGCGGCGACCCTGAGATGGAAGGATGTGTGGGTAGGAGCCGGCGTGACGTCGTTGTTGTTTTCTATCGGCAAACTGGTGATCGGGTTGTATCTAGGCAACGGGGGAATTGGTTCGACATTCGGTGCAGCAAGTTCGCTCGTTGTCATCATGTTGTGGACTTATTACTCTTCGCAAATCGTCCTTTTCGGCGCGGAATTCACCCGTTTGTATGCGATCCGGTTTGGTTCAAACATCCTTCCGAACGACGGCGCTGTTCGGATCGTCATGCATAAAGTTCGGCCCAAACAGGTTCGGATCTCACCGCTCAATACTCAGGTGAAAGAATAATTCTGCAGACAGGGATGAGATGATTGACTGAATAGGTTGAAAACAGAAGTTGTTGAACGCGGAAGTTTTTATTGTCCATCGGGCCACGGCACTATTGCCAATAACTATTAATAGAGGAATGAAACAATGAGTTCAAAAAAAGTCATGATAGGTGCAGTCGTCGGCGTCGCCGCAGGAGCAGTTTTGGGCCTTTTATTCGCTCCGGGAAAAGGTGCCATGGTGAGGGAGAGAATGGCCCGCAAGATCAACGATACCGCAGAAGACGTACAGGAAAGCCTTAGTGGATACATCGATGATGCCGTTAGTGATTATGATGGCGTCAAAAAAGACGCCGCGGATTTGCTTGACACGGTGAAAAAGAAAGCGGCCTCCGCATCACAAAAGTTGCGCGCCAGGTGAGATGAATCGGATCTAAGAATGACGCCTCTCTACGTACGGCAGGTAGCTTACCATGCGGGAATATTGAGGGAAAGGAAATCTTATGTCATACATTCTGTACGTCGCGGGATTTGTGGTCGTCATCGGCGGATTGTGTTATGGAGCTGCCTTGTTGCACGTCCCTGCACCATGGATCGCCGTGGTCTCGATCATACTCCTGGGCGTTGCAATCATAACGGGAGTGAAAGTGACGCGTGAGAAGGATTCGAGTTCGTGATCGCCCGAACCGTCCGTAGAATTAGGCCCGACGAAACCCGGGATCTTAAAGACACAGAGAATTAGATCTCGTCGAACGGTTCGTTTGATGCCGCCTGCCAGCGTCTGCTTCTTGCCATCTTCCCACATCGGTCGTTCGCCACAATTCCCTGACACGAGGGGGCCGAAATATTGGCGAAGACTTTCCCGCCTTGTCGTCTGTGCCTTTGTTCTTTGATTCCGGCTGTCGCACATGTTATAGATGTAGGAATATCACATTCCCAAAAAGATAGTGAAAGAGTATAGAACAAAAAATTACGTTCGGCGGGCTTTTAAGGCGGTACTATGGATACTCGCCGGCATTGCAGGCTTGATCATTCTCTCCGTGGCAGCGCTTCAACTGCACGGGGTGCAGCAGTACATTGCACAAAAGGTACTCTCATCAATATCGGATAAGACCAATACCCGCATCGAAGTTGGCGGCGTCAGTATAGCATTTACGCACTCTGTCGTGCTGAAAAATGTATTTGTAGAGAGCAAGGAACACGACACGTTGCTGGCTGTACATTCACTGGCCGTCGATGTGAACCTTTTAAGCCTTCTGTCGCATGACATCAACGTGACGAACATCAGGATCGATTCGCTCACAGCCCACGTCGCCCGCACATTACCGGACAGCAGTTTCAATTTTGATTTCATCGTGGATGCGCTCAGCTCCCATTCATCTTCCGCCGTCAGTAATCCTGATACGGCGTCAGGACGGCATTGGCAAATACGGTTGGGTGGATTGAGCCTCAACTCCATTGCAGCAACGTATAATGACGATGTAAGCGGATTGAAACTGCGGATCCAACTCGGCACGCTAAATGCAACGGTCGACAAGTTTGACCTCGACAAGATGAAATTCCACGTCGACAAAGTACTTCTAACGAAATCTGCAGTGGGTGTCACATTAACAAAAATATCACCACCTGATACGTCACAATCTTCGATCATCGATATCGGCGGCAGATCTGTATCGCTGTCGGATATTCATTTTGTTTACGAAAATATGCCGGCGGGCGAACGCTGCAGCGTCGACCTTGGAACATCAGCTCTTCTTGCAGATACGGTTGATCTGCCGTCACACCGTATAGCCATCAAGAATCTGTCGTTCGAGAACACGAGCGTTGCCCTCGTTTTCCCCAACAGAGAACATCAACAATCGGCGGGGCCGGACGATCCCGCATTGCCCTGGGTTATCAGTCTCGATCAATTGAGGATGGATAACAACCGCGTTCGCTATGACGTTCCGGGCAAGGCCAGAAGGAAAAGTGTGGATCTGAATCATTTTCTTATAACCGCCCTTACGATGCGGGGTGAAAAATTGCATTACAGCACAAACAGCATTGCAGCAGATATCGGTCATGCATCGTTTCGCGAGTCTTCCGGCTTTGAGGTGCGTGATCTGTCGGGACGATTTGTGCTTGACTCTCTGCATGCACAGCTTGAAGACTTCACGGTCGAAACGCCGGCCAGCCGCATCCACCCAAATATTCTTCTCGGATACACTTCCATTTCAGCATTCAGGAAATCGTTGGGGAGCGTTAAAGTTGATGCATCGATCGTTGATTCTCATCTCGCCGTTTCGGACTTGCTCTTCTTCGAGCCGAATCTTCCGATCCTAAATACACCGGGTGCGTTGATAGGAATCTCTTCCCAGCTCTCCGGGCGGATAGGGGATTTGAAAGTTGAGGAACTGCACATCGCGGCGGGGGATTCCACCATGCTTGACCTCACAGGTTCGATCCGGGGGCTGCCAAAGGCGGCGACGGCTGACTTTGATGTTAAGCTGAATCTTTTCTCCACCGGCCGGGGGGACATTCAGTCGCTCGTTGCAGATTCGCTCCTGCCAAAAAATATCGTTCTCCCGTCTTTCATCAGAATAAGCGGAATGTTCAAGGGGACCGCGAGGACTTTCTCTGCGTCAACGGCTGTGGTGACGAGTATTGGAAAAATAACCGGAAATGCACAGCTGAATTCCGGAGCAGCATCTGACTCGATTGACTATCGATGGAAGGCCGATGTCGTCGCTGAAGAGTTCAACGTAGGACGGCTCCTCGGCGATACGGAATCGTTCGGACCCGTTACTTTGAAGGCATCGGCGATCGGAACGGGATTACGCGAAGACGACATCAAAGCCCGGCTGGATGCAGAGGTGGAGAAAGCAGTTGTCAACGGATATCCATACCGCCGGCTCTCTCTCCATGGTACCGCCAGTCCGAAAATGTTCGACGGACAGGCCGAGATTCAGGATTCAAACATCGTCTTCACATTCAACGGCATGGTCAATACGAGCGAGGAGAATCCGAACTTCAAGTTCAAGCTCGATCTGAAAGGGGCCGACCTGCGACGGCTCAACCTTGCCTCTGATGACGTTCGGGTCGCGGGAATCATCGTGT
The DNA here is from genome assembly GCA_964439265.1 of uncultured Chitinophagaceae bacterium. Taxonomy (GTDB): domain Bacteria; phylum Bacteroidota; class Ignavibacteria; order UBA10030; family UBA8401; genus JAGVPT01. The sequence goes on from CAYTOA010000018.1 coordinate 30,078, forward strand.
CCGACCTTACCGGAGACGACCTCAACAAGATGAATGGCGTCATCGGGGCTCATAATGTCGAGATCGTCAAGAACGACAAACGCTACGTCATCGATTCTCTTGTCTATGGCTCGGTGAACAAGAACGGACAGACTCATCTCAGTATCGAATCCGCGATGTTCGCCGGCCAATGCGATGGAACGATCGCGCTTAGTGATCTGCCGGAAATGTTGAAGGAACATGTTGCGCATTACTTCATGCTTCAGGGAGTGACTCGTGCGTCGAAACTCAGACGCGAGGTTTTCACCTTTCGCATGGCGCTTCGCGATCCGACGATCCTTACGGATGTCTTCTTTCCCCAACTCCACGGGCTCTCAGCCGGAAACGTTGAAGGAAATTTTGACAGCGACAACAAGATCCTGAATTTCACTATCGCCATCCCGACAATGGCCTATGAAGAAATCACCGTCGACAGCCTGACAGTCAACATCACCTCCGATGCCAACGTGCTGCATGGGATGGTGAAGGCAGGCTCTATCACTGATTCGATATTACAGGTAACGAATCTCCAGGTTAGCGGTACTGCGGGGCATGACAGCATTCTAGCTGTGCTGCGGAGTGCGGGCGGGGACGGATCAACAAAGATGCTTCTTGCAGGGGTATTCAACAGCGTGCAGGATGGATACAGGTTTCGTTTTAGTAAAGACGGGATCGTCTTTCGCAACGTTGCGTGGAGCGTCCCGCCGGATAATTACTTCCTCTTTAGCAAGAAGCATTTTATTGCGCATGACGTCATGGTACGCGGGGCCGGACAATCCATTTCTCTCATCAGCACCGATGAGAAAGATCCTCGCTCGCCGCTGAAAATTGAATTCAACCATTTTGATCTTGCCACACTATCGCATGTTGTTGAACGCGAAACCGGTCTGCTCGGCGGAATTCTCACAGGGGATGTGGTCTTGCAGAACATGGGCAAGCAAATGGCGTTTACGTCCGACCTCAGGATCAAGGATTTCAGCTTTGGACGGCGTCTCATCGGCGACATCTCGCTGCGCGCCAATGATCGGACGGAAAATGTTTACGATGTCAACATGGACATTGCCGGCAACGGAAACCTGATCGCAATTCAGGGAAAATATCTGAGCGAAACAGGGGGGAGCAAACTGGATATCAATTGTGCTTTCGCGAAACTCAACCTCGCCAGCGTTGAGCCGTTTACGTTCGGCGAAGTAAAACGCCTTTCCGGAACAATGACCGGCGGATTGCATATGACCGGGACGATAAAGAAACCTTCCATTACCGGGAACCTGAATTTCAACAACACCGCTTTCACCCCGACATTTCTTGACACGTACCTGCATCTTAATAACGGAAGAATAGATATCACCGCCAGAGGAGTCGCATTCACCTCGTTTGACCTTCTCGACACTCTCGGCAACACTGCCTCGCTGAGCGGCCGTCTGCTGACCGAAGATTTTCGAAACTACGGTTTTGATTTTGAAGTGCATACTAAGAAATTTCTTCTTTTGCACAAGCCCGCAAGCCGTGACGCCCTGTACTACGGCACCGTCATCTTCGACAGCGATATTTCCGTAAAAGGAAATCAGACCAGGCCGATCATCAACATGCAGGCCGAGTTGGACAAAGGAACGAATCTCGCATTGGTACTTCCGGAATCTGAACTGGCTGTGGAGGAACGCGGCGGAATTGTGAAGTTTGTCGACGTACGCACTCCTCCAAATTCCATCATGTTTCGGAAAAAGACCAGAACGGATGACGACAGCCCGGAAGCGAAGACCTCATCCATTGATTTCACTTCAAACATCACGGTCAATAAGGATTCGAAACTCCGGATCTTGATCGATCCCGTTTCAGGCGATTCGCTGGTTATTCAGGGCGAAGCGACCTTCAGTTTCGCCGTTGACCCGGCCGGAAAACTCACCGTCACAGGTCGGTACGAGATTCTCGACGGGTCGTACCAGCTTTCGTTCGGAGACTTTATCAAGAGAGAATTCGCGATCTCAAAAGGGAGCAGCCTTACCTGGTTTGGGTCCCCTTTCGATGCCGACGTCGATATCACTGCCGTTTACACGGTGAACGCCGCAGTGCTGGACCTGGTTCAGGATCAACTTGCCGGTATCAGCCAGGAAGAACGCAACAAGTATAAACAGGAACTTCCCATCCAGGTCTTCCTGATGATGAAGGGAAAACTCCTGAAGCCCGACATTCACTTTAAACTCGACATGGCGCCCGACCAGCGGGGTGCGTTGAATGGAAGCGTGTATCAGAAGCTGAATGAATTGAACGGCCAGGAATCAGAACTTAACCAGCAAGTCTTCGCCTTGCTGGTATTGGGCAGATTCATACCTGAAAATCCGCTTGCCTCTGCTGGCGATAACGGCGCGCTCACCGACCTTGCCCGTTCGAGCGCGAGTCAAATACTCTCCACGCAGTTGAACCGTTTGTCGGAACATTATGTTGCGGGCGTAAACCTCAATGTCGGTTTGGATTCATACCAGGATTATTCCACGGGGAGCGCAGAAGGACGAACGCAATTGAAACTGGCCCTCTCGAAACAGCTGTTCGATGAACGCATGACCGTCCAAGTCGGCGGGAATGTCGACCTTGAGGGGAGGCGGAGTCAGGAGAATTCTATCAACAACATTGCCGGTGATCTCAGTGCGTTGTATAAGCTCACCAAGGATGGGCGATGGCAGCTGCAGGTTTTCAGGCAGGACACGTACGAGGGAGCTATTGACGGGGATATCACGAAGACGGGTGTGGGCCTCGTTTTTACGATCGATTTTGACAAACTCTTTGGATTCACGCTCAAGCCGGATCCTGATAAAGAAGAGAAATGATGCACTCAGGGTTTTCCCATATTGGTTCTCTCGCTGTTGCCGCCGCAGCTTCGATGCTCCTCGCGTTCGCTCCGGGCTGCAGCAACACGTCGTACCTTACTCATGGCGAAAAGCTGTATACCGGCGCCAGTGTGAATATCGATGACAAGAAAGGTATTCCGAATGAGAGCGACCTGAAAAATCAATTGGAACTCCTTGCCAAACCGGAACCGAACGGAAAGCTCCTCGGACTTTTCCGCCTGAAGTTGTGGCTGTACAACATCGGGATCTTCAAGGAGAGTCTGGGCGAGCCGCCGGTGCTCCTGGAATCGGCTGACCCCGGCCGGATCTCGGATCGAATGCGCATCCTACTGGAGAGTAAGGGGTATTTTCCTGCGGATGTTCGCTACACCGTGCATGAAAAGGAACACACCGCGGACATTCAATACGATATCGCGATCGATCCGCCGTACAGGATCAACGGCATTTCCGTGAAGGGCGACAGCACATCCCTGCTCAGTGCGATTCGATCCACAATGTGGAAAACAATGCTCTCCCCCAGGGACCAATACGATGTGGCGAAAATGAAACAAGAGCGGGAACGCATTGATTCAGCGCTTAAAGAGAAAGGCTATTTCTATTTTTCCCCCGATTTCATTTTATTTCAAGCCGATAGCACTGCAGGGAACAGAACGGTTGATCTCTCCCTTGAGGTGAAAAAAGACATCCCGGTCGAGGCAACCCGCGTCTATACAATAGGTAACGTCTTTGTCTACTCGGGCTATTCGCTCGATCGCGACAGCGTCGCGATACAGACCGGCGACACGGCGATCGTGGACGGCTGCCGCTACATCGACATCGACAAGAAGTTCGACCCCGCCGTCGTCGTGCGTTCGGTTTTTTTTAGAAGGGGGGCCGTCTACAGCAAGAACAATCACGACCTCACGTTAAGCCGGCTTATGAATCTTGGCGTGTTCAAATTCGTGAATATACGATTTGTCGTCACAGATTCGTCGGGGATCCCGCGCCTGGAACCCCACGTTTACCTAACGCCGTTGCCGATGAAAACCATCCGCTTGGAATTGCAGGGTGTTTCCCAATCAAACAACCTCGTCGGTCCGGTGTTTGAATCCAGCTTCCGGAACAGGAATTTGTTCAGCGGGGCCGAACTCTTCACGCTCAGTTTCGAGGCCGGACTAGAGGTCCCGTTCAGCGGCGGCTTGTCGGGAGGGAAATCGTATGAGTTCGGCACGCGCGCCGAGTTGGATCTGCCGAAATTCGCGATACCGTTCAGAGTTGAAAGCGACTCCAGCCTCTTCGTTCCAAAGACCCGGATCGAACTTGGCGCAAGCGTACTTCACAGGATGTTGTATTATCAGCTGTTCTCGGTTGATGCATCATTCGGCTACGACTGGAAGGAATCCATCAATACGGAAGAGAATTTCAGCCCGCTTTCCATGACGTATGCGCATCTGACAAACCGGACCCAAGCCTTCAACGACTTGTTGAGCAGCAACCCATTTTTGCGAAATAGCTTTGAGGAACAATTCGTAATCGGGCAGAATTACTCCTTCACATACAACGACCAGCTTGAGAAAGATCGTACGAACTACCTGTATTTCAAAGGGGGTGTTGACATCTCGGGAAACCTGTTGGGACTTGTTCAATCGCTGTTCATTAAGCACAAAGCCGCGCCCGGGACGCCCTACGAGATCTTCGGAACTCCCTATTCGCAATACTACAAGTTTGATATCGACGTGCGGAAGTACTACAATTCAAGCGATCAATCCTCATCATTTGCCAACAGGTTGATCGTCGGAGTGGGGTTCCCGTACGGCAATTCTGTTTCGCTCCCGTATGTACGACAGTTCTACATCGGAGGAGGCAACAGCGTTCGCGCATTCGCGGCGGGGAGCCTGGGCCCGGGATCGTACAAGATTCCCGACAGTGTTGCCGCAAATACATTTATTGACCAGGCCGGCGATATCAAGCTTGAAGCTAGCAGCGAGTATCGGTTTCCCATCGTCAGCGTTCTCAAAGGAGCGCTGTTCGTCGACGCCGGAAATATCTGGCTGATGAAGGATGATTCGAGCAGGCCCGGAAGCCAGTTTTCACCAAAAACATTCCTCGGTCAAGTAGCGGTCGGTACGGGCTTCGGCCTGCGTGTTGACCTCTCTTTTTTCGTCCTTCGGGCTGACCTTGCATTTCCCCTGCGAATCCCTTCTCTCCCTGTTAACGAGCGCTGGGTTGCCAGCAAGGTCGCGTTCGGCGATCCGGCATGGAGAAAGAACAACCTTGAATTGAATATTGCTATTGGATATCCGTTCTGAGTTATTCCCCCCTTAGCCGTGAAGTCGATTAACGAGTGATGCCGTGACTCCTATTATTTTGGTCGTCTACCTCAGACATCAGTTCTTGGTTCAATGTGAAAGTCACGGTATCACTTTGATTCTGACGGGTAGTTTCTTTGCGGAGGATTAACTACTCTTTCATCCCTTTGGTCGATTCCATTCGTAGCCAGCGATTGGTAACGTATTAAAGCGTGAACCGTTGTCGGTGAGCTCCGTTGCCGCTATTTCTGAAGGACGATATACGCTGAGAAGCGGCGCGCGTTGATGAGTGAGCGGCACTCTGCGTAAAAACCTCTGCGGATAAGCACGAACTCTACGAATATGACCTACAAGGATTATTACAAGGTTTTGGGTGTTGAGAAGATTGCATCGCCTGCCGAAATAAAGAAGGCGTATCGTTTGCTCGCGAACAAATTTCATCCGGACAAAGCCAGGGGAGACAAGTCGGCCGAAGAAAAGTTCAAGGATATCAATGAAGCCAACGAAGTTCTCAGCGATCCGGTGAAACGGAAAAAATACGATCGGTTTGGGGCCGATTGGAAACACTATGAAGAGGCCGGAGCTCAGCCGGGAGGCTTTGACTGGTCCAAGTACGCGAACAGCCATGGCGGAGAGTCACGGCGAACGGGCCCACAGGAAAGCAACCAGGAATTTACCGACGAGAGCGTCAACGATCTTTTCGAAACGTTGTTCGGCCAGCGCAGCGGTCAAGGGCGAGGGAGACGAAGCGTTGTCTTGAAAGGCGAGGATCTTGAAACGGAGACAACCCTTTCGCTGGAAGAAGCATATCACGGCGCGACTCGGCTCATCCAGCTAAATGGTCAAACGATCAAAGTGACCATCAAACCGGGGGTTGCGGACAATCAAATGTTGAGGATTGCCGGGAAAGGCGGAGTCGGAGCCGGCGGCGGTCCAAACGGCGACCTCTATCTTGCCGTCAACGTTGCGCCGCATTCGGAATATCGTCGACATGGCAACGATCTGCATCGTACCCTCCCGGTAGATCTTTACACAGCTCTTCTCGGGGGCAAGACTCAGGTCAAAACGCTGAAGAACAAAGTCACGGTGAACATTGCGAAGGGAACGCCGAACGGCAAGGAACTCAAGCTCCGCGGACTTGGCATGCCGGTATATGGAAAGAAAAACGAGTACGGGGACATGCTGGTGAAGGTTGACGTCGTTCTGCCCGAGCATCTCAGCGAACGTGAAATAGAACTGATCAAAGAGCTGGCCGCGCTGCGAGCTTAGCCTGAGGGATAGATCACCGGCAGCATGCTGTTTAGAAGTAGAACTCAAGGATCCCATTCATTCACTTACCTATCGAGGACATTATGAAAGTCAATATCGAAATTGCCGAGAGCGAATTAAAATCAGTGGCACTTCTTCTCAACACATTGTTGGCGGATGAGTACGTTCTCTACACGAAAACACGCAATGCTCATTGGAACATTCAGAGCCAGAACTTTATCTCCCTCCATAAGTTCTTTGAAAGCCAATACGACGCCCTCGATATCATTATTGACGATGTTGCAGAACGTGTACGGTCGCTCGGCCACTTCGCTTTGGGGTCGCTTAAAGATTTCACCGCGCTCACACGGTTGAGCGAGCATAATCACGATTTCGCAGACCAGAATCACATCATAAAAACATTGCTTGAAGACCATGAGGCTGTTATCCGTTCGCTCAGGAAAGACATCCAGGTCGCTGCCGAACAGCACAGGGACCTTGGTACGGCGGACTTTATGACCGGCATCATGGAACAACACGAAAAAATGTCGTGGATGCTGAGAGCGCACCTGGCATAGCGCTTTTTCACAGATACTCGTCACCCGAGCGTAATAGGGTGTTCGAGCAAATCATTTTCGAATACTATAAATGACAGCACACCATCAATTAAAGAAGAGGCAGCGTATGTTATTCACCATCGCAATCATTCTGGTTGTCTTGTGGCTTCTGGGACTTGTCACGGCATACACGTTGGGCGGTTTGATTCATGTTCTTCTCGTTATCGCCATTGTGGCCATCCTCGTAAGGGTCATTCGAGGAAAAGATTTGTTTGAGTCAGAGAACTGATTCTGGTCGCGGTACTCCGCGAACGAGAGACGAGGAACTGAAGGGAGCTTGCCGCTGAACGCACGCCGGCGCCTTGTCAGACGAGATGTTCTTTTGCTGGAAACGGAGGAGGATGGGATGCTGCTGAGGCATGGGAAATTCTGCAGGTGCCGGTCCGATTGCTATATTCCAGGCGATTACTCGAAAAAAGGGAACACTGTTCATGAAGGCTACTGGTAATATCATAGCTACGCTCACCGGAGCGGCTCTCTTGGTATTGATGGTGGTGATGGGATCGTTCTCGGCCTTCAAACATATCGGTGAGGCAGCCGAGGCCCGGAGGCATACCTCTATCGTGATACACAGCGCAGACGAATTGCTCTCCGAATTGAGAGATGCAGAGACGGGGCAACGCGGCTATTCGCTTACCGGTGACGAAGTATTTCTGGCGCCGTACCTCTCAGTCAGGGACAGCATCGTCCCTCATCGTGAGCAATTGAGGTTGCTCACGACGATCGATGCCGCCAGGATACACCTCGACAGCATGGCCCCGATGATCGATGGCAAGTTGGCGGAATTGTCTCGTGTCGTGGAATTGCGGCGCCATCACAACATGCGGGCCGTCATAGCGGCAATACGCAGCAGAAAAGGGAAGCTCTTCATGGATTCTATCCGTGTCCAGATGAGCAGCTTTACCGCCATCGAGGCAAATGCATTGGCACAGCATGAGGCAGAGTTCCAGTCGGATATGAGTTCTCTGTACACGATCATCGTTGTCGCCAGTATATTTACGCTGCTCTTTGCCCTTTCGTTTGCGTATCTCGTCTACCGCGAAACCCAGCAGCGGCTCAAAAATGTTGTTCATCGCGAGACGCGGCGGCTGCTTGAAATACAAGAAGGGATGAACATACAGCTGCAGCAGGCCAATGTCACATTGCAGGTGAGCGAAGAAAAATTTTCTGTGACGCTCAACTCCATCGGTGATGCTGTCATTGCCACCGATGCTGAAGGGTGCGTGACATTCGTGAATCCCCTTGCCGAAGAACTCACGGGTTGGACACAGGCCTCGGCGGCGGGCCTGCCGGTCGAAGAAATTTTTCATATCATCAATCTGAAGACCCGCCAACCTTCAGCTATCCCGATAAAGGAAGCGCTTGCACACGGCACGAAACAGAGCTTGAGCAATAATACCGTGCTGATTGCACTCGACGGCAGCGAGTGCGCCATTGCCGATACATGCGCTCCTATCCGCAATCGCGCCGGTGTCGTGGTGGGCGCAGTTCTGGTTTTCCGTGATGTGACTGAGGAAAATGCGGCGCAGCTGGCGTTGCGGGACAGCGCCTCGTTGATTCAAACCATTCTCAATACTGTGGTAGACGGTATCATCACCATTCGCGCCGATGATGGCATTATCGAAACGGTTAATCCGGCCGCCGTGCGAATGGTTGGCTACACCGCCTCTGAACTTATCGGACAAAAATTCAGCCTGTTGATTCCCGAACTCGATCAAGAGGGGCTTAATGTTTCTCTCGGTTATTACAGTGCGAGCAAACAACAGCATTCTGTCGGTCTCGGACGGGATGTCACGGGCCGGCGTAAGGATGGGAGCAATTTCCCGTTGGAAATGGCTGTGAGCAAAATGGAGCTGGGGGGTAAGCGGTTTTTCACAGGAATATTACGCGATGTCACTTCGCGAAAGCAAATCGAATCGGAACGCAATCGCCTGGATCAGATCCTGCGAGAGAAGAACATAGAACTGGAGAGCTCTAAATCTGCAGCGGAAAAGGCCAATCTCGCGAAATCCGAATTCCTCTCCAGCATGAGCCACGAACTTCGAAGCCCGTTGAATGCTATCCTTGGCTTCGCCCAATTGATGGACTCCGAAATTCCGCCGGCGACACTCTCGCAGAAGGCAAGCATTGACCGTATTCTCCACGCAGGGTGGTACCTCCTGGAGCTCATCAATGAAATTCTTGATCTAGCTGTGGTCGAGTCTGGAAGACTATCGCTGTCGCACGAGCCGGTCGCGATTGCCGACGTTATTTCCGAATGCGAGGCGATCATCGAACCGCAAGGACAAAAGCGCGGCGTGAAACTTCTATTTCCGCGATTAACTGTTCCATGTTTTGTCATGGCCGATCGGACCCGATTGAAACAGGTTCTCATCAACTTCCTCTCCAATGCGGTGAAGTATAATCGCAAGGATGGGAGTGTAGAACTGAAGATCACCACGGTTTCTCCGAAACGCGTTCGGATCAGCGTCAAAGATACCGGCACCGGCCTGCCTCCGGAAAAACTCACACAGCTCTTTCAGCCGTTCAACCGTCTCGGACAGGAGGCCAGCGCTGAAGAAGGCACCGGCATCGGACTTGTGATGAGCAAGAGATTGGTCGAACTGATGGGAGGCTCGCTGGGCGTTGAGAGCGTAGTCGGCGTGGGGAGTGTGTTCTGGTTCGAGCTTGCCTCAGCGACTGCTCCGCAACTCGCCATTAAGGGGATTGAGACCGAAGCGTTAGCCATGCCGCGATTGACTCCCGGCGCACCGATACGCACGCTCCTTTATGTTGAAGACAACCCTGCGAATTTGCAGCTGGTCGAGCAGATCATTGCTCGCCATCCGGAACTCAGGCTCGTCACTGCCGTGGACGGAAACAGCGGCATCGAAATTGCCCGCACAGTCCAACCGACAGTCATATTGATGGACATCAATTTGCCGGGAATCAGCGGCATTCAGGCGTTGAAACTACTCCGGGAAGACCCGGCAACATCGCATATTCCCGTCCTTGCGATCAGTGCCAATGCCATGTCCCGCGACATCAAGAACGGACTGGAAGCGGGTTTCTTCGGCTATATCACGAAACCGATCAAGATCAAAGAGTTTACGGATGCACTCAACGTTGCGCTGGAGTTTGCAGAGAGGCATGCTGTTCCGAGCGCAATCCAGGATCAATTCAATGATTAGCGCATCGGACGTCCGTCGTGCAAGCATCCTGATCGTCGATGACAAGCAAGTCAACGTTGTCTTGCTCGAGCAGATGCTGCGCAATGCCGGTTATATCTCCGTTACATCGACGACAAATCCGCTCGAGGTATGCGAGCTTCACCGAAAGAACCGCTACGACCTGATCTTGCTCGACCTCCAGATGCCTGTCATGGACGGATTCCAGGTAATGGAAAATCTCAAGGATATCGAAACGGACGGCTATCTTCCGGTCCTCGTGATCACTGCCCAGCCCGACCACAAATTACGCGCGCTGAACTCCGGCGCAAAGGATTTCATCAGCAAGCCGTTCGATCTGGCAGAGGTACTGATTCGGGTTTACAACATGCTCGAAGTACGTTTGCTCCATCGACAAACCAAAAGATTATACGATCAAATCGTCGCTGAAAAGAAAACCTCCGAGCAGCTGTTGCGTATCTTTCGTTCCGGCCCGGTAGCGATGAGTATCAAGACACTTGTGGACGGCCGCTTCATTGACGTCAACGAACGGTTCTCGAATTTCACGGGCTATTCCCGGGATGAGATCATCGGAAAGAAAATTCTTGACCTCAACATCTGGGCTTATCCCGAGGAACGGACCGCGTTGATACAGAGGCTCCTTAAGGAGGGAGCGGTGCGCGACGTCGAGCTCAAACAGTGCCGTCGATCGGGCGAAATGCGCGATGTCCTTGCTTCTTTTGAACTGATTGAACTGGCCGGGGAGAGTGACCGAGTGTTGATCTCCATGTTCATTGATATCACTGAACGCAAAAGTGCCGAACAAGCGCTTAAGACAAGTGAAGAGCAGTACCGAAGATTTTTTGAGGAGGACCTGACCGGAGATTTTCTGTGTACGCCAGGGGGCGAAATCATATCGTGCAACCCGGCGTTCGCCCGGATCTTCGGGTTCGCCTCCGTCGCAGAGGCAAAGGCATTCAACGCGAATGATCTTTTTCCCGAAACCAGTGAACGGGAATCCTTTATTCGCATGCTGAGAGAAGAAAAGAAGCTGGAGTATCATGAGGTAGAATATGTGCGCCGCGACGGAACGCGCGTCTATTGCGTCGAAAATGCAGTCGGAGTTTTTGATTCATCGGGAAATCTTACCCAGATCAAAGGCTACATTTTTGATGAATCGAGAAGGAAGTCGCTCGAAAACCAGCTCATTCAGGCTCAAAAACTGGAAAGCCTGGGAACCCTCGCCAGCGGAATTGCTCATGACTTCAACAATATTCTGGGTATCGTCATGGGATATTCAAATCTGGTGGGCCGACAGATTTCCGAACCCGAAAATATGAATCTTAGCCTGGGTGCCATCGTGAAAGCGTGTCTTCGCGGAGCGGCACTGGTGAATCAATTGCTGACGTTTGCGCGAAAAGCTGAACCGGAGCTGACGCTGGTAAAACTCAACGACAGCGTGGTTGAGATCTCACAACTCTTGAGTGAAACGATCGCTAAGACGATTGTGGTCAATTTAGACCTGGACCAGGGATTGCCCTCCATTTCTGCCGATGCGACACAAATACATCAGGTGCTGCTGAATCTCTGTGTAAACGCCCGCGACGCAATGCCGAACGGCGGAACGATCACCATGGACACGCGTCTGGAGCAATGTGATGCGGTCCGCGTGAAATTTCCGAATGCGGCCGCACCTCAATACGTTGCCCTGAGAGTTCGAGACACCGGCGTCGGCATGGATGAGAGAACCCGAAATCGAATTTTCGAGCCGTTCTTTACTACCAAAGAAATTGGAAAAGGAACCGGTCTGGGCCTTTCTGTGGTCTTTGGCATTTTGACAAGTCACAAAGGATATGTTGCGGTTGAGAGCGAACCCGGCAAGGGAACGACCTTTTGTCTTTATTTTCCCGTGCCGGAATTGCTGGAAATGGAGCAAGCAAAAACAGAAATACAGAATCAGATTCGGGGGGGGAAAGAAACAATTCTTGTCGTCGAGGATGAGGAGCCGCTGCGAAAATTGCTCAACACTTTTCTCCGCTCAGGAGGATATACGGTACTTTCCGCCGCCGATGGCCGCGAGGCTGTCGATCTGTACGACAAGAATCACCGGAATATTAAATTAGTGCTCGCGGACTACGGATTGCCCAGACTGGGCGGGTACGATGTTTTTAAAAAAATGAAGTCAGAAAATCCGGGGGTAAAATTTATCCTGGCAAGCGGCTATCTTGAGCCGCAAATGAAATCCGACTTTTTAAAAGAAGGAGTAAAATATTTTCTTCAGAAGCCGTATACCGAAGCCCATGTGCTTCGGACAGTTCGAAGTGTTTTGGACAATGAATAGCATGCACTTCCTCGTTAGAAAGATCTTCGGTCAATCACTCCAGTCTTCAACGCGCAATGAATACCAGACCTTATCCGACTTATGACGTCTTTGCGCCGTCCTCTCCTTTCCGTCGATCTTTGCAACTCAGGATTAAGTCTTCTTTCATCCTTTCGCGAGCCGCATGGAATCTCACGGCGTATCCGGAAGAATTCAGATGACTGACTCTACGCGGCAACAACTTGGTGAGCCGTTCATGATCGAGAAACGGGCGGCCATCGAGGTGAAAGGTAAGGGGGAGATGGAAAGCTGGTTCCTGAACAGCAGGGATGGCTACTAGAATAATTTGGCGAAATGGCTGGATCTCGTTGGGTGCACAGTCTCTCTCATTCCAAAGGTGTAGCCCATCTTTCATCCCTTTGCACTATTAAGTTTTGTGCAACTCTTTGGTACTATGGAACGTGAATAATGCCCGCAGGAGAATAGTCCGCCGTTATTCCGTCGTTTCGATCGCATCTTTCAGTCTTAGGAATCATTGAAAGTGCCGCAAAACGGCTGGTTCAACAATCACAAAGAAAGGATCGCCACGAATGAAAAAATCAAAGCTCAGTTTTTTCTTGCTTTGTGCTATGGTTTTCGCCGGCAGTGTGTTCTCTTCGGTGAATTGCGCTGGTCCGGGGACAATGAGCGGAGGTGTTGACGTCAATATCAGCGATCAGCCGGTGTGGGGACCGACCGGATACGACCGCGCGGACTACTATTATATACCGGATATCGACTCCTACTACTCCGTTTCCGAACATCAATATATATATCGGGATGGGTCGAACTGGAGACACGGCGCAACCTTGCCCGCAAGCTACGGCAGTTATGACCCGTATCATTCATATAAAGTTGTGGTTAATGAAGACAAACCGTATCAGAACAATGTGAACCACCAGACGAAGTATGGTTCATATAAAGGCGTGAAAACTCAGCCGGTGATTCGCGACAGCCACGATCCCAAATATTTCGTGAACAAAGATCATCCTGAGCATGACAAATGGGTAAAAGCACAAAAGCCCTGACCATGTTTCAGCCAATATCGAAGAGGATCTACCCCGCCAAAGTGCTCACAAACATCCTGATTCTGTCGGACGTTTGTGAGCACTTTCCGTATTTAACCCGACCGCGTCTTTTATCGATGCGTTTGTGGTAAGCACCGCCGGGCTCAATTCGGCCCGTATCGCCGGTGATCGCAAAAAATCATGAAAAAGGGATTAACTCTTCTTTCATCCTTTCGGGCTATTCCATCTCCCATCGGCCGTCGGTATTCTTATAGTGATTCGGCAGGTGATGCTTGTATTGTCTTTGTGTGAAGAGAGTCCATTCATGAACAACTGAACCTGTGAATTCAGCAACCGCGGTTCAGGCGAGCAAAGCAGCGCCGGCCAAGAATTTGAAAAGGAAGACAACGCTATGGTACAAATCATCAAACAACTCTACGGCGACAAGCTTGCAGCGATCGACGGCGAAATAGGTCATGTGAAAGACTTTTACTTCGATGATGAGAGCTGGGCTATTCGCTATCTCGTTGCGGACACGGGGTCGTGGTTAACGGGGCGACTCGTTCTTCTGACCCCTCATACGTTTGGGGAATTGGACCAGGCCGAGAAAACATTCCACATAAAGTTGCACAAAAAACAGATTGAAAATAGTCCGTCTATCGAATCGCACAAACCGGTCTCCCGTCAGTTCGAGATCGAGTACTACGGCTATTACGGCTGGCCGCCGTACTGGGACGGAGGCGGTATGTCGGGGATTGGTCCGATCCCTGTTGCCCTGCCGCTCTTGGCGGACAGGATAGAATCTCACCCAAAACATAAGCACAGGGAAGACAAGCATCTTCGCAGCACTCAGGCCATCAACGGCTATCATATTGAAACACATGAAGGGGAGATCGGGCACATCATTGATTTCATCGTCGACAAAGAGAATTGGACGATCCGGGACCTGGTCATTGAAACGGGGCACTGGTATTCGGGGAAGGAAATTCTGATCCCGTCCGGCAAGGTCAAAAGGATCAGCTATGAGGAATCGAAAGTATTTATCAGCCTCACCAAAAAAGATATCGAGGAAACGGCAGAGAATGAGATTTCCGTGCACATCAGAGCTTAGGTAAATATCATGGTCGCGATGATCACGGAAGAGAGGAGCAACTCGACTAGAGAGATTCCTATCGGGCAAAATCAAACAAAATGGATATTAACAAATAATGATTCGGTCCATCCATGGAACACCTACTAACAGCAAAAGGCAGTTACGATGAAATCCAATGCAGAATTACAGAAAGACGTGCAGGACGCAATCAAATGGGAACCATTATTGAATGCAGCAGAAATCGGCGTTACGGTAAAAGATGGCGTTGTGACCCTGACAGGAACCGTTGACAGCTATGCTAAAAAGACAGAAGCCGAAAACGCCGCAAAAAACGTTGCCGGCGTAAAAGCGGTGGTCGAAAAAATTGATATCAAGTTCAGCGGATCGTGGGCCAAGAAGGATGACAACGAGATCGCTACAGAAGTTGTCAATGCGCTGAGATGGAACTGGCAAATACCGAAGGACAAGATCAAAGTAAAAGTTGAAAAAGGATGGGTCACTCTTGACGGGGAACTGGAATGGAATTATCAAAAGGAAGCAGCAAGAGACGTGGTGAAACATTTGTTGGGAGTCATGGGCGTCTCAAACCTTATCGCAATTAAATCCATCTCGCGTGATCTTGTAGAGGAAACCGATATTAAAAGTGCGATGAGGCGCAACTGGGCTATCGCAGATCAGGATATTCTCGTCAAAGTCTCCGGTCATAACGTCACCCTCTCAGGCACTGTGACCTCATGGTACCAGAAGGACGAGGCAGGGCGGATAGCGTGGGGCGCACCGGGCGTCTGGACGGTAGATAATGAGCTGGTCATAGAATACGATTACGAATTAGCGGATTGATGAAAAGGAAACGGGAGGCATTCCCTCCTGTTTTCGTTTAAAGCACATCGAAGCAGAATCATTCTCAGTGAGGTCGGTACCTTTATGGATCAAAAGAGCAACAACAAAGACACGAACAAAAAAGGGAGCAAGACAGGGGAGAGTTCCGGACTGCCGGGATACCCGCTATATCCGGCGAGCGAGGATATCTTCAACAAATTCAAAGAAGAGGGGAACTTAAATCCTGAGAATACATCGGTACAAAAAGCGCCGAATGAAGATGGGCGAACCGGAAAAAACAATGAAAAAGATTTTGAGGAAGACGTCTCCGGCGGCGATTTAGATGTTCCGGGCTCGGAATTGGACGAGAAGCAGGAGAATATGGGAAGCGAAGACGAAGAGAATAACTATTACAGCCTGGGAGGCGACGACCACGATGACCTGGAAGACGACAAAGGGGAGTAAGATGCCCGCATTCGAACATAAATATAGGTTCAAATAAACAAACTCACCCCTCATCCACAAGGAGATTCGTTATGGGAAAAGGTCAGAATATCAAAAAAGATTCAAAAAAGGAGCCGGCGAAAAGTATGAAAGAAAAAAAAGCAGCCAAGAGGGAGAAGAAGAATGAGAAATTGGGCTATGCCAACCCCGACAAACAGCTGATCTGAGGATCTTGACAAACGGGGTTATTTTTCATGCTCCATTAATGTGCGCAAATGGAAATGAATTATTGCTAACGATGTAATGTAATAGTTGCCGAAAGTCTGTCGACCAGAATGCATTGCAACAGCGGGCGATGGACGACCAGTGTTGAACGAACTTAAAAATAACCGAGTTCATTAATCACGAGAGAGATCAATGCAGGAGACGCATTAACATGAAGAAAAGAGAACCAGGATCACATCGCCATTCACTGCCAAAATCCCCTACCAGCATTCAGGGTCTCGATGAAATCACGGGAGGGGGATTGCCGAAGGGGAGGCCGACGCTGGTGTGCGGAGGGGCAGGGTGCGGAAAGACACTTTTTGCAATGGAGTTTCTGGTTCGCGGCGCAACGCAGTATAATGACCCGGGGGTCTTCATTTCATTTGAGGAAACAGAAGAGGAACTGACATCGAACGTCGCCTCATTAGGGTTTGACTTAAGAGATTTAGTACGGCGGAAGAAAATTTGGCTTGAACACATCCACCTGGAACAAAGCGAGATCGCCCAGAGCGGCGAATATGATCTGGAAGGGCTGTTCATCAGGATCCATCTGGCGATCGAGACGATCGGAGCTAAGCGCGTCGTGCTCGATACCATAGAATCGCTTTTCTCTGAATTGCCCAATCCCGTTATCCTCCGTGCCGAACTGCGCCGCTTATTCCAGTGGCTCAAACGGAAAGGTGTAACAACGATCATTACGGCAGAGCGGGGCGACGGCACGTTAACACGCCAGGGCTTGGAAGAATATGTTTCGGATTGTGTGATCCTGCTCGATCATCGCGTCACCGATCAATCGTCCATCCGGCGCTTGCGCATTGTCAAGTACCGCGGCTCAACGCATGGCACGAACGAGTATCCTTTTCTTATCGATGAGGATGGTTTTTCCGTCCTCCCCGTCACTTCCCTCGGCCTGAATTATTTTTCCTCCCTCGAAAGAGTTTCGACCGGGATTCCGCGGCTGGACACGATGCTCTCCGGAAAAGGCTACTATCGCGCCAGCACGGTGCTTGTTTCGGGGACTGCCGGCACGGGAAAGACGAGCATTGCCTCGCAATTTGTTGAATCGGCATGCAAACGGGGAGAACGCGTGCTGTACTTTACTTTCGAAGAGTCGCCCACGCAGCTCATGCGGAATATGCGTTCGATAGGGATAAACCTGGAGCCCTGGGTGAACAAAGGTCTGCTTCAGTTCCACGCGACACGTCCGACCCTGTACGGACTGGAATCCCATCTCACCACCAGCATAAAATTGATCAATAAGTTCGAGCCCCACATCGTCGTTCTCGACCCTATCAACGCTTTTGTAATGGGGGAGAACCAGACCGAAGTGAAGACCATGCTGCTTCGGCTCGTGGACTTTTTAAAAATGAAGAGGGCTACTGCCTTTTTCACAAATCTTACTTCCGACGGCGACGATATAGAAAATACTGACGTTTATATTTCATCGCTCATCGACACGTGGCTTCTCCTCCGCGACATTGAAGTTGG
This sequence comes from uncultured Chitinophagaceae bacterium, assembly GCA_964439265.1. Classification (GTDB taxonomy): domain Bacteria; phylum Bacteroidota; class Ignavibacteria; order UBA10030; family UBA8401; genus JAGVPT01. The sequence goes on from CAYTOA010000018.1 coordinate 47,712, forward strand.
GGGCGAACGCAACAGGGGATTGTATGTGCTTAAATCACGCGGCATGGCGCACTCGAACCAGATACGCGAGTTTAAGCTTACCAACCACGGCATCGAACTGCTTGACGTCTATGTCGGGTCGGACGGCGTGTTGACTGGTTCTGCCCGGTTGTCGCAAGAGACCAAGGATGCCGCAGAACAATTATTGCGCCAGCAGGAAATCGGAAGAAAACAATTTGGCCTGGAGCGCAAGCGCGAGGCCATGGAAGCGCAGGTCATGGTGCTTCGGTCTGAATTTGAAGCAGAAGAATCGGAAGCGCTGAAGGTGATCGGAATTGAAAAAGCAAGAAATGAACGCTTCACCCAGGACAAGGTCAAAATGGCCCAGAGCCGAAAGGGTGATGACCATATTAAGGCAACCGCAATAAGGAAAAGCAGAACTACTAACAAAAGGAGCTGAGGGTGAACATCAAAACTGAAAAAATGAAAGCAGCACAGCGGAATGAACGCCGGACCAAATCAAAAAGCGAGCAATGGGATTTGCGCTTGTATATTGCGGGAGAGTCTCCAAAAGCCGGGGTCGCTTTCAGCAATCTTAAGCTGATTTGTGAAGAAAGATTGAAAGGCAAATACCATATACGAGTCATCGACCTCGTAAAGCATCCGCACGTCGCGCGCGAAGAACAAATTCTCGCCATCCCGACGCTCGTGCGTAAGATCCCTTTGCCGGTCAGGAATATTATTGGCGATCTCTCCAATACAGAAGGTGTATTGGTCGGGCTTGGTCTGGCATAACACCAGTGCCGCCACTCAAAACCAATATTGTATTTTCCCATAGCTCATTCACCGCAAAGGTCGCCAAGGACGCAAAGTCTTCTTAGTATTTTTGACAAAAACATCTTTGCGACCTTAGCGTCCCTTGCGGTTACGATGCACGATGTAATATCGGAAACGGCAATAAAACCAATTTTCATATGGAACCAATAGCATTGCAGCAGACCCAAAACGAGAACCTGGAATTGAAGAATTCTCCGGACAGTGTTGATGAATTAGATTCGGATTCGGCGTTGACGAGATTCTTTTTGGAGGTTTCTTCGCTGACCATTTTTACGTGGCGCTTCTTTAAAGAAGTGTTAAAACCGCCGTATGAGTTCAACGAGCTGATGAAACAATCTTTTCTCATCGGCTACAAATCTCTTCCCTTGACGAGCATTACGGCATTTATCATGGGGCTGGTGCTGACGATCCAATCAAGACCGACGCTGGCGAGGTTCGGAGCCGAATCGCTCCTTCCAGCGATGGTCTCCGTTTCGATCGTCCGGGAAATAGGGCCGGCGATCTCTGCGTTGATCTTTGCCGGAAAGGTCGGGTCGGGAATCGGGGCGGAACTGGCGTCGATGAACGTGACCGAACAGATCGATGCAATGCAGGTTTCGGGCACCAATCCGTTCAAGTATCTCGTGGTCACCCGCGTTATCTCGGCCACGCTGATGCTTCCGTTGCTCGTGATTTTTGCCGATGCGGTTGGGCTGCTCGGTTCGTTTGTCGGCGTCAACCTGAATGGAAATGTAAGTTCATTCCTTTTCTTTTCTCAGGTATTCAAAAGCGTCGCTTTTAGCGACCTGCTGCCGGCCGTCGTCAAGACGTTCTTCTTTGGGTTCGCGATCGGCCTGATCGGAAGCTACAAAGGGTACACTTCAAACAAGGGGACCGAGGGAGTTGGGAAGGCTGCGAACTCGGCCGTCGTATTCGGATCGCTTATGGTTTTTGTGATAGACATGATCGCGGTGCAAATTACAAGTTTGATGCAAAAATGAGTTCACCGATGCAAAATACGCCAGCGAATTCGGCTTCTATGGAAATTGAGCATAACCATGCGTCAGCCGTTGTTGTCGAGATGACACATCTCAAAAAGTCGTTTGGTAATAATCATGTGCTGCGGGATATTAATCTGGTGATCAACAAAGGAGAGAACCTTGTCATCCTCGGAAAATCGGGCACCGGTAAGTCGGTTCTTATTAAATGTATCGTGGGATTGGTTGATCTCGACGAAGGAACGCTCGTCATCTTCGGGCAGAATGTCTCCGAACTCAAAGAGAAAGCACTCGTCGAACTAAGGAAAAAAATAGGCTTCCTTTTTCAGAGCGGCGCTCTCTATGATTCGATGACAGTGAGGGAGAACCTTGAGTTCCCTCTCAGAAGACAATTAGGTTCTATACCGAAGGAGAAGATGGACTCACTCATTGAAGAAGCGCTGCAGAATGTCGGGCTTGCGAAGTCAATCGACCTGACACCTTCGGAGCTTTCCGGAGGGATGAGGAAAAGGCTCGGCCTGGCTCGGACGCTGATCCTGAAGCCCGAAATCATGCTGTATGATGAACCGACGACCGGCCTTGACCCGATCACATCGAGAGAAATAAGCCAGCTTATTCTCGATGTGCAAAAAAAATACAACACGTCTTCAGTGATTATCACGCACGATATCGAATGTGCCAAACTCATAGCAAACCGAATCATCGTCATGAAGGACGGTGCATGCGCCGCAGAAGGAACGTACGACGAACTCGCGAATTCCGCGGACGGATGGATCCGGTCATTTTTTGAATAAACCCAGTCTGGAAAAATGGCAGCATGAATGCCACGAAGACACAACGTCACCAAGAAAGACAAATCTTATTGTTCATGGGCATTACAGTTAGAAGCTTCCCCAAAAGTTTTTGTGTCTTGGTGCCTTTGTGGCATTCCTTTTAAATGCTGCATGACACCGTTGAATAATGTATCGGAATATAAACAAGAGCAAACCAAATGAAAAAGACCACAAGTTTTAAAATAAGGCTGGGGATATTTATTACACTGGGAATGGCAATATTCATCGTTGGGATTTACTTCATCGGCCAAAGGCAGCAGATGTTCAGGAGCACATTCCGCGTCAGCGGAGTGTTTAAGGATGTTTCCGGACTGCAGCCGGGGAACAACGTTCGGCTCTCGGGCATTACTGTAGGGACAGTAGAAGACATCAGCATTGTCAGCGACTCTTCTATTAAAGTTGATATTATCGTCGACGAAAACACCCGGAAGTTCATAAAGAAGGATGCCGTTGCCGGCATCGGCTCGGAGGGACTGATGGGAAACAAAGTGATCATCCTGAACCCGGGAACGGGGGGGAAAAAGGAGATCGAGAACAACGATACCGTCCAGACAATTCAACCGGTAAGCATGGACGATATCATGCTCTCATTAAAATCAACGATCGACAACACGTCCACCATCACAACGTCTTTGTCAAAGATCACCAACAACATACAATCAGGAAAAGGGACGATCGGCAAACTCCTCATGAATCAATCGTGGGCATTAGATTTCGATTCATCCATTATTAACCTCAAACAGGGGTCGGAAGGGTTGAAAAATCTTGTGGATTCTTCAAAGGTCAGCTTCGCACAAAATTTTGACTCCATTTTTGTCAACCTCAAAGAGGGTTCTGCAGGGCTTAAAGCCCTTACGGACAAGGCGAAAAAAAGCTGGCTGTTGTGGGGATTTTAAAATAATAATAAATGCACCATGGACAAATGAATGGGAGACGAATAAACACTTTAAATTAGAAGCCATCTCAAAAATGGGCTCGGTGTAGAATGCATTTGTAAATGTCATGCTGAGCAGGGCGAAGCATCCACCACACCGAAGCCTCATAGATTCACAGTGCATGATTGTCATGGATTCTTCACTCCGTTCAGAATGACATTATTCGGAGTTTTTGAGATAGGTTCTATTGATGTAATAGAGATTTGAAAAGGAAAACTTAATGCTCTCAATCTTTCAATCGCAATAAGATATATAAGGAATCTCACCGTGAAGAAATTTGGATATGCAGTCGCTGCTTTCAGTTTGTTTTTTATTGTTCAACGCTCCGTCGCACAGGATCGTGATTTCGGCCTCGGGGTAATGATCGGCGAACCGACCGGCTTCAGTGCGAAGTTATGGACCTCTCCGGTCAACGCGTTTGACTTTGGCCTCGGGTGGTCGTACGGGGGAGACAGGATAGGGAATTATAACGGGACGTACAACGGAGGAGACAGAACTCATTTTCACATGGATTATCTGTGGCACTCGTTCGACGTCATTCATTCGACCGAACGATTTCCGCTGTATTACGGCATCGGCGGACGGATCAACTCCGGCGCCGGCTACAATAGTTCGCTGGCAATTCGCGGTGTCTTCGGCATCGAGTGGATGCCGCGCGGAACTCCGGTCGACGTGTTTCTTGAGCTGGCCCCGTCGCTTGAACTTACTTCATCGACAGGCTTTGGCATGGATGCGGCGTTCGGTGCGAGATATTTTTTCTGATGATTGAAGAAATGCGGTAATCGCGGTTCGGGGGAGTTCTTTTACTCCCAGCCCTCGGCCGCCAATGCCGTGTGCAGTTCAGTTGGATGGTGTCTGTAATGATATTCAAGCTTGCTTGAATCTTCATGCGCTTTGCTGTATGTCCATCCTTTTGCCATCAGGTTTCGCTCGTGTAATTCGTGAAGAAGAACGAACGGACGTTCCAGTTCTTCCAGGTCGTTATCGATCCATACTTCATTCCGAGGAACAAATTCATACACGTAGTCGTGTCCCCCTTCGGTAAAATCGTCGTCGAAACCGCTCCTCACAAGACGCCCGTTGATGATCCAGACGCTCACGTCCGACTCAAGTTTTTTCCAAAGGCGGATATGGACTTTTGCGGGATCGGGGAGATCTCCTTTTTTCGCCAGCTTGCGCACATCGCCGGATTTCACCCTTTCCGCCATCTCGACCTTATCGGCGGCTTCCAGCGCATCGTCGTAGGGAACACCTTTCATCATCAGTCTGTGCTCTACGAGCAAGTGGTCGATGAAGAATTGTTGTTCATTGTTCCCAGCTTCCTTATCGAGCCAGAACTCATTTTCCGGTATGCACTTGAAGGCTAGATGCTGGGCATAGTTCGTGAACTCTTCGTCCAAATGCGTGCGCACATATGTGCCGTCGACAATCCAGATATTGATTTTCCCTCGCTGGCCCGCATTCTTAAGGTAAGGGGGTTTGAGAGTCTTTGCCATGGTCTGTACGAAATCATGATTGGAATGAAAAAAATCGGTCCGTAGAGCGCAACGTGACCGGGCTGGAATCTTTTCAAGAATGTAGTCTTATTCATGAGGGAAGTCAAGAAAGGGCAATGGCAGGTAGCGGACTACTTTGCCTGAACGACCCTTCTCCCGAAGGGATGGCTTCGCCAGACGCGTCCCGATAATCACGAAGTGATGCCTTTGGCAAAAGCATCGGTCGACGACTCGACTCGTTGAGGACTTGCTCAGGGTGAACATGTTCTGTTCCATTCTCGCTCCCAAACTCTGTTTGGGAGCGACCTGCATATCTCGTCTTTTCGTCTGAAAACATCGATCGGCAGGATCACTGCGTTCCCAATCGGAGATTGGGAACGAGTAACAAGCCGCAAGGGAAACCCATCCATTCTCTTTGCGTCTCAGCGACTTTGCGCGAGCAAGTTGCATCTATCATAAACTAAGACACTGCAATCTCATGAAGGACCTGATTTGCGTACATACAATAAGACTCCCTATTCGCTCCAATGGGAAAAACGGACGATGACGTCGGCACTCGGGAATGACACTTCTATGATCGAAAAAAGTGATGGACGCCCGATCTTAGTAAAAACGCGCGCGTCAATTCGCTCGATCCTTCTTTCCCCATGGTACCTTCCTGCGATCATTACGCTTGCTTTTGCGGTCCGTCTTTGCTGGATAGTGGTATTCGATCCTAAACCCGTGAGCGATTTTTCCTTCTACTTCCAGTGTGCAGAATCTATTGCAAGAGGTTTTGGTTATGTTAAACACGGCGGCTTCGCCACTGCGTACTTCCCGGTCGGTTATTCACTGTTCCTGGGAACGCTCTTTTGGGTAACCGGGATTTCGATCGCGACAGCACAGACCGCGAATCTTGTTCTCTCTGTGGTATCGCTCGTGCTCGTCTATTGGATAGCTCGGGAGCTCTTCACATCAGAGTTAACAGGAAGGCTTTCCATTCTCCTCCTTGCCATCTATCCGAACAATATCGCCTATACACCTCTTCTCGGAGTGGAAGTCCTTCATCTCTTCATGCTCCTGCTTGGAGTGGCAATTCTGCTGCCGTGCATCTCGAACAGCGAGAGATCCCGCACGGGCCGTTTGGTGATCGCAGGTTTAGTGTTTGGGCTTGCGACGCTTGTCAAAATGCAAACGCTCTTGCTTCCCGCGTTCATCCTTCTTCTGTTCCCGCAATTTTCTGGGGAACAGAGAAGCCTGAGCATTCGGTTGAAGATGATGGGAATTCTCTATGCCGTCATGATTGCGGTGTTAGCTCCCTGGATCGTTCGCAATTATATACTCTATGACGACCTTGTTCTTTCAAACAACGACGGGCTGAATCTTTACATGGGAAATGGTCCTGAGGCGAACGGGACGTGGGTTGCTGTGCCCTGGTTTCCCCAGGACAACAACACGCAGGAGGAATACAAGCTCAATCAAACGGCAAGAAGAGAAGCATTCGGCTACATCAAAGATCATCCGTTCCGTACACTGACGCTCATTCCCGACAAGCTTATCGCTCTCTTAAGCCATGGTGATGGTGTTTACTGGAACATCGTTGGCACGCGAAGCAAATTTAAGGCGGGAGGAAGCATCTTGCGGCGCTCCGATCAAATCAATACGATCTATGAGATTGTCTTGTTGATTCTGTTCATCGCATCCCTTCTTTTTGGCATCTGGAAGAGACTGCAGCGCGGCAGAGGTCATGGCTGGCCGCTCTTGGGTATTCTCGTGATAGCGTACTTCATCGTAATATATCTGGTATACTATGGGGCGGCGCGATATCACTTCCCGATATCTCCCTGGGCGATGATGTATTCTGCCGCCTTGCTCTCTGTGTTATTTGAAAGGGTTCCGCAGGCAAACCGAAGTGCTCTTCGCAGGGGATGAGCGTGAGGTTCATCAAAGTTTGGGTTCCATTCAAATCCTCCCGCCTTCCTCCGTCCGATGAAACGGCAGGCAACGGCATTGGACTATTTCGTTGAGGGCTTCACCATTCTTCTTACTGCTGTGAGCAGTTCATCGGGCGCAATTGGTTTTTCCAGATAGGCAACGCTGGGATCCATTTTCCAGGCGCCCGTCATCTGCGCCCTACCCGTCGCAAGAATGACCGGGATATTCTCAGTCGACTTGTCTCCCCGTAGGAATTCGAAGAGCATGAATCCATTGATATTTTCCATCATGATATCGCTGATGACGAGGTCGGGCAATTTGTCCCGTGCAATCTCGAGCGCGGTCTCACCATTTGCCGCCTCCAGGACGATGAAATCCTCGACGGATAAGATTCTCTTCATCAGAGTCCTGGTTTCTGCATCGTCATCCACGATAAGGACTTTTTTCATGCTTCGGTGTTTTCCTTTTGCGTGAGAGCTGTGAATATTAAGGTCTCATGGCAACGGAATTACTTCGTGTTGATCAAGCGGTTTATCATCTCGATCAATTTCTCAAACTCGACCGGTTTTGTAGCGTATTCATCGCAGCCTGCCTTGAGAGCCTTATCTCTGTCGCCCACCATTGCATGCGCAGTTAATCCGACGACGGGAATCCGGCTCACGTTCGGATCGTTTTTTATTTGCCGGGTCGCATCCCAGCCGTCCACGATCGGCAGACTCATATCCATAAGAACGAGGTCCGGGTTCTCTGAATGTGTCAGGTCGATACCTTGCTGCCCGTCGACCGCCGTAATGATGGTATACCCGCGCCGTCGAAGCCTGCGGACCATCATGTCCCGATTGATGTCATTATCTTCTACGACGAGTATTTTAGCCATTTGACTTTTCCGGAGGAGTTACGTGTTGTGCGATGAGCTGGGGAATGAGCAAGGAAAGCTGCCTCAGAAGTTTTTCCGGAGTGAAATCGCCTTTCTGAATGACTTTCCTGACTATTCCGTTTAATTGCTGCCGTTCTTCCGCCATGAGTTCTTTTGAGGTTATTATTGCCACCGGAATGTGTTTCCACTCCGTTCTATTCTGAAAGATGGAGAGGAATTCGAACCCATCCATCACTGGCATCATGAGGTCGAGGAAAATGAGGCACGGAGCTTCGACCTCGAGCATCTCGAGCGCTGATTTTCCATTCTCTGCCGTTCGCACGAGCCATCCCGCTTTCTGAATTGCGCGGGATGCCATATCGCGAATGTCGGGGCTGTCATCAACCACAAGGACGTAATCGCGGGACGCCCGGTGTTTATATTTATCCAGCACCTGCAGGATCTTTTCCTTGCTCACCGGTTTGACGAGATAGTCCGACGCCCCGATCGCGAGGCCGAAGCTTCTCTCATCCAGCATGGTATACATCACAACCGGGATCGACTTCAGCGCCGGCTCGTTCTTTATTTCATGGAGAACGGCCCATCCGTCTTTGTGGGGCATCATCACATCGAGAATGATCGCCATCGGGAGAATCTCTTTTGCGCGCTTGATCCCTTCGTCGCCGCTGGTAACGCATTCGACGAGATACCCTTCTTTGGACAAGTGCCGCGAAAGCAGATCACGGACACCCGTATCGTCGTCCACGACTAGAACCACCGTGTTCGTGGGAATGGGTGCAGCCGGACTCTCTGTCGGGACAACCGCAGGCAGAGATGTTGCCTCCGCAATCTGGAGGACTTGGGGCAAGGTCACGGTAAAGGTGGTGCCTTTGTCCGGTACGCTGTCAATTTCGATCGATCCCCTCATCATGTCTGAAAAACGTTTGGAGATGGCAAGGCCAAGCCCCGTTCCTCCATACTTCCTAGTCGTAGAGCTGTCCGCTTGTGAAAATTCTTTGAAGAGCTTCGATTTTTGATCCTCTGTAAGGCCGATGCCGGTATCCGCGACCTTCATCTCGATCACTGCCTCGTTGTCTCCGGAGGCCGGTATCGCAACAGCGCTCAGCGTTATCGTTCCGTTGAGAGTGAATTTAGAGGCGTTACTGATGAGGTTAAAGAGAATCTGCCGCACTTTGGTTTGGTCCAGGCGCACGATCGGGATATCGGGTGGAACGTTCACGAGAAGTGTGTTCTTGTTCTTTTCGAGGAGCGGCTGAACTGTCGACGCTACCTCGCGAATGAGGTCACTAAGTTGAAATTCTTCAAGGTACAACTCCATTTTCCCCGCTTCAATCTTTGAAAGATCAAGAACTTCATTGATCAGGTCGAGGAGGTTCTTGCCGGCCGTATGGATCCTGTCGATGTCGCTTCGATAACGCGTTTCACCGTGATCGCTCATTTCTTCAATGACCATTTCGCTGTATCCAATAATGGCGTTAAGAGGAGTGCGCAATTCGTGGGACATGCTTGCCAGGAATGCACTCTTCGTCTTGCTTGCATCCATCGCCAGGTCGCGTGCTGTTTTCAATTCAAGGTTCTGTTGCTCGATGATCGAAAGCTGCAGGCGCACTTGTTCTTCGGCGCGTCTGCGTTCGGTGATGTCGCGGCCAATGCCGAGAAGGCCGACGATTTTGCCTCGTTCATTCTTGAGGGGGAGCTTCGACGTGAGGAGCCAGCGTTTCGTACCGGCAACATTAACGGCGTATTCCTCTCGATTCAAGACCGGCGTGTCAGTTTGAATCACGCATTGGTCGTCCGCGCGAAATCCCTCTGCAACGTTTTTTGGAAAAAACGAAAAGTCGTCCTTGCCTATGACTTCTGCTTCGGTTTGGATTCCCATGTTGCGCAAATCGGCCCGGTTCGCCAGCGTCTTGCGATAGAGAGTATCTTTTGCGTAAATCCCGTCGGGAATGTTGTCAATCAACGTGCGGAGAAGAATGCGGTCCTGCAGGAGATTTTTTTTGATTGTCTCCGATCTTTTCAATCTCCGGCGTAATCCCTCCACTTCTTTCAATAATTCCGATTTGCTTTTGTTCTTGTCAGTCAATCGATGACTCCATTATTTTGATGGTAAGATTTAACACCCGCCGGCTCGCTTGCGCAGGGAGGAACTTCCGGACATTGAACAAGGCGTGCATTTCAGGTCAGCCTCCGCGTCACGCGCTGGACTTCGTCGATTGTCGTGATGCCCGCGATTGCTTTTTGCAGTCCGTCAAAATGCATATCGCGGAATTTGTTCTCGATTGCCAGTTGGCGAAGTTTGGTTGTTGTGACCTCGCCGTAGATCACGTCGCGCATTTCTTCAGTGATGATGAAAACCTCATGAATCGCCATCCTTCCTTTGTATCCAGTGCCGGTACAGAAGGAGCACCCCTTGCCTCTGAAAAGAGTCGTCCCGGCGGGCAGACCTGCGAGCCCAAACGATGCGAGCACTTCACTGTCGGGCAGATATTCCTCTTTGCATCGGGCACAGATTCTACGGACAAGACGCTGTGAGATAACGCCGATCACCGACGCGCTCACCCAAAATGATGCGATGCCGAGATTGACCATCCGCGAAATAGCGCCGATGGCGTCGTTGGTATGAAGCGTGCTGACGACGCGGTGGCCTGTCAGGGCAGCCTCGGTTGCGATCAGGCCCGTCTCTGCATCCCGTATTTCTCCGACGAGGATAATGTCTGGGTCCTGCCGCAGGACGGCTCGGAGCACCGACGCGAAAGTCAACCCGCGTTCCGGCATTACCTGGACCTGGTTGATGAGCGGAAGCTTATATTCCACGGGGTCCTCAACGGTCGTGACGTTGATGGAAATGTCTTTGATCTCGTTCAACGCGGAATACAAGGTTGTGGTTTTCCCGCTTCCGGTCGGCCCCGTTACCAGGATGATGCCGTTCGGGAGATTAAGCAGCGAGCGGAACAACCGCAGATTATTCTTGGTGAAGCCAAGGTTGTCAAGATCGATCATCATGGACGATTTGCCGAGAAGGCGCATGACGATCTTTTCGCCGTTGAGAAGGGGAAGGCTGCTCACGCGTACGTCGAAGACGCGCTGTGCGAACTTTAGCGTAAATCTTCCGTCCTGCGCGATCGAGTGTTCGAACATATCCATGCCGGCCTTTGACTTGAGCACGGATGCCATCCCCTGATGGTAGGAGAGAGGAAACGAGATCTCCCGGTGCAGCATTCCGTCCACGCGAAAACGGATCATCAACTCGTCTTCCATCGGCTCCACGTGGATATCGCTTGCACCGGCCTTTGCGGCGCGAAGCAAAATTTCTTCTGTCAGCTCCGCTATCGTGGGATCGCCGGCACCCTCCAACGCTTGATCCGACCCCTTCCGAATTTTAATGTCGTACTGCTCGAGCGGGAGGGAAGACTTGATCGACTGGATGCTGTCGATGGCGCCCCTGTATTTTTTCATCGCTGCATCAAAGTCGGAAAACGTTGTAAAGACCGGAAGCACCCGGTGCCCCGTGAGCTTCTGCAGGCGCATCACGGTCTGTTTCACCGGCGGGTCGACGAAGGCCATCGTGAGTTCCAAACCGATAAGGAACACCGGGAGAACACGGAATTGAGCCATCTCTTCTTCGGTCAGCAACTGCTGGGGGGCGAGCTCGATCTCGTTGGCAATTGACATCCGGGCAAAGTTGAATACTGCGGCCAAAGTATCCGCGACGATGTCCTCAGAGAGATTGAAAACTGAGGTAAGGGCGCGCGTAACACCTTTTTCACGCGCGATGGTCTCGAACGCCGGCCCTTTGACTTTAACCACCTCGCGGGTCAGGATGCCGCGCTCGACGAGAGCCTTGAGGAATCGTTCGTCTTCGATAGTCATGATCTTGAATGCTATTTGAAAATTGAGTCGATGTCGCTTTGCGTCACCCTCTCCGAAGCGAGCTCCTCCGCACGCGCGAGCGTACGAAGAGATATAAGCTCCTCGATCTCATCCGGTGCGTATTGCTTCACGGCTCCCGCTTCCGCCGGATGAGAGAACAAATGTGCGTTCGATGACGCGACGATTGCTGTTCCGCAATCGCCGCAGTACTTGTCCTCAGCGCTTCCCATTTTACCGCAGCGCTTGCAAATTGCGCCCAGAGCAGTACCGCATGTTGTGCAGAATCGCTTTTTGTCGTCATTGTTCGTTTTGCAGTTCGGGCATTCCATGGATCATTCCTTTGTCACGGGCCGGCCGAGGAGTGCAAGGACCTTGAGCAGTACCTCGTCGAACTTCTCGTTCTCGAACGGCTTCAGTAAATAATAACTCGCGCCGGCATCCTTGAACTGCATGACTTTTTCTTTTTCGGATAATGATGTTGTCATGACGACGATCGCTCCCGGGTCGATTTTCTTTATTTCCCTGAGCGTGGTCAAACCGTCCATTTCCGGCATGATGGCGTCAAGAAATACGATATCTGGCCGCAGCGCCTTAAACCGTTGTATGCCTTCTGCGCCGTTGACGGCAAATTCAACCCGTGATAATCCGCTGCGCTGAAGAAGCCTTAGCAGCAGAATGCGGCTGTGGGGAGAATCGTCAATGACAAGCACCGAGTATGAAATTGGTGGGGCATTCATATGGATTCCAATGTGTCGAAGTTTCATAGTTGCGAAGCCGGCGACGAGCAGGTATACTTGTCACGCCGGCATTGCACTGTATGATCTTCTCTGTTAATTCAATTTAGTCGGCGACTGTCTCTGTGAAGTCACCGTCATGTCGTACGATGGAAATGTACCGTCGCTCAACGCAGTCTTACCAATGCCGTGGAGAACGATTGTCATGGCCGATCCCGCTGTCTTGATCGAGTATGTCCCGTTAGGGTTGTTCATAAATGACGTGGACGCTAAATTGCCCAGGCCTGCTGCGTCTGCGGTAAGTCCGACAAATGAATTTCCGCCGCCAAGAGTTACCGGCTTGGCATAAAACTGCTGGGCTTTTGCAGCCAACGTTGTTAGGTCTGCGATCACTGAGCCGCGGTTCTGGTCCACAGCGTTATCCCGGAACATTGTGATACCGGCGGCTACTGCGATTCCGACGATAATGACGCCGAGGATAATTAGAAGAAGCTGTTGCTATCCCATTGAAACCTCCCGTTGTTATGAGTGAGGTGAATGATTGGATCTGTATTTGGTAATGAACTGTCTTTGTTCTTCTGTGTTCAACTGCAATGCTCTTATCGTACGTCACCACAGTCAGGTCCGGCAGCCGTTTCTTGCGGAAATAATTTGCCGCGAAGAGCTGCCGCAAGCAGGCGTGAAATGTTGATTATCTGCATCACCCGCATATTTTCCTGGCTTGCCGTCCAACGAGCAAAAATGAAAATTACCTTGTTTCAATCACCCCGGAGTCAAGGGGCCGGGTATCCGATGCCTTCAATAATCTTATCTTGACCGTTGTGCCTATCTTATCTGAGTTGCTGATCGTTAACCTCCCTCCATAGAGTTCGGCAAGCGACTTTACAATGGCGAGTCCGAGCCCTGCGCCTTGCTGTTCAAAATGGGGGCGTTCAAACTGCTGAAATGCGGTGACCGTATCGATTTGTTCGTTCGACATTCCGCGCCCTTCATCTCTAATTTTTATCGTCACTTCTCTGTCATCTTCCTCGCTCGATATCGATATCTTCGTTCCGGGTTCCGAGAATTTTATTGCGTTGTCGATGATCTCCTCGATGATCTTTGTCAGATGTGATGGAGAAATCTGCACCTGAGAGTCCGTAACCGAAATTTCCATTGAATCGGCGCGCCCGTGCTTCGCTGCTTCCTGTGCCGCTGTTGACCCCACCAGTTCACGCAGCAGGGATACCGATTCCCTGCGCATTGCTGCAACGGTGCTTCGATTGTTCGTCCATAACTGTAATTCTCCGTAGAGAATCATGTTTTCCAATAAATGGTGAAGCCGCTGCGCCGATTTTGAAATCAGTTCGCCTGCCTCTTTCACTTCATCGGCAGTCAGATTGTTTTCCTCTATCAAGAACTGTGCACACCCGATGATGCTGTGCAGCGGAGTTCGAAATTCATGAGGCAGAGAACGTACAATACTTGTTTTGATGTCGTCATACTGCGATTCGAGATGCTTCTGGAATGACTTTGTTTTATCCAGTCTTGTCTTTATTGCATCCAGAAGGTCTGCCGATGAGAATGGTTTTATCAGATAGTCGTCCGCGCCGAGCTGCATCCCTTGCCGCACATCGCCGTTTGCAGAATTGCCAGTTATAAAAATAAACGGTATCGCGCTGAATTCGGGATACTCTTTCAGTGTGCTCAGCAACGTACGGCCATCCATCTTCGGCATGTTAATGTCGCAAAGCACTAGGTCCGGATGATGCAGTTTCACCGCGACCAATCCATCCAATCCATTCGCTGCCTCGATACTTTCATATCCCATGCTCTTGAGTGTAGCGGAAATCATCGTGCGGTAGACTTCTTCGTCGTCAATAATGAGGATCTTTTGCGGCGGGAAGTATGCTGCTGTCTGTGTCATTGTGTATTCCTTGTCGAAGAGTTCCTTATGCCATGATCACTTTGCGTCGATCGTTTGACGAACCTTCCGCAGAACTTCGTCCTGCAGATACGGTTTCTGAATGAAGCATTTTAGTCCTGCCTTATACATCTCGGATTTTGTTTCCGGATCGAAAAAGCCGCTTGCGAAAATTATTTTTGCGTCCGGATTAATAGCTCGGATTTTCCTGAAGACTTCGTGCCCGCCAAAGGTAGGAAGCCCGATATCGGAAAGAACGACAGCGATTTGTTTCTGATGGGTCCGGTACATTTCCACTCCCTGCATACCGTCTTCTGCCGTGAGCACCGTGTACCCCTTCGAAACAAGAATATTTTTTGCAAGCGTGCTCAGGACCTTTTCATCTTCAATCAACAAGACAGTCTCTGTTCCTCCGGCTATTTCCTCAAGGGGCTTCTTCACCATAGGCACTTCGTTGGGCGTACGCTCGGGTATTGGGAGGTACAGAACAAAGCTTGTTCCTTTTCCAAGCTCGCTCCGGACATCAATGAAGCCGTTGTGATGGGTAACGATGCCGAAGACCACCGCCAGGCCCAGGCCGGTTCCTTTGCCGCGGGTTTTTGTTGTAAAAAATGGTTCGAAGACTTTCCGGCGTGTTGCCTCATCCATGCCCGTTCCCGTATCGGTGACTTCGATCCGGACGTACCGGCGAGCCTTTGCTTCGTGGAATTGCTGGCGAACAGCGCCGCCTTCGATCGTGCTCGTGATGATTGAAATTGTACCGTTTTCGAGAATTGCATCGCGCGCATTGACGAGAAGATTCATAAGGACTTGGTGGATCTGGCTGGAATCGGCAACGATCGCGGGTACATCCGGTTGCAGAGACGTGGTGATGATGATCGTTTTCGGGAAGGTTTGCTGCAGAAGATTGGCGAGTTCCGTGATAATGTTGTTGACCTTGACAGATTCTAAGAGAGGTTCCGTCTTCCGCGCGAAGAGCATGAGTTGTTTGACCAGCACTGCCCCGCGCTGCGTTGCTTTTGTAATTGCCTCGACACTTTCAGCGTACATGCCGGCATCTTCCCTCAGACGGACAAGGAGAGATGAGTGGCCCAAAATAATGCCGAGAATGTTATTAAAATCGTGGGCGATGCCGCTGGCCAGCGTGCCGATACTCTCAAGTTTTTGAGCCTGCTGGAGCTGCGATTCTAAACTTTTCCTTTTCTCCTCGTCCCGCTTGCGTTCGGTGACATCGCGGTTGGCGCTAAGGTATCCGGTGACCTCCCCCTTTTCATTGCGAAGGACTTCAGAAGAAATTTCGACCGGAATTCTAACGCCGTCTTTACGAACCTGAGTCGCTTCACCTCGCCATCGTCCCGAATCCGAGATCATATGTCTCACCTTCTCGGCTTCGGCCTCAGCCCATTCTGTGCGTACGATGTCCAATCCATTTGCCCCCAGCACTTCCTCGGCCCTCCAACCGTACAGAGATTCTGCACAAGTGTTCCATGCAGTTATTCGGTACTGCGCATCGGAGGCGATGATCGCATCATTGATGTTCTCGATCAAAGCCGCATTGTAGCGCAACTTTTCCTCTGCTTTTTTGCGTTCTGTGATATCCGTTGCGACGCCGATAAGGGCCATTGCGTTTCCCTTCTCGTCCGTCACGATGCTCGTAGAAAGGGAAATGAGAAATTCGGACCCGTCCTTCCTCCGATTCATAATTTCTCCCTGCCAGCTTCCATGATTTGTTGCGGAAAGTATGTCAGCGGCAATTTCCGGGGTATTCTCGTGGGATCTCACCATTCCGATGTTCTTACCCAGCAATTCACTTTCAGTGTAGCCGTATGACTTCAGAAAGGCTTCGTTGACAAAAAGAGTTTTGTTGTCAAGGTCTGTAATGCTGACGTATTCACTGATGCTCTTGATTGCGTGAGCAAGCATTCGATTCTTCGTCTCTGCCGCTTTGTGAACGGTTATATCCGTAACAATAACAAGCTTTTCATTAAAACCTTGAATTGGAGAATAGGAAATGAGACAATCTGCCCTGGTCCCGTCTTTCCTGATTATCTGAAGCTCGCATGTACCGACAGTGCCTTGCAATAGGTTTTTCCAGCGCTCCGATAGTTCTGCGCGGTATTCTTCCGGGATGAACTCCATGAAGTGACGTTCCAAGATCTCTTCACATTGATACCCTAGCATCGAAGTGACCCTCGGGTTGCAGAACGAAATCCTCCCGCTGCTCTCCACGGTAAAAATAACGTCCATTGAGCTTTCCATGATCGCTTCCAGGAACTCTTTACGCCGCTTGAGTTCCACCGCTATATGTTTGCGTTCAGTAATATCCTGTTCGATGGCGATGAAATTCGTTATTTCGCCATCCCCGTTCTTCAGCGGTGTGATCGTCAAATCGTCGTCGTACAGAGTGCCGTCTTTCTTTTTATTGATAAGCTCGCCCTTCCACACCTTGCCCGCAAGAATTGTCTCCCAAATACTTTTGTTGAACACATCGTCTTGTATTCCCGACTTCAGAATCCTGGGATTTTTGCCCAGCACTTCTTTCGAAGTATACCCCGTCATTGCGGTAAAGGCTTTGTTGACCCAAACGAAATTTCCTTTAACGTCGGTGATAGATATTCCGTTGGCAGTCGATTCAAGGGCTGTGGTGATCAGAATGCGCGACTCTTCGGACTTTTTGCGTTCGGTGATATCGCGTAAACTTCCGATAATAAATTCCGGGCGTCCTTGATCGTCCAAACGGATATTTGCAGAGATTGAACATGGCACATGCGATCCATCGCGGTTTATGAGTACCATTTCAAAATCTGTGATGTGCCCCGTTCCCTGCAGTTGCGCCAAGAGTGCTATCCGTTCCCCCGGATCGGGATAGAAGTCGTATATCGATTTGCCGAGCAGATCATCGCGCTGATATTGTCCCTTTGACAAGAGATTGATGGAAGGGCTGACTTCAAGGATAGTACCTTCGATGGATGCTTCGTAGTAGACATCTTGAATATTCTCGAACATGCTCCGGTATTTGATCTCACTTTTTCTGAGGTCTTCTTCAATTGCTTTGCGTTCGGTGGTGTCGCGGTCGATGCCGATCGTATATGCTTTTCCCCTCCAAATGATCGGTGCACCAACATACTCAACAGTGTTTTCTTTTCCGTCCGGTCGAAGCCAGGAGAACGATCCTTGAAGGGGTGTTAGCCGATCAATGGACCATACTTCATTCTTTTTTTCAGCATCTACACTCGGCACTTGGAGAGCTCGCGTGAAGCCGAGCTCCAACAGTTCCTCGCGGCTTCGCCCCGCAATCGCGGCGTACTGTTTGTTGCACTCTACAAGCCTTCTCTTCAAAGGATCGGCGTTCTCGCTGTAGATGCTGATGCCGTCGAACACATTTTCGAAAACCAGCCGAAATCTTTCTTCGGTTTCACGAATTTCTGCCTCTGCACGCTTGCGCTCCGTGATATCGCGAATGTTGCACTGGATCACATTCACATGATTCACTTCGTACACGTTACTGACAAACTCCACATCGATGCGCCGTCCATCGCTCGTCTCCAACGGCATATCTTCATAGCGGACGTACCCCATCTTTTTCAATTCCAGAAAATTTTCCTGGTTGGCAAT
The DNA here is from genome assembly GCA_964439265.1 of uncultured Chitinophagaceae bacterium. Classification (GTDB taxonomy): domain Bacteria; phylum Bacteroidota; class Ignavibacteria; order UBA10030; family UBA8401; genus JAGVPT01. Next base: position 65,685 of record CAYTOA010000018.1, read on the forward strand.
TTTATCCTTCAAAAACCCAAGTTCCCACACCCTCTTTCCGATGAATTGGTGGCGGGAATACCCGAGAATCTTCATCAAGAAAGGGTTTACGTCCACAACGCTCCCTGTGTCGGCATCGAGGATCAGGATCCCGTCTTTTGCTGTTTCAAAGAGACGTCGATAACGAATTTCCGAGGCGAGGAGCGTCTCTTCAGATTTCTTGCGATCGGTGATGTCTTCGGCCATTCCTATGATGTCCTGCGCCGCCCCGCTTTCATCGCGCAGAATAGTGACGGAAAGATTCACCCAGACGAGGCTGCGATTCTTATGAACAAACCGCTTCTCCAGCTTATAGCTGGATATTTTTCCTTCTATTAAAGCAGCAAACTGATTCAGATCTTTATCGACGTCTTCGGGATAGGTAAAATCGGTAAACTTCATCTTTGAAAGTTCATCGCTGCTGTAGCCGAGCATTTTCGACAATGGTGCATTTGAAATAATCGGATGCCCTTGCATATCGACCAGGGCTATTCCCAACGGGGATTGATCGAAGATTGCTCTGAAACGCTTTTCGCTCTCTTGTATTACCCGCGCAGCTTGTTTGCGTTCGGTGATATCCTGGGCAATCAGCAGCGCCGCCGGGTGTCCGTTGTACTCAAGAGTATGCGATGTTATCTCGACGTCAATTGTGCGCCCGCCTTTCATCGTATGGCGCCACTCACCCGAATGACTCAACTCCGACCTGATCTTTGCCGTGTCGGTGTGCAGGCGGGTATCGTCATCCGCCGGCCGGATGTCTTTAATCGTCATCTTAAGAAACTCGTTGCGATCGTAACCGTACTTCTCAACGGCTGCATCGTTCAAGTCGAGGAAGTCAAGGGTCTCCAGGTCGTATATCCACATCGGGATCGGATGCCGTCGGAAAAGGAGACGGAAAATCTCCTCGCCCGACGCGTTTCCTAATAGAGTTTTGCCCACAGATTCGGTAGTTCTCACTGCCCGCCTCCGCATATAATCATTCGGAGCTAAATTTCACTCACTGTTATAGGTATATTAACGCTCAGGTCCAGCTCCTTAAACCTCACACTTTAAAACATACAAAAGTGTAGCGATGGCGGCAGAGAAAAGGTATCGCCCGAAAGGATGAAAAAGGAGTTAATTCTTTTACCTAGGAGGGTTAGTTGCAGTGATAGGTTACAGACGCAGTGAGATATGTCGGAAGTCGCCTGCACGGTCGGCAGATCATTTGTGGAACGGCGAACCGGCGATAAAAGACTCCATTCACACTGAAAGCAGCAATAATGTCTCCTGAAATTGGAAACGGAAGGTAGATGCAATGGCCGACTCGAGGGGGCACTTCAGGACGATGACAATATTCACAACGAAGGACGAGCGGCGACTGCCATCGCCGCTATTGAATTTCTAGAAACTATCTTAAGAATGCTTGACCATGTTCTTCTGAAGGAGCACTGACAGATCATTGTCATTCTGAACCCTCGACGAGTCGTCTATCTACGATTCTACGAATCGTAGATTCGTTGAACGACCCTACGGGTCATAGACCCAGAGGGAGTCGTCGACCGTCGTTTTTCAGACGGGGTGAGTGCCGAAGGCATCCCCAAAGGGATCGCTTCGCGACCTTCGGGAGAATCCATGTTAATGATCCACCTTGACTTCCCAAGGGTTTCATGTCATGGATGCTTCGTGGAGTCTACCCCGCTGAAAAGCGGGGCTCAGCATGACATTTACGGCTGCTTTACGCATGGAAACCATTTTTGAGATGGCTTCTAATCAAGCGGCGATGGCAGATCTTTTTACAGAAATTTGAACTTTTCTAGAAGCTCGTTGATATTTTTCTGAAATGGAACCCGTAAATTGTATACAATATTGCCAACGAAAAAAGCTGCGGTTTACGGAAAAGCGTCCACAAAAATAATTTCCAATAATACATCCGTTCCTTGCCGACAACTCCCAATTTGAACATCGACTTAACCAGCGCACCAATGTAATTCGAATTAAGATGAAAGATCCTCTTCCTTGGCTTAAAATCCTTCAGGAAGCGGGTTGCACGTCTGTAAAAATATTTGGGTGAATAGATGGTATTTAACATTGCTTTATAGCCGTCAAGGAGATCGTCCGGATTCATCTGCGGAACGAAATTCATGGAAAAATCGGTATTGTTTCCGGTGAAATCGCTTAACAATCTCCCCTCGCTCAGAAGCCTTTTATGGAGCTTCGTTCCTCTGGGAGCGTTCAATAAACCAACCATAGCCGTAACGATCCCGCTCTCCTGGATGAAGTTTGTCAGCGTCTCAAAAATTGTCTGTGGATCGTTGTCAAACCCGACAATGAACCCTCCCTGAACTTCCAGGCTTGCCTGCTGGATCTTCTTCACACTCGCTATAAGGTCACGATTTCTATTCTGAACCTTATTACATTCGATCAGGCTCTCTTCATTCGGAGATTCGATGCCGATGAATACAGCGTCGAATCCTGCGTTCACCATAAGGTCCATTAATGCCGCATCATCGGAAAGATTGATCGATACTTCCGTATTAAAATAAAATGGAGAATTACTCTTCTCATTCCATTTGATGATCGCAGGGAGAATGTCTTTCTTCAATTTATTTTTGTTCCCGATGAAATTGTCATCAACAAAGAAAACCGGACCTTTCCAGCCGGCAGCGTCTAATGCATCCAATTCTGCTATCACTTGCGTTCGCGTTTTGGTTCGTGGTATTCTTCCATAGAGAACTGTAATATCGCAGAAGTCGCAGTCAAAGGGACAGCCGCGCGAATACTGAACGTTCATCGAAGAATAGTCAGTCATCGTAATAAGATCCCAGAGGGGGAGGGGAGTGGTCGTAATATCCGCCCAATCGTCCGAAGTGTAGAGATGCTTCGCCGTTCCCTTGCTCAGGTCGGTCAAAAATTGAGGGAGAGTGATCTCGGCTTCATCGAGCACGAGATGATCGATGTGTTTGTAATATTCGGAGCTGCTGGTAAACAGCGGTCCGCCGGCCACGATCTTGGCATTCAATCTCTTGCATCGGTCGATGACCTGGTTTGCCGATTCGGTCTGCACTGACATGGCGCTGATGAACACGTAATCCGCCCAAAGGATTTCCTCGTCCGTAATTTCCCTGATGTTCGTATCCACCAATTTTTTGTTCCATTCGCGGGGCAGCAATGCTGCTACGGTTAATAAACCCAGGGGAGGGAAGCTTGCCTTCTTTGATACAAATTTCAACGCATGCTTGAAGCTCCAAAATGTATCGGGGTACTTCGGATATACCATTAAGATGTTCATGGAGGAGACCTCGCGGATGTTTTTAAGAGTCAGTTTTGCAGGGTGGATATGGTGTCATTCAAAATGCGCAGGCATCGTCCTCATGTTTTGAGAAAAAGGAGCAAGTCGGCGTTGAATTTATCTCTGTGGGTCCAGGGCAAGCCGTGGGGTGCGCCTGGATAAACCGTCAGTGTCGCATTCTTCACGAGTTTAGAAGAGGCGTGAGCCGAGGCGCCGATCGGCACGATCTGGTCATCGTCGCCGTGGATGATAAGCGTAGGCATATTGAACATTTTCAAATCGTCGGTGAAGTCCGTCTCGGAAAATGCTTTGATGCAGTCGAGTTCGTTCTTGAGGCCTCCCTGCATTGCCTGAAACCAAAACGCGTCCCGGAGGCCCTGGCTGATCTTTGCCCCCGGTCTGTTGGCGCCGAAGAACGGAGTCGTCAGGTCCTGAAAGAACTGCGAACGATCGGCATTGACGCCTTCGCGGATGCCGTTGAACACTTCGATCGGAAGACCGCCGGGGTTGGCATTCGTCTTGAGCATCAGCGGCGTCACAGAACCGACAAGCACCGTTTTGAGAACGCGCTTCGTGCCGTGTTGACCGATGTAACGGGCGACCTCTCCGCCGCCGGTCGAATGCCCGATGAGTGTGATCCCGTTCAGGTCAAGGGATTCAATGAGCTGCGACAAATCATCGGCGTACGTGTCCATGTCGTTGCCGTTCCATGGCTGGCTCGATCGTCCGTGGCCGCGGCGATCATGGGCGATGCAACGATAGCCGTTGGACGCCAGGCAGACCATCTGGCTTTCCCATGCATCGGCGTTGAGAGGCCAGCCATGACTGAAGACGACAGGTTTTCCCGATCCCCAGTCCTTGTAATAAATTTCCGTGCCGTCTTTGGTTATGATGCTGTTCATGGTAAGATTTCTTTCGTTGTGAGGGAACGGTTCATGATCGTCGTAGTCTAGGCCCCACTGGAGTGAGACATCCCTGACGCTGAATCCTGCGGTAGTGGGGTTCAACGACGATCACACGATTTATATTGAATCTGGTGGAGGCGGAGTTTCCGGAATCTGAAGGTTCATCCGCTGAAGGCTGTTTTCACTGACCGTGGAGCCGTATGATGGATGACCCGACGCCGTAATATTATAAAGCGCGACTGAATCTCCTGATTTCGTCTTTTGCCACCCGACGAATTCCGCATCTGAACCCGAATCGGACTGATTCGTGCTTGTGGAGTTCTGCTCTTCCGTTTGCATTGAATAATCTCCCTTCAATGTTTGCATGAGTTCTTGAGCATGCAAGTTTTCTATCCTGCGCTCATATGGATGGGTGTGAACGCCGCCTGTGGCTCCCCTCTGCTCGGGAGGATCGTGGTAGAGAATTGCCTCTCGTTAGCCGAAGAATCACCCATCTCTGAATCTTAATAATGATGTTACCATAGAAGTTGGAAATGGGGAATAGTCCAAAAGGATGAAAAAGGGATTAATCCTTTTATAATGAGGATTCGAGGTAATTATCGGTCCGTGCCGAACCGCTGCGTATCGGCTGCTTTGGATAATTGACCCGCCGGAAGGGAGGCGCAACTCTCCTCTGAATCAAAATAGCCAACTACCGACTTTTGTTTTGGTTTGACAAATCCCATTCGCGGTAGTATATTTATAGCATATTCTGGCGGGGATTAAAGCACATGGTTGATGACGCTGGCAGGAGTTTTTTGTTTAGGCGCGACCGCACAGATAGCATGAATTGGAGTGCCTATGCCGAAAATCCGAATATTGCTTATAGAGGATAACCGCATCCTTCGGGATGGAATCACTGCCCTTATTGATGGTCAGAAAGATTTCTCGGTCACGGCTGTGTCCGACGGCGGGGAGGTTGTCGCTGCGGGGGCGCGCAAGGTGAAACCGCATGTCGTGCTGTTGGATCTCGGCTTGGGGAATCAAGACAGCTTGAAAATTGTCGAGGATTTAAAGAAGGACTTTCCCGGGACCAAAATAATCGGGATGGGTCTTGCTCCCGCCCAGTCGGACATCATGGAATGTGTTCAGGCTGGGGCGGACGGCTTTATCCTGAAGGATGCTAAAATAGAAGATGTGATCTACACGATTCGAGCGGTAGCCTCTGGAAAAACAGTGCTCCCCACCCCGATGACCGGGTCGCTCTTCTTTCAGGTCACTGAATACGCTCTCTTAAAAGGGAAAAGAAATCTCAGACGGTTCATCCGGATGACGGAACGGGAGAAGGAAATTATTGCATTGATCGTTGATGGAATGAGCAACAAGCAAATTGCCAGCAGACTCAATATCTCGGTGTTCACGATCAAGAGTCATATTCATAACATACTGGAAAAACTGGCATTACACAGCCGTCTTCAGATCGCAAATTATTCACGCGACGAGGAAACATCCAATCCCCGCACCCATCGACCTTCCCAAAAGTAACACATCTAACTTTACCCTGAGCAGCACGGTCCGGTTGCTTCTAACCATTCGATTCGACTTAAGTTCCCAACCCCGCCCCTCTTCACTGCACCTCATCGTTGAAAAGGGATTAACTCTTTATCCATCCTTTCGGGCTATTCCAGGTAAAATAAACTATTAACAAATTAGTACGTTTGATGCCAATGGGCGCACCGCCCGAACTGTGAATGGGTGCGGCCATTTGTGATGCGTGTTTCTTGTCTTCCGCCTGCATTGTTCAGTGAAGGCTCAACTCACAGACCAACGTGCATGAAATTGAAAAAGAGGCACTGGCCTCAGAAGAAGGATAGGGCGAATTGTACATGAAATCCGGGAGAGACCTTGCCACAAATCATGTGGAGTGCAGTTCGCTGCGCTGTCAGTTTTCCAAAAATTCGTCTGCTCCTGTTGGCAGCACATCTTTCTTTCATATTGCTTGAATACCAAACGGTTAAAGCCCATTTACCAAATGCTTCTCACCATCATCTTGATGAGCGGTGTGCCTGGATCCCTCATGGCTCAGAATAAATACGTTGCGCATGACGACTCCGGCGAAACTGTTGTCCAGGCGGTGAAAGACTACTCGGAGGAGAATAATCTTCTTTCAAAGCTCGTAAAGTCAGTTCTGGTTCAAGATGATGAACTACTGCATACTATTGCACCCGATCCCGACAGGAAAAAAATAAGGCAATATACCGGAAAATTCATCAGGAACATCGATATTGAAGTTCTCGACGCGTTTGGCGGGTCTGTCGATCATCCAAAAGATTCTGTCCGCAGTTGGCTGGAAGAGAC
>CAYTOA010000019.1:0-33001 GCA_964439265.1 uncultured Chitinophagaceae bacterium
GCAGAATTCGGATAGATCTTTGTCTTTCTATCACGATGAAATTTGCTGAATTTGTGTAGAAATTAACAAAATCTTTGTCATCCCACTTGAATGTTGCGTGTTTCTTCATTTTTTTCCTGTTTAAGTCTAACTATAGTTAGATTGATCCTCTTGGGTATGCCTTACGATTTTATATGCTACCTAACGGACCGGAGCAAAAGCTGCGGTTAATTGCTCATGGTTCCGTGTGCATGAGCGGTTGGTTAGAACGCACGCGCTTGCACCTCCAGCTAAACTTGACAAAAAATACAGGCGAAGTAATGTGACTCTTACGAATCCGTCTTTGCTTTTTTATAGCCTCTTATTGCCACGATAATGAAAAGAATTCCAGCAATAATGTCTCCGTAAAACAAAAAAGGCCTACCATTATAATTTGTTACACCAACAAACAAAAAACAAATAGCCGGGAGCAAAAAAAGCAGTGAATTGCGTTTTTGGTTTTTCATTATTGATCTTTCTCTAATAAATAAAAATTACAATACTGTGTAGAAGCTATCTCAAAAACATTTCGCCTTGTCCTTCCCTACGGGTCTACGACCCGTAGGGTCGTGGACGATGCGCTCGCTTCGCTCGCTTACTCAGGATGAACGGTTGTTTGTTCACCCTGAGCAAGTCCCCCGAAGGGGGACGCGTCGAAGGGGCAGCGCAAAATCATTTTTGAGATAGCTTCTAATATCATGAACATATCTTTGTGCAGTCCAACGAACCCGAGCTAACCTGCGCCAACGTGTTCTTGGTTCAGCCAGCATCAGCGACTGACTAGGCGGCACTACTTGGCGAAGCATCGTTCGGATAAGTATGAATTTTGATGGCTGAACCGTATCTGGTTGCCTCTTCGAACAATGCCAATCCTTCTGAGGAATGCCCGTTATCTTAGTCTGAACGAGCAATTGTCTCGATATGATTGAGTGTTTGAATTTGCCATCCTTCCGCATCCAAGACGCCTCGAGCGAAAACTTCGGCATTCTTAAGATCGCTTTGGTCAATCCAACAAGTTATGAATGCGCCGCCATAAATTTTGTTCAGCGACGAAGAACGTTTCGGGGTGCATGAAAATTCTAGAAGTAGCATAGTTTGTGCGTCCTAACGGACCGAGCGAACCTGCGCCCAAATGATTCAAAGGTGTGTGTAATGGCGGCTCTTAAACTTCAAAGAGTTTATCCATCAGTTCACAATACTGACTAAATCCATCCTCACGCAAAGCAGATAATGTTAACTTGCTTGAAGCGGTCAAATTAGCCTCTAAAATCTCGTTCTGGATCTTCTTCCAGAGGTCGGCTTTTTTTCTAAACCTCTCATTAGATCTTTGAGCACTGATCTTTCAAGATTCGAAATTGAAACCTCGACAGCCGTTTCAATTTCCTGTAATATTGTATTATAGATTATAAATTGCTCTTCGTTCATAGGAACCTCCCTTCGGATTGTGGAGTGAATTGGGAGATGATGATTCGAGGATCCAATAGTGACCTGGATTCTGTTATCACTGTTATTGAGACGGGATATTAGATCTATTCTGAATGTTCCGCGTCTCAGAGGACAAAATGAATATGGAGGGATTGTCCGGTAGGGCCCCCTCGCGGATCTCTTGTGCAAAACTACTGCTATTCACATACAAAAGCAAACCGTAAAAAAAGGCCATTGCTGGCCCTTTGAAGTTTCTACGTTCTGGCAATGAACAGACTAAGCCCGATAGCCCTAGCATCTTCAGCTCTGAATCCAAGGTCAGGCACAGCTGCAAGAATCTCACCGGCATCGCGCATCGATTGGATCATGATATCTTTCAGGTTGTCTACCTTCGACGCCGATTCTTGCTCAGCCGCTTTTCCCAATAAGGAGACTTCCACCTTGTTCTTGCCGGTGAGCTTCACGATGATCTCCGATCCAGCTTTCAACTGCTGAGACTGGATAACGTCATGCGCCGGTGATGGTGCAAACCATACCAGTTCCTCACCAGCTTCGTTCGTCACGGCATACATAAAATATCTGCCATGCCCGTTCTCACCTATCAGCGGTTCATTTCGCAACAGCTTGAGTTTGATCGGCTGGTTCAATTGCAATTCCAACTTCGGACGATTGTTCGACATTGTCTTCTTCTCCCCGTTTAGTTTTGAATGAAAAGTTTACTGTGGCAGGCGTTTTCTCGCCGATGAAGGAACATAGAAACTCCCACGAATGGTTACCAATTTAGTTACCAATCGACGAGAGTTTTAAAAAAGTGGGGGATTTTGAGCGGATGAACCAACTTTTTGTGCCCGAGGGGAGACTTGAACTCCCATGCCCTTGCGAGCGCTGCCTCCTGAAGACAGTGTGTCTGCCATTTCACCACTCGGGCAAATATCTGATCTAAAGATACAAAATTACAAAACTCAAATCAATATCCCAATCCCTGCGAAGATCCGAATGCGATTCGAGGATCCGGGATAAATGCGACGGGGCTCACATGAAACGGGGAAGAATTATTTACTTTTTGTTCTGAAACTGGGATTTTGTATCTTTGTCAGGGAAATGCTTTATATCAGGAACTTCGCGATTGAATTCTAGCGGCACAGGAAGTGGCGGAGGGAAATGGACGAACGGCGAAACGACCGCGAACATCAATTCATAATTCTTTACTAAGAGCACTATACCGGCTATGTCCGTTCGGAAGGCGATCGTCTGGAGCATCTTTTGGATTGTGCTTTCTCTGTTGATGAATATCGCAGTCTATTTCGCGTTCGGAGAGCAGAGAGCCCTGGAATTCTTTACCGGCTATGTCATCGAAAAATCTCTCAGCATTGACAATCTTTTTGTCTTCCTCCTCATCTTTTCCTATTTTAAGATTCCGCCGATACAACAACGGCGGGTGTTGAATTTTGGAATCATCGGCGTGGTGATCCTCAGAGGCGTATTGATACTTTTGGGAACTGCGTTGGTGAAAGAATTCCACTGGGTGATGTATCTTTTCGGTGTAGTGATCCTCTATTCGGGGTACCAGATCACTTTTGGCAAGGAGAAAAAGATAGAGCCGGAGAATAACCTAATTCTAAGGCTCTTTCGAAAGTTCATCTCCGTGTCGTCCGGTGACAGCGGCGGGCATTTTTTTTTTCGAGAGAAGGGAATTCTGCACGCGACATCGCTATTTGTTGTCCTTCTGATCATTGAGACGACGGACGTGGTATTCGCGGTAGACTCCATTCCGGCGATTTTCGCGATCACGACCGATCCGGTGATCGTTTTCAGTTCGAACGTCATGGCCGTGCTGGGGCTGAGGTCCATGTACTTTGTTCTCGAAAAGGGTCAGCAGAAATTTGAATACATGAAATACGGTGTCGGCGTCGTGTTAGGCTATGTAGGAGTGAAGATGCTCATGATGGACATCGTCACGATCAACCTTGTGATCTCCCTTCTGATCATCGCGACGATTCTGGGAATTTCGGTCCTGGCATCGTATGTTGTCAAGGGGAAACAACCCCTGGCCCCGTAACGGAAATATCCGCTTGTGGCCATCGTGAAAGCCTTGTGTTATGCGAGTGCAGAGAGAAAACTCATACAATTTAACGGCATGATTCGGATGAAGAACTGTTTCATTTATTCCGTTGTAGTACTCCTATTGAAAATGCCGCTTATTGCTCAGACCGTCTATCTGCCGGCAACGCACGAAGTGTATCATTTTCTCGACGCCATGGCCGCGAAACAGATTATTCATGACTACCGAGATGCCGTGAAGCCGCTCTCACGGCATGCGATCGCAATGTTTCTCGTTCAAGTCGACAGCCTGAGTTCGCGATTGACAACCGTGGAAGGGGACGAGCTAAGATTTTACAAAGAAGAGTTCTTTCAGGAAATCAGAAGTCTGGGTTACGGAAATCTGACTGATGGGCGTTGGCACGTGTACACGTACGAGAGCGAGCCAACGCGGTTATCTATCGACGTCATCGGTTCAGTGTCGGAGAATCATCAGGCGGACGGAAAAACTCTTTCGGAAACAACGAACGGAATTTCAATCTACGGAAACATCGGAAACAGCGTCGGCGCCTATTTTTATTATCACGATTCTCACGACGGCGGCTCGTATGTCAGCACATTAGGAACCCAATCAGGTTCTCAAGCGTCGCTCCGGCCTCTTTCCCCGTTGCCAGCCGTGGTTTCATCTACCCCGGGGGTGTCAACCAGCACGTTTGACTATGATCTGTTTTACGGGCAGGTGAACGTGGATTATGGATTTGTGACGTTGACCGCCGAGCAAATGCCGAATGTGTGGGGTTCGGGCGAGAACGGCAACCTCATCCTCTCGAACAAGGCCCCCGCCTACCCTCAGCTGAAATTGCATGCGCGTCTCAGCAAAGATATTGACTTTACCTACATCCACGGATGGCTTTTTTCAGGTATCGTCGATTCTTCGCGAAGCTATACCGATGAACGCGGATCTCTGAGAACGTTGTATATGCAGAAGTATATTGCTGCCAATATGCTGGAATGTACTCCGTGGAACGGCGTGAACATCGCCGTCGGTGAATCGGAGATCTACGGGGGATCTGGACGCAGCCCCGAATTGTTGTACCTGATACCGATCATGCTTTTCAAATCGGCAGAGCATTACTTGGACGACGAGGACAATTCTCAGATATTCTTTAATTTTAAATTGACCGCCGTCAAAAATTTTGATTTCTATCTTCCGATTTTTGTCGACGAGTTTAGAACGAGTACATTTCTTAGTCCCACGCAAAATCACAATCAAGTGGGATTTACGTTGGGGGGCGATGCGTACGATCTTTTTTACCATGACACAAGGATCAACGTTGAATATACGCGAATCAATCCATGGGTCTATAACCATCAGTACGCTGAGGATACATACCAAAATCATGGCGTGACGCTAGGAGATTGGATCGGTCAGAACGCAGACCTCTTTTCAGTTTCCGTTTACCATCGCCCGGCTTACAATCTTGAAATAGGACTGAAATTTCAATCGTTGAGAAAAGGGGGAAAAGAGGACACATATTACCAATACGGTGCACCCGAGCCGGATTTCTTGTACGGCCCTCTTACCAAAGAACAATCTTTTGGTATCGTCGCGAGTTACCAGCCGTTACGCGACCTCTTCGTTGATTTTCACGCTTTCCGGACGCGATTCACGACGGGTATGACGGCTGCCTACACGGATGTCAGAGGGTATAACGAGTTCTTGAACAACACGTTTGATTACCTGCTCGACCCGGGCTATGCCGGGAAATATGATATTTTGATCGGTGTTCGATATAATCTGTTTTGACGAAGCACTCGGCGGACCGGTTGCGTTTGCCGGCTTCGGCCGTTGGCCGACCGGGAGTCAAACGAACGATTGCTCCGCTCTTTTCCCGGCTTCGCCGTATCGGCATCGCTATGACGTCAGATCAACGAGTTCATTTCCGCACAGTGCATCAATTGCTAACGGAATTCATCTTAAACTTTGACCCGCTTTTGGTGTCAAAAACAGTACGGCAAGATACCCGATGGATCAACGCAGCGACCATGAGCTGATTCGTGATTTTAAGAATGGGAATGACAAAGCGTTCAACATTCTTGTCCTTCGGTATCAGGAAAAAATATACTGGGTTGTCAGGCGCCTGCTCCCGGACCACGACGAAGCTGACGATGTTGTCCAGGATATTTTCGTCAAGGTCTACAGGTCGCTCAATTCTTTCAAAGGCGATTCGAGTTTCTACACATGGCTGTACAGGATCGCAGTGAACTTGTCGCTGAACGAGATCCGCCGGAAAAAGACCCGAAGGACGTTTGCCCTCGATGACACCGCCGCTCAGTATGAATCGGGCGACGTGCTTCCCCTTGAGCAAATGGAGCGTGACGAGCGGACGCGATTGATCAAGGAGGCGATCGAGCGATTGCCGGAGAAGCAGAAGAAGGTTTTTGTGCTCAGGTACTATGAAGAATTGCCGTACGAAGATATTTCTAAGATTCTTAAAACGAGCGTTGGCGGTTTGAAGGCAAATTATTTTCACGCGGTTAAAAAAATTGCGGAGTATGTGAAACATGGATTGCGATAAGATTCAAGAATTGCTGGTCGGGCTTCGGGACGGAACCCTTCCGCAGGAGGAACGACAGTCGGTCGAGCAGCATGTTTCGACGTGCGTTCGATGCACGAATGACCTGGCTCTCATCGACGAGGCATTCGAGTTGCTGCGCGATGTTGATGAAGAGGAAGCCCCGACTCACTACTTCACAAATCTGCTTCCGCGCATTTATGAGAGGATCGAAAAACGCCGTGGACGTGATCTCGGGTTTGCCGCGCCGGTCTGGCTGCAGCGGCTTCTGGCTCCTGTGTCGGCATGTGCGGTCCTCGTGCTCATGTTCGGAATGTATAAGCTATTTAATCCGGTGTCGGACCCGTCGCAATCGCATTTGATGGAAATCGTCTCCGAATTTCCGGGCGAGGAAATTGAAGGGGTGGCAGAATCGGAGTCAGTTTCCTCCGTCCTGGCGAGAGCCGTTGAGCCGTCCCAGCGTTTGATGGAATCGGTAGGCAATCCCACGATGGTATCCCGGGACATCGAGCGCGTTCTGGTCGACGATCAACTCGACCATGGGCATGCCCTCTCAATATTTCTTGCAGCTGAACATCCTTTTGAAGATATTACCGACGAAGACGTCGATTCCGTGATCAAAAAACTTAACGATACGTCATTATAACTCAGAGAAGGTCACCATGAAAGTTTTTGTTACAACAGTACTCGGTGTTATGTTTTTGGTGACGAGTTCGTTGGTGGCACAGCAGGAGCACGGTAATCGCTCCCAGCAGCCGGCGATGGACCGCATCGAAAGCTGGAAGAAAGTCCGTATGCTTGAATCGTTGAAATTGGAGGAAGATCAATCGGTCAAATTTATTGCGAAGTACAACAAGCACCAGGACATCATGCACGAATTTGAGAAGGAGAGGAATGATCTGGTCGACAAATTGGATGCTCAGTCAAAGTCCGACGCAGAAGACGACGAGTACAACCAAACATTCAATACCTTGCTCGACATCGACAAGAAGATTGCGGGCGAGAGACTTCGATTTTTCATGGAGCTGAAAGAGATCCTCACAATCAAACAGATCGCACAATTTGTCGTGTTTGAACGCAATTTTGCGCAGGAGTTGCGCAAGGCCGTGCGCGATGTGCAGCGTGAGCGGCTGAAGGATCAAAAGGATCAATAGAGACATCATATCGAATTGAACAAAAAAGGGTGGGGTTCCGATTCGGACCTCACTCTTTTGTTTTTTCAGGGGCGGCGACTTTCCCTCGCTCGGGTTCCAAGTGTTGATTCTTCCTGAATCGAGTGATATATTTTTACACAATGAAGAATGAGTCTCGACACATCTACCTCGACTACAGCGCGACGACGCCGGTTGACCCCGACGTGACCGAAGCGATGCTGCCGTACTTTACCCGTTCGTTCGGGAACGCATCATCGATCCACGCGTTCGGCAGGGAAACGAAAATCCCGCTTGAGGAGAGCCGTGAGAAAATTGCCCGTGCCTTCGGCGCGGAGCCGGGAGAGATCTTCTTCACCAGCGGAGGCACGGAGGCGGACAATCATGCCCTCTTCGGCGTTGCACAGGCGGCATTGCGTGCGAGCGGAAAGAATCATCTTATCATATCTTCCATCGAACATCATGCCGTTCTTCAGAGCGCTGAATATTTGGCGGAGAATGGGTTCGAGGTCACTCTGCTCCCCGTCGATAAATTTGGGAAAGTTGACCCCGACGACGTTCGGGCGGCAATATTGGCGAAGACGTCTGTTGTTTCGGTGATGCATGCCAACAACGAGATCGGCACGATCCAGCCGGTGCTAGAAATCGCAAAAGTCGCACATGACCATGGCATTGTCTTCCACTCAGACACAGTCCAATCTGCAGGGAAAATACCGGTCAATGTCGATGCGCTCTCAATCGACATTCTCGCTGTCTCCGCGCACAAATTCTACGGTCCGAAAGGGATCGGCGCAATTTATATCCGAAAAGGAACTGATGTCGATTCATACCTTCATGGGGGAGCTCAGGAGAGAAACAGGAGGGCAGGGACCGAAAATATTCCCCTCGCAGTTGGTTTTGCCAGGGCGGTCGAACTCAGTCAGCGCGATATGGAAAAAAATTTAGCTCATATCCGCGGCCTGAAGGAGAAATTGACGGATCTTCTCAGGGAGCGCTTCGAGTCCATAGTTCTTAACGGCCACCCGTCGGACGCTCTCCCGCATATCGTAAACATGTCGTTCGACAGCTCCAAATCGGATATCGACGGCGAAGCGTTGCTCATGAACATGGACCTGAATGGCATCGCTGTGACGAGCGGCTCCGCCTGTTCCTCCGGCAGCATGGAACCGTCTCACGTGCTCCAGGCAATCGGGCGCAACATAAAAACGGCGAAAGCGAGTATTCGATTCTCGATGGGGAACGCAACGACAAAGGATGAATTGACTACGGCGGTGGATATTTTGGAGAAAGTCGCGCGGCAAAGTGCAGCTGCTTCTGTGTAATCTTCCTGGAAGGAAAGAATATGAAGATCGTTATCCTTGTTTCATTTTCAATGCTGTTGTTGGGCTGTGACAACACTCCCGAACAAGCGCAGAACAACCTGCAGAAGGGGGACGAGTATTTCGCGGCAAAACAGTACGAGGTTGCGGATTACTACTACGATAAAATTCCCGAAGAAAGCCCTCTCTACAAGGAAGCGCAATTGAAAATGCAGAAGATCGACGAAATTGAGCAAGGTGCACTGCCAAAAATTTCTGTCGCTGAGGAATCCAAAAAAGTCTCGATCTTTGACCAGACTATGACCAGCAACTCCGGGGGAACGGAGCCCGTCCATTCGGTGGAACTCAACAACGAATCGGTACATAAATTGACGTCGGTCGTACTTGAGTTCACCTATCTCGACGCCGCAGGGAACATCGTTACTGTCAAAAAGATCAAAATAGCAGCGCCGATGAGCGGAAAAACCCAGGAAACATTCAAGGGAATTGCTCCCGGAACGCTTGAATCTCCCTGCACCTCGAGTAAAGTGAAAGTCGTGTCGGCGGAATTTCAGTAAGAAGCTTTACTCCGTTCAATTTCCCGGAGGAGAATGCCGTATCGAAGTCCGCGGTTGCTGACGGTTATACTTTTGATGCCCACAGCATCCATGAATTCCAGCAATATCATCACACCCGCCAATAAAATATCAGCCCTGCCCGGCGTAATCTGAGGAATAGATTTGATCTCATTGAGCGTCTTCCCCTTCAGTAATTCAAACGACTCCAGTATGTCATCGTATTGCAGTTCGTATCCATGAACCTTCGCTGGGTCGTACTGCAGCAGTTGCAGCCGCATTGCTGCGAGCGTCGTAACAGTGCCTGCGACGCCGACGGCATGCGTTATTCCTGTCCGCACGAAGCCGACGCCTTCGATATGCTTGCGAATGAGGCCGCGTGACGAATCGATCTCCCGCTCAGTCGGCGGTGAGGTGCGGAGTAAGCGTTCCGTGAGTCGTACACAGCCGATATCGAGGCTGGTTCTATCCAGGATTCGGTCGCGTACTGCGGAGACGATTTCCGTGCTTCCCCCGCCGATGTCAAGCACCGTAAATTTATCCCCCCCAGTATCGATTCCGACAACAGCTCCGCGGCATGTCCATTCCGCCTCTTCTTCTCCGGAAAGTATTTCTATCGAGATGCCGACGGTCCGATGGATAAAGTCGCAGAATTCTTTCTTGTTCGACGCATCGCGGAGAGCACTCGTTCCGACGGCAATGATTTTTTCCGAACGAAAGCTGTCGGACGTACGGCGGTACGACTGTAAGTAGTCAGCGGCACGGCGGAACGTCCCCTGGCTGATAACACGATTTTCGTCAACCCCCTTGCCGAGCCTGGCAATAACCTGCTCGTCGTGCAAAACGGCCATGACGCCAGCGGAGTCTGTTTCGGCAATAAGCAGGAGGATGGTGTTCGTGCCGATGTCAATGCTGCTGATTCTCATCCATCACTTCTTTCTGGCCGCAATGCCGATCCATTCATTCTCCTCGTCGATCGAGAGAACGCCGTAACTTCTTTCCCGAAGAAGTTTCTCAATAATTGCTCGGTCAGAAGCCAGAAGCCCGGAAAGGAGCAATGTTCCGGTTCGTTCGATTTTTTCCGTCATGGAAGGGAGGAGTTCAGTGATGACGTTTCGTGTGATGTTTGCAAGGATAAAATTGAATCGAGTTTCCCGTACAACATCCATCGAACCGGCCCGAATTTCGACATGTTGTTCGCATTCATTTCTGCGGACATTCTCATTTGCGTTGTCGTACGACCATTCGTCAATGTCAATCCCGATGGCACGCTGTGATCCCAATTTCACCGCGGCGATAGCGAGGATTCCGGTGCCGGTTCCCACGTCAAGGGCGAGAGAGTTAGGCGTTATATAACGTTCCATCATCCGAAGCATAAGTCGTGTCGATTCGTGGTATCCCGTTCCAAACGACATTTTAGGGTCTATCACGAGGACTATTTTGCCCTTCTCACCAGGCAGAGAATGCCAAGACGGCGTGATAACGATATTTTTTGACACCTCGACCGGGAGAATTGATTCCTCCCATTGCCGGTTCCAGTTTTGATTTTCAATTTCAGAGATGGCAGATATTGCAACAGGGAGAGGTTGTTTCTCTTTTACGATCAGGACAAACTTTTCTCGAACTGCGTCATTCCAAAGGGCCTTTGGAATGTAACAATGGAAGCCCGTGACGCTTTCCAGGAATCCGTTGAAACCCAACTCGTGTAATTGGAAGGAGAGTAGCTCCCGCACGGTATCGTCGGGTGGCGCAGTCAGGACGACTTCTACGTAGACATTGTTCATGCGGAGCGGTCAAGGTGCATGCGTTGTGCGATCAGCTCGTCGACAAGTTTCGTGTTCATGGAAAGCCAAAAGTTCTGGTCTTGGTAATTCTCCTGCATCTTTCTGTCCGCCTTATTGTATCGGACATTCAAAGCATACAAGAGCCAAACGAGGACGACTGGGAGGACAGAGACGACGGCGAAATGAGATTTCATCGTAAAATCGACGGCAAGCAGAAGCAGGCCGGCAATGCCGAATGCAAAGGACGTCCTCCTGATGCTGATCATGATGTGATAGATCGTGCCGAAGAAGAAGATCTTTTCCTGGAAGCTCTCTGGAATGTAATGGTTGAGGATATAAAAATAGAGTTGCCTCGCTTCGTTCTCATCTATCGCGGGGGCGTCTTTCACCCTTCGCGACCGTTCGAGAATGAACTGACTCGGTTGATTCGACTGGAATGCTTTCCGTTTTTTGGGACTCTCCTTAGCGTAGAGCGTCAGTCCTGCCAACAGTCCCCCGATCATAAAAGTTGGAAGACCGATCTCCCAGGTATCGAAAGGGTAGATCGATAGAGTAAAAGCAGCAGCGTAGACGTACGAGACAAAGATAAAATAATAACCGGGAACAAGGATGCGCAGGTTTTCGTACCATCCAAACTGAATGCCGGCAGAATTTTCTTTCATGCGATGCTCCCCATCTACTTCGCTGCAGCCGTCGATTGTGCATAAAGCACGTGCATCAATACTTTGCCTATTGCCTCGAGGCTTTCGGCGCTGCATTTATCGGGCGTGTCCTGTGTCGTGTGCCAGTATGGGTATTGAAAATCAATAATATCGACAGTAGGAATTCCCCCTGCGTTGAGTGGAACGTGGTCGTCCGAGATCTCCTCCCCCGGTATGTTCACAAATTGCGTTACGCCGAGATCCTCTGCGGTGGACCAGATCAGCTCGACCGCCTGGGGTGCGAATTTCATCGAGTTCTGCTCCATCGGAATCTGCAGATCTTTGTACCCGACCATATCGAGCAATACTGCGAACCGAGGCCTGTAGTTTTCACTTTTCACCTTCATGAAATACCGCGACCCTAAAAAATAACTGTCAAGGTCTTGGCTTTTTCCGTAATCTTCTCCGTCAACGAATAGCAGGTCGACGCCGATCGGCGGAGCATCTTGCTTCAGGAGCCGGGCGATTTCAAGCAGGACGCCTACTCCGCTTGCTCCATCGTTCGCGCCCAGGATCGGCCGGTTCTGTTTCGAGGGATCTTTCTCCTGGTCGGCACGCGGACGCGTGTCCCAATGCGCCAATAATAATATCCGGTCGGACGCTCGGGAGTTGAAAGTGCCGAAGATATTTGTGAGGGTAAGATTTTCACCGCCGTACCCGCGATGGGAAAAATTCTGTTTGGTTACTTTTTCCGCATAGCGGGAAAGTTCAACGAATAAATAGTCAAGGCATTTTTGATGTCCGATTGAATTCGGGTTACGCGGCCCAAAGTCGGTCTGCGCTTGAAGATTCGAGAACGCCTTCTGGCCGTCGAAATCAGGTACGGTCATTTTTCGCGGTAGATTTTGCGCGGTTGTGTCCTGCTGCGGAATTGTTTTTTCCTGGCGCTGGCTGCAGGAAGAAAAAACGCCAATTGCACCAAGAAACAAAAAATATTTGATCATGCTGTCGTCAGAGGATGGTGGCAAATTATACAAAAATCAGTGCAGAGATGCAATAATCGGGGCCCCCGGGCCCAAAAATTGCCGGGCGCTTTCTTGATTCGGGAACCCAACTTTTGCCTGGCAATTCCGGTCTAAGTATAGAGAAGATGTCCGACGGCTGCACGTGCGGCGTAACTTTTCGCGGCAACTTTCGTTAGTTCTACTAGGGCAACAAGAGTTCGAATACCTAACAAGGAGCTGTTATGAAAATATCACCTGCGTCATGGTTCAAAATCGTCGTTTTCATCGTTATTGGCGTGTTGTTCGGCGGAGTCATGGTGCTGTACTCAAATTCGCAATTTGAGAAACCCGAGGCTGAGTCTCCCCGCGATGAACTGAAGTCGATGTTTGGGCAGGAGGAGTCCTCGACAAACCGTCACATCGAGAAGACGTTCACGGTGAAGAACGGCGGGAATTTGTTCCTCGACACCGATGTCGGCGATGTCGATATCGTCACGTGGGACAAGGAGGAAGTTCTCGTAAAAGTGGACATTGAAGGAAGCGACCGCCGGTCCGACAAATTTGATGTGAAATTTTCAGAGAGTACCGACCGCATTTCGATTATCGGGAAAGCGAACGACAATAGTTTCTTCAAATGGGATGTCGGCGATCTTGACGTGAGATATCATGTGACGGTTCCCAAAAAATTTTCTGTGAAGGCAAATACTTCGGGCGGAAATATGACCCTCCGCAGTCTGGAAGGGGATGTGCGGTTTGAAACAAGCGGCGGAAACCTGACGATCGACGATGTCAATGGGACGGTTGATATCAACACCTCCGGCGGAAACATCGACGTGACGAAGGTGAAAGGGGCGTTGAAGGGAGTGACGTCAGGCGGAAACGTCCATGCCGACGACGTTGCCGGCGATTTGAACGTCGAAACTTCAGGAGGAGAGATCGAACTTTCGTCTATTCAGGGAAGCGTGCATGCGGAGACTTCCGGCGGCGGGATCACATTGAAACTGACCGGAGAGAACAAAGGAATCGATGTTCATAGCTCTGGCGGAGATATCAACATCTTTGTAAATGATTCGATCGCCGCAAATCTCGAAGCGTCGACGAGCGGCGGCAAAGTGCGCTGTGAACTGCCGATCACGGTGAAAGGGGATATGTCCGACGAAGAATTGCGCGGCAAGATCAATGGAGGCGGCAACATCATTCGCGCTGAAACATCGGGCGGAGATGTGAGAGTGAGAAGTTTGAAGTGAAGCTCTCCTGGGTGCATTCAAGAACGGCTGCCGCAGAAATTCCGGCGGCCGTTTCTATTTATGCTCGGAGGGTCCATGCGTGCGTGAGAATCCGGCCATCAATGCCCCGATGGCATCCTGTGCTTTTCTGTACGCCTCTCCGGACCCTATATAATTCTGCATCATCATCGAAAATGCGAGCATTTCGCCGTCAGCAGTGGAAACGTATCCCGACAATGAACTGACGCCTCCGAGCGTCCCGGTTTTAGCGTGAAGATTGTTTTGAGCCGGCGTATTCTTCATTCTGTTCGCGAGCAGTCCGTCAACGCCGGCGCAGGGGAGCGATGAATAGTAAAGATCGAAGAGATCTTTTCTGGAATGCATTCCGCGAAGCAGCATAGTGAGTATCTCGGGCGTCAACAAATTATAGTGAGAGACACCGGAGCCGTCTACCATCAAAAATTTTGTCGTGTCGATTCCGAATGCGCTGAGAATGCGTTTCGCCGCCGTGAGCCCGTGTTCGGCGGTGCCCGGAACACCGTAGCATTCGGCGCCCATAATCTTTAGTGTGTTCTCAGCCGAAAGATTGTCGCTCATCTTGTTCAGAAAAACTATCATCGAATCGATCGGCTGAATATGCCGGGCGATGAGGACGGCTGCCGGCGGAATCGTGTCTAACAGCAACTTCCCGTGAAGAGTAATGTTCTGACGCTCCAATTCTTCACTCGCGAGCGTAAGAAAATATAGTTCCGGATTCCACACAGAAATTGCTTCGTTCTGAGGTCTCGAGCCCCGCGGGATTTCACCTCTCACCGTAATCACATTCATCCGTTCCTTGAATTTTCGTGAAATCTCAAGTGTGAGCGGAGCGGTGTCCGCTGACGTTCTGGCTGTATTCAGCAGAGAGACATAGCGGGTGGAGGGCTCGATGGAGGCGATAACGGTATCTCCCGGAGTGTTCGACGGAGTGACGGTTGCCTCCACGCAATTGCGATTGATCGAAAGAGCCGAATGATATGCAGCAAACCCTGACGGTTCGTCGTCCCACATCCAGCCTGCTCCCCAATGTTCGTCATCGAAATAGCTTGCATCGCCGACAAGATTCCCTTCAATTCGTGAAACGCCCCGAATTTTCAGCACAGAGAGAAAATCGGACAGCTGCGCAGAATTGAAATCCGGATCGCCGTAGCCTTTAATGTAAATGTTTCCGCGGATGACACCGTTACTGAATATTGTATCCGAATATAATTCGGTTTTCAGTTGAAAATTTATCCCAAGCGTCGACAACGCGGCAGCGGCGGTCACAAGCTTCAAATTGGATGCAGGCCGCATGAGTATTTTGGAGTCGCGTTCGTACATGACCTCGTCATTGTCCAGCGAAACGATTTTCACACCGCATCTTGTAGCGGTAAAAATGGAATCGGAAAGAAGAGCGTCCATGCTGCGGCGAAAATGCTGTAGAGGTGTTTCTTCGCGGGTCGATCGGTCGACGGCGGAGCAGCAATCAAGCGTTATGGCGAGGATTGGGGCGAGAAGTAAAAGGAGAAATTGCTTCATCAATCGGTATTGGTTACGTAGGTCTTCAACAAGAATATCGTGTGCAGATTAATGTAGATAAATTCTCGTATGCGTGCAAGACGATCAGCTTTAAGCACAAGTTTTCCGAGGATCTATTGGAGAGGCGGGTCGACGCCAAAAAATTAACGAAATTCCACTGGAAAACCCTTCGGAAGGAATTACCCGCTTGCCCCCCTTCCGTTTGGCAGTGGGTTACTTTGTTTTAAATAACTGGCAATATTATCCCTCGATGCGTTCGCTCCGCTCACTTACTCAGGATGAACATGGCCTGTACACCCTGAGCAAGTCCCGATGTTTTTTTATCGGGATGCGTCGAAGGGTCGATCAAGCAAAGTAGCCCACCACTTCCCGTTTTTGATATTCTCCTCTCATTTGTTATATTTAAAACATGGATAAACCGGTGGTGATCTTAGGGATAGAAACTTCGTGCGATGAAACGTCTGCCGCAGTGATGCGCGACGGTCGATTGCTCTCGAATGTCGTTTCTTCACAGTTTGTTCACGAGCAATACGGAGGTGTAGTGCCCGAGCTTGCATCTCGGGCTCACCAGAAGTTGATGATCCCCATTGTCGAGGAAGCGCTGGCAAAAGCGAACGTTTCTCAGAAAGATTTGTCTGCCGTTGCCGGTGTGATCGGCCCCGGATTGATGGGTTCTCTGCTTGTGGGATTGAATTTCGGCAAATCATATGCCTACGGACTCGGAATCCCTTTTATCGGCGTCAATCACATGGAAGCCCACATTTATTCAAATTTTATTGAGGAACCCTGGCCTTCCTTTCCCTTCGTATGCCTCACCGTATCCGGCGGCCATACTCAGCTGGTTGTGATGCGTGAAGATTTTCAGTATGAAACGATCGGCCAGACTCGCGACGATGCCGCGGGAGAAGCATTTGACAAAGTGGCAAAAATGCTGGACCTCGGGTATCCTGGAGGCCCAAAAGTGGACGCGCTTGCTAAAGAGGGCAACGCCGAAGCCGTCAGCTTTCCGAGGTCCTTTTTGGACGACGACCCGTTTGGGTTCAGTTTCAGCGGTATCAAAACCTCTGTTCTCTATTACCTTCGGGACAATCACCGCGCCGGTATTTCGAAAGCTGAATTGGCGGATATCTGTGCAAGTTTTCAGGCGTCGGTTGTTGATGTTCTGGTGATCAAGACGATAGCCGCCGCGGAGGAATATGGGGTCAAAGATATCGCGATGGCTGGGGGCGTCTCTGCCAACTCCGGACTCCGGCGTGCGATGAGTGCCGCGGCGTCTCATGCTCATCTTACGTTATTCGTCCCAAAACTCGAATACTGTACAGATAACGCTGCGATGATTTCCGCGGTCGGTTATCGGAAATATCTTCGAAAATCCTTTTCTCCGATTTCGGAGAGCGCTGTTGCGGGATTGGAACTTGGCGCGCAATTTACCAATTGAAGCAGACTTCAACGTGAACCGTATCCGTACCGTTTTCCAGAAGCTCAAATCCGAAAAAAAGAAAGCGCTTATACCGTACATAACGCCGGAATTTCCGATCGTAGGGACGACCGTTCCTTTGATCCTCGGGCTCGAGGAAGCCGGCGCAAACCTGATCGAAGTGGGAATACCGTTTTCGGACCCAATTGCCGATGGAGTCACGATCCAGCATTCATCCCACATAGCCATTCAGAACGGCGCGACGATACACAAAGTGCTGGAATCGGTGAAAGAAGCCCGGCAGAAATCGGAAATCCCTGTGGTGCTGATGGGATACGTGAATCCGATTCTTCGGTACGGCATGGAGAGTTTCCTTCGAGATGCAGTTCAGTCCGGAGTGGACGGGGTGATCGTTCCAGATTTACTTCCTGAAGAAAGCGAAGAATGGCGGGAGCTTTCATCAAAGTATGCCGTGAGCAATATCTTCCTGATAGCCCCGACAACTCCTGTACAGAGAATTCAGTACCTCGATTCCATTTCGACGGATTTTTCGTACTGCGTTTCGGTCACCGGTGTGACCGGCGCTCGCTCAAGCCATGGCGATGCTGACGCGCTTGATGCGTTTCTTGCCCGCGTGAAGGAAAATACCCAGAAGCCCTTCGTTGTCGGATTCGGCATATCGAAGCGGGACCAGGTGGAGACGATGTGCCGTACTGCGGACGGCGTGGTGGTAGGTTCTGCGCTGCTTCGCGGCATCGAGAACGAGAAGACCATCGACGGGGTTGTGGCGACAGCCGGCGCATTCTTCTCTTCGCTGCAACATGGTTAGTCAATCCGTACGTGTCTGCTGAAATATATGACCACAACATATCGGGACGACTGATGGCTTTAATAGATGAGTGGCGGATCAAGATCGACAATGTCGACAGGAAACTGGTCGACCTGCTCAACGAGCGTGCGCGGTATGCAGATGAGATCGGAAAGATAAAGGAACAGCTCGGCTTGGACGCCTACTCGCCGCGGCGCGAACATGAAGTATTGGAGAATGTGCTGGGCACCAACAAAGGTCCCCTGTCGGACGCAGCGCTCCGCCGTCTGTTCGAACGCATCATCGACGAATCCCGGAAACTTGAACGTGAGGCAATGATTGAACGGAAGAAATCTTCTGCGCAGAAATAAGATCGCATCATTAGGCGTGATCCGCATTGCTGGAACGATCGTATTTCTCCTGCTTCTTCTTACGCTTTATCTCATGATGTGGGAACCCAATTCGTTCGAACCATCCCCGAAGATCGTCACCGTGAGCCGCGGCGAAAATTTCAGCCAGGTTGTTGAGGCATTCGCGTCGTCGGGTCTGATCTCACATCCGGCGTTATTCAGGATCAGCGGGAAGGTCTTCGGGTATGCCGGGAAGATCAAGATCGGCAAATATAGTTTTCAAAGCGGCGTCTCGAACCGTGAGATTCTTTACGCGATCAGCACAGGGACGTCTACGGCGAACCCCTCCGTAACTATTTATGAGGGGCTGCGCGGAACGTTCATTGCAAAGATCCTGAAACGTGATGTAGGAATAGATTCCGTCAAATTAGCCCAGCAATTCGGCGACACATCGCTCATCCAATTGAAGAATCACGGTGCTTCTTCGCTGGAAGGTTTTCTCCTCCCTGAGACGTATGAGTTTTACTGGCAGGTCGATGAGCGGGAGATCGTGCGCGACATGCTCGCGGAGTTTCGAAGATTTTTTGCAGACAGTTTGCAGCAGCAAGCCAAGAAGATGAAGATGACCATCGGACAGGTACTGACGATGGCTTCCATTGTTGAAGGGGAAACAGTTCTTGACCGGGAACGGCCGATTATTGCCGGACTCTATTACAATCGTCTTCATCGGGGAATGAAACTTGAAGCCGACCCCACGATTCAATACATCATCCCCGATGGTCCGCGCAGGCTTTTCTATAACGATCTCCGAATTGACTCGCCGTATAACACGTACAAGAAATACGGCCTCCCGCCGGGGCCGATCAATAACCCGGGAAGGAAATCTATCCTTGCCGCTTTGTACCCAGCCAGGCATAATTACCTTTATTTTGTAGCCGACGGATTGGGAGGACATCGGTTTGCGCGGACGTACGAGGAACATTTACGGAACGTACGGGCATATCGACGGGCTCACGCGTCCGCGGTCGCACACTAGGAAATCTGCTTATTCTTCGAAGATGTTGGACCCCGGTTCTATTCATTTGTTCGAAAACACTCAAGACTTCAAGAAATATCGGCCATCCTACCCGCCATCTTTGTCGGAGGAATTGATTTGACTTTCCGCGGCTAATTTTATATAATTGTATACGATTCAATGACTTAGACACTTTTTTTACTCCCCCTATGACGAAGACAACGAAGTGGGTACTCGCGGGCATCGGAACAGTATTCGTTCTTTTCGTCTTGTTCTGGGGGGCAGTTCTCTTTTTCGTCTTTCAGGGAGACAACGACGAAGAGTACTCGTCCGGCAGCGGCGGGACTCTGGCGATCGTTGAATTGAAGGACGAAATCCTCTCGTCGGAAAATATCGTTCGTCAGATAAAAAAATATCGCGAGACATCGTCCGTGAAGGGGATCGTCTTACGCATCGAATCTCCAGGCGGCGGAGTTTCGGCCAGTCAGGAAATTTATGAGGAAGTGAAAAAAACGCGCGACAGCGGCAAGCCGGTTGTGGTATCGATGGGTTCTGTTGCGGCGAGCGGCGGGTATTATGTTTCGTGCGGCGCAACCAAAATAGTCGCGAATCCGGGAACCGTGACCGGGAGCATTGGAGTGATTTCACAGTTTATGAATTTCAATCAGCTGATGGGGAAGGTCGGCGTCGGTACAACGACGGTGAAAAGCGGCAAGTTTAAAGATACAGGCAACCCGTACCGGGAGATGACGGAAGAGGAAAAGAAATATTTCCAGGAAACGATCGATGAAGTGTATCAGCAATTTCTGTCGGTCGTGGAAACCGAACGGAAGCTCTCGCACGAAGCTGCAAAAAAACTCGCCGACGGAAGAATCTTCACAGGGAAGAAGGCGTATGAAGTCGGCTTGGTCGACACGCTTGGGACATATGAAGATGCGATTGCTCTCGCCGCACATCTCGCGGGAATTTCCGGGGCACCAAGGATTCTGAAAGAAAGAAAAAAAGAACGTCTGTCGGACATCCTCTTCGGCAGCCTCAAAGAAGAGATTGTCGGCTTGAAGCAGGATCTGCTGAGCCAGCCGATGCTGCAATACAAACTCACACAACCGTAACAACACAGGAGAACGCACTTGACCAAAGCAGATATTGTGGACGTCATTGCATCCGGCACAGGCCTGACAAAGGTTGAAACTGAAGCAGTTGTCGACGGATTCATCCAAACCGTGATCGCCTCGCTGCGCGACGGAAAAAACATCGAGATCCGGGGATTCGGCAGCTTTAAAGTGAAAAAACGCAAAGGAAGAGTTGCCCGCAATCCGCGGACAGGCGAGCAGGTCCAGGTTGACGAACATTATGTTCCTATTTTTAAAGTTTCAAAGGATTTGAAAGCGATCGTGAATGAGAATCTCAAGAAAACTCTCGGTTAAGTTTTTCGGAAAGAAGAAGTCGTGGCTGTAAGACCATCCATTGTATGCGGCAACTGCGGTTCGGCACTGGCTGTCGATGATAAGTTCTGCGCCAAATGCGGAACAGCCGTTTTGTGGGAAGATACCGCACAAGCAGTGAAGGAAGAAATCCCAGAGCCGTCCTCGGTCGTTGTCTGTTCATCCTGTGGGATTCCCAATTCGTCGGAGAATACTATCTGCAGCGGATGCGGTTCACCGTTAAGCGCCGCGTCGTCGGTTCCGTCGTCCAAACTTCCAGCGAAGAAGAAAGGGAACACCTCGGACAAACAGCCGGAACGAAAAGGACAAATTAGAAAGAAGATCGAGTCCTGGAAAGTATTATCGATCGCAGGGGGTGTTGTGGTTCTCGTCCTCGTGGGGATCGGCGTCTTTCGCAATCCTCCGAAAGAAGCTTCAACGGAAAACCAGGCGCTTGACAACAACTCCGCACCCGCTGTAAGCCCGACGCTTGTAACCGATATCGAAGAGATGCAGAAGACGGTGGATGCATCCCCGAACGACGCGGGGGCGCTTCTGCGTTTGGCGAACGCATTGCACGACGCGAAATTCCTGCCCCGCGCGATTGAGTCATACAAAAAGTATCTGCGACTCAAGCCCGCCGACGCCGACGCCAGGGTGGATATGGGGATATGTTACTATGAAAGCGGCGATTCTCCGACAGCGATCAAAGAAATGCAGACGGCGTTGTCGTACGACCCGAAGCATCAAATGGCCTTGTTCAACCTCGGTATTGTGACTCTCAACCAGGGCAACCTTCAGCAGTCGAACGAGTGGTTCAGGAAGGCTGCCGGTGTCAACCCGAACACGCAGGTCGGACAGCGGGCGCAGCAAATACTCAGCCAACATTCAACCATTCAACAATAAATCTTAAGGAGGGCATTCCACATGCCTAGCGGAAAAAAACGCAAACGCCATAAAATGGCAACCCATAAAAGAAAGAAACGGCTGCGAAAGATGCGCCACAAGAAGAAGATCCGATAAACCATGGAACTGCTCACAACGTTATGTTGTGAGCAGTTCTTAATGTTATGAATGCGGGGAATGTGCGATAGCTTTTCCCTAGGAACGGTCTTTCGACCGTTCCTACCGTCGCCAAAATGTAGGAACGGATGGAAATCCGTTCCAGAACCGTAAATTCCACTGCTTGATTTTTCTGAGAAATAATGTTACTCTGTTTTATACGCTCATCTGAACACTGGAGGATTCAATGTCTGCAGAAGAAGAAAATGGAATGAGGAAGGGATTACTGTTCGGCTTCATCGCCGGAGGAGTAATAGGGGCGCTTGTCGCATTGCTCTACGCTCCGAAACCGGGCAAGGAATTACGCGCGGATATCAAGAATAAAGCGGGAGAGATCATCGATGATGCCGAAGGATATATTACCGTCGCGAAGTCCAAAGCCGTCGATATTATCAACGAAGGGAAAAAACGTTCCGAAAGCCTGATTTCCGAGGCAAAGAAACGGGCAGAAACCCTTCTCGGCGACGCCGAAAAGATTCTCACGGACGCGAAGGAAAGAGCAAGCACCGAAGAGACGAAAATTAAAAGCGCCGTTCGGGCCGGGGCAGAAGCATTCCGGGGCGAAAGAAACAAGTCATAGTGACAATCCTGTATTTTAATAAGCGGAGATCCCCGTGAACACTCTCTTGATGGTGGCTCAGATTATCCTTGTGTTGTCGCTGACCGCTCTCGCGTTGTACCTTATGGTTGTCCTGACGAAGGTAAAATCCATGCTGGGACAGATCGAGTCCGACGTCAAAGAAGTGAGCGTGAGAGTGATTCCGGTGCTGGAGAATATGGAGGTGATCACTTCGAAGCTTCGGTCCATCACGGCGAACGTTGACGACCAGATGACGATCGTAAGGAGTTCTGTTCAATCCCTGAAAGAAATTGCCGACAACGTTCTGGATTTTGAGCGACAGGTGCAGGATCGGATCGAGGCGCCTGTGTTGGAAGTCGCGGGTATCCTGGGCTCGGTCGTTCGAGGCATCGCCGCATTCATCAACCGCCTGCGAGGATAGTTCACCATTCTTCACACCGTGAGACCTGAAACTCTCACTGCCTTCTAGTTACTTCATCCGCGGAGAGTCTATTTCCGTTCACCGCAGTGCTTCGCCGGATGAATCATCTCGTACACGCTTACTCGCAACATTATTAAGGAGTCGATAGTGAGCCAGCATCCCATACAAAAAGAATACGCATCCAACGCCGTGAGGACCGTCGCACTGATCGGTCACGGCGGCTCGGGGAAAACATCCTTCGCCGAAGCCGCCCTCTTCGCTACGGGGTCCACCAACCGCCAGGGAAAAGTCGATGACGGCACCTCAGTTTCAGATTACCATCCGGACGAAATAGAACGTCACATCTCCATTAATACCGCACTTCTCGTTACCGATATCGACGGAACAAAGCTGAATATTCTGGACACTCCCGGTTATACCGACTTCACCGGTGAAGTAAAATCGGCGCTCCGGGTATCCGATGCCGCGGTCGTTTTTATCAAAGCGTTCGAGGGAGTTGAAGTCGGAACAGAGATCGTGTGGAAATATGTCGAAGAGTATTCTCTCCCGTCCCTTTTCGTCATAACGAAAGTTGACCACGATAATATCGACTTCGAACGCACCGTCGCCGCGATCAAAGAACGATGCTCGAACGACGCGGTCCTTGTCACGATTCCGGCAAGCACCGGGCCGGGCATCACCGGAGTGATTGACGTCCTGAGCATGAAGCTGTTGAAGTTCGTTCCGTCCACAAACGGAAAATACACCGAAGAACCCATCCCGGCAGAGCTGCAGGAGCGCGCGGCGCATCTTCACGAGGAACTGATAGAAAAAATCGCCGAGTCCGACGAAGCGCTTCTGAACAAGTTCTTCGAGAACGGAACCCTCTCGGAAGACGACGTGCGCATCGGGTTGAGGAGAGGAATCGTGGAACGGAAGGTTTTCCCGGTCTTTTCCGCCGCACCGGTGCTCAATATCGGAGCGCTCAACATCCTGAATTTCATCGTAAAGTATTGCCCTGCGCCGGTCGAGCGCGGCACGGTCAAAGGTATTGAACCGGCAAGCAAGAAGGAGATCGACGTCAAGATCGACTCTGCGGCCGGACCGTCGATGCTCATTTTCAAAACAGTTTCGGAACCGCATGTCGGCGAGCTTTCGTTTTTTAAAGTCATGACGGGTTCCATCACCGCGGGGATCGACCTGCTGAACGAAACCAACAGCAAGTCCGAACGCCTTGGCCAGATCTTCGTGATGAACGGGCGGGAGCGAAAGGAAGTGACAAAACTCAACGCCGGGGACCTGGGCGCGGTCGTGAAGCTGAAGGATACGCATACCAACAATACGTTGAGCGCGAAGACTTTTCCGGTCGTCTATCTCCCCGTCGTATTTCCGGACCCGGTGATCGCCAACGCGATCCTCCCGAAGACGAAGGGCGAAGAAGACAAGATCGGCTCCGGACTCCATTCGCTCCATGAAGAAGACCCGACCTTCATCGTTCACTACGACCCGGAAACGAAACAGACGGTGATCCAGGGGCAGGGCGAATTGCATCTGGCGATCATCATCAAGCGGCTCAAGGAAAAATTCGGCGTGGACGTCGATGTGGTCGAACCGCGCATTCCGTACAAGGAAACGATCAAGGGAACTGTTCCCGACGCAGAATATAAACACAAGAAACAATCGGGGGGACGCGGACAGTACGGCCACGTTCATCTGAAGATCGAACCGACTCAGCGCGGCACAGGGTTCGCGTTCGAAGATGCGATCGTGGGCGGTGTTGTTCCCGGCAGGTTTGTTCCCGCCGTTGAAAAAGGAATCGTTGAAGCACTGACGAGCGGCGTTATTGCGGGCTACCAGGTCGTCGATGTGAAAGCGACGCTCCACTACGGCTCGTACCACGATGTCGATTCCGACGATATGTCGTTCAAGATCGCCGGGAGAATGGCGTTTCGCAAGGGATTCAAAGAAGCGCGGCCGATCCTGCTGGAACCGCTCTACGAAGTCGAGGTGCTGGTCCCGGAGGAACATATGGGCGATGTCATGGGGGATCTGTCGAGCCGCCGCGGGAAGATTCTCGGTATGGATTCGGACAGCACCCACCAAATTATTCGCGCGCTCGTTCCGTTGAAGGAACTGTACCGGTACTCCACGACACTTCGTTCAATGACGCAGGGGCGGGGCATTCACAAGCAAAAGTTCTCGCATTATGAAGAAGTTCCTCACGAGGTGGCGGAGAAGATCATTGTCGAGTACGAAAAGTCGAAGCAGGCGGAGGAGTAGATTTGAAACGTTCTTCTTAGCGTGAGGCGTGTTGTTATTTTTGCTCTCTTATATCGAAAGGTCGTGTCTGATATATTCACGGCCTTTTTTATTTTGAGATTTTGATGTAGCAAGCGAATGCACCTTCTCCCGAATTTGTGGAACAAGTGTGCTGTGTTTGGTATATTCGAGTATCATATTCGGACGCTTGATGTCATGATGCGGGAAAGAAAGTTGGGGGTCGCTAATGTCTGTATCGAACTTGTTTCTCCATGACCGATGCCTTAACTCTAAAACAGAAGACGTTATCCGGGTTGAAGTGGAGTTTCCTTGATAATTTTATCAATCAAGGAGCGCAGTTCATCGCCGGAATAATTCTTGCTCGCCTTTTGAGCCCGAAAGAGTTCGGGTTAGTAGGAATGATAGCGATCTTTACGGCGATATCGATCGCCTTTATCGACAGCGGTTTTAGTCAAGCCTTGGTAAGGAAAAATGACTGCACAGGTGAAGATTACAGCACCGTATTTTTCTATAATCTGGCCGCAGGGATATGTTTCTATGTGGCTTTGTTTTTTCTTTCCGGTACCATCGGGGATTTTTACAGAGAGCCTATTGTACCGCTGCTTCTTAAGGTATTAGCGATAGACGTTGTCATCAGAAGCTTCTGTGTCGTCCAGCAAACGATTTTAGTAAAGAACATCAATTTTAAGCTTCAAACGAATATATCACTAGTGTCCTCGGTCGTATCGGGCATCATCGGCATTGCGATGGCATATTCGGGCTGGGGTGTTTGGAGTCTGGTGTGGAAGACTATTTCGCAAAGTATTGTAACGGCGGGGCTTTTGTGGTTGTGGAATGACTGGAGACCTGGCTTCGTTTTTAATCATCAGTCCTTTCATTCTATGTTTGGCTTTAGCTCAAAGCTGCTGGCATCCGGGCTTATCGATACATTCTTTACAAATATCTATTACCTTGTTATCGGCAGGATTTATTCCGCGACAGAACTCGGATATTATACGAAGGCTGATCAATTCAAGAATTATCCGTCCCAAGATATTAACGGAATGATCCAGCGCGTGAGTTACCCGGTACTGGCAAGCATACAGGACGATCCTGTGAGGCTTAAACGAGGATACAAGGGCCTTATTAAAAATGTCATGTTCATATCATTTGTCCTCATGATAGGTTTGTCGTCGATAGCGAAACCGATGGTCATGACACTTATCGGTGAAAAATGGATTCCCTTAGTTCCATATCTGCAGCTCTTATGTTTTAGCGGCATGTTCTATCCATTGCAATCTCTGAATCTTAATATGCTGAAGGTAAAGGGAAAGTCATCGCTGTATCTGAAGCTTGAGATAATAAAAAAAATATTGACGGTCCCGACGGTTCTTATCGGCATTTTTTGGGGTATCAAGGTGATGCTTCTCGGGATGATCGTCAATGCCCTTACGTCCTATTTCCTCAACAGTTACTGGTCTGGGAAGCTGATCGATTATTCGATGAGAGAACAGGTGCTCGATATTTTTCCATCGCTGTGCGTAGCGTGCGTCATGGGGATCTTTGTAGCTGCTGCCGGCTGGCTCTTAAGCGCCCAGCAGCCCATCCTTATCCTCTTAGTCCAAATTGTCCTGGGAAGTCTTATCGTCATTTGTATCGGTCAAGTTGTGAAGTTAGACGTCTATTTGGAATTACGTGACATTTTAAAGAATTCTGTTTTTAACAGAACACCTGTCCTTTCAGAGAAATGAAGAGTTTACTAAAACCCGTTTACGTCACACAGCCTTTTCTTCCGCCGCTTGAGGAGTTTCTGCCGTATCTGGAAGCTATTTGGGAACGGAAAATATTGACAAACAACGGCCATTACCATCAGGAATTGGAAAGGGCCCTCTGTGACTATCTCGGCGTGAAGTATATCTCGCTTTTTGCAAACGGCACGCTCGCTCTTGTGACTGCACTGCAGGCATTGCGCATATCGGGAGAAGTAATCACGACGCCATTTAGTTTTGTTGCAACGACCCACGCCCTCTGGTGGAATAATATAAAGCCCGTCTTTGTTGATATTGAACCCGTGACATTCAATCTGGACCCGGCGAAAATTCAAGCGGCAATAACGCCGAAGACAACTGCTATCCTTCCTGTGCACATTTATGGGAATCCATGCAATGTCGGACGCATCGGTGAAATCGCCGCAACGAATGGACTACGCGTCATTTATGATGCATGCCATGCGTTTGGCGTCGGCATAAACGGGGAAAGCGTTCTTAATTTTGGAGACCTTTCGGTATTGAGTTTTCACGCCACCAAAGTGTACACGACTTTTGAAGGGGGCGCCATTGTGTGCCATGATGAGGGGATGAAAAAACGCATCGATAAATTAAAGAACTTCGGCTTTGCCGGTGAGACGACGGTGATCGCTCCCGGCATCAACGCAAAAATGAATGAGTTTCAAGCGGCGTTAGGTTTGTTGCAGCTGAAATATATTGAGAAGACCATTGAAAAAAGGAAAGCCCTTACTGAACGGTACCGGTGTGAATTGCACGGCATCCCTGGAATTGCATTCATGGGCGATATGCCGGGAGTTAAACACTCGTACACTCATTTTCCAATTTTCATCGACGAAAAGATGTACGGCAAATCGAGAGATATGGTGTATGAAGAACTAAAGAATTTCAACATCTTCCCGCGGCGGTATTTCTATCCGTTAATAAGTCATTTCCCGCCGTACAATGAATTAGAATCGGCGGCCCCGGAAAAAATGCCTGTCGCCGAAAGTGCTGCGGAGAAGGTCCTTTGTTTGCCTCTCTACGACGGCCTCGAGAGCGACGAACAGGATGCCGTCATTCACATCATTAAACAATACGCTATGCGGTTGAAGTGAATGCACCGGAATTGGCGAGGCGAAATCAGCCGGAAATCTTCTGCACATGAACATCTTATTAACTTCTGTCGGCAGACGGAGGTATATCGTAGAATATTTTAAAGAAGCATTGAAAGGGAGCGGCAAAATCCATGTCTCCAATAGTGTCTATACAATGGCAATGGAAACAGCCGATTCTTTTCTCATCACTCCTCTTATCTACGACGAAAAGTACATCCCAGCATTGTTGAACTACTGCGCGGACAATGAAATAAATGCGGTACTTTCATTATTCGATCTAGATTTACCGGTACTGGCGAAAAACAGAGAGCTCTTTGCGTGCCAAGGGACGAAGGTCATTCTCGCACCCGAGGAATCGGTAACACTATGCAACGATAAGTGGAAAACGTCTTTATTCCTTATCGAAAATAACATTGCAACGCCACGAACATACCTGACTCTGGAGAATGCACTGACAGGCTTGAGAACCGGCGAAGTATCGTTCCCATTGATCATCAAACCGCGGTGGGGTATGGCTTCGTTAGGAATATATTGCGCGGAAAATGAACAAGAATTGATGGTGCTGTACGACAAATCAAAAAGAGAAATATTTAGTTCTTATCTCCAGTATGAATCTCAACAGGCACCGAACGATGCCGTTTTGATACAGCAAAAGCTCAACGGGCAGGAGCATGGTCTTGACGTCTTGAATGATTTGGACGGTACTTACGTTCGAACCTACGCCAAGAAGAAGATCGCCATGAGAGCAGGCGAAACAGATATTGGCGAGACT
Source organism: uncultured Chitinophagaceae bacterium (assembly GCA_964439265.1). Lineage (GTDB taxonomy): Bacteria > Bacteroidota > Ignavibacteria > UBA10030 > UBA8401 > JAGVPT01. The sequence continues at coordinate 28,264 of CAYTOA010000019.1, forward strand.
GTCGGGAGTGCTGAGTTCGAGGGAATCGCGCGAGTGCTGAGCAAGAAAATCCGGCACGAAGGAATACTCTCTGTCGATTGTTTTGTCGATCGAAAAGGCGTTTCCGTTACGGAGTTGAATTGCAGAATCTCAGGCCATTACCCGCTCAGTCATCTCGCAGGAGTGAACGTCCCGAAACAAATTGTGGAATGGTTACATCATAAGCCGACAAATGAGAGTTTGCTGCAGTTTAAAGAGGGGCTCGTCATTGCAAAAGATTTAGTTCCGCGAATCATGAAATGAAATGTATTGCCGGCGATGAGCCTGCATCGGAAAAATATATGTGCGCTCACGCCCGGCTGGCGGCAGTCCTGAGTATATCAGGAGCTCCAAATCCGATCTAATAAAACGAGAAAAAATTGTGAGAGACACTCTTAAAAAGAAACTTATCATCCTGGGGGCAGGAGGATTCGCCGAAGAAGCACTCGACCTTGCGACATCGACGGGGCTTTATGACGTTGTAAGTTTTGTTGAAGGAATAGAGCGCGGGAGATGCGGAGAACGAATTTCAGGGATTCCAATTATTTGGATCGACGAGCTGACGAACGTTGACCGGTCTCATGTGCTCCTGTGTGCCGTCGGGTCTCCCAAAAGGCGGAAGTTTATTGAAGCCGCCGGAAAGTTCGGGATGGAATTTACCAATATCGTTCATCCCGCATCACAAGTCTCGGGCACGGTTCTGATGGGGAAGGGAGTTCTGGTGAGCGTCGGTGTGATTCTTGCGGCCGGCTGCGAAATAGGCGCTCATGTTATCATTAACCGCGCGGCCGTCGTGGGGCACCATGTGGTTGTCGGGGACTGCGCAACGATTTCGCCCGGAGCCAATATTGGAGGAGGGGCTCGAATCGGCCGGAGCTCTTATATTGGAATGGGAGCAATTATTCTTGACCATATCACGGTTGGCCAAAACTCGATCGTCGGTGCGGGGGCGGTCGTGACCAAAGACGTTCCGGATAATGTACAGGTGCTGGGGATCCCCGCTCGTGTAACAAAACAACTTACGGAGGATATGTAATGGCACTGCATGACAAACTCATAATCAATGTTGCGCTCACCGGCATAGTTCCGATGAAACAGGATAATCCCGCTGTCCCGATCTCGCCCGACGAGATCGGGAACGACGTTAAACGCTGCGCCGATCTTGGAGCATCGATGTTCCATATTCACGCGCGTAATCCGGACGGAACACCGACGTACCGGATCGAAGTGTTCGAGGAAATTATTGAAAAGATCAGATCCCTGGTCAGCGACTGCATTCTCTGTGTCACGACGAGCGGCCGGGTTTATAATGAACTCGCGAAGCGCTCCGAAGTGCTCGGCCTCTCCGGCAAGCTAAAGCCCGAGATGGCTTCCCTCACGTTGGGATCGATGAATTTTCCGAAAGAAGCATCGGTCAATTCGCCGACGATGATACAGTCGCTGGCTGCAAAAATGAATGAATGCGGAATCGTGCCGGAGCAAGAGCTATTCGAAATGGGGATGGTCGATTATTCGAAGTTCCTGTTGGAGAAGGGGGTCATCAAGCCTCCTCTATACTATAATCTTCTCCTCGGTTCTCTCGGAACGATTCAAGCCACTCCTCTTAACCTGGCAATGATGGTCAATTCTTTGCCGCAAGGAGCGACGTGGGCAGCTGCAGGAATCGGGAGGTACCAATTCAGCATGAATGCCTTGGCTATTGCCATGGGTGGAAATGTACGAACAGGGCTTGAAGATTCAATCTATATGGATACGGAAAAAAAATATCCCGCGACCAATCCGGACCTTGTCCAACGATTGGTCGGCGTAGCACGCGCGGTCGGGCGCGAACCTGCTTCTCCTGCCGAGGCACGGGCCATAATCGGTTTAAAGCAGTAAGCTCGTATTGTTCCATATTCTGTCTCCCAAGAGAATCACACTTTCGTTTCAATATGAAGATGTGAAAATGCTGTTTGTTCGCGAGCGATGTCTTAATTGGAGAATCCCTTTTGCTTTCGCAACTTAGAGTATCACAATCCATTCAAGGACTTTTGCGTTGTCCGATTTGCCGCGCTAAGATCACATTATCGCTTCAACAATGCGAATGCCGGAATTCCAGCTGCAGAGCTCGTTTCCCAATAATTGACGGAATACCGATACTGATCAACGAAAAATCAAGTGTGTTTAGCATCCAAGATTTTACTTCCGGTCGAGCGACATACTTTCCAATCTCAAAAAAGAATTGGAAGAGCGTCGTATGGCGGTTCGTTCCAAAAAGCGGTAAGAATATCAAAGCAAAAGAAAACTATATCAAGGTCGCCAACATGTTACCTCAGCGGCCAGAGCCCGCCAAAGTTTTAGTTATCGGTGGCAGCATACTGGGAGAAGGGATGGATTCGATTGTGCATAACTCATTCCAGCTAGTTGAGACAGATGTATCGATGGGTTCCCGCACATCGATAATTTCCGATGCCCACGACATTCCTTTTGAAAACGAGTCTTTTGATGCGGTCATTGTGCAGGCAGTACTTGAGCATGTCGTCGACCCATACCGCTGCGTTGAAGAAACCCATAGAGTCCTTAAAGAAAAAGGATTGGTTTATGCAGAAACACCGTTTATGCAACAAGTCCATGGCGGACGATACGATTTCACTCGATTTACACACTTAGGACATCGGCGATTGTTCCGACATTTTGAAGAAATCGATAGTGGTGCAGTGTGCGGGCCAGGAATGGCGCTTGCGTGGTCGTATGAGTATTTTCTCACGAGTTTCTCTACGTCAAGAAAGCTTCGAAGACTACTTACTATTTTCGCGCGTCTAACGTCCTTCTATTTTAAGTACTTGGACTCCTACTTGATCAACAAACCTGGCACACTCAATTCTGCCTCTGCATACTATTTCTTGGGTAGAAAAAGCAACTCTATCTTAACAGATCGAGAACTGATTGGGTTGTTTAAAGGAGCGGATTAATGGTTTATGCATTTTATAGGGGGGGGGCTAATAAGGATTTGAAAAATAAGAATGACGTCTCAACGATCTCAGCATAACATCATGGTAAGCGTCTCATGCGTAGCATATAACCATGAGAGCTACATCAAGGATGCGATCGAAGGTTTTTTATTGCAGAAGACAGATTTTCCGATCGAAATATTCGTACATGACGATGCTTCTGCCGACCGGACTGCCGATATTATCAGGGAGTACGAGAAGAAATACCCCGAACTGATAACCGGGATTTACCAGACGGTGAACCAATACTCGCAGGGAAAAAAGCCTTCGCCGGAATTTGTCTGGCCGCGATGCCGCGGAAAATATATTGCAGTGTGCGACGGCGATGATTATTGGACGGACCCGTACAAGCTTCAGAAGCAAGTCGACTTTCTGGAGTCGAATCCCGAGTATGGATTGGTGTACGGCGATGTTGATAGTTTTTATGAAAAGAACAAAAAGTATTTGAAGAGCAAAAACAGGTCCTTGAGGATAGCAACGCCATCAGGACATGTTTTTGAAGAACTGCTGTTGTGGGGATTTATACCGGCTTTAACAGTTCTCTTTAGAAAGGAGTTGTGGGATCGGTTTGCCGCCAGTGAGGATAAGAAATTTCTGGATGGCTCGCTGATCGGAGATTATGTTCTCTGGTTGAAATTTTCCCAGGAAACCAAGTTCTATTACATGGATGAGGTTCTGGGCGTCTACCGCGAAATCGAAGAATCGATGATCCATTCAAGGGACGCGAAGAAAAGAATAAAAATGTTCGAATGCCAGAGCGCTATTCGATCATATTTTATCGGCCGGTATGGATGCCGGTCGGAGACTCAAGCGGCGATCACGACAGATTACAACCGGCTGTTACTCCGGGAGAGATCTCTCATGTGCGAGCATGAAAAAGCCAAATCCAATTTTTCAAATATCGCCGGCCCAACGTTCGATGATTATCTCTACCTTGCTGGGTCCCGAAACATTCTTTTTCTGTTTTTGATTCGCGTTTTGATAAAGTTAAAAAGACCATGGACGGCATGAATCGTAATGAAGGACATGAGAAAGATCTGTCTCGTCGGAAGCTATAACGAGACCGAATTGTTAAGCGGCCCTGATAAAGTGGCGCGCCGTGTAGCGGATGAAATGGCAGCACTCGGTCATCGCGTGTGTTTCTTTGAATATTTTTCCTCGGGGGAAGAGTATGGGTATTGGAGCAAGCTTTTTGGGAATGAATGCATTAAGAAATCCGGGACACTCTCTGTCTATCGTGTCGGAGTCTTCCCGTTCATGCTTGCACTCGTGAACAATCGATTTGACGTTATTCATATCATCACGTTCGAACGATTTGCAGTTCTCGTCCTGTTGTTGAAGCCATTCATTAAGGCTTCTGTTGCTTACACAGTACACGGCATTGTTCTCCATCAACATAGGAACCTTGGTTCGCATGCGAAATGGAACCTTGTGATGAAGGATCACGCCGCCGAGTTTTTATTTCTAAAATTCGCCGATCTCCTCTTTTTCCTTTCTGACCGGTCTGTTTCGTTAGCTTCTCAGTACTATAGAATTTCGAAGGGAAAAGTTGTCATCGTTGCAAACGGAATTGACGAACTCTTTTACGAGATAGGGAAACGAGAAGAAAAAGAACGCACTGACATTGAGATCGTCTTTGTCGGCGATCCGGGTCGGCCGGAGAAGGGCCTCGAGTTTTTCTTGCACGCTCTTGAACGCTGCACGCGCCGGGCGGCGGTCTTTGTGATATG
>CAYTOA010000019.1:33101-51146 GCA_964439265.1 uncultured Chitinophagaceae bacterium
ACGCTTGACCTTCTCATTGCCGACGGTGCATTACGAAATAAACTGTCACTCAATGCGCGGTCTGCGGTTGCCCAGCTTCATTGGAGAAGCGTCGCGGAAGAATATCTCAGAAGGTATGCTCTACAATAACAATCCATGATGAGCAGACAACAGATGGACAGCAAAAGTCATTCGATGAGAATTCTTTTGCTCACTGATCGCTATGCGCCGTCCGTCGGCGGTGTGGAGAGACAATGCAATATTCTCGCAAGAGAATTCGTTCGGCGCGGTGTGAGTACATTTATTGTAACGGACCGTTATCTTCGTTCACTTCCTTCGGTTGATTCTGACAACGGAATTCCTGTCTATCGAATATGGAGTCTTTCTTTTCTCCGGAGTCTGCCGGAAAAGTATGTGGCATCGTTCAAAGCCAGGATGTCTCGATCGAAAGGGACGGCGGTCATTGGTATTGCAAAATCGGATAAGCGCTGGCGTATTAAGCTATTGCGCGGTGTCTACCGGATAATTTTTTTTAAGCTTCCGATTGTTTCATTCGCGGTATCCTCCTTTTTCGCACTCGTACGCCACAGGAATGAATACGATGTGATTCAAGTATTTCAGACTCATGTGCTCGCTTACCCGGCGGTCGTCGCAGGGAAAATACTGGGAAAGCCCGTTGTGGCATGTGAAGCGTTCATCAATGGAATAGATCTATTGAATGACTTTCCATTTCGAAATCATACGAAGCGGATGCTTTTGCACCATTGTAATTTTATTGCACTGAGCTCAACTATTCTAAATAATCTACTCGTGCGCGGAGTACCTCCTGAAAAAATCACCATAATCCAAAACCCGGTTCGCCTAGTCCGTGAAAATCAGGGATCGATGGATAGTCCTTTGGCGGTTTTGTTCATCGGGAATGTGTTGAACGACCCTCTTCAAAAAGGGCTCGACATTCTTCTTCATGCCTGGCAGAGAGTTTCAGAAACAATCCCTGATGCGCATCTGACAATTGTTGGCGCGGGTGATTTTTCTGAGTTCATTGATCTTTCAAATGAACTGGGAGTTTTCCAACGCGTTTCTTTTCTGGGAGTTCGCACGGACATCGCTTCTCTCCTCCTCTCACATAATATTTTTGTACTTCCGTCGAGGTATGAGGGGATGTCGATTGCGTTACTGGAAGCGATGGCTTTTGGAAGGGCATGCGTTGTGACAGCTGTTTCCGGGAGCGACGATCTTATTGAGAGCGGGGTCAATGGATTGAAAATTGAGCCGCAGAATGTTTCTGCTCTCGAAAATAGTTTGATCTTCCTTCTGGAACATCAAGCAGAGGCAAGGGAGTTTGGGAAAAAAGCTCAGGAGCGGGTACGGGTTTGCAACTCGCCGGACAAGATTTCCGAAGAATATCTGCGTTGTTATACAAAGATTTTGATTCACCCATAAGATTGACCCCCGAGGAGTCATGCACCGTTATTCTTTTATTTTTTTAGGAAATACTAGTTTTTCAGGGCTGGCCCAAAGAGAGCATGCCCTGGCATATGCTTTGGCGCGGAAGGGGTATCACGTAACATACGTTGAGGGCATGCCGTCCGCTGCGTCTACGATTCGCTCTGCCTGGAGAAAATTGTTTAGTAAAGAAAGCATCGACGAACGCGTCGGCCCGGAGATATCTTCAGTAGAGAATCTGACAATTCGAATCCCGCCGATGGTGCCGACATTCTTCAGAAGCAGCTGGATCCCGCGGTACGACGCCTGGATCTTCCGACGCTGGTTCGCGAAAGCGTTTAAGGGACAAGATTGGGATTCGACGATTGTGATGGTCATGTTTCCGTATTGGTGGTTCGGATTTATCGACCGGAAGAATTGTCCTGCTAAAAAAATTATTTATGATATATGTGATGCGCTGGAAATGCCAAGCCGGACTCCGGGAACGCTATTGCGAATGAAAACGGCAGAACAAGCTTTGATGAAGGATGCGGATACGATTTGTTTTAGCGCGCATGAAATGGCCGAGCTCTTCAGTACGCAGCATGGCTCGGCAATATCGCATTTCTTGCCTAATGCCGTAGCAGAATGGTTCATTCATACGAATGCTGCACCGAGAAAAGGGGGAAGTGTCATAGGATACGTCGGCGCGCTCGACAAAAGGTGGGCAGATAGAGAATTACTGATCAAGATCGCGGCAGCATTCCCCCAATGCTCGCTGATCGTCCGCTCATCAGCCGAAAAAGCATTCGTTCGCCGGCTCGCGGCTTTTAAGAATGTCACCATCCTGGGGTATCAAGATTATCGGACGCTCCCGAACTTAATATCAAGGTTCGATGTCGGTATCATTCCATTCCTGCAGAACCGCATCACGCGTGTCATTAATCCTTTGAAATTATACGAGTACAGTGCTTTGGGAATCCCCGTCGTCGCGACAAAGACAGCTGAGTTGGAACATTATGCTGACCTGATCGCACTGGCCGACACCCACGACGAATTCCTGGAGCGAGTCGAACAAGCGCTGCAGGAGAAGGGCGATGCAAAACGAAAAGATCGTGTCGATTTCGCTGCACGGAATACCTGGGAGCTGCGTTCGGAAGAGTTATTGAAAATCATTGAACAAGGCTAGCGTCAATTGGATATCCTTATCATTCCGACGAATGCGATGGAAGATACGTATCGTTCAACTGCAGCAACTGCACCGTTGCAGGCCCGTTTCGGCAAAGAATGTGAAATTCATTTTCTCGCATTGACAAATTCGACGATAAAGTATATCCCTTGGCATTGATAAAACACGACTCTTTTCGCCTTGAATTGCAAACAAAAAATCCAACATATGTCGTGACCACGATTGCATTGAGTATAATTGCCTTTGCCTTTGCAATTGCCCCGTTCCTATTGCGCTTCCATTTTTGTGCTGATGATTATCAATTGATTTCGGCAGCTCTTCTGAAACCTTTCCCGATATTCAATGACTTCAGCGGCACGACGACAGGATTCCTTTATCGTCCAATGGTTAGCCTAAGTCTGGCGTTCAATTTATTGATCAGTGGCTGGCACCCTTGGTCCTATTTTCTGTTCAACGTCTTGATCCATTTGTTCAATGCCTATCTTTGCTCGAGACTGGTTCCTCGACTGATTCTCGGTATTGAAAGGATTGATATCTTTGCGGGACTAACCTTCTTCCTTCTGCCTCAAGGATTGTTGAATGTATTTTGGATCTCAGGACGGACTGATCTCTTATGCTTCACGGGAACCTTTGGTGCTCTTCTTTTTGCAGACAGGTATGCCCGAAATGGTAAGATCAACGCAATGGTGGGAGCAGCACTATGTTTTGTTTTTGCGATAATGTCTAAGGAATCCGCCCTCCTTCTTTTCATCTATCTTGCAGTTTTTTTTGTTTTTCCACCAACCCCATCATCTAAGGAAGTTAATCGTAAACATCTTTGGCACATCATAGCCCTCGTTGGGTTTCTTACAACAATATACTTCTTCATTCGAATTTCAGTTTTTGGCGTTTTCGTTGGCAATCAAAGCCTTGATGAGCCGATGAGCTTGCAACGATTAGGCGCATGGTTATCTCATGGTGCTCTATCTATTTTCGCTCCATTCGATCCAATTGATGTCGCATCAATCTCACTTACCTATCCATTGTTATTCGCTCTTGTGGTCATTTCAGTTGTTGGTCTGGTGACGGCTTTCACAATCTCGATTCGGCTGGTCGAAAACACAATACGGAAACAAATCTTTTTCTTGCTCTTTGCTTCAATTCTCTCTCTTGGAATCTATTGCCGCTCTTTTCCTCAAGCAAGACTTTCTTATCTAATAGTCCCGTTCGCGATTTCGGCCGGAAGGTTGGCTTTTAATACGACGTGGCAACGAAGCAGAATCATTCGGATTGGTCTTATCCTCTATTTCTCGGCCGTTATAGCTTTCTCTTGTATTCTGGTGGCAAAGTATAGGACAATTGGAATTCTTGAGAGGTCTGCGGAACAAGCTGTTTCAGCAGATCATACTGCCGCCGACACTCTGCTTGTCGTGGCTCAGATCGGCAGGATCGGGCAGGCATGGGTGGAATCCTCCATGCCCGTGAGGTATTCCCCAAACCGTGCATCGATTTCCAATCCCCAACGGGCTCCATCAATTGTAGTTCTCGGGACATTCGAGGGAAGCATGTTGACGAATTGGCATAACCCATATAAAATTCGCTTAACCTCTGACACTCTCTGTCTAGAGAGCTGTGACTCCCTCTCTGGCTTTGTTCCAAAAACATCAAGGAAATTCCAATCAATGGAGCCCATTCAGAATTTCGGCATCATCCAGCGCCCTATGTTATTTTCGAGCCTACGTCGTGGCATAGCGCGCAGTATCAAGATCTATCCTGTATCAGGAGAACGGGCACAAGTAATTTTTTATCAAGACGGACGATTTGTATTGGCTCCATTTAAGGATTTTCAAAACAGATTTTCCGATTCAACTTTGCATGCTAATGGCGATCCGGCAAAATGAGCAGCATTTCCGCCGCAAGCAATCCATTTCGTTTCCTCGAAACTCAACTATTGAAACAGATCTCTAACATACTTTTATTAACAGATGAAATGGGCCCCGGAGGCGTTGCCCGCCACGTGGTCGACCTGGCTAACGGACTGGTCGATAAAGGCATAATGCCGATCGTTGCCGCCAATGACGGACCGTTTCGAGGCAGGTTGCGCAAGGACATACAGTTCGTAAATCTTCCGCTCTATTTGCCTAAAAGCGGACGCAAGCGCTTGCTCGGGTTCGTTGATTCCTACAGAATTCTTCTCTCCATTATCCGCCGGGAGCAGGTTGATTTGATCCACTCCCATAAACGGTACACTGATGTTTTAGGGAGGGTCCTTGCCCGGAGGATGTCGCTCCCACATGTATCGACTTGTCACAACGCGTTTAGTTCGTTGAAGCGATTCTCGGTTTTCGGAGACATGACGATTGCTTGCAGTAGGGCGGCAGAAGAAATGCTCATCAGGGATTTTGGAAAAGCCCCGGGGACCGTCGCTCAAATATATTCAGGAATCTTGCCGTTCAGGGAATTTGGTAAAGATGAAAGACTCCGTGTACTCATTGATTTGAAAATTCCACAAGGAAGGCAGATCGTCGCAAGTGCAGGTCAACTGATTGAGTCGAAGGATAGAGCCACTTTGTTGCGCGCCGTTGGCATCCTCAAGAGAAGAGGGTTCGTTGAAAACGTCATGTTTGTAGTTCTCGGTGACGGGAAACAAAAAACAATGTTAGAGGAATTAGCCTCCAAGGAGGGAGTGCAAAATCATTTGATGTTCCTTGCCGGTACGTTCGATGTGGAGGCATTGTTCAATGTTGCCGATTTCATGGTGTTGTCATCCAAGCGGGAAGGATTGCCGTACGTTTTGATAGAAGCCGCAAGCATCGGCAAGCCGCACATAGCGACAGATGTCGGGGGAGTCTCTGAATTTGTCATTCCTGGAGAAACCGGGATTCTCGTTCCCCCGAACAATCCTCAAAAGCTTGGCGATGCAATACAGGATTTGTTGCAGGATCCTGCAAAAGTAGAAAAGCTGGGAAACTATGCGAAAGAAAAGTTCCTCCAGACGTTTACTTACGATAGATTCATAAAGCAAACGATGGACGTGTACAAATCTCATTGTGCAAATCGCACCGATGCTCTCTGAAACAATAGACATTCTGGGAATTTCATATAGTACATCCATCGACAACGAGGTCCTCGAACGGATAGACGGATCCGTCCGTGCAAGAACGAGATTGGCGATTGGGTACTCGCATTTCTTCCAGGCGGTGATCGGGCGGAACAATCCCGCCATCCTTGACCTTTATCGAAGGTATGATGCGGTATTGCCTGACGGATACGGAATGTATATCGCCGGAAGATTCCTGTACGGAAAGGAAGGAGGATTCAAAAGTATCTTCAACGGGACTGACCTTTATGAACTATTGCTGGAAAAAGCTAACCTCGGCAATTGGCGGATATTTTTCTTTGGTGATGCCGATCCGACACTAGAGGCATTGAAGCGAAAGCTTGGTGCCGGGCTTCCCGGTCTTATCGTTGCCGGTACTCATCACGGCTTCGTTGACCTCGCCGACAAAGCGGTGCTCGCTGAAATCAATGCAAGCGGGGCCGATATTCTTATGATCGGGATGGGAACTCCTAAACAGGACGCGTGGCTGTGGAAATATTCTCATGAACTTCACGTGCCCGTGATAATGACAGTTGGCGGAGGCATCGGATTTATCTCGGGGAAAAGAATAAGGGCTCCGAAAGCGCTGCGTAAATTCCACCTCGAATGGCTGTTCAGATTTGTCCAGGAACCGCGGCGTTTGTGGAAGAGGTATTTTCTCGGAATCCCGAGGTTTATTTTCTATATTTTCCTTCAAAAGGCTCGACAGTTATGAGAAAGAACGCGCGAATTTCAGCGCTAATGCTATTAAGTGTCTTCCTTCAATCGGGATTCCTCTTTCCAGCCGCACAAACTGTGAAGAGGTATTCCTGGGGATCGATGCAGGTCATTTCACAAAACCTCACTACAGTGAAGTTAAAGCTGTCGCTGGAGCCGCAGAACTTTGGCACGAAGCCTGCCGTACTTTCTCAGAGAGTTTTGTATTATGCCCTTTCACCGTCTCAGGAAATCAGACCGAGCGTAACAGGTTTTACTGCCGTTCAGACTTCTTTGAAGAGTATTTATCGTGTGCAGCGTCTCCCGTCGGGACACGATACAGCGACCATTAAGGAAACGCTTGAACAAATTCCGTCGGAGGAATTGCCGTCTGCTCCCGGCGTTACCGTTGTCGGCTACGGCTGGTACCGGGGTTATTACGTGGCGCGGATCGAAGTCTCTCCATTCTATAATAATCCGTCGACTCACGCTTCTTCCATCGCGCAATCCATCGACCTGCAGCTCACCATGGTGACAACAAAAACCAATCCTCCTCGTGTGCAAGCCAAAATGCGTGACCCCCATTTTGATCGTATTCTTCGGGAGATGATTGTGAATTTTGATGATGCTGTGCAATACCAGGCGTCGGTCATCAACGATACGACGGGGGGGTGGTTCAACACGTCGTCGAAGTACGTCAAGATGGCTATTCCAACTGATGGTATCTACCGGATAACTCAAACGGAGTTGGATTCGATATACCCTGCAATTGCCGACGTAGACCCAAGGACATTTCAGGTCTTTGACCGCGGAATGGAAATTCCGATTTTTGTGTCCGGCGACAGCGATGGAGTTTTCAACCCCGGCGATTATCTCGAATTTCCTGCATTGCGAAACTATACAGGAAAGCAGCGGATCATAACGACTGCGCTATCACAAGAATATAACGAGTATCTTAACCGCTACACCGATTCAACCGTCCTTTGGCTGACCTGGGGGACGAAGAATGGTATTCGCCTAACGACAAATCCGGCCAACACAGTAACTTCCGACACGCTGAAGACATACACGGCTTTTATCCATATGGAATTGCAGGGACCGCAAGCCTCAACTCCCGGTTTGCAGACTTCTGCGACGGACGAATATTCTTCACAAGACTATCGCTGGAACTATTTTGACCTGTGGCCATGGGGTTTTCTGAGCGGTTTAGGCACTGTAACGAAGTATTTTATCCCCACCAATATTGTCACAAAAGCAGATAGCGTGACCCTCTATGCAAAGATCGCCAGTTGGGGAGCCGATGTTAGTACGGCTGCACATAAAATTGCAATTCGGATGAACAACGGGGTTGATTTGAACACTGTAACTCTTAACCTAGGAGACCAGAGTGTCTTGAAGGGGCGTGTGCTGGCAGACTCTCTAAAATCTTCCAGATATAATTCCGTCGTGCTATACTCGTACCCGACAACTGCGACGACCAATAACATTATTTACGATTGGTTTGAGATCGAATATCCGCGGCAGCTCAAAGTGATCGGGGATACGCTCCTTTTTGATTTCAGGACTCTTACCGACAGACATTTTCGTACCATTCAAATTTCCGGCCTGCAATCGCCGAATTTTCTTCTCTATAGAATAAAACCGACGGCTGAGAGAATACTGCATTATAAGCTCTCCGCTTCGGCGCCGTACACCGTCATGTTCTGTGATACCGTGGGTTCGCATGAACAGTACATCATCATGGCGCAGACGAACGTATGCACCCCTGTCTTTACGGCGATAAAGAGTTTCGCCGGGCTAAGGTTTAACAATCGCCAGACCGATTACATCGCCGTCACCCACTCAAAATTTTACCCTGAAGCAGTTCAATACGTTCAGAGTGTGGCAGCATCGAAACATTTGACCGGGCGACTATTTAATGTCAGCGACATCTTCGATGAATTCGGGTTCGGCTATCCGACTGCTGAAGCGGTTCAGGCATTTGTCCAGTCGTCGTTCCAATGGACTAGACCGGTCCCGTCATATCTTGTCCTGCTTGGTGATGCAAGTTACGACTATAAGTTCTATTACAACAGCCTCACCGCGATCAACTATGTTCCTTCAGTAGGATATCCGGTCAGCGACGTGGCCTATGCTCTTCTTGACACGGTTACGAATCTACCTCAGATGTACGTGGGTCGGATTCCGGTTGACAATGTCGGGGATCTCACCCAATATCTTTCATTCTATAACTCTACTATCACAACTCCAAATGACGATTGGAACAAGCATTATTTATTCTTCTCCGGCGGTGACCCTACGGTTCCAGGGCAAATTGATCTCTTGAAATCGGTGAACGACGAAGTGGCGTATTCGGTGGCAGCACCGGCGCCCATCGGCGGCATCATTACAGATTTCTATAAGACAGCGAACCCCCAATCCAATTTTGGCCCCTATACCCCGCAGCAGGTTTCAGATGCCATATCGACAGGCGGAATTTTCATTTCATACATCGGCCACAGCGGTACTCAAACGTGGGATAACAGTATCGGCGACCCTCTTCAGTTAAAAAATTCCCGGGGCCGCTACCCGTTGATCACGGATATGGGCTGCTCCACCGGAAAGTTTGCTGAACCTCAGGTTCAATCGTTCAGTGAACTTTTCATTGTCGGGCCGGCGGCAAGCGCCATCGGGTATATCGGCAACTCTTCATTAGGCTTTGAAAGCATCGCCACCTCGCTTCCGCCGATCTTCTTTTCGGCAATGCTCAAAGATTCTATCGTTCGCGTAGGAGTCGCCCATTTGACGGCGAAGATCAGGGAGATATCTCAATCCGGGGGGGGCACGGTGAATCAGATCATGCTGTATAACAATACATTGATTGGCGATCCGACCGTTGATCTGAGAATTCCGTTTGTCCCCAACCTGGCGATCCAGGAAAACCTCATTTCCTCTCCTTCAGCAGTTTTGACCGACGCACAAGATAGCGTAGCGGTGAATATTGTCTATACGAATTATGGGTCGGTCCCCGGCGACAGCGTGGATGTTCAAATTCAGCATCTGTATCATTCCCAGGTGATTCAATCGTGGCTTTTGCGGAGACCTTTCCCTCTCGTCTATGATACATTGACGATATATATGTCCATAGGCAAAAAGGCCGATGAACATGATATTACAGTTACGATCGACCCTGCAAACAAGATAACAGAGTCAACGAAAAGCGATAATTCAGCAACGAAGGCTTTTTTTGTTTCTTCCACAGATTTTAAAATTGTTCAACCGCAACCCATGTCTGTTGCGTCGGTTTCTAATCTTATTCTGTTGAACCCAACCACTCAAATTTTCGATCCGACCAAACTTGTGACTTTGGAGATTGATACGCTTAGCGATTATTCCACGGCGGTAAAACCGCTGACGTCGAATCTCCCGATGGGTGTTGTCTCTACTTCATTTTCCCTAGGGTCTCTGCGGAGCTCGAAAAGATATTATTGGCGGGCGAAATTCCAGACGAATGCGGGCAACTGGTCGACCGGAACATTTTATCAGGGAGCCGATCCGGTGAAAGTTATAGGCCAGGTGGATTCGGTTGGATGGCAGGGAAACGCATTTTATCATTCTCTTTTTTCTCAGGGTGCCGGTTCGAAGATTGAAAACACCTCCATCACTATCCAGGCGATCTCCGGCGGCTATTTAGACGGAGACTTCGGCACGGTTGAGGTCAACGGAGTAAACAAATTGCCGAATACATTCACGACCGGTCATTCTATTGTTGTTTTCGACCCGAGCGCCGACACTATCATTAAACAAAGGAGTTTTGATCTGTACGCTAAACCTGCCCTAGCCGATTCTATCGTTCAATTTCTTGCATCTATTTCGAACGGTGCTATGGTGGTGGCGGTTATTGTCGACGAAGGTTTCAACAACATGACGACGGCCGTAAGGAATGCATACCATGCTATAGGGAGCGTCTACATCGATTCGGTGAAGTATAGAGACTCATGGGCCATTATCGGAAGGAAAGGTGCAGCGCCCGGTAGTGTTCAGGAAGCCTGGCATCCCACGACCACCGGAAAAGTGATTCTCGATACTACGATCGTCCAAATCGAGCAGTCGGGAAGCATAGCAACTCCTCCGATCGGCCCGGTCAGTCGATGGAACCAACTTTCTCTGAGCAGAGTTGTTCCAGCCGGTACGCGTTTGTCTGTGACGATGCTGGGCATTCGAAACAACGGCCTCTCCGATACACTCTTTTCTTCGTACGACTCGTCATCTGTGAACCTTCAGAATATCTCTGCGATCCGGTATCCCAGCGCACGGTTGATATTCAATCTTGCAGCGAACTCGTCGCTGGCATCTCCGTCGATCACGAACTGGAGCATCAACGCACAACTTCCTCCCGAACTGGTGCTCTCGCAAAACACAGCATCGCTGGATAGATCGACAGTGCAGGAAGGGGAGCTCATCAATGTCGGAGCGAGCGTCTATAATGTCGGCTCCTCGCCGGCGGACAGCGTATTGATCTCCATCCTGACCGATGACAGCGGTCCTAATCGAACGCTGAAAAGCGCCGTCGTGCCGGTGATCAGCGCGCAGGACTCTGCCCGCATCCAGGTGCAGTACGACAGCCGTGGAAGACGCGGGAAATTCAATTTCACATTCCAGGCCGACCCCAATAATGCAATCACTGAATATTACAAATCAAATAACTCCGCTGTCATCCCGTACACGGTTGTCGCCGATACGCTCAGTCCAACCGTTGACGTCACCTTCGACAATATACATGTGTTGAACGGCGATTATGTTCGCGCCGTACCCTTGGTAGTTTTTCAGATTCGCGATCCAAACGGAGCATCCATCTCGCAGGCGGATACTTCAAACGTCTATATCGAGCTGGACGGCAATCCGGTGTTTTATACGGGGAACGGTGCGATTCAGTTTGCAGCAGGATCTGCACCGCTTATCGCCCAGGTTCGTTGGACTCCGCAGCTGACAGAAGGTCCGCATAACGTACGATATTTTGCAAAAGACGCCGCAGGTAATTCTTCGGATACGACACTGCTGTCGGTCAATGTGACGAACACGCTGCAGCTCTCCAATGTCTACAATATTCCAAACCCGTTCGGCGGAGGAACGACATTTACGTTCATTCTCGCCGGGACCGACAACCCGCAAAGCGTGCATATAAAAATTTACACCGTCGCCGGGCGTCTGATCCAGGATCTTGATTTTTCCTCAAAGGTACACATCGGCATCAACGGGTACGAAAACTCGAGCGACAATCTCTATTGGAACGGCAGGGACAAGGACGGGGACGAAATCGCCAACGGCGTCTATTTCTACAGAGTAGTTATCAGCGGCAACGGGCAGCAGGTTGCGGCCACGCAGAAGCTGGTGAAGATGAGGTAGTATGAGATCAGTGGATAGTGAACAGTGAACAGTATGCAGTGAAAAGTGAACAGTAAACAGTGAACAGTATGCAGTTTGTAAGAATTGAAACGATGACATTGATTCTTAAAACCTAAAACCTAAGACCTAAGTCCTAAAACCTAGAACTTATTAACAAAGACCCGGACGCCGGACTAACAAATGTACGAGCACACGTCTAAACCCTTATTAAGCCGGTTGCATTTCTTCCGCCGGATGTTCTACCACTGGCTCTTTGCATCTGCAATCATCGCTGTATCATTAGGTATCGGTATTGCGGGTTACTGTATAACTGAAGGGCTCGCCTTAATAGATGCACTGCTGAATGCATCCATGATTTTAGGGGGCATGGGCCCGGTGAACGAACTCCATACGCCGGCCGGAAAACTTTTTGCTTCGTTCTATGCCCTTTATTCAGGAATGATATTTCTTGTTGTTGCGGGAGTCATGATCGCGCCGGTTGCACACCGGCTGCTTCATTGGATGCGACTTGAAAAGGACCAAAAGCTTCTGTGACCAACACTGTGTACCTCCGTGATTCTCTGTGCCACTCTGTGTAACAAGAATTTATTTCACAGAGTGACACCGAGAAGGCACAGAGAACCACGGAGTATTTCTCCATAGTTCTGGAACGATAAATTCATGCAGGCTCAAAAAGACGACAACGGCGCTGCGCCTCAACGGACGAAGAGTGCGCTGAGGGAAGTCGCGTTTCTGTTTCTGAGACTCGGTACAATTTCTTTCGGCGGACCAGCGGCTCATATAGCGATGATGGAAGACGAGGTCGTGAAGCGGCGGAAATGGATCACGCACGAATACTTCCTCGACTTGCTGGGAGCCACGAATATGATTCCCGGGCCGAATTCAACCGAGATGGGGATTCATATCGGTTACGTAAGAGCGGGGTGGAAGGGACTTATCCTTGCGGGGATCTGCTTTATCCTCCCTGCAGTTGCCATTTCGCTTCTCTTCGCGCATTTCTATTCGTTGTACGGTTCGTTCCCGCAGATCAATGGATTTATGTGGGGGATCCGTTCGGCGGTCATTGCGATAATCCTCTCAGCAATAATACGGCTCGGCAAACCGCACGTCAAAAAACCTTTTATGCTTGTCATCGGCGCGGCAGTGTGCGTGTTGAGTTTTTTAAAAGTTGATGCAATACTGCTCCTTGCCGGCGCGGGCGTTCTCGGGCTTCTATGGGGAAACCGGAATCGGTTCATGCAGCATCGTATTCCATTGTTGTTGGTGTTTGCTGTGCCTGCATTTCTTTTCCTTGCTCCATCAAACGTTCCAGTGCCAACGCCAGGTACCCCTACTCTTTCTGCGCTTGGATTGTTCTTTCTAAAGATCGGGTCCATTCTTTACGGAAGCGGTTACGTTCTGGCAGCGTTCCTTCAAGGCGGACTCGTCGATGCGAGGCATTGGCTGACGCAGGCGCAGCTTCTTGACGCGATCGCCGTCGGGCAATTTACGCCGGGTCCTGTCCTCTCGACTGCAACCTTCATTGGGTATTTGATTCTTGGATTTCCCGGCGCGGCAGTTTCAACGGTCGGCATTTTTCTCCCGTCGTTCATCTATGTTCTCATCATCAGCCCGTTCGTCCCGAGACTGCGGAAATCGACGGCGATCGCCGGCTTCCTGGACGGCGTCAACGCCGCCTCGCTCGGATTGATGCTGTCGGTCAGCGTGATGCTCGGCAGCTCGGCACTCGTGAGCCCCGGTTCGTGGACCATTTTTATCGTTGCGGCATCAGCGATCATGATTTGGAATCTTCATGCAGCCTGGATTGTTGTTGGAGCAGCAATTGTCGGATGGCTTTTTCTCATAGCAGGACTAATGTAAGGGAGAGGATGGTATGGATACAAGGAAACTTGTTGGCGCAGCGATATCGTTTTCGCTTCTTGTCGCAGTTGTTCTTTCTTCAAGAACCGCCTCCGCGGGAGACGGCGCACAGCCTCAGGATCTGAAAACCATTGTCGCTTCTCTTCAGGATTCACTCAAATATATGCAGCAGCAGCTCGATCAGCTCAGGCAGCAGGTGCCCGGACTGGGAGAATACATGACGACGATCCAACTGCACGCGGCTAAAATATGGTTCGCAGTCAACGCATCGAATTGGGACCTCGCTTCGTATGAATTGGATGAAATGAGCGAAACGATGGACGGGGCGAGAGCGCTCCATGTGTTCAAAAACGGCCTGGATATCTCCGGCGTCCTTCAAAGCCTCCAGCAGACTCAGATCCCCTTGATGCGCCAGGCGATTGTTGCGAAAACGAGCGCGGCATTTGCATCCGCGTACGGTGAAACGCTTGACGCCTGCAACAGCTGTCACCGGTCGGCCGGCTATGGATTCGTTTCGATCATGCCTCCTACGGCACCCCCCGTGGCCAATCAGCGCTGGGACCCGCAATGATGAGTGAACTCCGATGAAAGTCCGGTTATGAGATTGTGGTCGCTCCACCCCCGGTACCTCGATGCGAAGGGACTTGTTGCGCTTTGGCGCGAGGGTCTTTTGGCAAGAAAAGTTCTGCAAGGATCGACAAAAGGATACACACGACATCCGCAGTTAGTGCGGTTCAAGGCGCAACGGAACAGCGTCGAAGCGATTGACCGGTACTTACGTGCCGTCTTTCATGAGTCAACGAAACGGAACTATTCCTTCGACAAAAGCAAGCTGGGGAAAAAATCACCACGGATAAAAATAAATGTCACGCGAGGTCAACTCCTGTATGAACTCGAGCATCTCAGAAAGAAGCTGAAAAAGCGAAACCCCGTACGATTCAAATCTCTCGAATATCTATCATTTCCGAAACCTCACCCGCTCTTCAGAGTTGTTCCAGGAAAAATAGAGAAATGGGAAAAACTTTAGGCTGGATGTTCACGCATTATGTGTCTTTTGCTGATCGTTTATCGATAAATGTTGATTGTTCAACCATCATTGATCATTGTTGACTGATGATTGTTGATTGACCAATGTTGATTGATCAATGTTGATTGTTCATCGCAAATTGATTAAATATATTGATCAAAAATCATCTCTGAAACCCTTTTACCTTTACGATATGAATAGGTTTCTCCTCAATCTCGTTTTTGCGTGTATTCTGACGACGGCGGCATACTCCCAGCATGTTCCGTCCATCATGAATCTTTCGGCCCACCCCGACGACGAAGACGGTTCGACGCTTGCATACTACAGGTATAAATACGGCGTCAAAGTGTACTCCGTTTGCTTTACCCGCGGCGAAGGGGGGCAGAACGAAATCGGACCGGAGTTGTACGCTGACCTTGGCGTTCTGCGGACTGCAGAGACAGAACGTGCGGCGCACATTATCGGGTCTGATGTCTATTTTCTCAATTTCCCCGATTTCGGTTTTTCGAAGACCGCCAAAGAGACATTCGACTTCTGGGGCAAAGATAATACGATCGCACGGCTAGTGTACATTATCCGCAAATTAAAGCCGGAAGTCCTTTTCACGAACCATGACAGCGTTTCCGGCCACGGCAACCATCAGGCGGTAGGGATCGCGGCTCTTCAGGCGTTTTCGCTCGCGGCCGATCCAACCTACCATCCCGAGCAGTTGAATGAACCCGGCGTGAGTTTGTTCCAGCCGAAAAAATTGTTCATGAGGATATTTTTTCAGCGGGATTCACTGCTGAAGGCGGATGTCGTTAATGCCGTCTCCACGGATACGCTGTTGATCGGCAAGACGGCGGTGCAGCTGGCGATGGAGGCGCTCGCGCAACATCGGACGCAGGGGATGGACAAGGTCATCGCGAGCGGAAGGTTTGGACGGTTCTTCGATTCAACGCGGTACGTGCTTGTCAGGTCGAGCGGGCCGTTTGCGAATGTGCGGAATGATTTTCTCGGCGGTCTGCACACACCGGATGAAACAAAGCTTCCCCTGGTTCCGGCGAAACGGGTACTCGGGGTTACGCTGTCGGATTCGATCGTTGTTCGAAATCAAAAATTCACGCTGGAAATAAAGCAGATCACGCCGATTACGAATCTCGTTGCGACGTGCATCCTTCCAGAAGGCTGGACGAGCCGCAGGCTGGACGACAAGGGAAAAGAAATATACGAAATCACAGTCGCAAGAGACGCTCGCTTTACGTACCCCAGGGTTCGCCATCTCTACGAGACGTATCAAACCTTGCCGCTCATCACCGTGAGCGTCTCATTCGAGAAGGACGGAAAGCGCGAGAATGAAACGATCCCCGTGTTCGGCGATGTTGCTCCGCTGCAGACGATCTCCCTTGCTTCACAAATATTCCGGATCACCGATGAGCCCCTGAAAATTCCGTTCTCGGTAAGAAATTATTTCCCGAATAAGGCAGCAGGGAGGGTGCAGGTGATCGTTCCGAACGGCTGGGATGCGCTGAACGCCGAGTTCGTTATCGGCAGGGAAGACAGTGTCTACACGGACAGCGTAAGCGTTATCCCGCCTCTCAATCTGGCGCAAGGATCATATCCGGTACGGGTGTTCATCGACGGCGATACCGCAACGGCGACCGTAAAGAAGTTCGAAGTTAATGTTGCTCCTCGCCTGAATATCGGTGTCGTGCAAAGTTACGACGACGTATTCAGCAAGACACTTGGTGATCTTAAGGTGGCGCACCGGCTGCTTGGTGAAAACGAATTGACGTCGGGGGATCTGCATGCCTTCACGGCCATCATCGTCGACATCCGGGCGTATCTCTTTCGCCCGGACCTGGTGAAGAACAATGCCCGGCTTCTCGAGTATGTGAAGAACGGCGGCACGCTCATCGTCATGTACCAGCGCATCGAAGAATGGAAACCGGAATACGCTCCGTATCCGTTCGCGATCTCCCGCAGCCGTATCACCGTTGAGTCGGCGCCTGTCGCGGTGCTCAAGCCCGGGAACATACTTTTCAATTATCCGAACACAATCGATTCAACTGCTTGGGACGATTGGGTGCAGGAACGGTCGTTGTACATGCCCGCAAGCGTTCCGGCTCAATATGAAAAACTTGTATCCTCCTCGGACCCGGGCGAATCACCGCTTGATACCGGCCTTCTGCTGGCAAAGTACGGGGAAGGAAACTACCTCTACACTGCCTACGTCTGGTACCGGGAATTGAAAGAAGTAAACAAAGGGGCATTCCGGATGTTCGCCAACATGATCTCATTGGAAGGAAGCAAGTAAAACGAGAAACATGAGGAAGTCCGTTAGGGCAGAGTGGGTCATGATGCTGCCGTGTCTCGTCTTCATTGCTGCAGCAGCCGGTTGTTCGACTTCTGCGAAAATCCCCCTGGTCGTGTATTCGCCGCACGGAAAAGACATGCTGGAAGAATTCGCTCAGAAGTTTGAAGCGGCGAATCCGGGCGTCGACGTCCAATGGCTCGACATGGGGTCTCAGGAAGCATACGACAGAATTCGGACCGAAATGTCTAATCCGCAGGCCGATATCTGGTGGGGAGCCCCGTCGACAATATTCATGCGTGCAGAAAAAGAAGGCCTTCTCTCCCCGTACCGTCCTTCCTGGGCAGACAGCATCGCGCCTGAGTTCAGAAGTCCCGCCGACATGTGGTACGGAACGTTCATCACGCCGGAGGTGATCGTTTTCAATTCGCATTTGGTGGCGAAGGACAAAGCCCCAAAGGACTGGGATGATCTCCTCGACCCTCAATGGAAAGACAAGATCATTCTTCGCTACCCGCTCGCTTCGGGAACACTGCGCGTTATTTTTTCTGCAATGATCGCGTCGTCGGTGGCGAAGTCCGGCTCGACGGACAATGGATTCGAGTGGCTCCGTCGCCTGGATGCCAATACGAAAGCATACACGTCCGACCCGACGCAGATGTACTTGAAGCTTGCACGTGAAGAGGCTGCGGTGTCGGTTTGGGATATGCCCGATATTGTGTTACAGGCAAAATTGAACAACTATCCGTTTGACTATAATGTTCCTACGAGCGGAACTGTCTTGCTGACGGACGGTATCGCGATCGTCTCCGGAGCAAAACATGCGGCATTGGCGCAGAAATTCTATGAGTATGTCACAAGCGAAGAAAGTCTTATCATCGAAGCCAACAAGTTTTACCGCATCCCGGCTCGTACCGGCATTCCAAAAGAGAAACTTCCTTCGTGGATCACTTCGACGATATTCACCCCGATGCATGTCGACTGGGAAATGATCTCCCTTCATGAATCGGAGTGGATGAGGAAGTGGGACGAGGAGATCAAAGGCCGCGGGGGAAGCAATTAACAGTGAACAGTGAACAGTAAATAGTAAACAGTGAACAGTGAACAGTAAA
>CAYTOA010000019.1:51246-70784 GCA_964439265.1 uncultured Chitinophagaceae bacterium
AACAGTGAACAGTAAATAGTAAACAACTAACATTGAACATCACCTTGCTCTTTATTCCTAATTCTTAATTCATAATTCTTAATTGCTCTCTTGTCTTCCCTTCATCTCCACAACCTCTCGAAAACTTTCGGCGAAGTCCGGGCTCTTGCGCCAATCGAACTCGAAATTCACGAAGGAGAATTCTTTTCACTCCTCGGTCCGAGCGGCTGCGGCAAAACCACTCTGCTTCGACTGATCGCGGGACTTGAGGCCCCCTCCACCGGAACAATCATCGTTGATAACGTCGACATTTCTTCCTATCCTCCTCAAAAGAGGAACATCGGGATCGTGTTTCAAAATTACGCGCTCTTTCCGCATATGTCGGTGTACGAAAACGTGGCGTACGGCCTCGAGGTAAAAAAGATGCCCAGGAATGAGATACGGGCAAAAGTCCAGCGCATTCTTGCGAAGGTCCATTTGTCGGAAAAGGAGAAGACGCCGGTGCCGCTCTTGAGCGGAGGCGAACAGCAGCGCGTTGCCGTTGCGCGGGCTGTGGTGGTAGAACCGGGTGTGCTTCTGTTCGACGAGCCGCTTTCGAACCTCGACTATGCTTTGCGGCTCGAAACTCGGGCCGAGATCAAGCGCCTCCAGCGCGAAGTCGGCATAACGACGATCTACGTTACGCATGACCAGGGAGAAGCCCTCGCGTTGTCAGACCGCATCGCAGTGATGGACCGAGGAGCGGTTCGTCAAATCGGCACGCCCGATGAACTATATTTTCATCCGAAGAATGCCTTTACTGCGGCGTTCATCGGACACGCAAATCTCTTTTCGCCGGCGGTATGCAGCGAGTACTTCGAAGTCTCTGCGGTTTCTGCGGTCGAAGAACTTGCCGTCCTGCCCGAAGAAATTGTGCTATCCGCAATTCCTGGAAAGGCGCAAGGAAGGATCATCGACAAGCAATTTTCCGGTTCGAGCGTGGAATACACCCTCGACTTTGCCGGCCAGACCATTAAAGCAATCCGCTCGTCTTCAGATAAGGGATTCACGGGCGAGGTCGGCGGTCTTGCAACGGTTTCGTTCGCCGGATCGATTCAGCGGAAGGTCGCTCATGGATAGCACATCGAAACGCTTCACCGCCGTTTCAGGTTCGATGCTCGTAGTCGTTGTCTTTCTTGCATGCGGCTACATCGTGTTTCCGCTTTACTCTCTGCTGAAAGAGAGCCTTTCGCAGGGGGCTCGCGCGTACACGGATCTGCTGCATTCGTCTTTGCTTCAAGCCACGGTGAACTCCGTTGCGATATCCATTCTCAGCGTGATTGGAAGCGGGGCAGTGGGGATATTCATTGCCTACGTCTTTCAGTATATCGATTTCCCGGCAAAATCGTTCTTCTCGAAAATTGTTTTGATCCCGCTCGCGCTTCCTCCGTTGGTTGGCGTCATTTCCTTTTTGTTCCTGATAGGCGAAAGCGGAATGCTCTCTCGAATCCTTGCTGCCATCTCGGGCGTATCGCCATCTTTTTTTACGGTGGGAGGGTGGACGGGAATCGTTCTCGTTCACATCTATTCGTTCTACGTGTTCTTTTACCTCTTCGTGTCGTCGGCTTTGAAACAGCTGGACGGCAACGCGCTCGATGCATCGGCAAGCCTTGGTGCAACACGCGCATATACGACGAGAAAAGTTCTCCTTCCGATGCTCACTCCGGCGATCGTCGCGGCTTCGCTCATGACATTCATGTCGAGCATGGCCTCGTTCTCTGCACCTCTGCTGTTCGGAGGAACGACGCGATTCCTGACGCTCGAAATATATACCGCGAAGCTGAACGGCGACAATGCTTCGGCAGCGGCGTTGGCAGTTCTGTTGTCGATCATTTCTGTCTGCGTTCTTGTTTTGCTGAGGATGTGGCAGGACTCTCACCGTCATGACATCGCATCGAAAGGATCTCCGAGGAGTTCAACGATCGCCCATACCCGTTTGACGAAAATTGTCGTACTTACCGTAACATTCGCATGTGCCGTTCTTTTCGCCCTTCCGGTGCTGACGGTCGTCGTCCTGTCGTTCATACAAGAAGGTTCATGGACATTTCAGATATTTCCTTCCACATTTACAGTTGAGAACTATCGGCGGTTATTCGTCGAACCCCATCTCTTTGATCCGTTCATCAACAGCGTGCTCATGTCCGCCGCGGCTGCTGTCATGGTGATCGTCATCGGCGTGACCGCAGCGTATCTCGTCAGCAGGAAGAATTTCAGGGGAAAACGGCTGCTCGAAGTTCTTATCTCTCTTCCTTTCGGGATACCAGGGACCGTGATCGCCGTCGGCTTGATCCTGAGCTTCAACCGGCCATCGTTGTTCTCATTTCAATCGGTGTTGATAGGAACGTTTTGGATAATGCCAATAGCGTACGCAGTGAGAAACCTGCCGCTTCTCTATCGATCCACCGCGGCAGGACTGGATGCCGTTCATCCTTCGATGCAGGAAGCCGCTGAAACGCTGGGGTCGCCGGGAAGCCGGACATTCCGAAAGATCATTCTCCCGCTCATCATTCCTTCCATTGTGTCGGGAACCCTCCTCGTGTTCATCAATTCGGCGGGAGAATTCGTATCGTCCATCCTCTTGTACACGTACAGTACAAAGCCCATTTCGGTGGAGATCCTTTCTCAGCTGCGCCTGTTTAATATTGGAGGTGCCGCCGTTTGCAGCACACTGTTGATGATCCTGGTCCTTGCGGTCGTAGGAATATCGAACAGATATTTTCGGTCTTCATTTACTCCGTGATCCGCGGATCCTTACTTCTGTTCTCATCCATTGGTAGTGTCCTAATTTGAATAATGAGTAGCACAAGACGTTCCCAGAATGACATTGATGGCGTTGGAATGTTTGAAAATGATGAAGACATCTACAACGATATGTCACCCTGAGCGTAGCGAAGGGTCTATGCGGTAAGAAAGATTCTTCCCCCGCCACAAAACGGCGGTCGACGACTCCCTACGGGTCTATGACCCGTAGGGTCGTTCAACGAATCTATGATTCGTAGAATCGTAGATAGACGACTCGTCGAGGGTCAGAATGACATTTCTCAGGCCTCTTATCTGTCCATTCAAATTAAGACACTACTCATCCGTTTTTCTTCTCGCGTTTTTTTCTTTGATTTTGTATATTATTTTCACACCAATCGCGGGTTCAGCCGGACAATCATGAAACGAACTATTTCTTTTTTTATTTTAGTGTCTTTTCTTCTCAGTCTTTCGGGATGCACGGACCTCTCCGAGAAGAATCGGCGTGTCGAGGATATCATCGTACGCGTCAAAACGAAATATGCTCCGGACAAAAAACTCGCGGTCTTCAATGTAACGATGACGCGAACAAACAAAGGGCTTGCGCTTCTCGGAGAAGTGGACAACCAGGACGCGAAAGATGCGGTCGTTGGAGCGATATCTCCCCTTGTCAAGAAAGTCACAGACAGCATCATGGTACTTCCCGACCCGAAGCTTGCAGGACGGAGCTGGGGTATCGTGAGTGTGAGCGTGGCAAATATGCGGGGCGAGAGCGACGAGTCGTCGGAACTTGTTTCGCAAGCGACGATGGGAAGCGTCGTTCGGGTGCTTCGTGAGAGAGACGGCTGGGATTATCTCCAGACGCCGGATAAGTACCTCGGGTGGATGAAGGGCGAGTCATTTGTCCGCTGCTCAAAGGGCGAGGCTGACGCCTGGCTTGCGGCTCGAAAAGTGATCGTCCTCGCCACGTACGAAACGGTGCGGCAGTATCCCCAACTTCATTCGGGCCCGGTTTGCGATCTTGTCGCTGGTTCGATTCTAAAGAATATTGGCACTGCCGGGATATGGACTTCCGTTGAATTGCCCGACGGCCGGAAAGGTTTTGTACCCGCGGGAAGTATTGAAGATCTGGAGTTGTGGAAAAAGAAAACGGAACCAACGGCCGAAGGGGTGGAAAGAACCGCGCGGTCGCTTCTCGGAGTGCCGTACCTGTGGGGAGGAACGTCAACCAAGGCAATGGACTGTTCCGGCTTTACGAAAACCGTGTATTCGATGAATGGCGTACAACTCAACCGTGACGCCTACCAGCAAGCCTGGCAAGGGATTGAAGTTCTTCCGGGAGAAAAATATCAAAATCTGCACAAGGGTGATCTGATATTTTTCGGACGGAAAGCGGGGGAGAACAAACCAGCGGAGATTCTTCACGTGGGAATGTATTTGTCGAACAGGATGTTCATCCATTCGTCGGGCATGGTAAAAATAAGCAGTCTCGACCCGGCCTCGCCGGTCTTCGATCCCAACAAGATAAAGTCGTTCATTTGCGCGCGGAGGATAATTCCTGAGCCGCCGACGGCGTCCGCAGCTGCACTGCGTCGGTAATCAAATATTTCGGAGCAATAATTATGTCCATGATCAAGCATTCGAAATGCACCCAATGCGGCAAAGCGTTCATGTGGAGAATTCAGCGGCCGAGCGACGGCCATTGGGATCGCTGGTCGAACGACGACGGCGACACGCTGGCAAACTGGTTCATTTCGAACACCCTGTGCTGGGACCATGCGTTTGCCGTTATGCCGGAACGTTTCGCGAAAATCCTCAAAACGATAGAGTATGTCGAGGAAGAGGAAGTGCTGAAATGATAAGCGAAGCTCGATTCGCCCCCGGGGGGGGCCTCCAGCCAAAATATCTTTCCAGAAGTTTGTTACGGTGCAGTAGTGGGCTATTTTGATTTAAATGCTCGCAACGTGATCCTTCCCCACGGGTCTACGACCCGTAGGGTCGTGGACGATGCGTTCGCTCCGCTCACTTACTCAGGATGAACAGAACATGTTCACCCTGAGCAAGTCCCGATGCTTTTTATCGGGACGCGTCGAAGGGTCGATTAGGCGAAGCAACTCACCAGAACAGTTGCCGGTTGTTTGCCTTTTATTTCATTACATCATATCTTGTCGTAATCTTTTTTGGCAATTTTACCCTCGCTGAAAAAGTTTGCCGATTACATTAGAAAATGCAAAATCAATGCCCGTTTCGCACTGCGCCCGAATGCTCACTGGTTGAACATGCTCCGGTCGTTCTTGCGTTGTCGTACGGAATGGAAAACAGTTTCGTTCATAGCCTTCATATTGTCTGACGATGAGATATGTAATCGCTTTGACCATACTCCCGCTCTTTTCGTATGCCCAGTCGAGTATCGAACAACTGACGATCGACCAGGGACTGTCGCAGAATTTTATCTATGATCTCATCCAGGACCGGCGAGGATTTATGTGGTTCGGTACGAAAGAAGGATTGAACAGGTACGACGGATATTCTTTTGTCATATACCGGAACGATCCGATGGACACGGCCTCTCTCTCCGGCAACAATGTCACGGCATTGTACGAAGACAGTCTCAGTGTTTTATGGGTTGGAACTGCCGAAGGGGTTCTCAACCGTTTCGACCGGGCCACTGAACGATTTACTCATTTCGCATTCGAGGACGTCCCAGCTGCAGGAATGAAGGCGGATCATATCACGTCTATCTCTCCCGGGTCGGGGGGAATTCTCTGGATCGGATTAATGGGAAGCGGTTTGATTCGTTTTGACACCCGGAGAGGAGGCTTCAAACGTATCGGCTCCGATTCGTCTTCGGCGAACACCCTCCCGAGCCCTTACACGTTCGATGCCGTAGAAGATTCAATCGGTAATGTCTGGGTGAGCACAGGGTCCGGTTTAGCGAAAGTGGATGGGAAAACTCTTTCGGTGACACGGTACCTACGCAACATCGGTACCGAGATGTCACGAGACTTCGACAAGCTTACGACGGTCACGAAAGACAACAGCGGACGCATCTGGATATGTCATCGGAAAGGCATCGATATTTTCGACGGATCGACGTTCAAAAATATATTCGCAGCCAACGACTCCAACCGCCTTTTCTGGCCCGCCCGCATCCGCCTTGACAATGATGGAAATCTCTGGTCTGCAACCAGCACTCAATTGGTGAAGATCGATGCAGCGTCGCTGCGCTGCCAGATCGTTACCGCACTGAAAAAAGAGCATTTTACGAGGGCACTCTGGGTGGACCAATCGGACGTTGTGTGGGCGGGCACGAGCGGCCTTGGGGTATCAGTGATACGGCCGCGCGCCGAACGATTCGGCAAACGTGAAGGAAATTTCCTTTCTGAGTTATTCCAGGATGAGGCCCAGCGTATCAATGACTATTTTCGCGAACGAGGGATACCATACGAAGTAGATTTTAAGCTTCGCGGTGGAACACTGCACTCCGTGATACAGGATAAATCTGCGGTGACATGGTTTCTGACTGAGAAAGGATTGTTCAGGATCAGCGGGAAGGGGAGAGGCATCGAGCTCATACCGACAAATCCGCGGACATATGAAAAAAGTCCGTCGTGGACGACAAGCAGGGTTTTTGAAGACCGCAAGAATAGTATTTGGGTCGGAACGGTTGGAGGGATGTCCGAACTTGATCAGAAACATAACACCTTTGAATACGTAAGACTTTACCCTGATTCAAATCTCTCGGCGCATGACCTCAATCCGTCTTCATATAAAGATATTTCCTGCATCTTTCAGGATATGCACGGAATATTCTGGGTCGGGACACCCACGCTGGGATTGATACGATACGATCCGGCTGTCAAATCGGTCCGTTATTTTCAACATCATCCCCTCGATTCTACATCGTTGAGCAGCAATCATGTGCTGTCCATCCGGGACGACCCATTCCTGCCGGATTCGATCCTCTGGGTGGGTACGGATGGCGGCGGTCTGGATCGTTTTAACACCGTGACGGAAAGACTTCAGAATTTCACGGTAAGGAATGGTTTATCCAACAATGTGATTTACGCGATCTTATCTGACAGCAAAAACTTTCTCTGGATGAGCACGAACCGCGGCATCATGAAGTTCGACTCCCGTACAGATGAAGTGAAATCATACGACGTCGAAGACGGGCTTCAAAGCGACGAGTTCAACCGGAACGAGTATTACAAGGCTCAAGACGGGACGATGTATTTTGGAGGGATCTATGGATACAACGTTTTTCGCCCCGAAACGATCGAAGACAATGATGTTCCCCCTCGCGTCGTCATCACCGATTTC
Source organism: uncultured Chitinophagaceae bacterium (assembly GCA_964439265.1). Taxonomy (GTDB): domain Bacteria; phylum Bacteroidota; class Ignavibacteria; order UBA10030; family UBA8401; genus JAGVPT01. The sequence continues at coordinate 58,327 of CAYTOA010000019.1, forward strand.
AAGCTGTTCAATGCTCCGGTGTCATTCCAGGAAACGAATTCCCCTCTTGCTGAGCCGATCACGGAAACGAAACATATTGTTCTTCGGTACGACCAGAATATGATCTCGTTCCAGTTCTCTGCGCTGGAGTATTCGGCGCAGAAAAAGAACAAATATATGTACATGCTCGAGGGATTGGACAAAAGCTGGATCAACATCGGATCTTCACGTCAGGCCACGTTTACGAATATCAGTCCCGGAAATTATGTTTTTCGCGTTAAGGCAGCAAACGGAGACGGAATTTGGAATGAGCAGGGAGCATCTCTCGCCATCACAGTATTGCCCCCCTTCTGGATGACATGGTGGTTTCGTACCATCCTTGTCATCGCTTTCTTCTCTGCGGGACCGATCGTTTATTATAGAAGAGTGAAGAGCTTGAAAAGGGAAACACATCGGCAGGAGCATATCTCTCATATGCTAATACAGGGACAGGAACAAGAACGTTCGCGCATCGCTCAGGAGCTGCACGATTCGCTCGGTCAGGAGTTGCTGATCGTCAAGAACCGGGCACTGATCGGACTGAAGAGCGAAAAGATCGATGACGCAAGCCGCGAGCAGCTGGACCATATCTCCTCCACCGCTACAAAAATGATCAAGCACGTCCGGGAGATATCACATAATCTCCGCCCGCCGGAACTTGACCGTCTCGGAATATCTGAAACGCTCCGCAGCATATTGCACGACGTCAGAGAATTGGATGCCTTCAATGTCCATGGCGAGATCGAGATGATCGACGGGCTGATCTCAAAAGAAGATGAGATAAATGTGGTCCGCATCCTTCAGGAAGGAATAAATAATATACTGAAACACTCCGGTGCAACGGCGATGGATGTTGAGATCAAGAAGCACGGACATGCGGTGCATTTTCGAATTCATGACAACGGCAGGGGTTTTGACGCCTCCGCCCCCGACACCTTCACGGGGCTGGGATTGGCCGGGATCGCCGAGCGCGTGCAAATTTTGAAAGGCTCTCTGAAGATTGATTCGGCGGAGACCAAGGGGACCACCCTCACAATTTCTGTTCCCATCCACAATCCAATGGAGAGACATCATGTCCGATAAAGCAACTGTTCTTCTTTCAGACGATCATCCCATTGTTCGCAAAGGACTCCGAAGAGTCATTGAAGAGGATGGATCTTTTACCGTGATCGGCGAGGCGGGCAATGGTGAACAAGCGCTGCAGTTCATCGAAGAACATAGACCGTTTGCCGCCGTACTGGACATCGATATGCCGAAAATGACAGGTCTGGAAGTTGCAGAAGCGGTGCACAAAAGGAAGATTTCGACCAACATCATCATTATGACGATGTATGATAAAGAGACGATTTTTAATAGAGCGATGGATTTCGGAGCGTTCGGATATGTCTTGAAAGACAGCGTGTCGACGGAAATCGTGGAGGCGCTAACCTCCGTCGCCAGAGGAAAGTACTATATCAGCCCTGCGCTATCGAGCCTGTTGGTGAATCGAAGCGGGAAAGCATCGCAAGGGACGGAAGACAAACTCGGACTTTCGCTTCTGACTCAGACGGAACGGAAGATCCTTCGGTTGATCGCCAACAGCAAATCGACAAAAGAGATCGCGGAAGAGTTTTTCATCAGCCCTCGTACGGTCGACACACACCGGTCCAACATCTGCTCAAAATTGGAGATCAGCGGCACCAATGCATTGCTGCGGTTCGCGCTGGAACATAAGGCGATTCTGTAGACCCCTCCCGAAGGGATCGCTTCGCGACCTTCGGGAGAATCTATGACATTGCAGCATCGTTGATTTCCAGAGCATCAGTGTCATAGACCCTTCGCTCCGCTCAGGGTGACATATGGTTGTTGGCAACTTCAACATTCTCCACCACACCGCCTCATCAATGCCATCCTGAACGAGTCCCGCGAAAGCGGGACGAAGTGAAGAATCTATGTCGTCATTGCTCTATAATCTACGAGCTTTCAGTGTCATGGATCCTTCACCCCGTCTGACAATCGACGAGATTCAGGATGACATGACGAGGCTTTCCATCCAGGACTCTTACCCAAACGAAATCTGCCCCTTTCAGAAGTTACTAGACCATGTTTACGTACTAGTACGTAGATAAATACGCATCGATACGTATTCCTTTCTTCTCCTTTCCTTATTAAATAATCCTCAGAATTTTTCCCCCATTTGTGATTGCCGTACCAACGAAATGAAGATACTTATTGCTGATGACAGCGCAGCGATGCGCGAAATGGTCAGGATCAACGCCTGCGATACTCAAGACGACGTGATCGAGTGCGCGAACGGCAACGAAGCCGTCGAATCGTTCAAGAAATTTCACCCGGACTTCGTCCTGATGGATATTCAGATGTCGTCGATGGACGGGCTGACGGCAACCGAGAAGATCCATGGCTATGACCGGAACGCGAAGGTTATCATCGTGACTAATCATGGCTCCGATTCGTTCCGCAATGCAGCGCGCCGGGCGGGTGCGTGCAATTTTGTGTTGAAGGAAAATCTGTTCGAGTTAAAGAAGCTGATTCATATTTCCTGAAGATAAAATACCATCTTTGTCCGCAGGCAGATGAACAATAAAATTTTCTTTTCTCAAAAGCCTAACAACCTCACCATCACTCACTTATTAAAGGATGACGTATGAAGGACTTTGCCACCTCTTTCGCGAAGAATATGTTCTTCGTGCTGATTGCAGTGTTCGTCACTGTTGTTGAAACCCAGGCACAAAATATCACCATCGGGAATGCAGCCAGCAGCGGCGGGTCGTGGTCCGGCGGGAACCCCGACGTGTGGACGCAGTCGTCATATGCCTCAGCAAAACTCAATGCGAGTGAGATCGTCAGCCGGTTAAATGCCGGCACGTCCGTGACCATTGCCAGCGGATTCTCATCAGCGTATATCGTTGACTCCGCTGGGATCGCAATTTACAAGACTTCGGGAAGCGATGCGACGTTGACGTTTCACTCTAACGCCTCCATACAGTTTGCCGCCAACGACACGATCGTTTCCACAAGCGGAAAGCTCAACATCATTTTCGATACCGATGCAGACAATTCACAAAACGACGGATACTTTTACGTTGGGAACACGGCAAGTTTGTATGCCGTAAGCAACAACGGCGATATTGTTATCGGCGCCGGGTCCGACCCCTACAACACAGCTGTGGGCGGGTTTCAATACTTTCAACCTATGACGATTTACTCCACAAAACTGTACGCAGGTTCCGGGCTCATCAGCTTGCGAAGTCAAGCTGGAGGCACCAGCGGATACGACGGAGTCGAACTCTACGGAAGCTGCGTTCTCCAAACGACGAGCGGCAACATTACCATCGTGGGCACTGGAGCGAATAGTTCCAGTAACTTTGGGTCCACGGGGCGCGGAGTTGTAATGTCAACATCGGGCGGCTCTCCTACTATTCAAACCGCAACCGGCGCAATTTCGATAACTGGTTATGCAGGAAGCGATGCCAATAATGGATACGGATATCCCGGTTTTTCCATGTACGGCGGTTCTCAAATTATCTCCACAGGAAGCGGAACGATCACGATAAACGGTACCGGAGGTTCAGTGGGCTACAACGATCCATATGGAGTAACCGTCGGCGATGGGAACAACGGCACTTCTTCGATACAAACAGTAGACGGAAATATTTCCATCACCGCTACTGCCGGATCTGCTCCCGGTGCGAGCCAGGTCTATGGCATGGCCATGAATACGTCAAATATTACGGCAACAGGAATTGCTTCTGTGACGATCAACGCGGCTGGAGGGAGCGGCACACAATCCAACTACGGCATGTACATCTCCAATGGAACAGTGCAAACCAACTCGGGGAAGATCACAGTAACGAGTACAGGCGGCGCGGGAACATCCGGTGGAAACGATGGTATCCGTATATACAGTTATCCCAGTTCTGCTATCGCGGGATTTTTCTCAACCTCCGGGACTATTTGTGCGACCGGAACGGCAGTCAACGGAGGCACCGGTATTTTCATGCAAGGGACGCTCACAGCGATCCGATCGGGAGGAGACATCATTCTTAATGCGAACCGGACTGGCTCAGGAAACGGAACCGGAATGCAGTTTTCTTTTGGCTCCAGGATCGTCGCGACCGGCTCCGGAAATATCAAAATCAACGCGACCGCAGGATCTTCGGGAAATAGTAATTACGGGGTCTGGCTAGGAAACGGTTACGACAGCCGCATAGTAACAGCCGACGGAAATATCACGATCAATGCGACAGGAGGAGGAGATGGAACGGGCAACAGCAACTCTGGAATATTAATGCAAAACCCTTCGGCTATCTACTCTTCGGGGACAGGCAGAATTGATATTAAAGCACAAGGCGGAAATCCGGGCTATGGATTTGATTGGGGAGGGGGCAACCAGTACATCGAGTCAGACAGCGGAAAAGTCTTTGTGACTGCGCTCGCAGGGGGCAGCGCAAACTATAGCGGTATTTATACGTACAGCTCCCCATCGTACATTACCGCGATGGATTCGGTCTCGATCACGGCAGTAGGAGCGGGCACTGCTCCGGGAATAAACTCGAACTACACAAATATCAATATGGGAGGAGCATCGGGATTTACGCATTCAGGGCCGACTATTATCACGGCCGGGACGGCGTCGGGGAACGATGCTATCGCGATCGACGGCTGCAACCTACAGGGAACCGGGTCTTTAACATTGCAGCCGTACGACAGTACGATGAGCATTGGGATTGCAGGAGGGAGCGGAACCTTTAACCTTAATTTAAATAGGCTTGGGTCGATTCAAAGCGGGTTCACGAGCATTACTTTTGGCCGCAGCAACGGAACAGGAACCATGACTGTCGGAGGTTACACGTTCAATGCCAACACCAAGCTGCGCGGTTCAACAAGCAACATTAATCTTAGCGGCGCAGTCAGCACCGGTGCGAACAATTTAGCGATTTGCACCGGAGGATCGGTTTCACAAACGAACGGGATTACCTGCGACACCTTAACGCTTAACGGAAACGGTGTCTTCACCTTCGACGTTCAAAACAATACGGGCGTCTCACATCTCACCGGAAATGCGGGCACCGTGAAATTCAGAAACGACAGCGGCATTCCGGTCGCGAACATGACCGCTACGGACATGACGCTCAATACTACAGGATCGTTCAGCGTCCCCGCGGGGAACACATTCAGCAAGCTGACGCTGGAAGGAAGCGCGGCGTATTCCATTCCTTTTAGCTCTCTGAGCAATCTTACACTTTCAGGAACGGCTTCGTTAACGCTTTCCGGCGATCTCAATGTAACAGATACGCTCGCGTTGAAAGGGGGAGTCCTCGGAAGCGGTGGAAACACGCTCACCGTTGGAATCAGCGCGTCTCATGCCGGATATGTGTCGCGCACATCCGGCTATTACGACGGTTTGTTGAAACGGTGGATCGCAGCCGATACGGCATCCACAATCCTTTTTCCACTCGGAAGAAGTTCTAACTATTACGGCGCGAACGTCGGATTTACCGGCGCTCCTGCTTCCGGTGGTACGCTCACTGGAAGTTTCTCGACGAGCGCTCCGGGGAACAACGGCTTTCCGCTGACCGAAGGGCTTTCAACAATGGACAGCACCTCGAGTTCTGGATACTGGGCGATCAATGCGGCTGATGGATTGAGCGGCGGAACGTATTCCCTCGATCTTACCGGGACGAATTTTAATGGAATTGCCAACTATAAAAAAGTCCACGTCGTGAAGAGAACGAACTCAAGTTCTCCGTGGGCTTTGGCGGGAAACACGCTCCCCGGGACCGGGTCAAATTCTGCTCCCGTTGGTCATCGGACAGGATTTACAGGATTCTCGGAGTTCGCGCTTTCACAGGCGACCGCTCCCGACCCGGCATTCAGCGCTTCAATATCCAACATTTTGTTCGGCGGTATCGTCGTGAACACGACGAAAAAGGACAGCGCGACGATCACGAATAACTCCGGGGCGCCGTTGAATATATTTTCGGTGACTTCGACCAGTGCTTCGTTCGTCCTCTGCCAGGGGGATACGACGATCGCCGCAGGGAATAGCGCAACCTATTACATCAGGTTCAAGCCAACAACAACCGGCGCGAAGAGCGGCAACATCATTTTTGTCAGCGATGAACCGAGTTCACCGGATACGATAAAAGTGAGCGGCAACGGTCTCTTCACCGAACCGACGATTCAGGCAAGCGCTCCCTGCATTTCCGATACCACGCAGAATTCATTTAAATTAAAATGGACGAACGGCAACGGCACAAATCGAATTGTGCTCATCAAACTATCGTCGGCTGTTAATACAAACCCTGCGGACGGCAGTTCCTACACCGCCAACGCAAATTACGGCAGCGGTTCCCAGGTCAGCAGCAGCAATTACGTTGTCGCGATCACATCGGGAAGTGCCGGAGCGAAAGATTCGGTGATCATAACCGGCGCCAGCATCGGCCAAACGTATTATGTAAAAATCTTTGAATTCAACGGAAGCGGCGGCGGAGAGAATTATCTCACAACGGCTGCCCCGGCGGATTCCGTTACAATACCATCTCCATTTGCCCCGACCCCCGGAAACGCACTCAGCTTTGACGGGAGTGCATCGTACGTTGACCTCGGCAATCCCGGTTCGCTGCAAATGACTAATGGAACGGTTGAAGCGTGGATCAAAACTCCCGGCGGCAACAGCGGATACCGCGGAGTTGTCTTGAAGGTATATCAATATGGATTGCTCATGAAAGATGATCAGTTGGTTACCTACGACTGGCAATTGGCAGATTTTGGGTACGATGGAACCTGGTATACAGGAGTCTATGTGAATGATAATCAATGGCATCATGTGGCACTCGTATTTAGCGGAGCACAATACAATATCGGTTCCATGACAGTTTATCTTGATGGCGTGAATATCCATGCCGCTCAGCAATACGGTTATGGCAACTATAATGCGTATTACGGCAACTCAGGATATTCCGCACAGATAGGCGGAGGTGCCGGGCTGACCGGAGCCTTTAACGGAAAGATCGAAGAAGTGCGAATATGGAACACCCCGCGTACGAACGTTCAAATCCGCGACGACATGCACCACACGTCGCCCTCATCACTCACCGGGCTTGTTTCGGTGTGGGAACTGAACGAGGGTTCAGGTTCCACGACCGCAGACGCGTTTGGAAGCAACAACGGTACGCTTGTCAGTTCGCCGTCGTGGGTACTATCGACCGCGCCAATCGGTCTGGCGACAACGACGGAATTGCAAAGCTTTACCTCCGGGGCAGCATCGCTCGGAACGGTGTCGTTAACGACGACAGATGCTTTCGACAATGCGACCGACCTCGTTTCAACTTCGATCACCGTTTCGCCAGATTCGCTGCCGTCCAGTCCGTTAACAATGCTCAGCGACAGATACTGGATCGTGACGCCGTTTGGAACTCCCGGAACATTTGCGGCAAATCTGACATTCACGGTGCCGGCGACGTTTACCGCCAATGATTCGATACCGGCGTCTCATTTCCAGTTATTTCATCGCAACAGCAACGATGACGGGAGCTGGACTCAGGCAGCCACGGGATCGAGCATGACCGCAACGAGCATAACGTTCAACGGCGTCGCGTCGCTTGGTCAGTTTATGCTTGGTACGAATGCAGCGCTGCCTGTTGAACTCGCCGCATTCAGTGCAACGTCGGACAGGTCGAATGCAACGTTATCGTGGAAGACGGCAACTGAGGTCAACAGCGCGACATTCGAGATCGAGAGAGCGCCGGCAGTTGCAGCTCCGGCGTCGGCTTCCGGCCAAACCGTGCCGACACCAGCAGCAGTTCAGCAATGGGCGGCGGTTGGTTCCGTTCCGGGAGCTGGGACAAGCAACTCGCCCAAATCATATACGTTCACAGACCGAAACGTCGCGTCGGGTTCATATTCCTATCGCCTGAGGCAGATCGACCGAAACGGTGCGTTCCGATACTCCACAAATGTCCAGGTAGAAGTGGGAGCCGTGCCGAGAGTTTTCTCGCTAAGCCAGAACTATCCGAACCCGTTCAATCCTTCTACGACGATCGAGTTCACGCTTCCCGAAGACGGAAGAGTCACACTGAAGATCTATGACATCGTCGGGCGCGAAGTAGCGACCCTGGTGGATGGGGATTTGAAAGCGGGATTCCTACAGCAGGCCATCTTCGATGCCTCGAGACTGGCGAGCGGCGTCTACTTCTCGCGGCTCCAGTTCAAGGGGCAGGCGATGGTGAAGAAACTGCTGTTTGTCAAATAGTGACATCCCGGAGTTCACGGATCTAGCACGGAGGCGGGAATCCGTAGGCAATCAAAAGTCGGGCACCGAAAAGTGTCCGACTTTTTTTCGAGTTCGAATGTCCAATGTTGCCGCGGATCACAGCTGTTGGGTTCGGGATCTGTTAGATATATGTCATCGCGGGACAATAGTTTAGCGAATTGTCCTTAAGGTTTGCATTTTGTTTTGGTACATAGTATCTTTCCAACAGCTTATCGGCCGAGACCTACCTTGCCGAACAAGCGAATCGTTTGCCATTTATCACTCAGTAACTTTAGAATGCCTGTTCATCCTCTTCTATTTGACGATGTCAGGCGAAGCAGTATTTCATAGTAACGCATCAGAACATCGAGAATGATTGTTTGCGAAGGCGATTCTATGTTCAATTGCCACACGGTATGCGGTTCTCCTCTTCAGGGAGTTCACTAACCGGAAGGCAAAATCTAAGTGATGGAATTCGGGAGCGTTAGGGGCAGCAATCGCGCCGGAGCGAGTTGTTCGAAGTATTGTTACTCTCCTTTTAATTCAATTTCCAAAGAGTTAGCATTTTACTGATTCATGTCGGGTCTCGTCAAGCCACAAAAAGACAGTCAACATTCTCATTTCTATAATAAAGGAGGAGCGATGGATCATCTCGACGATACTTCCGTTGCGGCCGAAATTGTTCCGCGGCGAAATATTCTTTCGCGATTTGCGAAGGGGGCGCTGCTGGCGGCAGCAGCTCTTAGCTTTCATAAAGTGTTTGCGCTGGGGAAAGGAATCGGTCAAGGGAAAAAAGTTAAACCTTTCGGGACGAAGGAGGTAACAAGCGAACAGCCGTTGCTCGGGCAGATCATTCCGTGGCCTATAAATTATGCTCCGACCGGTTGGGCTTTGTGTTGGGGCCAAACTTTGGCAATCCAGCAATACGCTGCTCTCTTTGCTCTCCTAGGCACGACGTACGGCGGCGATGGAATTAGAACTTTTAATCTCCCCGACCTCCGCGGACGCATGCCTGTTCACGTAGGGACAGATAACTTTCTTGGCCAGACATCAGGCGAAGAAACTCACACGCTCATTCTGAACGAGATCCCCTCCCATACACATTCGGTGAAAGCGACGAACAGCGCCGGAACGTCGAATGCTCCGCTCAATAATGTTCCGGCGGTCAGCTCCGAAGGAGTCCGACAATACGCTTCATCGACTAACCAAACGATGGAGGCGGATGCAGTTTCAATTGCCGGCGGAAGCCAGGCGCACGATAACATGCCGCCCTATCTCGTCCTCAATTATATCATTGCATTGGGAGGTGTCTTCCCGAGCCGCGGTTGATGGTCCTAAAAAACTTTTGTTGCCGCGCGAGGCAAACAATTTTGAAGAAAGGCAGACTCATGAAAAATGATACAACGAATGTGATGATACAAGAACCTCCACGCCGCACATTCTTTAAGAAAATCGTTGCCGGCATTGCCGGCGGTACGTTGCTTTCCGGTATGACGGATGTTTCTGCGGGGACAAAAACTGTCAAGCCAAAATCCATCAATGCAACGCTGGATGCGGAACCGATGCTGGCTGAATTGATGATCACCCCGTATGGATTTGCTCCGACCGGTTGGGCTTTATGCAATGGGCAGCTTCTTTCGATCGTTCAAAATAGCGCACTCTTTTCGCTGATCGGCACGTACTACGGCGGCAATGGGACTTCAAATTTTGCATTGCCCAATTTGCAAGCGCGAGTCCCGCTTGGCGCCGGACAGGGTAACGGCCTTTCACTCCGCACTATAGGAGAATCCGGCGGAAGCGCCGGCGTCACCCTCCTTCAAACCGAGCTGCCTTCTCATCACCATTCGCTCCAGGCGAATGGCGGTGACGGAACGAGCAATAATCCGACAGGTCTTGTGTACGCATCCAATGCTGAAAACGATCTCGTGTTCGGCGCAGCGGGCGAGTCGACGCTCGGGGCAAATACTCTGTCGGCATCAGGAGGAGGCCAGGCGCATAATAACATGCCTCCGTATCAAGTCTTCAACGTTTGTATTGCACTCGAAGGAGTTTATCTGAATGGAAGCGACCAATATATCGGCGAGATTAAGCTTTTCCCCGGCAATGTCTATAGTAATTTGCAGGATAACGGCTGGGCGGCATGCGACGGCTCACTGCTGCCTATAGCCGAGAACGAAGTTCTCTTCGATCTCATCGGCACAACGTTCGGGGGAGACGGAGAAAGCACGTTTGCTCTCCCCGATCTTCAGGGACGCATCCCTATCGGTGCCGGACAGGGCCCGGGATTGTCGAATAGAATTATTGGAGAGAGAGGGGGAGAAGAAACGGTTACATTAACGACGAATCAGATTCCGGCACACAACCATGCATTCCAGGTGAGCTCTCAGGTCGGGACGACGAAGACCCCCGCCGGGAACTACATCGCGGCTAACCTTGAAGGAGTGCCGCAGTTTGCCTCGGGAGAAACGGAAGGAATGAATGTCACGGGAATGAACAACACCGGCAGTTCACAGCCGCACGAAAATATGCCGCCGTTCCTTGCGATCAATTACATAATTTCGTTGGGCGGAATTTTTCCTTCACAAGATTAAGGGCGAGGATCGAACCATGAAAAATCGAAAATTTCATTGCATGTTTTTGCTCGTTCTTTTGTCAGCTGTGTCGCTCCATTCACAGTCTCTTTTCTGGCTTGAAGGAGGGACGTCCTCTTTGCGGAGCGCGGACCTTGCTACCTTTACGGAGCAGAATTTTGCAAATGGATTAGACGGAGCCTACGGCATTGCAACAACCTCCTCGGCAGTATACTGGACGGAGCCTATTTCAAAAGCGATTAAAGTGGATTACAACAATTCATACACCATCACGACATTGATCGACATGAATTCTCATGGCGGCGGGATACCCCGCGGGATCGTTGCGGATGGAAATTTTCTTTACTGGACAGAATCGGGAACGAACAAAATCCGCGGGGCGAATATTAACGGGACGAATATTCATGATGTACTGAGTACGACGGTCTATTCTCCCGGTTTCCTTGCTATGGATTTTAGCACCCACACATTATACTGGCTGAATGAATCGTCTCCGTGGAAAGCAATCATGTCGTGCGATACCAGCGGCAACAATGTCAAAACAGTCGTTGCGAATATTACTCAGGCATGGTCGTTTGCGATCGATCAGACGTCCCACCTGATCTACTGGATCAATACTGGTGTTGATTCCTTACAGAAGGCAAATTACGCCGGCACTCTCCCGGCTCCGATCGTGGATGTGGCCGGAAACCTCTCGCGCTATACCCGGGGGATGGCGTTCGACAATGCAGGAACAAACTTGTATTGGTCCGATCTAGGGTCCGACCATATCATGCGTTACCATATCGTCGGCGGAGCGGTCGACCAACTGGCCTCCGCGCCGTACACGCAGGGAATGACGATCGGTTCACCGATAAGTCTTCCGATCGAACTCGCAACGTTCACCGCAGCGACAACCTACTTAACTGCGCAATTGCAGTGGACCACCGCAACGGAGATCAATAATGCGGAGTTCGGCGTCGAACGGTCTCTCCCTGTGCGAGGCGGGGCTTGGATGGAGGTAGGCTCGATCCCCGGCGCGGGAAATTCCAATTCGCCGAGGACGTATGCATTTACGGACAAGGTTACAACGGCGGGCACCTACTCGTACCGACTGAAACAAATAGACCACAACGGCGTCTTCAAGTATTCACAGGAAATTCAGGTCGAAGTCGGGCTTGCGCCGAGGACTTTTTCGCTTTTGCAGAACTATCCGAACCCGTTCAACCCGACGACGACGATCGAGTTCACGGTGCCGAGCGACGGCCGTGCTACGCTGAAAGTCTACAATACCATCGGCCAGGAAGTTGCCACGCTCTTTAATGACGTTGCCTCTGCGGGAGAATACCATCAGGCAGTGTTCGATGCCTCGCGGTTCGCAAGCGGAATATATTTTGCCCGCATTGAATTTGCCGGACAGCAGATGACGAAGAAGATGATGGTGATAAAATAAAAGTCATTCGATGGCGTCGAGTGCCTGCATTCGGTGCACCAGCTCACAACAAGATTGCCGTCTTGTTGTGAGGGCGTTTTCTCAATGTTAGAGACTCTCTTCTAGAAGTATCTCAAAAACTCTTGATCGTATCGTTCCGAAGGAATACAGACAGATCATTGTC
>CAYTOA010000020.1:0-2061 GCA_964439265.1 uncultured Chitinophagaceae bacterium
AATGTCTATTGAGCATTCAATTGAATGTTCTCGGTGCAACTCCTCTTGGATTAATGACTCGCGTTTCTTATTTTCTCCTTCGTGATTGTAGGTCGCCATTCCCACGCGCAAGCATGGACAAAATTAACAAAACCTCATTTCCTTGCAAATAATCTTTTTGTGTGAATTCTCCCGCTTCTCTACTTCGGCCTTCTGTTCGTCGCACATATGTCCTGCGCAAAACCAGCATTGCCGCTCGCTTCATATCAAGGAAGCCGGACACTTACGTTCGAAGGTGGATAGGATTGGAAGCGGCAGAATGGTGGCGGCGCCGGAACGACAAGTCTCCGTTCACGTCAGCATCGTGAGTTATGAGCGTCTCTTCTGGAACCCGATCGCGCTGAACATGTCGGACAGCGGAGCGCTGCACGGCGACATTTACCCGTGGCATATCGAGATCGGCGATGTTGAGGGGAAATTCTTTCCGTCGGGAGATGTTATCGGGCGCGTCACGACGACGCCGTTCAACGTAGGATCCGTTTCCAGCCAATTCTCACAAATCTCCGGCAACGAAACATGGACGGCGCGGAAAATATGAGGGCCCGGGGATGATGGCCGGGGGGACAGATACAAAATTATTTCAAAACATAAACGTCAGCGAAATGCCGTTGGGATTGATCCCCATCGCAGGATTGGCCGGTGTTTGAAGCGAAGCATTTCCCGTCTCCCCCGAATAGACATTTCGATAATATTTTCCAACCGTAGAACCGACCGCGTACGACATCAACGCACCCGCGACCGCGTCGGAGAACCAGTGCATCCCGCCCCGGTTGTTCGCCGAAACGCCGAACATCGTGTACCCGACGAGAGTGTAGCCGACAACCTTCAGCCACGTCTTGCCGGGATAATAACTCGTCAGCGCCGAGACAACCGCCATCGTCGCGGCGGTGTGGCCGGAGGGCCATCCCCAGAAAACTCCTCCCCGCAAAAAACCGAACCGAAACGTCCTGCTGAGGCTGTCCACATCCGAGACATGACGCCAATCGGGGTTCGGCCTTCCCGTCACGGCTTTGAGCGCCGAATTGTAGATGAACTCGATCAGGCTCGCCTGCAGCACCGCAAACGACGCTCCCAATACTTCCCTGTCGTTCTTCAATTTTGCATACGCAAAGAGCGAACCGCCGGCGATGAACGGAAGATACTCTCCCGTGAAGACAACGGGCCTCGCCCACGGTCCGTATTCGCGATGCTCGTTGAAATAATGTTCGACATCGTAGTCGACTCCCTGGTCCAGGATGATCGCCGTTGCAGCGACGGCTGACAAATGGAAGTATAGATTGTTTCCGCGGAAGCTGTCGAGGATGTTGTTGCCGAAATTTCCGAAGAGATTGAGGTCTGCAGCGCTGCTCTGCACGGTCCCTCCTGGAGGCGGAAGAGAGTTGTGCATGAGATCGGCGGGAAGAGACTGCGCTGTTACAGCAGCCGGCAAAAAAATGAATGCGGCAGGAACAACGGCGGCAAAGAGTGGGCGCATCTTTCTCATCATGAGCAAATCCTTCATCGTTTCAATTATTGTAAGAAATCTTGATTTCAAATGCACGAAAATGATATATTGACAGTTGTGGCGGCTTGATTAATTAACCCGCCACAACTAAAATCAAGCCGCGACAATCACTGGCTTCATTAGTGAAGCCAGCAACTCCGGGGGGAGCCGTGAAATACAATCCAGCCGTACATCATCGACGCTCCATTAGATTAAAGGGATACGACTATTCATCCGCCGGCGCATATTTTATCACTGCCGTCCTACAGCACCGCGCGCATTTGTTCGGATCGGTGAATGAGAACGGGGTGCAATTGAGCGAAGCGGGCAAAATAGCGCATCGATGCTGGGAAGAGATCCCGAACCATTTTCCGAATACGGCAGTGGATGAATTTGTCATCATGCCGGACCATATGCACGGGATCGTTGTTGTTTTGGAGGAAGGAAGAGAAGAAATAAAGAGGGACAAGAATGAAAGCAATGATGGCGGCGAGCAATTAGATGAAGATAAGGACTCAAGAGGCGGCGTTCAATTGAAT
>CAYTOA010000020.1:2161-67905 GCA_964439265.1 uncultured Chitinophagaceae bacterium
GAAGGCAATGGTGGCGGCGTTCAATTGAATGAAAGAGAAGGCAATGGTGGCGGCGTTCAATTGAACGCCGCCACAAGGGCTTTCATTTCTAGCGCCACAAAGGCTCCTATCTATACTCTCCCAATTTTAAATACTCCTCCACAGACAAGAAAAGACAATTACTTTTCAATCATTTCTCCCAAAAAGAAAACATTGGCTGTCATCATAAGAACATATAAGGCAGCTGTGACTACAATTTGCCGCGAGAATGGAATCTATGAATTTCAATGGCAGAGGAATTACTATGAACGCATCATCCGCGACGACGAGGGATTGGCAGCTGTTCGCCGATATATTTTCAATAATCCTGCGAAGTGGCTGAATGATAGAAAGAATCAGAATGCAATCTGATTCTTGAGACAGGCCGGGACGTTCAATTGAACGTCCCGGCAACGGACAGCTTCTTGCACTTCCCTCGTTAAAACCGTATCTTAATAAAGAAAAATTGCCCGCGACATCGTCGAAGGGCATTTTAGTTTAAACAAATGAGCATATTGCCATGGTCTAGACGTGTGGGTCAGGCGTCTGTTTGTCTTGGCGTTCAATTGAACGCCAAGACATCTAAAAGAGTGAAGGCCCAATCTTCTGGGTCATTGAGCGCCCAAACGTAGACAATTAAACGACCCGACCCCGGCAACTGACCGAATATCCGACTTAATGAACCAGCTTAGAAATTTCTGCATCATTGCGCATATCGACCACGGCAAATCCACGCTCGCAGACCGGCTCCTGGAATTGACCGGCACGATCACGCAGCGCGACCTCGTCGTCAACCAGGTGCTGGACGACATGGACCTGGAGCAGGAACGGGGCATCACGATCAAGCTGCATGCTATTCAAATGCAGTATACGGCGAAAGACGGCGAGCACTACACGCTGAATCTGATCGACACACCCGGGCACGTCGATTTCACGTACGAGGTTTCCCGGTCGCTCGCCGCTTGCGAAGGGGCAATCCTGGTTGTCGATGCATCGCAGGGTGTCGAAGCGCAGACCATCAGCAATCTTTACCTCGCGATCGATGCCGGGTTGGAGATCATTCCCGTCATCAACAAAGTCGATCTCCCCTCTGCGCAGACGATGATCGAAACAGTGAAGCACGAGATCGTCAGCCTCATCGGGTGCAAGGAAGAGGAAATTCTCATGGCGAGCGCGAAGACGAAGCTCGGCATCGAGGAGATCCTTGAAGCCGTCGTCAAACGCATCCGTCCTCCGAAATCGGAAGCAACACAGCCGCTGCGCGCGCTCATTTTTGATTCTCTCTTCGATTCGTACCGCGGTTCCATCGCCTACATCCGCGTTGTCGAAGGAACGTTGAGAGAAAAAGACAAGATTAAGTTCTTCTACAACGGAACGACAGCCGAAGCTGAAGAGGTGGGCATCCTCGAAATGAAACGGAAACGGACGGGCATTCTCACCGCCGGCGACGTGGGATACCTTATCGCCGGATTGAAAGACGTCCACGAAACAAAAGTCGGCGACACCATTACGACCGTTGTCAACGGTGCTTCTCAGCCGCTGCCGGGATACAAAGAAGTGAAGCCGATGGTCTTCAGTGGATTGTATCCGACGAACGCGGACGATTTTGCGGAGCTGCGCGACTCGCTCGATAAGCTGCGGATGAACGATGCCTCGCTGATCTTTCAGCCCGAATCATCGACCGCACTCGGATTCGGCTTTCGCGCCGGGTTTCTCGGATTGCTCCATATGGAGATCATCCAGGAGAGGCTGGAACGGGAGTACAATCAAAATCTCATCACCACCGTCCCGAACGTCGAGTACCGCGTGACAAAGACGAACAAGGAAGTCGTCACGGTCAACAATCCCGCCGAAATGCCGCCGATCGGGAGCGTTGAAAAGATGGAAGAGCCGTACATCAAGGCGCAGATCATCACGCCCACGGAGTACATCGGCAATATCATGAAGCTGTGCATGGATCGGCGCGGCATCTACAAGAACACGAACTACCTGGACCCAACCCGCGCCGATATTACGTACGAATTTCCCCTCTCTGAAATCATTTTTGATTTTTACGACAAATTGAAATCGCTCACGCGCGGGTACGCGTCGCTCGATTACGATTATCTCGATTACCGCGAATCGGACCTTGTGAAGCTGGACATCTTGCTGAACACAGAGCCGGTCGACGCGTTGTCAACGATCGTCCACCGCGACAAGTCGTACGACATGGGAAGAAAGCTGTGCAGTAAACTAAAAGAGCTGATACCCCGTCAAATGTTTGAAGTGGTGATTCAGGCGGCGATCGGCAGCAAGGTGATCGCGCGGACAACCGTCGCAGCCATGCGGAAAAACGTCCTTGCAAAATGCTACGGCGGCGACATCACCCGGAAAAGAAAGCTCCTCGAGAAACAAAAAGAGGGGAAAAAACGTATGAAACAAGTGGGACGCGTGGAACTTCCGCAGGAAGCGTTTCTCGCGGTGTTGTCGATGGACGAATAGGCCCGCCGACAGATGTGAGGCTGGAGACAGGAGACTGGAGGCAGAATACAACTGTATGTTCTTCCCTGTTTACTGCCTCCAGCCTCCAAAAATCTCAATTCCTGCGCTGAGACATTGAATTAACGGCGCAACTTCCAATAACCAATCACCCGTGAAACACCATGGCCAAACAAGAAGAAAAGAAAGTTGAGACACCCGTTCCGTTCTCGAAAAAAGTCCAGGATTTTTTCCGCGAAGCGGGCATCGTCATCATAGGGTTTTTACTGCTGAACAATTTTGTCATCGCGTCGTTCATGGTGCCGACAGGGTCGATGGAGAACGAGGTCATGACCGGCGATTTTCTGATGGTGAATAAATTCATCTATGGAGGATGTTCACCGCGCAACATTCCATTTTCCGACGTGCGGCTCCCCTGGTTCAGGCTCCCGGCGTTCACCTCGGTTCACCGCGGGGATGTGATCGTTTTTGAATTTCCCGGATACCGCGAAGAAGTGCATCCCGATGCGTTTACGTATTATCTGAAGCGGTGCATGGCAATCTCCGGCGACACGCTGCAGGTGATCAACCGCGTCGTCTACGTCAACGGGCAGCGCGCACCGATCCCGCGCAATATGAAATTCAACTCGCCGCGCATGCTTCCCCCGCAGTACGCCGATGAAAGAATATTTCCGCCGACGGCGCCGTTCAACGAGGACAACTACGGCCCGATCGTCATTCCATTTAAAGGAATGAAGATCCCTCTTACGTCCAACAATCTCGTCATGTGGGACACATTCATTCAGCGCGACGGACACAAGGCAACACTCGACAGGCAGGGAAACGTTCTCATCGACGGAAAACAGAACAGCACGTACGTCGTGGAAAAGAATTATCTTTTCGGGATGGGAGACAACCGAGACAACAGTCTCGACAGCAGGTTCTGGGGCTTTGTTCCCGAAGAGAACATCGTCGGCACGCCGATGATCGTGTATTGGTCGTGGGATACCGACGTTTCCATCTTCAACATTTTTGAGAAACTTATGTCTGTGCGGCTGAACAGACTGGGAACGTTAATCCGGTAAAATCTTGTGCAGGAAAATGTGGAAGTCAACGAGGAGCAGAACAAGACCGGGAATCCGCCCCGCCGGCGGCTTAACGATTACGCTGCGACGATCGCCGCCACCCTTATCGTCGCGTTCTTCCTGAAAACGTTCGTCGTCGAAGCCTTTCGCATTCCGAGCGCGTCGATGGAGAACACGCTCCGGATCGGCGATTTTCTTTTTGTCAATAAATTCATTTACGGCGCCGAGACTCCCAAATATTTTCCCTTCACGTACTCTGAGATCCCGCACCTCCGCCTGCCGGCGCTGATGCGGCCGCGCCGCGGCGACGTGATCGTGTTCGAATATCCCGGCGACAGGGACGAAGCGAAGCCGATACGGATAGTCAATTTCATCAAGCGCTGTATGGCGCTTCCCGGCGACACCCTTCTTATTCAAAACAAAACAGTTTTCGTCAACAATAGAGAATTCCTCGCTCCCGCCCAGTCGCCGCGCACTCCGCCAAGCGACTTCCTTCCGCGGGAATCAGTGGGTATGATTTTTCCGAAAGGGAGCCCGTTCAACCCTGATTATTACGGACCGATCATCGTCCCGTTCAAAGGAATGGTGCTGGATATTTCCGGCGGTTCGATCGACCAGTGGCAGACGTTCATCGAACGGGAGGGGCACAGGGTTAGCGTCGACAGAAATGGAACTGCTGCGATCGACGGCGTTACAGAAACTCAGTACGTTGTCGAGAGGAACTATTTCTTTGCGATGGGAGACAACCGCGACAACAGCCTCGACAGCAGATACTGGGGCTTCGTCCCGGAAGATAACATCGTCGGGAAAGCGATGTTCGTGTATTGGTCGTGGGATGCTTCGGTTTCCATGGGAAGCTTTTTCAATAAGTTTTCCGCGATCCGCTGGTCGCGCATCGGAACGCTGATACGATGAGAAAATTTTTTGGATGCCATTTCAAAAAGGTCTTAGCTATTGCCCTTCGACGCGTCCCCCCTTTGGGGGACTTGCTCAGGGTGAACAGACCATTTGCTCATCCTGAGTAAGTGAGCGAAGCGAACGCATCGAAGGATGATGGCTCGCATTTTTTGCGTTGACGTCCAGGTATCAGACACTTCTACGGCTTGAACTGCAGGCGGCATAAATTAATAAGTCCTTCGGCATTTTTCCGAACTTAAAAAGTAATTATGGCAAGCCTGTACCTCCACATACCGTATTGCGAGAAGAAATGCGTGTACTGCGATTTCTATTCCATCGAGAATATGAATTCAATGGACATCTTTCTCAAGTCGTTGGAGAAAGAGATCGCGATGTACGCCGGCCAGTATTCTCACCGCGAATCGTTCGAAACGATTTTCTTCGGAGGTGGAACGCCTTCCCTCCTTCCCCCATCTACACTGGAAAGAATCCTCAACGCACTTCATAAACATTACAAAATAGATCCCGGCGCTGAAATAACTGTCGAAACAAACCCGGGGACAGTCGATGCGGAAAAACTTCGCGGGTACCGGTCGATCGGCATCAACCGTCTCAGCATCGGCATCCAATCATTCCACGAGGACGAGTTGAAATTTCTGAGCCGCATTCACACCGCGGAGGAAGCAACCGCATGCGTCGAGAACGCATACCTCGCAGGGTTTGAGAACGTAAGCGTCGACCTGATCTTTTCCCTCCCGAAGCAGACGCTTGAACGCTGGAAAGAAAATCTCCGAAAGGCGATCGCATTACGGCCAAAACATATATCCGCCTACAGCCTGATCGTTGAAGAACATACGCCGCTTTTTTCAATGGTACAGAACGGGACGGTCAAGCCGCTGCCGGAGGAAAAAGATACCGCGATGTACGAAACAACGCTTTCAACAATGGCGGAAAACGGTTTCAGCCAGTACGAGGTCTCTAATTTTGCAAGTCCCGGCTTTGAAAGCCGTCATAACAAAAATTATTGGAATCACTCCAACTACCTCGGATTCGGGCCATCGGCGCATTCATTCTGGAAAGAGCATGCGACAGGCGGGCGCCGCTGGTGGAATGCAAGAAGCATAGCGCACTACTGCGATGCCATCAATAAGGACGCTGTTCCCGTTGCGGGTTCAGAGATTGTCGACAGGGATACGATGTTCAGTGAAGCTGTCTTTCTCGGCTTGCGCACCGGGGAATTAAGTGTGACAACGCTTCAGCAGCTGTATGGCGTCGATATGCTTTCCGTCCGTGGCGACAAGCTGAAACTTTTCTCGGATGAAGCTCTGCTGCATGTCAAAGACCGCCGCATCACGCTCACACGCAAGGGTTTTATGGTTTGCGATTCGATCGCTGAATCGCTGCTGTAGCCGGGTGAGAAAGCCAACCATTTATAGTAAATTCGTCATGCCATGACCTACGGTAAGACGCTTTCTTTGCGCCCCTCGTGAACTTCGTGGATACGCTAGGCCTATTGCCGAACTTTCAATTGCAATTAGAACACATTCAAACTATATTGAGCCTGTTTTCTCCGCCGCTCGACCCAGTTTTGCGAGGAAGTAATGGAACACAAGAAGCTTAACCGGCTAGTCGCAGGATTTGTTTTTTTCGTGTCGCTCGTCGTCTACATCAAAACGCTTGCCGACACCGTTGTTTTTTGGGATGTCGGTGAGTTCATCGCCGCCGCCTACCTGCTGCAGGTACCGCATCCTCCGGGCTCACCGCTGTTCCTTATCATTGCAAGAGTATTCGCGATGTTTCCAACGGCGCACGACGCCGCTGTTCGCGTTCATCTCGTCTCGCCGTTCGCGAGCGCATTCACAGCCTCATTTCTTTATCTCTCCATCGTTAAGCTCATCCTTTTATGGAAGGAAAAACCGTCTGCCGCATATGACAAATTCGCCTTGTACGGCTCGGCTGCCATCGGCGCGCTCTCGTTGACCTTCAGCCCGACATTCTGGTTCAACGCAGAAGAGGCCGAGGTGTACGGAATGAGCATGCTTTTTGTCGGCATGATAACATACCTTTCACTCAAATGGAACGAACGGGCGAATGAACCGGGGAACGAAAAATATATTTTGCTTATTGCGTACCTTGTCGGACTGTCGGTCGGCGTCCACCTGCTTTCCCTTCTCGTCGTCATTCCGTTCATGCTGATTTTCTATTTTCGCAGGTATGAATTTACGATGATCGGCTTCATAAAGTTCGGCGCCGCGGCGCTACTCATCTTCGGCATTGTATACCCCGGCATCGTGAAGTGGTTTCCCGGTTTGCTGAACGGGTCCGTAACGATTGGCGGAGAGGAATACAAGAGCTTGATCATCGGAGTATTGCTGTATGCAATCATCGCGGCCGCTCTTTACGGCGTCTACTATTCACACCTGCATCAGAAAAAATTAATGAACACAGCGTTGATGTCCGGACTCTTTATCGTATTCGGATACTCCACGTACACACTGGTGATGGTCCGCGCGAACGAGCATCTGCCGATGAACGAGAACGATCCGAGCACGTTCACCCGGCTAGAGTCCTACCTGAATCGGGACCAATACGGTGATGCGCCGTTAGTGAAGCGCCGGTACGGCACGGAGCCGCAGAATCAGGAGATGTACACGAAATATTCGAGCGACGGCGATTTCTTCTGGCGGTACCAGGTCAACCATATGTTTCTCCGATATTTCCTCTGGCAGTATGCGGGAATCGAAGGCGGCTGGCAGGATGCAGGGGTGAACTGGAAGCAGCTGTACGGTATTCCCCTTTTGTTCGGATGTATCGGTTGTTTCTATCATTTCCGCAAGGACCGGAAGATGTGGTTCGTCTTTCTCGCCTTCTTTGCGATCATGGGAATCGTTCTCGACGTTTATTTCAACATGCAGGAGCCGCAGCCGCGGGAGCGTGATTATTTTTACGTCGGTTCGTTTTTTGTTTTTTCCATCTGGATCGGCATGGGAGTGTTGGGGCTTGTCGAGTTTTTGCACAACATTATAAAGAATCAGCACGCCCGGGTATACACTGCGGGAGGAGCGCTTCTCCTGGCTGCCGTGTTCATCCCCGGCAACATGCTGCGAACAAATTACAAAGACGCAGACCGCACCGGAGACTATGTCGCATGGGATTATTCGTACAACCTTCTCCAGACGTGCGAACCGGACGCCATCCTCTTCACGAATGGAGACAACGACACTTTTCCTCTCTGGTATTTGCAGGATGTCGAGGGCATACGGCGCGACGTCCGCATCGTCTGCCTGAGCCTGGCAAACACGCCGTGGTACGTTACCCAGCTGAAAAATGACACGCCGTTCGGGGCAATGAAGGTGCCCATCGCCATGTCCGATGACCAGATCGGACGCATCGAGGCGATCCATTGGGAACCCCGGCAGATGAATCTTCCGGTTCCGCAATCCGTCGTCAACCAATTTGCGTACCTTGAAGATGCCGCAAAACTATCGCCCGCCGACGATACTTCGGTTACCCGGTCCGGCGTCATTCGATTTATCCTCCCGAACACGATCGCAATAAGATCCGTCAAAGCGCTGCGCGCTCAGGATATCGTAACGTGGAATATCATCGCAACGAACAAATGGCAGCGTCCAATCTATTTTGCGGAAACGTGTGCGCCCGACAGCAAGATCGGCCTGGAGCGCTATTTTCGTACGGACGGCCTGGCGGCACGGCTCGTGCCGTTTCAAGCCGCGAACAACTCCGGGATCATTGTTGATACTATTTTGGCGGCGAACCTCTATAATTCTCCCGGAGGATTTTCGAAAACATTTCAGCGAGGGTATAAATACCGCGGTTTGAACGACAGTACGGTATATTACGATGAGAACGCTGCACGGTTGATGCTGAATTACCGCAATGCCTTCCTGCGGCTCGCTACGTACCATCTCAATATTACCCATGACAGCGCAAAAGCGGGTCAGGCACTCGACTCGATGGAAACGAAAATTCCGCAAAATGTTTTCCCGATGGACAACCGCGTTCTCTTTGAAGTCGCGAATTTTTACAAATATGCTGGCGAGATCGCCAAATGCGACATGTACGCGAATGAGCTCACCGCGAAACTTATCGACTTCATCAAAAAGAATCCCAACGAGCCGCTGAATGAAACCAATCCGTATGCGGCCCTTTTTTCGGTGTATGAATTGCGCGGAGAGTACGACAACGCCATCGGTGTCTTGAATGAGATTAATGCCAGGTATGCCGCGACGACGCCCGGAGTTGCGGACCAGGTAAAGCAGCAAATCGCGAAGATGCGAATCAAAATGAGTATGAACAGTACCGCGATGAAGGATACTCTTGCGGTTCAATCCAAGAAGAAATAAGAGTGCAGTAAATCCGTTTTATTTATATTATTCATGGCACAGGGTTCAAGCAGGACTGCCTCATTTTCCAAAACAATAATCAATTATGAAAGAATCACGCCGCTCAAACTGGGAAAATTTCTGGGACGAAAAGAAAGATGTGCGGGAGGTCTATTCAAACTCGGACCGCGTCGTTCGGAATTTGTCGAAAATAACCGACTTAAAGGGGAAAAAAATTCTGGAAGTAGGAGCAGGTACGGGGCGCGACAGTTTTCCGCTGGTTGAGCGGGGCGCAGAGGTGTTCCAGCTCGACTATTCGATCAATTCGCTCAGGATCATGAAGCGATTGGCCGACGAAGAAAAGATCTCCGTGTCTATTGTCGGCGGGGACACGTTTTGCCTTCCGTTTCACGACGAAACCTTCGACGTTGTATTCCACCAGGGCCTTCTCGAGCATTTCAGACCGCAACAAGCCGAGGCGCTGCTTAAAGAAAACATCCGTGTCGTAAAAAAAGGGGGACTGCTGCTCGTCGACGTGCCCCAGCGCTATCACGTTTACACGCTCATTAAGCATTTTCTTATTGCCGTCAACAAGTGGTTTGCCGGATGGGAGAGAGAGTTTTCCGTGGGCGAACTTCGAGGCGAGATGGAGAGGCTCGGGCTGGAAACGGTCCACATCTACGGCGAGTGGATGTATCCCAGTCTCTTCTACCGTGCAATGCGCGAAGCCCTGTTGAAAACGGGAATAAAACTGCCGCTGTATCCTACATTCCTCCGCCCGCTGACGGCAATGAGACGCTCCGTGCGCGAAGCGCTTCGCGATACGCCGATCGCAGTCAATACATCCTTGTCGTTCGGACTCGTAGGGAGGAAAAGATAATTATGAATTATGAATTTAGAATTATTCCAATTCATAATTCCTAATTCAAAACTCCTAATTGCTCTCATGCGTATTCTCATCTTTAACTGGCAGGACATCAAGAACCCTCTCGCGGGGGGAGCGGAGGTCCATCTCCACGAAGTCTTCCAGCGTATCGCCGCCGCTGGTCATGACGTGACGCTTTTCTGCTCCCGTTTCGACGGCGCGCCGGAAAAAGAAGAGATGAAGGGCATTCACGTTATTCGCGAAGGGGGCCGTTCGTTCTTCAATTATCTTGTCCCGCAAAAATATTATTCGACCTTCAAGGCGCAAAAGTTCGACCTCGTGGTCGACGACATGAATAAGATCCCGTTTTATACTCCCCTGTTCGTGAAGGAGCCGCTGCTCGGCGTGACCCACCATCTTTTCGGAAAAAGCATCTTCCTCGAGGCCTCTTTCCCCGCCGCATCGTACGTCTATCTGACGGAACAGGCTGCACTTCCTGTGTACAAACGATTGCGTTTCATCGTCGGTTCGCCGAGCACCTACAAGGAATTGCTGCATGCGGGTTTCCCCGAAGAACGGACGCATCTCATCCATTACGGCGTCGATCATGATTCGTTCAAGCTCCTCGGAATTCCAAAGAGTCCGGTGCCTCTTGTCGGATTGGTCGGACGGTTAAAAAAATACAAAAGCGTCGGCCACTTGCTGGAGGCGTTTGTTGTCGTCCGGCAGGAAATGCCCGCCGCAAAATTGATCATTGTCGGGGACGGCGACGACAAACCGCGGCTGGAATCGATCGCACGCAAGCTCGGACTTTCTGATGCGGTGACCTTTACGGGATTCGTAAGCCAGGAAGAGAAAGTCAAATATCTGAATGAAATGCACATTGCCGTCAACACCTCGGCAAAGGAGGGCTGGGGATTAACGGCGATCGAAGCAAACGCGTGCGGAACGCCGACGGTATCGAGCAACGTGCAGGGGCTGCGCGATGCCGTTGTGGACGGCGAGACCGGCCTTCTTTACGAGTATGGAAACCGTGAACAGCTCGCCGAGAAAATATTGCTCATGCTCCGCGACGCGCATTTGCGCCAGCGCCTTTCTGAACAGGCCATGCTGCGCTCGAAGCAGTTTGACTGGAACATTGCCGCTGAACAAACGCTGGACGTCATCGAACGCGTGCGGTCCGAATACCATCGACGATAACAATCACGCAAGCCTCTTCTGAAGCCACGCGCAAACATCCGCTAAACTCTCTCCGCTGATCTCGTGCCCCATCGGATATTCGTTGTACACAAATTGAGCGTTTGATTTTGAGAACAATGCTTTCGCTTTTCGGGCGGCACTGACGGGAATAACGGGGTCGTTAACCCCGTGTGTGATGATGAAGGGACAGTTGCTTAGCGACTTCCATTTGAACTCCAGTTCAGGATGGTCACGGATAAATCCGCTCTGCGCCACCACCCCGGCAAATTTCTCGGGATGCGTCAACGACAATGCATACGCCATGATCGTCCCCATGCTGAAACCCAATAGAAATATTTTCCCCGCATCAATTTCAGATAGAGATGCTATCCCATCTGCAAATTTTATCAGGCGCCTGTAACTCTCCATAAACATGACGGGGTCGGCTGCTCCGTCATCGCTGAGTTCAAAATAGGTATATCCGCCGAACTCGAACGGGTACGGTGCGCGGATGCTGAAGACCGCCAGCCGGTCGTCAAAATACTGAGCAAGGCCGAGGAGGTCGTTCTCGTCGGCACCGCGTCCGTGCAGGAGGATCACGGCAGGAGATTTTCCGCCTGCGAGAAGTCTCGGTTCAAGAATTTTGTAGATGATGTCAGTGGGAATTTTGTTCATCGCGCCCCGCAAGAATTGGATAGCTCACCTGAGTATGTTCTGAATACCGACCCGGATCATCATCACCGCGATAGCCGCCATGAAGAGAGACGCAACTTTTCCGAACGCCCGGGAGCCGGCAACACCCATAACTTTCATCATGAATTCGGAAAAGTGAAAGACAAGCCACACAATAAACAAGTTGATAAAGAGCGAAGCGATCGACATCCAGTATCCGTAATTGTCCACTACGATGATGATCGATGTCAGCGCCGCGGGGCCCATAATCAGCGGGATGCCGATCGGCACCACGCCGACCGATGTTCCGGGGTCACGCTGCGTGTCTTTCGCAAAAAGCAACTCGTACACCGACAGCACGAGGAGAACAATTCCGCCGCCGATGCGGAAATCGTTCTCGGTGATACCGAGAAACGAGAAGATAAGTTTTCCCGAAGCGAGAAAAACCAGAGCAACGGCGCCGGCGGTGAGCGTCGCCTCGATCACGAGGCGTCTCTTCGCTTTTGTGCTCATTCCTGTGGTGAGAGAAATGAAGATCGGGAGAGCACCGACGATATCGATGGCGACAAACAGGGGGATAAACGCCATCAAGAGATTGTGGAGGGAGAGTTTCATTGCCGATTATTCAACCGAGATCCCGGCTTGTTTGAGCGATTCGCTGACGATGCGAAGAACATCGGACTCGGGAATCAACAGGCGTGCTCCTGACGTGTGGATCGCTTGCGCGAGAGTGCCCTGCCTCTCTGAGAGAAAACTCCACACGCAGAATCCGAGCCGATTCTGGTCGTTAGGTTCACGCGTTGGAATCGTTGCGACGCTCGCGTAAGCAATTTTTTCGAGTGTCGAGGGGGCAAATTCTTTCACCTTTGCCGGTGCGACGGTTGTCATGATTATTCCTTCTTGGTTATTGAGGCATCCGCTAAGAACACAGAGGCACGAAACCTATACAGAAAACATGTTCTTGTACTTCGCCAGAATAAATTCTTTATCAATGAATACTGATCGTCATGCGTTATATCAAACTCTTCGTGTCCTTAGTGGATCTTCCGCGCTGATATTTTTATCTGCAGGTACTTAATGATTCCCGGAAGCAGCGATACGAAAACGACGGCGACGATGACATAATTGATATTTTTCCCGATATCCGGTATTGTCGATCCTAGAAAATATCCTATTAACAGCATGCTTGTGATCCATCCGATCGCGCCGATAATGTTGAAGGATGCGAACCGGGTATATTTCATCTCAGCGATCCCGGCGACGACGGGCGCAAACGTCCGGGCAAACGGCATGAACTGCGCCATAACGATAGTAATCGGCCCGTAATGCTCGTAAAATTCTTTTGTCTTCAGAAGATGCTTTTTTTTGAAAAATCGGGATTCTTCCCGAGCGTACAGCGCGTGTCCCCCCTTTTGACCGATAAGGTAGCCCGTCGTGTTTCCGAGAATTGCGGCAACGATCAGCAAAAAAATCAACACGGTCACATTAAAATACCCTGCGGCGGCAAACAAGCCGGCAGTAACG
The DNA here is from genome assembly GCA_964439265.1 of uncultured Chitinophagaceae bacterium. Lineage (GTDB taxonomy): Bacteria > Bacteroidota > Ignavibacteria > UBA10030 > UBA8401 > JAGVPT01. The sequence goes on from CAYTOA010000020.1 coordinate 15,202, forward strand.
AGCAATGAATCCCCAGGCAGAAAAAAACCGACGAGGAGTCCGGTTTCGGAAAAGACAATCAGCGCGAGGCCGGGATATCCGGCCCATTGAACGAGTTCTTTGACATTGGTTAGCTTTTGAAAGAGTTCTTTGAGCGCGTCCATAATTATTTTTGATTTACAATTTGCAATTCTCGATTTATGAATGCCGATTGACGATTCGCAAAGCGCTACTGCGGCAATTCAATAATCAATCAGCGATCGGCATCCGTCAGTCACCGGGCGGCCATCGCAAGGAGTAACACTCCGAGTGCGATACGATAAAAAATGAAGACATACGTCGTGTGCGTCTTGAGATACCGCAGCAACAATGCGATCGACGCGTATCCGACAATTCCCGACACAAGCGTTGCGGCCACAACGTTGACGACACCGAGGTCATGCATAAAATGGCGCATCTCATATAACTCCAGCATACCGCTGGCAAAAACCGCAGGAACACTGAGGAGAAACGAGAACCGGGCAGCGTCGGCGCGGTTGATCCCTAGAAACAAGCCTGCGGTGATCGTAGTGCCGGAGCGGGACGAGCCGGGGATCAACGCCAGTGATTGAGCGAATCCGACAATGAGGCTGTCGAGCCATGTAACATCTGCCATCTTCTTCTTTCGCGAACCGACTTTTTCCGCAAGCAACAGAATAAGAGCAAGGGCGATCGCACTTATCCCGATAACCATAAGGCTTTTTGTGAGAGCCCCCTCGATGATCTTTCTGAACGCGAGGCCGATCACCGCCACCGGCAATGTGCCCAGAATAATATACCAGCCCATGCGCGCTCTGCCGAGGCCGTTCGCGGGCGACCGAATGTATCGTATACCGTCGACAAAAAAACCTTCAACAATTTCTACAAGGTCTTTAAAAAAGTAGATAATAACGGCGGCCATGGTACCGATCTGGATCACCGCGATGAACGCCGTCCATTCGTCCGGCCGGTCAGGGTTTATTAAGCCAAGGAGCGAGCCGGCAATCGTAAGGTGCGCGGTGCTGCTGACGGGAAGGAATTCCGTGATTCCTTGAATGATCCCGAGAAGAATCGAATAAAAAAGCGACATTCAGCTACCCGGTGAGTGTGGTGGATAAAAAAAGAGGAGGTATCTGATCCTCCTCAATGTGACAATGAAATAAGATACCGAAAATTTGGAAACGACGCAAGAAAGGGGTTTTCCAGCGGTGGATTTATAAGAAAAGCGCCAACATATGCGGATTTGTTTGGAACGCGTCGATACTCATTATCTCGCTCCCAAACGGAACCCGGAAACGAGATAAGTTTGTTGATCACTTCTTCACTCCCCTCCGCCAGGTGCCGGCTGCCGGTGCTTATCAATCCAGTAACCCCAAAGGACAAGAAGCCAAACGGCCATCGCAACAATCGCAAGCGCTGTGACATTCGGCGGCGGCCCTCCGACGATATTTCCGACTGCAATGAATACGAGGAAGATGATCAACGACAAAAATGAATATTTTCCAACACGGTCGATTGCAGCGGTTGAACGCAGATAGAGGATAATGCCAATTGCGAACATCACGCCTTCAACCGCGATCGTGGCGGGTATAGATTTCCACAAACCCAAACCGACGTACGTCTTCAAGCCGGGAACGAGCGGCAAATCCGCCCGGTGAGCAACGAAATCGAGCACCCAGTGACTTAGCACGCAGGCCGCAAGCACCCACGCATTCTTTACCGAGCGGCGGAAGGCGTAGTACACCAATCCGAAAACGATTGCCCAGCCAATCCCGCTGAGAAGGCTGTGGGATACCGGGTAATCGTAGAAATCAAGCGGCGTGAACGCAGTATCTCCCGGATTGATTCGCACATGCTCAATGCCGAGGAGCAAAAATACCGGCCAGAGCAGGTCCACAAACTGTGCGGCCATGATGAGCGTGCCGAGCGAAACTTTTGGAGCCGCCTTTTTTGCCCCCAGCGCAACTGCAATATGTCCGATGAACATTGAGGTCTCCTTTAAGTACTCGAATCCATTGTAAGAATAAATATTCCTGTCATCGATAACCCCACCCTATCCCTCCCCTGATAGGGAAGGGAATATTAGAAGATGTCGCCGATCCCCAGCGTTAACGCAAGGCTGCGCGGCTCAACTCCTCGCCACGTCAAATCGAAACGAAGAATGTCTAGAATGCGGTTTATGCTTACTCCTCCTTCGTAGTACCATCCGTTTGTCGTTTTAAATGTAGGCGGCCCAGCGAATACCGACGGCGTGAGCCACGATTGAGCGACAGACGCGAACACGATCAGCTCGAGGTTGCTCTCATAGAGAAAGGGAATTCCGCTCGCGAGAAACGGCAACCGCCTGAAATTGTGTTCGAGCGAAAGAAGCATGAACCGGTCTCCGGAGAATTCTTTCACTCCCGCAGCACGCAGCCCCCCGAACCATGCCGTTCCAAGGTAGCTCGATTCCAGATTGAAGAGCCGCTGCGGCAGACGATCGCCGGCGAGCATCCCGCCGCTCAAACTGATGGACATCGTCGGATTGAAGAATAGACTCATGTCGTACGTCGGAAACTTCACCCGCAGTGCGCCGGCGATTCTCGTGAATCCGAAATCGCTGCTCAGAAGACTCTTGGAGGAATATTCGATCGAAGTATGAGCTGTAAGATAGGGATTGCTGAAAAAATACTGCAGCTCGTCCCCATACTGCGCATTGAATGTGAGCGCACGAAGTGTACCGTCGGCGATCGGCGGGTTCAGACGGTAGGTTCTATCGCGGTCAAAAAAGCTGTACTCCGTTATATTTTTGAGAGAGGTTTCGTACTCATTGGTGTAGCCCAGCTGAGCGTGCACACCGGGAGCATCCTTCCGGGGGACAAGATTCCCTTCAAGGAACCCATGCCATCCCCGCGAAAGAAAATAATCGCGGTAGTCATCTTTCGAAAAAAGTGAACCGAGAAGGATTTCAAGATCTTCAAAGTACCCTTCGTCCGGGCGGTTGTCAAGCCTGCGGTACACGGTACCTCCGATCCCGAGCAAACGCTGAGGGGCGAAATAATACGTTGCACCTCCGGAATACTTCCATCGCTTGTCGTCGAAGCAGTATCCCAATCCGCCGCGCAGCGCGAGAGAATTGGTCACCGAATCAATGTCGAACTTTCCGCCCGTGAACAATCCTTCCACACGGTTGAACCGAAGGTCAACGTACGATAAGCCGGCAACGCCCGCGTTAAGAGAATTCAGCGATTTTGTTTTCCGCCCGATCTGACTTTCAATGGTGGCAGTACTGTCCAGAGTATTATAGGCCTGCTCCTCTTTGACATTGAGCGGAAGAAGAGGGTGCTCGGCCCAATAGCTGGAATCGAATTTTGATGCCTCGGGTGCGACGGTCAGCCGCGGCATCACCGCGATGCTGTCGGCAAAGTCAGGGTTGATTTTGTAGTCCGACATGACAACATACCGCACGAAAGAAAATTTAAGAAGCGAGAACCCCATCAAGTTCACGTCGGCTTTTCCCCGCACCCTGTAATCGACCGGCATCCAGAAACGATTTTCGTAGAGCCGGAATTGCTGCAAGTAGTGAAACGCCACGTTCTTCAGAAACGGGATTGCGAACGCTTCGTTTGGCACGAAATCAACGTTCATGACGGCATAGCTTCGTTCGGCAATTGAGATCCTCCCGCGGAAAAGGGGCCTCACCCTCGATCGCGGAATAACGTCGATGTCGTACACGTCCATTCCATCCATCGAACGAGTCCGGACGAGCTTATAATCATAATAAGAAAACGCGTCGGGGGATGTCGGACCGATAAATTTGAACCCTCCCGTGACGACAGTATCATCGTTGAAATTCGTCACTTCGCCGATGCGATTGACGATCTCTCCCATCGCGAGGTTTTTCGTTTGCCGTTTTTGGTGAACGACCTCGCGAAGCGAATCGTTTGCCCGCCAGTACAGCGTGAGATACGACTCCGAAATTGCCCCGATGGCGGTATCGAGGTCGATGGTGATCCGGCTGTAGGCCTCGGCCTGGAACGTTCTCAGCGCTCCCATCCACTTCGGCTTGCTTTCAATCGCACGGCGGATAATTTCGATGGCCGGGTCTTCGTCGGTGACGACGATCTCGGGCATCCTGATCGCCTCGGGCTGCAGCGCGGCACGAAGTTCCTGGGCGTTTGACGGCGACACATTTACCGTATCCGAACGATAGCCGAGAAAGCTTATGATGAGAGTCGACGTTCCGGCCGGGACTGATAGCTGGAATTGCCCGCGTTCATTGGAGATCGTCCCCCTGTTGGAGGGCCCTTCCACGCGGATGGTTGCAGCCGGGAGCGGCATATTCGTCGCAGCGTCGAGGACGGTACCGGAAACCATATACTGCAGTTGACAAACCGCAATAAACGGAAAGAGAAGGAATAATAAGAATAGGAAAATGCGCTGAGAAGGCACGGAATGCAACTCTCTCTTCATCAAAAGTGATCCCCACATTCAGAATTGTGCAATGCAACTAGCACGCAGTGTTTCAAATGTAATCATATCAAGGAATTGATTCAATACAAATTTGAACTGCGACAGACACGACAGATAAGAAATATTGTATCCGAGCGAAGCCGTGACCTCGCCCTCTACGGCTGCAATGTTGCATCTCCTCCATTTTCTTCCCATATTCACGGAGCATGCACATGAGATCGATCGCCGATTACATATCAAAATTAAGTCAGCGGGACAGCAGGATGATGAAGGGGGGAATTTTTTTCCTCTTTGTATTTCTTGTCGCGTTGATGTTCCCGAGCGGAGAATCGATCGAATCCGACTACCATGTCGGAACAATCTGGACGGACAAAGACCTCATCGCGCCGTTCCTGTTTCCCATTTACAAAGAGGAGCGCGATTACCAGCGTGAGAAAACGCTCGCCGCTCAAAGCGTCCATAAAGTTTTCGAAGAAGACCTGGGAGTTCCGCACAGTAACATTGATTCGCTGCAGAAATTTTTCGCTTCACTTCAATCAATCCTCGACACCCGCGCGGCCTTCCGCCGCCAGCAGGAGTTGGAACGGAAGAACAGGCATGCCGGCAAGCACGGGCTTGCCGTCGATTCTGCCGCCTTGAGCAGCCGCATTCGCAGTATTCCCGTCAACATTACGGAAAACGAATGGGAAACGCTACAGCGGCTCCGGTCCGCCGACGCGTACGAGGGAAATCCCCGGTATCAATTTTCATTGCGGCGGTTGCGACGCGACGTGCTGCTGGTCGTGAACGAGCTCTATCTGCAGGGGATACTCAACGTACGAAAAGAATCGGTCGGTACGGGGACCACTATCGCCTTCCGCAAGAGGACCGACGAACAAATAACGCCGATCAGCAAATTTCTCGACGTTGATGACCTTGGCCGGGCTGTTCAGCAAACATTTATTTCAGGCTACAAGAGAGAGAACGATACTGTCTCGATCGCGACGAAAATTGCGCTCTCGTTCCTTTCCCCCAACATCATCTTTCAGAAAGCCCAGACCAATAAAGAGATCGCGATCGCTCTGGACGAAGTGCCGCGCACCGTCGGGATTGTGCAGGAGAACGAGCGCATCGTCGCCACCCACGAGCGCATCACGGATGACGTTAAACTGAAGCTCGATTCGCTCCGCAAGGCAAAAGCGGAACGGGGCGCAGACGTCAATCAGGTGACAACCTTCCTTGGAAAGTTTCTCCAGATATTTGCCATTTCGTTCCTTTTTGGCATCTACTTGTACTTGTTCCGCAAGCGGATCTTTCACGACAATTCCAAAATCCTGCTGATCACCCTCATCGTGCTCCTGGAAGCGCTGTTGGCGTACGTCACCCTGCACATGAACGCCGAAGCCCCGATCGAACTGCTGATCGTTGTCCCCGCCGCATCCATGCTCCTGTCGATCATCTTCGATTCGAGGGTCGCGTTCTATTGTACGGTAACGATGGCGTTCGTCGTTGCGGGAATTCGGGGCAACGATTATTCGATCGCGTTTTTCTCTGTCATAGCCGGATCGCTGGCAGTGTACACGGTACGGGATATCAAGCACCGGACGCAGATCTTCCGCTCCATCATTTTTATTTTCCTCGGCTATTTTGTGTCGATTGTTGCAATGTCGCTGGAGCGGTACGACTCGCTCACGTCGGTGCTGAATCAATTGACGATGGCGGCGGCGAACGCCGTTTTCTCGCCGGTGCTGACGTATGGTCTGTTGATCTTCTTCGAGCGATTCTTCCATATCACGACCGACCTGACACTGCTCGAGCTGTCAGACTTCAACCAGCCTTTGCTGAAAGAACTCTCGCAAAAAGCTCCGGGAACGTTCAACCATTCCATCAATATGGGGTCGCTCGCCGAATCCGCCGCCGAGGCGATCGGGGCAAATGCTACACTGGCGCGGGTGGGAGCGTACTACCACGATATCGGAAAGATCACCAAACCGACGATGTTCGTCGAGAACCAGCTCGGCACGATCAACAAACACGAAAGGCTCACCCCGAAATTCAGCGCTCGCGTGATCGCGGCGCATGTCAAAGACGGAATCACCCTGGGACAGGAATTCGGACTTCCTTCCGTCGTCACCGATTTCATTCCGATGCATCACGGCACGACGATGATCGGTTTCTTTTACGAGCAGGCGCTGAAGAAGAAGGGCGAATTTGAGACGGTCGATGAGAATGAATTTCATTATCCGGGTCCAAAACCGCAGACGAGAGAAACGGGCATCGTGATGCTTGCCGATGCCGTGGAAGCGTCCACGCGTTCAATCGAAAATCCGACAGTGCAGAAGATCGAGGAGCGGATCGACGAGCTTATCAAAGCGCGCTTCATGGACGGGCAGCTCGACGAATGCGACCTGACGCTGCGCGACCTCACCCGCATCAAAGTCAATTTTGTGAAGATCCTTACCGGCATTCATCATTCTCGCATGCAGTACCCGGAACAACAACTGCCGCCGGCCGCAGAACCGGTACTCGTGGAAGAAACCCCCGTTCCGCTCAAACGAGAGAGCCCGGAAGCGATACGTCCGAGAGTACGCCGCCGTGCATCCGGCCCTTCCTCGAAGCCGTCAAAAGAATGACGTCCGACATAGAAAAGTTCTTCCGCTTTCTCCAGTTTGAAAAGAGTCTCGCCACCAACTCCATCGAGGCGTACCGGCATGACATCGCCCGGTACGCGGTGTTCCTCGAAGTACGCGGCATCGCAGCGGCCACCAGCGCAACAGGCGACGACGTCGCAGCCTTCATCCACGAACTGCACCGGCTCGGGCTTTCGGCCCGGAGCGTCGCGCGCAACCTTTCGGCGGTAAAGAGTTTTCACCGCTTTCTCCTTGGAGAAAAGATCACCACAAATGATCCGACGCTGACGATCGAGCTTCCGAAAAGAGGCAAGGCTCTCCCGGATGTCCTCAGCGTCGACGAGATCAACAAAATCATCGACGCAACGTCACAAAAAAAAGAGGACGAGAAGAAACTATGGATCCGGGACCGTGCAATTCTGGAAACCCTGTACGCTACCGGAATGCGCGTGTCGGAATTAACGGAACTCAAACAATCGAATGTTTCCTTCGACGATGAGCTGGTGCGCGTGTTCGGCAAAGGTTCGAAAGAGCGGCTTATCCCGATCGGGAAACCCGCCCTGCAGTGGATACAACGATATCAAACAGAGGTGAGAGGGAAGCTCGCCGAGACGCACGCTACCAACAACGCCGTCTTTCTCAACTGGCGCGGCAGATCGATGTCCCGCGCAGCAATCTGGAACATCGTGAAGGAATACACACACCTCGCACGCATTTCTAAAGAAGTTCACCCGCATACATTCCGCCACTCGTTTGCCACACACCTCCTTGAAGGAGGAGCCGACCTTCGCGCCGTTCAGGAAATGCTCGGCCATGCCGACATCTCGACTACACAAATTTATACCCATATCGACAGGGAGTTCGTGAAAGCCGAGCACAGGAAGTATCATCCGAGAGGATGAAGGGGGCAGTTTTACCAGAGACACATAGCCGTGAAGATTTATTTTCATCGCATTTTCATCTCGTTCCCAAACTCCGTTTGGGAACGTCGTCCACAGCCCCTCTTGTGCGTATTTTCTTGAAGCGGAGCTTCACAAGAGTTCGTTCCCAACGGGACGTTGGGAACGAGATCAAAAGCGGGACGAAGTGAAGAATCTAAGCAGTTACTATGACATAGATCCTCCGCTTCGCTCAGGACAACATATGGCTAAAGCCTTCCCTTTAATTAAAGAGTGCAACACCCACGCCACTTGACTTTTTTTTGATTTTTTTGCTTCATTATAGAGACAAAGAGAACCCGCCGGCACGATTGTCCGAGTAGCGAGGGCACGCCGTCGGGCTTTTGTATTTTTTTGAGGACAGCTGCAACCTATGATCATCATGAAATTCGGCGGCACGTCGGTAGAGGACGCCGCAGCAATAAAAAATGTGACCGAAATCGTCCGGAAAGAGATTCCTCGTCGGCCGGTCGTCGTCGTCTCCGCCTGTGCCGGAGTGACGAACCTGCTGTTGAAAACGGCGGCACTGGCGTCGAAGGGGAAGAAAGACGATGCGCTGCAGAACGTCGCCGCAATCGAAGGCAGACACAAGAACATCGCCAAGGAATTGTTTGATGCCGACAACGCGAAATTTCTCTTCAAGCATATCTCGGTTTTTGCCGAAGAACTCGCCGCGCTTGTCAACGGCGTTGTCATCCTCGGTGAACTGACCCCGAGGTCGCTCGATACCTTTGCATCGTACGGCGAACGGATGTCATCCTTTATCATCCACAATTATTTTGAAGCGTGTAAACTCAAGTCCTTCCTCGTCGATGCACGCTCATTCATGATCACAGACGATCAGTTCACCAAAGCGCTCCCCCTCTTCGATACCGTCGAGCGAAAATTGCGGGAGATCGTCCAGCCGAAGGTCGAGAACAACTACGTCGTCATTACGCAGGGATTTATCGGGTCGACCCAATCCGGAATTACGACCACAATCGGGCGGGGAGGCTCCGACTACACGGCGGCGATTGTCGGTTCGCTCCTCGATGCCAAGGATATCCAGATCTGGACCGACGTCGACGGCATCCTGACCTCGGACCCGAGCGTCGTGGATAACGCAAAGAAAATCAAAGTGATGTCCTTCAACGAAGCGGCGGAACTCGCGTATTTCGGGGCACGGGTGCTTCATCCGGAAACAATACTCCCCGCGGTCAAGAAAGACATCCCGGTCCATGTGTTGAACTCGCGCCGTCCCCAATCGACCGGCACGCTGATCATCGCGAAACCGGAGGTCGCCACCGAGTGCGTGGTGAAGTCGATCGCCTACAAAGAGGGCATCACGCTTATCAGCATCGTTTCGACGAGAATGTTCCTTGCCCACGGATTTCTGGAGCACGTCTTCGACGTCTTTCACAAATACGAAACGGTCGTGCATACGGTGGCGACCTCGGAAGTGAGCATCTCGGCCACGATCGACAACGTCGAAAATCTCGGACTCATCCTGCAGGAGCTGAAGACATTTTCCACAGTGAGCGTAAGCGACAGAAAGGCGATCGTCTGCGTTGTCGGCGAGCATTTGAAGAACAGCCCCGGCGTCGCGGCAAAGGTGCTGAGCGCGATCACCGATATCAACGTGAACATGATCTCCCAGGGAGCCTCTGAGATCAACATCAGTTTCGTCATCGACGAAGAGCACGTAGACGATGTTGTCCGGAGACTGCACAAGGAATTCTTTTCAGACGTCAAACACTTAACCGAAATATTCGAATAGCCCACGAGAGGATGAGAACGCATGAAGCTGTATAAGGTTGCAGTTGCCGGCGCCACCGGCATGGTCGGCAGAAAAATGATCCAGGTCCTTGAGGAACGGGAGTTCCCGGTCGGAGAGCTCATTCCGCTCGCTTCAAGCCGGTCGGCGGGACAAAAAATAAAGTTCAAAGGAGCCAGCGTCCGCGTCGAAGAGTTGACGCATGAGATCCTTTCCCAGCGCAACATCGAGATCGCGCTTTTTTCCGCCGGCGCGTCGGTGAGCCGCGAGTTCGCCCCGACGGCTGCGATGCACGGAACGCTTGTCATCGACAACAGCAGCGCCTTCCGCATGGAACCGGACATTCCTCTTGTCGTGCCGGAGGTTAATCCCCAAAAAATTTTCGACCACATGGGGATCATTGCGAACCCGAACTGTTCGACGATCCAGATGGTCGTTGCGCTCAAGCCGCTGCACGACCGGTTCAAGATCAAACGGATCGTCGTATCGACATACCAATCTGTAACGGGAGCAGGCAAAAAAGGGTACGACCAGCTGATGAAAGAACTGAACAAAGAAGAAATCATCGCAAAAAAATTCCCCTACCAGATCTCGTTCAACTGCCTCCCGCATATCGACGACTTTATGGATGACGGATATACCAAAGAAGAAGTGAAAATGATGAAGGAAACGCAGAAGATCATGGGAGACAATTCCATCAAGGTTACCGCAACGTGCGTCCGGGTTCCTGTCATCGGCGGACACAGCGAATCGGTGAACGTCGAGTTTGAAAAACCGTACGATCTTGTGGATGTGAGGGAAATTCTGCGGAAGGCGCAGGGCGTGGTCGTGCAGGACGATCCGAAAGACAAACAGTATCCGATGCCGATCTGGGCGTACGATAAAGACGAAGTGTTTGTGGGGCGGTTGAGACGCGATGAGACGGTGAAGAGCGGCTTGAACATGTGGATCGTTTCCGACAACATCCGGAAAGGCGCCGCGACGAACGCCGTCCAGATCGCCGAAGCCTGGATCGCAGGGAAACAGGACTAGTCCGCTGACGGAAAAACATTCCTCACGCAAAGACGCCAAGGCGCAAAGTAAGATTTTCCATTTTTACCTGAACAGCTGTTTTGATCTCGTTCCCAAACTCTGTTTGGGAACGCCGTCCGCACCACTTTTTTGCGTTGCATTGTTATGAAGTAGCGCTTCACAACAGCGCGTTCCCAACGAGACGTTGGGAACGAGGTAATAACGAGGTGATACTTGAACAGCCGTTTCGATAACGACTAAACCATGGCCGATCATTTTACATACCAAAACAAAGAAATGTTTTGTGAAGATGTAAAGATCGCCGACATCGTTCGTGATGTCGGGACGCCGGCGTACATCTACAGCAAGGCGGCTTTCGTCGAGGCCTTCCGCGAATTCGATTCCGCATTTTCAGAAATCGACCATCTCGTTTGTTATTCACTCAAAGCCAATACCAATCTCAATGTGTGCCGGATATTTTACGATGCGGGGAGCGGTATTGATTGTAATTCCGGCGGAGAATTTTATCGTGCACTGAAAGCCGGCGTCGACCCGCATAGAATCGTTTTTACCGGCGTAGGAAAGACCGAAGAAGAGATCCGCACGGTGCTCCAGCATCCCGTCATCATGCTCAAAGCGGAATCGCTGCAGGAGCTGCACCTCATCAACAGGATCGCGGGTGAATTGAACGTTAAGGCCCCCGTCGGCATCCGCGTAAATCCCGACGTCGACGCGAAAACGCATCCTTACATTTCGACCGGATTGTCTGAAAACAAGTTCGGCATTGACTCTTCCCAGGCACGTCACGCATTCGAGCTCGCAGCATCGCTGTCAAATCTTTGCGTCGTGGGCATTGATATGCATATCGGTTCGCAGATCACGAGCGCGGGACCAATTATTGAAGCGTGCAAGAAGCTCGCGGAACTTGCCGCAGCGTTGAAGGGCCAGGGTATCACAATCAGCCACTTCGACGTCGGCGGCGGCCTTGGGATTTCGTACAACGGCAGCCCAAGCACCTCACCCCGCGAGCTTGCAAAAGAACTTCTTCCGACCCTTGCGGGTATCGGCTGCAAAATTCTCTTTGAACCAGGCAGATTCCTTACCGCGCGCGCAGGCATTTTGGCGACAAAAGTGCTCTACACTAAACAGAACGGGGAAAAGAACTTTATTGTCGTGGATGCCGCGATGAATGACCTCCTCCGCCCGAGTCTTTACAAAGCCTTCCACGAGATCAGGCCCGTCACACAAAAAAGCACCGCGACTATTATCGCAGATGTTGTGGGCCCGGTGTGCGAGTCGGCAGATTTCCTCGCGCAGGGACGTGAGATCCAGCAAAGCGATCAGGGGGACCTTCTCGCCGTCATGTCCGCCGGCGCATATTCGTTCGTAATGAGTTCGAACTATAATCAGCGCCGCCGCGCGCCGGAAGTGATTGTCGACGGGACAAATTATTACGTCGTGCGCGAGCGCGAAACGTACGAAGACTTGATCGCCAAAGAACGCCTCATCCCCAGCCTCATCAGTCCGCAGTAAGAAACCTTCGCAAAAACCGTTCTATGTGAATCATAATACTCGGGCTTGACTAATCGACTCCTGTCAGCTATCTTTAACCAATGCCAATTACCCAACGACGTCTTATTCCACTCCTGTTGCTCTTTGTGTATGCAACGGGCTTATTGCTTGTTGCGCCCCATGCCGACCTGGACTTTGTTTCAGGCACCGGCACAGCGCAAATTGCAACACATGCCGATGCGGATAATTGCAAGCACATCCCGATCTCGCAACTGGATTCGTGCGCTCTTTGCTCTTCTGTCGAAGGCAGGGCTATTCTCACTCCGGCTCCTTTTACGCTGGAGTTTCTTGACACGGCTCCAGTTACGCCGGTCTTCGCATTTTCTTCTTCATATTCATTCGCCCTTTTAAATTCTTTTTCCCGTCGCGGTCCCCCCTCTCTCCTCGCCTAATTCACCCAAACATTCTGTTTGATTCAAGAGATGCGGGATAACTAGCCCGTGTTTCTCATACTCTATTATTTTTTGAGGGAAAAAGAATTATGCGTTCTATTCTTATTCTATTGATAATCTTAGCCAGCTCTAACCTGCTATTTGGACAGTACACGCCTAAAACAGATAACGTAACTGGCTTCGGTGTTTCTCAGTCTGTCGGAAGTAATCTTCCTGAGAAACAAAATACTCTCACAAAAGAATTACGAGGCAAAGAACTTCCGGGCAATGACGCCGATGAGCCTGCGGCGGACGATGACCGTCTTCAATTCCGTGTCTCGGTCAACGACGCCGACGGCAATGTTCCTATGGAGCTTGCACGTGTCGCACTCTCGAAAGATGGAAGATATATTGCCGACGCCGTGACCAACCCTGCTGGCCAGGCGCGCTTTCGCGACATCAAGGCGGGGTTCTACCGGATCACCGCATGGTTTGTTGGATATGACACATTCGTAGACTCGATCACGGTCGACAAGGAACACAGTACATACAAAATCGCACTCCATTCATTAGGAACCACGGAAAAGGAAGTCGTCGTAGTTGGACATCGGGATCCGACCTCTTCTAATATCAATCCGGTGACCGCCAACCAGGTCTTTGAATCGGAAACCTTCCATGCACCGCCAACGGCACGAATGACAAACGTTATCCAGGAAAATCTCATGGGAGCGGCGCGGGCTCCAACCGGAGAAGTACACGTCCGAGGACAACACGGCGAGTTCACGTACTATGTCGATGGCATTCCGGTTCCGCTAGGCGTATTTGGGGGACTCAATGAAGTTGTCGATCCGAAAGTTATCGATCGCATCACATTTATCACCGGCGGTTTTCCTGCCGAGTACGGCGGACAAATGTCTGCCATCATTGACCTTAACAACCGTGTCCCGACCGGTACGTTTCACCTCGATGCATCAACATATGCTGGCAGCTACCTCGTCTTCAATGGGACAAAATCTTTTTCACCCGGCACTTCATCGGCTGCGGGAGATACTCTTGGAAGCAGGGTCGGGCCACTTCGCGCTCTCAACTCCAACGGAGACGATCTTTCAATCAGCGATCATCTCGGAAAGCTCGGGTTCTTCCTTTCGGGTTCTCGACAGGAGACCGACCGGCGCATCGACACGCCCACTCCGGATATTTTCAACGACCATGGCTTCGACTATTTCCTTTATGGAAAATTTGACTATGTTCTTAGCGACAACGAATATTTGACGGCGAACCTTAATCTCGGGAAGACCAATACGCAGGTTCCCTACGATTCTGTCGAAGCTATCGCTCAAGACATCCAGCAAACATCCAACTCCTTTCAAAACGTTTCGTACTTCAAGACACTAAACTCCGACATAGATCATGAGTCGAACCTCTTTATCGGAGGTGATGCCAGGGAAGGAGAGCTCATATACACGCCCGGGTCGGTCGACCCGCCCAATTTTCAATTTGCTGGCGACACAGTGCATAATTACCTACTCTCCGAACACAGGACGTTTACAACGATCGGGATGAGAACGACATTCGACAAGCGAATCTCACACGAGTTCATGTATAAGGTTGGGTTCAATTTTTCCGCCACAAGCGGTAAAGAGGATTATACTTCCAGGGATTCGCTCCAAAACCCAGGTCCAACCTCCGACATAATCTTTCACGGATCCGATTTTGGAGTGTTCGCAGAGGTTGATTATCACCCGATGGAATGGACATCGTTAGAACTAGGTGAACGGTACGACCAGCATATCGCCCCTGATGCGCCACTCCAGAACCAATTCAGTCCCCGGATTAGATGGAATTTTCTCGTCAATGAGAATAACACGGCATATTTGTATTACGGAAAACTATTCATGCCGACAAATATCGAGGGACTGAGAACCATCGCCCTCAACGTGAGCAACACTCTTGTTCCGACGCTGCCGGAGCGGGATGATTTTTACGAAGCCGTTTACACGCACGGTTTCGATTTTGGACTTCGGAGCAAGCTGGCATATTTCTACAAATACGCGACGCCGGGAGTCGACGACCAGACCGTCGGCGGAAGCGCCATCAAGACGCCCGTCAACATCCAGGAAGTGAAAACGCAGGGAATGGAACTCGGACTCACATACAATCTTCCTGAAACTCCTTTTTCCGGATTCCTCAATGGAGCGCTTACGCATGCATACGGAACCGGGCTCATCAGCGGCGGGTTCCTAGATTTTGACACGGACGGAAGTGGAACGGACCTCGACCATGATCAGCGGCTCTCGGTTACCACGGGTATCAACTATCAACCGCGCGATTGGTTTTACAATCTTGTAGGAATCTACGGCTCAGGGCTCGCGAACGGAAATCCCAACGGCGATCCTTACAAGAACGGACTTTTCGATTTCAACACAGCACAGCATACGACTCCATCGTGGATTTTCAACGTTGGTATCGGCCATACGATTCATCTTCAAGAAGGCTCTTCGCTTGAGCCTTCACTCTACATCTCGAATCTGCTGGACAAGGAACACCTGATAAAAGGAGCGTATTTTAGCGGAGCGAGCTGGGAGGAACCTCGAAATATGGTGTTTAAGCTCTCATACCATATGTGAGCAATAATCCGAGAAAACGGGAAAAGAAAAAACTCTGCCGATGGTGATGCTTTAAATGTGCTTTGACTAAGGAAAAAATTTTGTACATTCTTGATGCCTAACCACCGTCTTCACCACAAGTGACATCAAGAGTGTGCGATTATGGGAGTCCGTCTTAGACATGCATCGTGCATCACCCTGATGCTGTGCCTGCTTGGCACAGTTTCCCGATCGGAAACCGGCTTACCTGAAACTCTCGCGAGCTATTCCAGCCGCCATTCGGAAGGCAGAAGCATCGTTTTCATCACGTCAACCGGCCAGAAGCTTCGGGCAACACCGTATGGCGATTGCATCGTCCGCGTACAAGCTGTCCGGAAAGACGAAGAGTTCTTTCCCGACGATCGGTATGAAATGGTTGAGTCGCACGACTGGGAAGGGGAACTTCGCTTGGTCGAGCACGATACATTTTTCATCCTCCAAACCCGGGCCGGGAACGGCATAGTTCTGCGCATCAACAAGAACCCCATGCGCATTTCGTTCTCACAGAACGGCGGCAGGAAGGACATGCTCATCGAAAGCGAGGGCGTCCGCTGGGAGAACGATTCCATACACACCACATTTGTGTACGACGCCGCTGAACATTTCACCGGATTGGGACACGGGTACTATGGAAGAGCGGAACACCTCGACCTTAAAGGAGAGACACTCCATCGAAATTACGGTACTGAGCATGGGCAGCAAGCTCCGTTGATCGTTCCCTTCTATCTGTCGAGCAACGGATACGGCATTTTCCTCAACAGCACATTTCCGAATTCCTTCACCTTCGGCAAAGACAGCCTGTATGAGTTTTCGATCGAAGGGGATGGGCGAATGGATTACTTCTTTATTCTTGGCCCCGATTTCACCAGCATCATCGACCGCTACACCCGGCTGACCGGGAGGCCCCGGCTCCCCCCGATCGCGATGTTCGGCCTCGGGCTTTCCGACAAGGCGAACGATGAAAACTCCTCCACACCGTCCGACGAACAATGGTGGAAACAAAAGGTCAGCGACCATCGAAACGCCGGCTTCCCCATCGACCACCTGATCAACGACAACCGATGGAGGGCGGGAGGAGGCAAACGATGTGAATCGTATTTCGAGTGGGATCCGACACGATTCTCCAACCCGCACGAATACGAGCAATGGGTCAAGGCAAACGGCCTTGCGGTCACGATCGACTTTAATCGGTGCATTGCCAGCAAGAGCGAGCGATGGAACTCTTCGTTCAATATTCCCAATTCGGACAGCATCGATTTCGGCGAAAGCGCCCCCGATTTTTCACGAAAGGATGTGAGAGAATGGTTCTGGTATCTGCATTGGAGAAAATCTCTCAGCCCGAAATTGGGATACCCGGGCGATGCCCTCTGGATCGACGAATTCGATGAGTTGGGAAAAGCGCCTGACGCGATGATCCTTGGAAACGGAAGATCGTGGATGGAGATGAAGAATTACTGGTTCTTCCTCATCGCTAAAGCGCTGGTGCAGGAGGGCTGGGACAAAATGATCGCACCGGAAAAACGGCCATTCGTGTGGGTACGGGGAATGACGGCCGGCGCACAGCGTTATGCGACATTATGGAGCGGCGACATTACGCCGACGTATGAGGAGATGAAAGGTCAAATTCGGGGGATGCAGTTAGCAGGGATTTCCGGTTTTGCCTTTTGGGGACATGATGCAGGGGGTTTTTATGATTGGAAAAATAAAAAAGGTCCTGATGATGATCTCTACCGGAAATGGTCGATGGCCTTCGGCAGTTTCTCGCCGTTTTGGAAGCCGCACGGCATGGGAGAATCGCGGTGGCCTCTTGACAGGTCAGCCGATGCGCAGAAGGATGCCAGAACGTACTGCGAATTACGGTACAAACTTATGCCGTACTTATATTCGTTTGCGCACGAAGCGTCGAGCACGGGAATGCCGATTGCCCGAGCGATGGTCATTGATCACCAGTCGGATACAATTGCATGGAAGAACGACCTCCAGTATATGTGGGGGAATGAATTGCTGGTAGTGCCAAATTGCAGCGCCGACAACAATGTCGCGGTGTGGCTGCCGCGCGGCGAGTGGTACGATTTTTGGAATGATTCTCTTTGGACCGGGAACCGGGAGGTAAGATACACTACTCCGGTCGGTGTCCTCCCACTTTTTGTTAAGGCCGGTTCGATCGTCCCGATGGCTCCTTTCGCTCTCGGGACGGCGTTCATTAAGAAGGATGAGCTTTCTGTTCATGTTTATGTCGGGAAGGATGGTGAATTCACCCTCTCCGAAGACGATGGAAATACTGAACTGTACCGGACAAAAGGCGAAGTACAAAAAACGAGATTCGTGTTCGTCCAGTCCATCATGACGCTGAGCATCGGTGCCGGTGAAGGAACGTATGAGAACGCGCCTGCGCAAAGAAGGTACGACATTGAGTTTCACGGTCTTACTCGCCCGATGTGCATCACTATCAACGGAAGGCAGCTCAGGTCTGTGAAGTCGGAAGAAGCAGCGCTTTCGTCCGGCAGCGGTACTGTTTGGAACAAAGAGAAAAAGCGACTCTCGGTTTACACAGAGAACGTGCCTGTCATACACAGCCTGTTGATCCAAGGAGTCAGAGACTGCCCGGACGGCGAACACGAATAATCGAAAATGAAGAGTCGATGCGGATACCCTCTTTCATCTTTTCATCCATGACGAACTTGCTCATCACACCGCCATATTTTAGCTCCCGCCAAATTGCGAATACATTTTTTGAGCCGTTTACAATCCAAAACCTCATTTCAATGCTTTTGTAATTTCTACATTTTTCATGTTTAGGTAGAAGAAAGTAAGATCTGCTACAACCATCCTTCGTCCCCTCGCTATTCCCTCAACAAATAGCATAATATAGCAAGACGTTTCACGCCCTTCAGCTATCTTCCTCCTGATGTAATATTTACAAAATCGCTTAATTCAGCCAATAATGGCGGCTTTTGTTGAATGTTAAATTGATGGTGGACGTGTCCGTAACGTCTTTGTAGATCATCAATTACGGCATTATTAGGCCGCTCGTTGTCGTTGGACTTCGCTTTGCAACTCTTCTCTACAGAAATCAAGGAGAAGAGAAAGTGAAAACGACAAAAAAACATACGAGCCTGGCAAGGAGAATTATCCTTGCGTTACTTTTCGTTTTCACTGCCGCGAACAGCCAAACGTTCGACCTCCTTTCTGTTAAGTCGACAGACAAAGTAGCACAAAGCAAGTTTTTCGAAGTAGACAGTAACAAGGTTCTCAACGAGTACAATTTGTTCGCATTCAACTCCCCCGTCTCCCGTATTTACGATTCAGTTTTCGAAGTCGCCGGAATCCATTCCGCTGTCTCCGCCGTTAACAATTCAAACGTCGGCGTGGCTAAAGATTTTTCGTTAGATCAAAATTACCCGAACCCATTCAACCCGTCAACGACGATTCGTTTCAATGTTGGTAAGAGAGCAAAAGTTTCCGTAGTTTTGTTCGACGTAACGGGGAAGGAAGTAACAACCCTGGTGAATGACAGTAAAGAAGCAGGAAGTTACAACGTCCGATGGAACGGAACTTCGAGCAACGGCGCTTCGGTTTCGACTGGTACATATTTCTGCCGGTTGCTCGCAACTGCCGATGACGGAAGCACAACCGTGGAAACAAAGAGAATGGCATTGATCAAATGAGAATGAAGAGAGCGGCTGGCCTGAGTGTGTTACTTGTTTTCACTGCGGTGCTTTGCCTGCCGCTGTCCGGACAAACCCTCGTGGTCAAGAAATTCGGCGCAAAGGATAGTCTTCAAAAATTCAGCCCGAACACCTCCCTTCGGCAAGTCATTCAAGGAGGCAGGGTTCTCTCGTCGATGAGCGTCGACGACAACCAAGAAGTAAACGTGATCGTAGAACTTTCTGCGCCGACGACATTTCACACTTTCGGAAATTCCTCAGTCAACAAAGCCGCAGCAAACCAGCAGCGAAGTACCTTCGTCAGCAGGATTATTTCAACGTCACCTTCTGCAAGAATCGGCCGCCAGTTTTCGCATATTATGAACGGAGTTTGTCTTGCCGCCTCCCGCTCCGACGTCTCTCGAATGTCTCTCCTTCCGGGAGTAAGGCGCATTTATGAAGACAAGAAAGTAGCCGCGTTTCCCGTTTCGTCGTCAACAAAAAGCCAGCCCGCACACGTCCAATCGGACGCAACGCTCACATCGACAGGTAAAGGAGTGAGGGTCGGAATCATTGACACCGGCATCGATTATCTCCATGAAGCATTAGGCGGAGGCTTTGGCCCGGGGTTTAAGGTCGCGGGCGGGTACGATTTCGTGAACGGCAAGGCCGACCCTCGTGACGACAACGGACATGGAACGCATGTCGCTGGAATTATCGCCGGAAATTCTTCCTCATTAAGAAGCATGGCGCCGGATGCACAGCTGTTCGCGTATAAGGTCCTTGACGCCGCGGGAAACGGGAACACATCTACTGTTATTGCAGGAATAGAGCAAGCGATCGCGGACAGTGTTGGTATCATCAACATTAGTTTAGGAAGCTCGGACGGAGACCCGGACGACGCTCTCTCGCAAGCGGTCGACCGTGCGGTGGAGGCGGGCATCGTTGTCGTTGTCGCGGCGGGGAACGACGGCGACTTCGGAACGATCTCTTCTCCCGGAGCCGCCCGCGAAGCGCTGACCGTCGGCGCGATCGATGCGCTGCAATCCATCGCTGCGTTCAGCTCGAAGGGACCATCGAATAAGATTTACGGGATCAAGCCCGATGTTGTCGCTCCGGGAGTAGATATCCTCTCCGCAAAAATGAACGGCGGGTACATCACAATGAGCGGGACTTCGATGGCCGCGCCGTATGTAACAGCGGTAGCGGCGGATGTCCGCCAATTACACCCGGAATGGAACGCTCTCGAAGTACGGAATGCAATCATCAGCGCGGCAAAAGACCTGGGCTCGTCCATTTTCTCGCAAGGGAGAGGAAAAGTTGATACCTCAAAAATCGGCAGCGTCGTCTCATTCGCAACCCCGGCAACGCTGAGTTTCGGCTTTGACAATTCTTCAACAGCAGAATGGACGAAGGTGGATACGGTGGCGTTCACGAACAGCTCCTCTTCACCAAAAAGGTATGCATTCAAGCAAGTTTCGCCAAGCGGCGGAATCAACATTCAATTCTCCCCCACGTCCGCAACTTTCTCTTCTCATGAGACGAAAGGTATTGCCGTAGAGATCAGCATCGACAATTCTCTGCTCGCTGATAATACCGCTCTTCAGCAGGGGTACGGCGGAAGTATCCTTGCGATATCAAGCAACGACACCATCACGGTGCCTTACGTATTCTTTAAAGGATGTGTCTTTCAGGTTTCATTTAGTGAAACGCCGTTTCAAGTGGTCATCCATGATCAAAAGACCAACTCATTCTATTTCAATCCGACGAATTCATTCTTAACGGCCGTTGTTCCTGCCGGCACGTATGATATCCTCACAGCGTTTTCAGGTTCATCCTACGTCCTGAAGGAAAACTTGAATACGCGGGATAACTTAACGATATCCATTGACCGATCACTTGCCAATCATCTCGTTACCGTGTCGCCGGTCGATGAAAACGGAGAAGCGTTAGTTCCTGTGGGAACGAATACGTCGTACAGTTACGTTGAAGCACTCATGCATTCGGCGTCGGGGATCAGCGAAGTACTGCTGGGAGGGGGAAAAATTCAGACGCCGTCGCTGGTTCAGCGCATGTATTTTTCTGACGTAAGCAGCAACTATTCTTTTGGATATGCCATCAACGTCCAGTATGGAAATTTGAAATCCTATACATTTGATGTCGAATTGGATTCAGGAATAATTGCTTCACAGTCGGTTCAATTCTCCGCATCGGATTTGAAGCGGGTGGACTTCAAGTATGACATCGATTCGACCGTAACGAAAGTATTTCCGATCACGTGGTCCACGTTCGTGCAGCAAAATAACGTCATTGCGGTCACTTATTACGATGGAAACGATGCCCCTCTTCTATATCCGTTTACGCAGACCGGTTATTACACCCGCCGGACATCTTCAAAATTTCCCATCTTCCATTTCAGAGAAGCTTACAAGTATTAGGAGTAAAGTGAGTAGAGGAGAGATAGAGCGGCGGTTTGCGCTGCGTTTCTTCGACCTTATTTCTTTGAGATGTTGAACTGTTGAATCTTGGTATACAACGTCTTCAAACTGATGCCAAGAATTTTTGCCGTAAGATTCTTGTCCCATCCCGTGTAGTTGAGCACCCCTGCAATGTGTTCACCCTCAATTTCCTTCAGCGGAACAGCGGTCCCAATTTTTCCGGACGAGACCGCGGCTGATACGCTTCGCGGAAGAGCAAGGTCCCTCGGACGTATATATTCATCGGCCGCGAGAATTGCCGCGCGTTCGAGAATGTTCTCAAGCTCGCGGACGTTTCCCGGCCACGGGTACTCGAGTAATGCCTGGATTGAATCCGGGTGAAGTTTTTTGGGCGTGCGGGTTTTCAATTTGTGCGCGACAATTTCGTTTGCCAGCAGCGGAATATCCTCCCGGCGGTCGCGCAGCGGCGGAATCGTCAACGTAATAACGTTAATACGGTAGAGCAGATCTTCGCGGAACCGTCCCTCTTTCGCGTCGTCGAGAAGATGCCTGTTGGTCGCAGAAATGAGGCGGACGTCGGATTTCATTATTTTGTTCCCCCCAACACGTCGAAATTCTCCTGTCTGTATGAAACGGAGAAGTTTCGGCTGGAAGACCTGGCTGATCTCGCCGATCTCGTCCAGAAAAAGCGTCCCGCCGTTCGCTAATTCAACCAGTCCTTGCCGCATCGCATGCGCATCGGTGAACGCTCCTTTTTCATGCCCGAATAATTCACTTTCAATGAGCGTGTCGGGAATAGAAGCGCAGTTGAGGGCGACAAACGGTTTTTCCGAACGGGGGCTGTTCTTGAACAAAAAATTTGCAAATAACTCTTTTCCCGTTCCGCTGGCCCCTTCAATGAGGACGGTGGAATCGGTCGGCGCGACTTTGCTTGCCAGCTCCAACGCCGCGATGAATGCCGGACTTTGCCCGATAAGGCTCGACGACGACGCCAGGCGGGCCAGTTCGGTTTTCATAACTTTGTTTTCGATGAGCAGCTGACGGCGCTCTAACGCGCGGGCCATCAACTCGATCAGCTCGTCGGCCGAGTACGGCTTTGTGAGATAGTGGAACGCCCCAAGTTTCATGCACTCGACCGCGATCCGGACATCGTCAACGCCGGTAAGCATGATCACCTGCGTATCGATATAGTTCTCCTTGATATGATGGAGAACTTCAATGCCGTCGACGTTCGGCATCTTTACATCGAGCAAAACGAGGTCGAAAAATGAGCCTTGGACGGCATTAATGGCTTCGACGCCGTTGGCGGCAGTAACGACCGAGTACCCTATCGACGTGAGGATCGTACTTAGCATCTCACGAAAGCCCGGCTCATCGTCAACGACAAGGATTGATGCTGTGATCTGTTTTCCCATGGTGAGATCGTACACTTTCAATTTGCCGCTTCCCGCCGGCGATCCGAAAACGAGGCTCATCGCAGTCGAGCGAAACTAAAAAGCAGGGACATGACGATTTGTTTTCAAAATATCACGTGCCGGATCAATTCGATGGGAACGATGGAATCTGTCTGTGCTTTCCACTGATTCCGTTTTTACAATACTCTCTTTACCGCATCGATCAACTGCTGCATGACGATAGGCTTCTCCAAATAGACCACGTTCGGGTTTGAATCCCACGCGCCTGCCTGCTGGGCCTCACCGGTCACAAAAATGATCGGAATGTCTTTCGTCGCCGGGTCGTCATGCAGAAGCTCGTAGAGCATGAAGCCGTTGACGTTTTCCATCATCACATCACTGATGATAACGTCCGGATTCTTCTCTTTTACAAGGTCAAGCGCAAGGGAACCGTCTTCCGCTTCGATGACCGCGTACCCCTCCTTGCTAAGAATGATCGTTGCCAATTTTCGCATATCGGGGTCGTCATCAACGACGAGGATGGTCTTCATTATTTTCTCCATAGGTGTGCTGCCAAAACCGATCTACCAAACCCTAGAACTGGACCGGCGTTCGTCACTTTTCTTCACTGCTACCATTTCCGATAAATAATCTTGTGTTTTACCGCCAAGGCACGGAGAACGCCAAGAGTATTATCGTCCTTTATACTCATAACTTCTTTGCGTGCTTGGCGTCTTAGCGGTTAAAAGATGCAAGATTGTTTTTTTGAGAAATAGAACTAGACTGCGTGCTACGGTTTCTTGAACGGCGGCACAGGTGGAAACGTGAACGGGTTCTCCGTCGCTTTTTTCAGGGCAACTTCGATCGCTTTTTCCAGCTGCGGATCCTTTCCCGACATCACGCTGCCGGGGTCGTTGTCCACCCGGATGTCCGGGTCGCCGCCGTGATTCTCAATAAGCCATTCGCCGGTCTGTCCGTAAAAACCGGTATTCGACTGTTCCACTTTTCCATTGTCGATCGTCGTTTGCGTATTCTGAATTCCTACAAGGCCGCCCCATGAGGTCACACCTACGATCGTTCCAAGCTTTCTCGCTTTGAAGCTTTCGAGAAAGGCTTCTCCATCGGAGCCGTTGTCCTCGTTCGATACGACAACATAATTTCCGACCGAGGTACTTCCAGGATAACGGAGCGGAATCATGCCGTGCAAGGCGCTCTGAGCCGTAACTTTTCTTTCGAGTTTATCGATCAGGAAATATTCGGTCCATCCTCCGCTGTTGCGTCGTACGTCGATGATGAGCGCATCTTTATAACGAAACGCGCGCCAGAATTTGTCGAATTCGCCAATCCCTCCAGCCCCCATCGCATTGATGTGCATGTAGCCGACTTTTCCGTTTGACTCTTTCGACACTTTGTTGATATTGTAGGCAAGCCAGCGGGCGTAGCGGAGATTATTGTCGTTGCGGATCGGTTCAACATCATAGATCTTCGATCCCTGCATGCTCGGCTTGGAATTCACAGTAACGCTGACCTTTTGGCCGGAGCTCACCTGCAGAAATTTGTTGTAGTCTTCAGGAACCTTCAGCTCCGTCCCGTTGATCGCCAGCAAGTAGTATCCCTCATGTAAATCGAAATCGGGCCGTGAAAGGGGGGCTGTAATACTTGAATTATATTCCGTTGGGCCGTAGATCTTGTCAAATTTGTATAAGCCGGACTTCTTGTCCGCAACGAGGTCTGCGCCGAGCCAGCCCGTGAACAATACGGGCGACGGGGGCGAGACAGACCCAGCATCTCCGCCGCTGATATATGTGTGGGAGACGGAGAGTTCGCCCACCATTTGCTGCATCACCCAGTTCAATTCTTCGCGTGAACTGAGGCCGGGGATATACGCCCGGTATTTTTCGCCGATTGCTTTCCAGTCGTGGCCGTACATGTTGGGATCGTAGAAGAAATCCCGGTACCACCTCCAGCAGTCGTTGAATATTTGATTCCATTCCTGCACATAATCGACCGTATAGACCATTCCGCCGAGACTTGCTTTTTCACCGGCACTTTTTGAGGAGAATGCTTTGTCGAACGTCGTCACAAAGACCTCATTCTCCTTTTGGAGTATCAACTGTTCACCGTTCGAAGAGACGTCGAAATCGCTGATCTTGTCTCCGAGAATGGCGTCCTGTTTCGCGGTCATATCATACATCATCATCTGCCATTTCGATGTACCGTTCGGTTTGAAGATCTCTTCGTACTCGTCCTCTGTAAAGTGATCGACGGCGCACCATGCCACTTTGCCTTTTCCGGCTTTAAGATAGAAATAGTTTCCTGCCGGCACCGGAAGGGGGTACGTCCGCTTCCGGAGACCGTCCGTATCGATCTGCACAATTCCCGGCTCTTTCTTCTTCGTATCGCTCTCGTTCGATTCGATAAACGGTGGTTTTTCGCCGTCCTTTAGTTGAACCGCCATCACCGTCTGGGGAGTGCGAATGGTGTGATCATCTTCGTAAAAATCCATGAGGATGTCGAAATTCCTGCTTGATACGAAATACAGATAATCGCCGTTCTGGTCGAAACATGGATAGAGATTGTCGAAGAAATCGTCTGTCACAGCGTATTTTTTCTCTTCCTCCACGTTGTACACGAAGATCTGGCTGTTCCGGTTGTACTGGACGAGACTATAGCAGACCCATTTGCTGTCCGGCGACCAATTGTAATCGCTGACTTCCCAGTAAAATTCATCGTTCTTCAATTGGTTTGATTCATCGATCTTCGTGAGCTGCTTCGTGGCGACATCGAGAACGAAGATCGCGAAATCTTTATTCCCGAAGAGGATCTTCTTCCCGTCGGGAGACCATCTACAATGGTAGACCGTTCGGTCGAGCGTTGTCGTCAACTGGGTCCAGGCTCCCCCGCCGCTGCTTTGCGTGTAAAGTTGGTACTCGCCGGATTTGTCGGAGAAAAATGCCACGGTCTTGCCGTCCGGCGAGAACTGCGGATACCGTTCGCGTGTACCCGGAGAATTTGATAGGTTCTTCGTATCCCCTTTTTCCGCCGGCACGACGAAAAGATCACCGCGCGCTTCGACGACAACTTTCTTTCCGTCGTTGGAGACGCCGACGCTGTGGACGTAGTCCTTCGGGTTCATCTGTTTTGGCCGCAACGTCCATCTGTCGGAAGGGCATTGGATCGAGAGTTTTGTCACTGTCCCGGTCGCAATGTTGAGCAGGTGAAGAATCCCGTCATGGAGAAAAACGATTGTGTCTCCGTCTGTCGAGGGCATCATCACGTCGACGTCGGCGAACGTTGTGATCTCATCGGCTTTCTTGGTGGATAGATTTTCCTTGTAGATATTGGAAACGCCGTTGGTGCGATCGGAGACAAAATACATTGCGTCGCCGATCCACATGGGGTAACAGTTTTTCCCGACATAGTCCGTGACGGGCGTGAAAACAGCGGTGGTAAAGTCGTACATCCAGAGATCGGGATACTGGCCGCCTTTATACCGCTTCCAATAATTTTCTTCACTTCCTCTTCTTTGGTACACCATTTTCTTTCCATCAGCCGAGAAACTGCAAAGACGCCCCCGGTCGATGGGGAAGCGTTCGGGTGCGGAACCGTTCTTGTTGACAAAATAGAGATTGGGGTCACGTCCGATATAGTTTTCCGCAAACGACCGATAAACGATCCGTTCTCCATCGGGCGTCCAACAAACCACTTGTGCGCCTCCGGGTTGATACGTCAGCCGAACGGGCTCACCCCCCTCTGATGGAATGATGTATACGTTCGACGATCCGTCGTAGCTTCCGGTGAATGCAATCCACTTTCCGTCGGGGGAGAATTTCGCGCTATACTCCGTCCCCGGGGCGTTGGTGATACGGCGGGCGACTCCGCCGCCGGTCGTCGCCAGCCAGAGATCTCCTTCATACGTGAAAACGATCTTATCTTTGTTGATGTCTGGATACCGCATGAAACGAGCTTCGTTCCCAGCGTTCAATCCCTCGGAGAGAATTAAAAGAAACGTCAATGAAATCAGAAGTTGTTTCATACAAATCCTCTTAATTGATATTCAAATCAATGATTTTGAAATTTTTTCAAATACCCTCAAATCAGCCAAAAAATGCCCCCTCTCTAAGTTGATCTGTTACATAGCGAATAAATTCGACAATTTCAAGGTACCGAAAGTCGCGTGCGTGTCACAGACAAGTTTGGAATATAGCATAACTGTCGTAGCATCACTCGGAATTGACGCACTACGTTCAGAAAACCCACGTTATGCGATCCTTGGATGCGTTTGCAAGTTCATGAAATAGTCAACCCTTCCTTCGAATGTTGCTTTCGTTATAATTGAAAGAGTTGGAATTATGTTCGAAAGAATCGCGTTATAAACAGTTGAATAGGGGAACAGGATAAATACTCCGACATTCATTGAAGTCCGCGAGCGATATTCTGCAGCGTTGCCGGAGTTTGAAAGTAAATCCGTTGCATAAGTCCCTAACGATTTAGTTTCCACATACTCTCGCATAAATTTTTGGAACAATGGAACAGACGCTGACACTTCTGCAGCAGGACGTCTTACGCACGTTTGCGTACTTTGACGTTTTCCTGTACCCGCTTTCAAAACATCAGGTCTATGCTTTCCTTCCGCGCAATTCCGTTACGCTACAGCATGTGGAAGATGCTCTCCATCGTCTTGTCGATTTCGGCTTCTTGAAGTCTGAAAACGACTACTACTTCCTGGCAGACCGTACGGCAGCGATCGTGGAAAGCCGGATTGAAAATGAAGAGCGCGCCGCAAGAATGCTGAAAAAAGCCCGCTGGGTATCGCTGTTCCTGAAACAAATTCCGTTTGTCAGAGCCGTTTTTATCACAGGGTCATTGTCCAAGAACGTTGCAACCCGATCGAGCGACATCGATTTTATGATCGTAACGGCGCCGAACAGGTTATGGATTCCTAAATTGATATTGACTGCCGTAAGGAGGATATTCCTTTTCAACACGATCAAATATTTCTGCGTTAACCTCTTTGTCAGTGAAAACGGGCTGCTATTCTCCGAGAGAAATTTTTTTAATGCCGTCGAGATTGCAACGACACAGGTTCTCTGGAATGAAACGGCGTATTACAGGTTCCAATCGGTAAATTCCTGGACGAAATGGTACCTCCCAAACGGAGGGAATGCCCGCGTTCCGGTCGAGTCGATAGCAAGAACTCCCTCGCCGTTCCAAAGGGCAGCAGAATTCATTCTGAATCTCTTCCCTCTTACCTCTATCGATGCGTATCTCATGAACATCGCGCGAAGCTACTGGAAGAAAAGGAACGCGCACCTCGACGAGAAGAAATTCAACTCTCTCTTTCAATGCACACCGCATATTTCATCCGTATGGTATGACGATCACCAGACAAGGATTCTGAATACCTATCAACAACGGCTCGCACAATTCGGAGTAGAGCAGCTAGAATGACCGACATCCTCCTCACGCATTCATATTTTATTCGTTTCGATCCGAAACAGGCAAAAGCGATGATGCCGTACCCGCCGCTGGGGACGCTGTACGCAGCAAGCTACCTGGACAAGCTCCGCTTCTCCGTAGCGTTATTCGACACCATGCTCGCCAAATCGGAAGAGGAGCTCCGAAGCGTGCTTCAGCAGCACCGCCCCGCCGTTGTCGCCATCTATGACGACGATTTTAATTATCTCAACAAGATGTGCCTGAGCAGGATGAGGGAAGCCGCCTTTACGATGGCGCATATCGCAAAAGAGTTCGGCTGTTTTGTTGTCGTTCACGGTTCCGATGCAACCGACCACGCCGGAGAATACCTTGATCATTCGGCGGATGCCGTCATCATCGGCGAAGGCGAGGAAACGCTCGCTGAGGTGTGCCGGCATCTCATTCGGAATCATTCGTCAGACCTGAAATCGATTTCCGGCGTTGCCTTCCTGGAGAATGGTGCGGTAGTGCGCACACCCCGCCGTCAGCTTCTAAAAAACCTGGATGAACTCCCTTTGCCGGCATGGCACTTACTCGATGCATCCTCATACGAAAACGCGTGGAGAAAACGCCACGGATATTTTTCCATCAATATCGTGACCACCCGCGGATGTCCGTACCATTGCAACTGGTGCGCCAAGCCGATCTACGGTCAGGTCTACAATTCCCGCTCGCCTGAAAACGTTGTACAGGAAATCAAATTGCTTCAGCAGACCTTGAAACCCGACCACATCTGGTTTGCGGACGATATTTTTGGATTGAAGCCGGGCTGGGTCGAACAATTCGCAGACCTGATGGAGCGTGAAAAGATCACGATCCGATTCAAGATCCAATCACGCGCAGACCTGCTTCAGCAGAAGGATACGGTCGAAGCGCTTGCACGCGCTGGGTGCACTGAGGTCTGGATAGGTGCGGAATCCGGGTCTCAAAAGATCCTGGATTCGATGGAGAAAGGAACGACCATCGCTCAAATTTACAAAGCACGCGCGCTGCTGAAAAAATCCGGCATGCGCACGTCGTTGTTCCTGCAGTTCGGTTATCCCGGCGAAAACAAGGACGATATCGATGCAACGCTGCGCATGGTGAAAGAGCTTCTGCCCGACGACCTCGGCATCTCGATATCCTACCCTCTGCCGGGAACAAAATTTTATGAAAAGGTAAAGGCGGAACTTCGGGAGAAAAAGAATTGGGTGGATTCGGACGACCTTTCGCTGATGTTTCGCGGAACATACTCGGCGGCGTACTACAGAAAACTCCACCGCTACGTGCATAAACTCTTCCGGTTCAGGAAGGCCCTCAAACTTCTCCCCGAAATGAGTGCATGGAAAACTTTGTCCGACCGCGCAAAGATGAGAGCGCTGCTCTCGATCTTTTATTTCGCTCCTGCGGCACTTCTGGACAGATGTCAACTCTATTACCTCGCGCGCGAATGATGACAATGACCGGCATCGAGTCCTCTCTTAATGTGGAAGAAGCGCGGCGTGCATTTTCCGCCCAGGCTCCTCATTTCGATTCCTACGAGAAGAATAACGTTATCCTCCAGTGGATGCGCCGCCAGGTGCACAAACATGTCGAAGAATACCTTCCCGCCGGTGGTTCGATCTTCGAAATAAACGCGGGAACGGGCATCGACGCCGTGTATTTTGCGCGCAAGGGACATCCTGTCTTCGCGATCGACAATGCAGATGGGATGCTGCGCGAGATGGAGCAGAAGATTCACACATTGCATCTGGAAGACAGGATTCGTTTTGAATGCTGTTCATTTACAGATATAGACAGGCTTCCGGAACATCAATATGATCATGTCTTTTCAAATTTCGGCGGATTGAACTGCATTGGGGACCTCTGCTCGGTGACCGACAAACTCCCGCGCTTTCTAAAATCAGGATCGATGGTAACTTTTGTGATCATGCCTCATATTTGTCCCTGGGAGATGCTTCACTTCCTTACGGGAAATTCGGCGCTGGCATTCAGAAGGCTCTCAAAAGAGGGGACTGCGGCTCATATTGAAGGTCATCACTTTCTTACGTACTATCATTCACCGCGGAAGGTTACCGAGAGTTTTGATCAGAGATTCAGGCTTGTCAAGCTGCGCGGGCTTGCAGCTCTTTCGCCGCCGCCGTATATGGCGGAATTTGCGGAACATCACCCCAGGTTTTACGGTGTATTAACGGGTCTGGACGAACGGCTTTCCACTCTTCCCCCCTTTAACCGATGGGCGGATCACGTTGTCATCACGCTGCAATATTTCGCGTGACGATAGGGACAAGGCCGGCATTCCATATCCCCCTCCCGTGAGAATATTTCGAAAAGGCTTTATCTATGTTCCCAGCAACGGCGCTTGTTGTTTTCATCCTGGCCTTGAGCGGTGCTGCGTTCTGGATTTTTCATACCAGAACCCATCGCGTGAAAAGCGAGGCAGTTCTAACCGAAAAGCAATATACCCGGTTGTTGGAATTGGCGGAACACTCTCTAGAATCATCCGACGTACCCGTCGGGGCGATCCTTTTGTATGAGGGAATGATCGTGGGGGAAGGTTACAATACGGTTTTACGAAACGCGAAGGCGGGGGAACATGCGGAAGTGAATGCCATCTCGAACGCCATCGCCGTTATGGGGATTGAAAAGTTTTCTTCGCTCGACCGCAGTTCATTGATTCTCGTGTCGACATTCGAGCCGTGCCTCATGTGCGCCGGCGCGTTTATCAACTACAACGTTCAAATTGTTTATTTCATGAAGGAAAAGGATCTGGCATATATTGGGAAAGAGGAGGCGCTTTTTTTCCGCTACCTGCTTCGGCGAAGACAAGTCAGGAATAGGGATGAACAAACTTCGCTTTTTCAAAAACACCCGGATTATCACGACCGGAGAAGAAATACCCATCAGTGATGTTCATCCGACAATTCTTCGTACAATTTCTTATACTCCGACCACGTCCACTCAGCAGAATGAGATTCCGCGAAGTCGCGATTCGACAGTTGCAACTCGCGAATAACATCCGGC
Organism: uncultured Chitinophagaceae bacterium; assembly: GCA_964439265.1. Taxonomy (GTDB): domain Bacteria; phylum Bacteroidota; class Ignavibacteria; order UBA10030; family UBA8401; genus JAGVPT01. The sequence continues at coordinate 46,510 of CAYTOA010000020.1, forward strand.
TGATTAATAACCTTTTCGATTTTTTCCGCCAACCCCTCGGCGTCACCCGGCGGCACAACAACGCGTTCATCCCCCGCATCTGCAAGCAGGCCAACGCTGGTACCAAAAACGACCACACCCGATGCAAACGCCTCCATGACAACGACCCCTTCTCCCTCAAACAACGACGTTAACAGTAAAAGATCTGTTTCCCGCAAAATGGATGGGATTGAGTCGTACGCAACTTTTCCATTCCACTGTAATTTATCATTTACGCCAAGCGCACGGGCATATTGCTCGATCCGGCCGTTCAGTGCGTCCTGACCTGTAACGGTGAGGCTGCAGTTAACTTTCCGGACAAGGATTGCGAACGCTTTTACGAGTGTATGCGGGTCTTTCACCGTATTGAGATTACCGATGAAGCCAAGCCTGAGCGGACTGGAAATGGAATTGGGGCGGAAGACGAATTTTGAAATGTCCACTCCAAATGGAACGACCGAAAGGTGTTTCGACGGAACTCTGTTTGCCTCCATCGTACGCTGCTGGAAATTCGTCAGCACGACGGTGCGGTCAGCTTCGCCGATGCACCAACGGATGATTGTTTTGTAAATGGGGTTCCGCATGCTGCCATATCCAATTGCAGGAAGAAATACAGTATCTCCCCCCGGCAAAGTAACCATACTTGGCACCCGCATCAACTTTCCCGCCAGCACCGCGACGAACCCTTGACAGATGACCCAGAACCCGTGGATGACCACAAAGTTTTTTTCTGCGTGGTCTTTCCGTATGCGCCAAAGAAAATAGACTGCTTTAAGAAATGTACTCCGGCCGACGATCGCAGGGGAAAAAGATATTGAACAGTAATTCGAGACCAGCGACGGGTGAAGCGCTGCGCGTGAAAAGGAGTACACGCACACGTCGTACGTTCCGGCAATGCGTGAAATCAAATCGACCAGAGAAGGGATGTTATCGTCTTTACCGATGCCCCCCGGAACGAGTATCGCTATGCGCGGCTTATTCTCCACTTTGCTTCTTTCTCTCTAAGAGCACTTTTGCCGTTTCAACAATAAATTCTGCGCTGTACCGGGAGAGACATCTCACATCTCCGAAACGGCACGTTGGTTGAAGACATTCGCCGCATTCCAAGTCCGATGAGTTTAGGCATACTGACCATTGGCCGAGCGGCCTCGACCATACACTTTTCGTCGACCCGAACAGCGCAACAACCGGAACTCCGGCAACCCATGCCATATGCATAAGGCCTGAATCTTCCGAGACGACAAGTCCCGCATATTGAAGGATGACGAACGCTTCGAAAGTTGACGTCTTCCCCACGAGATTGATGATTCTGTTCCCCAATTTTTCTTTCAAGCACGCAGCCTTATCCCGGATCACATCTGTTCCGAGAATTAAGAACTGTGCCTTCGCGTCCACGCTGGCGATCCATGTGTTCGCAAAACCGAGGAAGTGATCGAGGGGCCAGGACCTGGTTACAAAGCTCCCTGCCGGGTTCAGGACAACTAGTTTGCCGCTGTCACGATAGCCAGCTTCTCTCAGGATGCTCAATGGGCGGGGATCTTCACTGAGATCGAGACGCGGAAGCGATTGCGGGAGTGGCCGGGCACTCAGGTTATCGATCGTTCTTCTAGTTCGATCGCCGGCGGAGTTTAAAGAAAAACGGTCAAACTCAGAAAAACTCTTGGGGCGCAGAAGACGCCGAAGAAGCCGGCTCAGCGAATTCCGCTGGAGGTCGATGACCACGTCGAAATGTTCCTTCCGGAGCCGCGGTACGAGACGCATCGCATTACCAAATTGCCGCGCTCGGTTTCTCCCTCCGCCGATCGTGTGAACGGCAGTGAACATCGTCATCCTGCATGGAAGTTCACTAAACTCTTCTCTCGTAAGAAAGTGGAATTCGGTCGAAGGCCAGACCGCACGGAGCGCCTGCAGGTACGGAAATGTAATGACCGTGTCCCCTAATGCCTGGAATCGGATGGCGAGAACTTTTTGGGGATCGGCGGCACCGCTCCACGGAACGGCGTGAATTGATTCCTTCTTTTCACTGGTTGTCGGTCGCGGGGTCATGTAAGTCATGGGGAATATGTATCGGTATTTCTTGTCTGGTTATGCCGAGTTGTCTCCGGTGCCCTGAGAAATGCCCGACACTTCCGTACAACAAAAATGCGATACATTAAATTCTCGTATCGCATTTCAGAAGAAAAAAAATTATTACTTTCGAAAACCCTAACTCAGTCTGGAATACTCCGTCGCGTCCGGTACCTGATAAATTCTTTGAAGCGTCCACTTCACTCCGTTATACTGCAAGATCGCAACCATCGTAACCTGGAACTGGTTGTAAGTTCCGGTTGATGTCACGCGCATCTGTGAGCTTGAAAGACCCGCCGGCCGGTCTGCGGTGTACGTCACGCTTCCGCCGTTAAAACTTATTGTGCTCGAGGGGAAGCCTGCCGCCGAGTTGCCTCCAACTTCGCCGAGCGCAAACTTTACTCCTGAGTTTGAGATCTGCCGTGCATCGTCATGGTAAGCCTGCGACTGCGCAACGCCGTAGATAGCCTGATCAGTCGACGTAAACAGCAACGTATACATTCCGATCATCACGTACGCACCGAGACCTATGATAACTTTCGATGTTCCCAATTACAACCCTCAGTTAGTTTGGCTTGCCTACAAATGAAAGAGTTCGGTTCCTTTCCTTGCAACTGTGTAATAAGATAAGCGATGTCGTCAAAAAAACAATGGTGTAGATCACGTATTTATGAAACTACGGTATTGACGGGAGAACGCGTAAATTCGCTCAAAAAACGCTATTTCAGGGATTGAACTCTAACAGCGTCAACCAAGCATAGTTTTCGCAAAGTGCCAATTGCCAAAGAATTGGTAAGAAATGCGGTAAAAGTACCTATCTGGTCTGAAAGCACGCTATCGACGCAATATTCTATAAATAAGCGGCAATCCGAAGAAAAGTATCAGGCTGGAAACAGAGAATCCACCAATCACAGCGATGGCGAGCGGCTGCTGCATCTGCGCGCCAGCTCCAATTCCTAATGAGAGAGGTAAAAGTGCAAAAACAGCAGCTAGTGTTGTCATCAGGATCGGCCTCACGCGAACGGATGCAGCGCGCACCAAGGATTCCTCAAGGTCGATTCCCTGGGTATTCAATATTTTTACCTGGTGAAGAACAAAAATGGCATTCTCAGCGACGATGCCGATGATCATGATGACGCCGACAAAGCTGGAGATATTAAACGTCACGCCGGTGATCCACAACGCGCCAAGCACTCCGAATAATGAAAGAATGTTCACCACGAAAATCGAAACCGGCACAGCGAATTCGCCAAACTCAAACAGGAGTACAATAAAGACAAGCAAGAAGGCCGCAATGGCGACGAGAAAAAGTCCGCGAAAGGATTCCTGCTGAGTTTGGTAGACGCCGCCGAATTCCATCGTCATTCCCTGAGGAACATGAAATTCTTTTCCGAGTTTCTTCTTGATATCGTCCACGGTGCTTCCGAGATCGCGCTGCGATATCCGGGCCGTGACGGCTACGAACTGCCGCAGCCGTTCACGGTCAAGCTCTGCCTGTCCGGACGTCGTACGGATCGCGGCGATGCTTGTAAGCGGAACAAGAACTCCGCTCGTATTGATAAGCCGCAGTTTTTCAAGAGCGTTAATGTCGGTCCTGTAGCTGTCCGGGAATCGAACGCGGATCCCGATAAGTTTTTCTCCTTTTTGTATTTTACTTTCCCCTTCGCCCCGCATGATCGTTTCCAGCTGATCTCTCACGTCTCCCGGGTTGAATCCGGCAATCGACGCCCTTGCGGGATCGACGTCCACGATCAATGAAGGACCGGAGATCACGATGCCGTCAAACGCGTCGACGACACCCGGGACCGTTTCGATCAGTTCTTTTACCTCTTTCGCTTTTGCGCGAAGGATCTCCGCATCGTCCCCAAAAAGCTTAATCTCAACGGGCGAAGGGTTATTCGTCAAATCTCCGATGACGTCCATCATGAGCTGACCGAAATCGATCTGAAGGTTCGGCTCGGTCGCTTCAATTTTACCGCGCACTTCGTCGATCACTTCTTCGATGGTTCGCGACCGCTTCTTTCTGAGTTTGACGAGATAATCGCCGTTGTTCACTTCCGTCAAGAAAAATCCCATTTGTGTCCCGGTCCGCCGGGAATACGATTCAACCTCCGGGACGGACATGATGATTTTTTCCACTTGCATCAGCAGCCGGTTTGTTTCGCCGAGGGAGGTGCCGGGCGGAGACGTGTAATCCAGAACAAATGCCCCCTCGTCCATGCGAGGCATGAAGTCACTGCCGATGTTGAGATACAAAAGATACGTCGCGAACACTACTGCGAGCGAAACGGGAAGGATGACCCATCGGTATCTCAGGAGTATTCGAAGAGTCCGTTCATACCATTGAAGAATTCTTGAAACGCGTTGATGGCGGCCGACCTCGTGCGCAATTTCCGTTTCCCGGATTAAGAACATCGAAAGGAGCGGTGCGAGCGTGATGGAGAAGAGAAAAGAAATCAACATTGCCAGCACGACGGTGATGGAAAGGGACGCAAAGAATGCCCCGGTCACTCCACCGAGAAACGCGAGCGGAATATGAATCACGATGGTGCTGGCAGTCGAACCGATGATCGCGGGCATCAATTGCCGTAGCGACGCCGAGGTGGTTTCCGCAAACGACAATCGTATGCTGCCGGCGATGGCCCGCTTTGAAAAATGAGTGAAGATGTTCTCGATGACGACGATCGAATCATCGATGATCAAACCAACGGCAGCGGCGATTCCGCCCAAAGTCATGATGTTGATCGTCAAACCAATTGCAGAAAGGCACGCCATAGTGCACGCGAGCGTTGCGGGAACGACGAGAAGAATCACCAGGCTGATACGCCAGCTGCGGAGGAATACGAAGATCACGACCATGGCAAGCAGGACACCGATCAGAATGCTGTCGCGCGTACTTGCAATGGAGCTCATGATAAAATTCCCCTGATCGTAGAAATTCTCAAAATGAACTCCGGCGGGAAGGCTGAGCTTTGCGACTTCCTCCGTGACATTTTTGCCGATCTGGACGGTGCTTCCGGTCGGCTGCTTGATAATGTTGATCAGCACAGCATCCCGCCCCCGGGCTGTCGTGCGGATAAATTTGTCGGCCACGGAGGCTTTGACCTCGGCAACGTCCGACACTCTCACCGGAACACCATTCTGGACCGCGACGGTGACCGCTTTGATATCATCCGTCGTCTTCAACAGGCCGGAAACGAGGGAAAGGTAGAGCTGGTAGTTGTTGTCGACCAGGCCGGTAGAAGAAACGAAATTTGTTTTGTCAATGGCATCCGCCACCTGGCGGATTTCGAGCCGGTACGTCTCGAGCTTTTCGGGCGAGACGACGACGAGGAATTCGCGCGTATCTCCCCCCGTTATCTCCACTTTTGCAACACCCTTCACCTTCATCAGTGCCGGCCGGATCTGATAGAGCGCGATGTCGCGCAATTCCACCAGGCTGAGCGTATCCGAAGTCAGACTGTATCCGTGAATCGGAAAAACAGACACGCTCATCTGTTCCGCCTGAACAGAAGCAGCTGCGGGAAGCACGTTCCGGATGTTTGCGATCCGTCCCTGCAGCAGCTGCAATGTCTGCATTACATTGGAGCCCCAGTCCAGCCCTATCGATATTTCCGTTGAACCGCGGCCGGTGATGGATCGCACGACGGTGACGCCCGGAATTGACGACGCGACTTCCTCGAGCGGTTTGGTCACTTCTACCATCATTCGTTCGGCGGGTTCTTCGCCGTTATCAGCAAGAACGACGATGCGGGGGAATGTGATATCGGGGAAGAGAGAGATCGGCATGTTGAACATCATCGCGATGCCGGAAACAACAAACACGGCAACGGTGAAGAGCACCGCTTTCGCATGCCGGCGGACGTATTCGAAAAGACCCATGCTCAATCCTGTCCGGTTACGGTGACGCGGGTGGAATCGGCAAGAGAATAATTCCCTTCTATGATCACAGGCATTCCGGCATGAACGCCTTCCCCGCTGACTTCAACAGAAGAATCAGTAGCGGTCCTGACAGAGACAGGGATCGTCTTGGCGAGCGAATCGGCAGTCAGCGTAACGATGGAGTACAAATTCCTTTCATCATCGCGCAGGATCGCCGCCTTGGGGACAAACAATGCATGACGGCGCGTCCCGGTGACGATTGTTGCCGCGCCAATCATATCAGTTCGCAGCAGGGGTTCTCCGTCGTTGTCCCTCCGGAGAAAGCGGAGGCGGACTTTAATGGTTTGACTTTGAACATCCGTTTGCGGATTGATGGCATCGACGACCGCAGGAAACATTTTCCCCGGAATTGATTGAAATCGCACATCGCCGTGCTGGCCAATTTTCACGGACAAGAAGTCGTGTATCGTTACCTCTGCAACAAAATCCAGCGTCGAGAGGTCAATCATGGTAAGCAATTCGCCGTTTTCGACAACGAGTTCACCTTCGCTTGCACTCCGCGTTGAAACGATGCCGTTAAACTTCGCAACGACACTCACGCTGTTCTGAGTCGCTTGCGCAAGTTTCAGCACTACGCCGGCTTCGGCTTTCCCTGCCGGCGTGGCTGCTGATTGCACCATGCCCTCTGCACCCATGATCGCGGCATTCGATTCTTTAGATTGAATCACCGCAACAACATCGCCTCGTTTTACCTCCGTCCCTTCATACACTTTCATGGCAATGATCTTCCCCGCAATCGGTGAGTATATCTTTTCCTTGCGGAGTGCATCCGTTCTCCCGAGAGCCGAGACGGATAACACGGCATCATGCTCGACAACTTTGTCCGTCTTCACCGTAACGATCGCCTTGGCTTGTTGTTCGCCAGCATCATCGTCGCTTTGCTTCGGATGGCAGCCGGCCATCATTGCAAAAAGGAGGAGAGAAAGGCAAAAGATAGAAGAGTCTTTCGGCACCGGTTTGTTCGTTGTCATACGTTATGGAGTAAGAAGTTGTTCTAGTCGTGCTGAGAGAAGTTGAATCTCTACGCGTGCCTGCAGTTCTGAAAGTCTGGCATCGGTGAGAAGCTGCTGTGCCGAGAGGACTTCGATCGAAAGCGTGCCTCCCCCGCTATACTTCGACTTTGTGAGGAGGAAATTCTCCTCAGCCGACTTTTCGTTGTCGCGCAGCGACCTGAGACGCTCCCGCACTTTGATGAGCTGCAGGCGGATTTGTCTTGTTTCGGAAGTTATGGACCGGCGCATCAACTCCGACTGAAAGTGCAGGTTGCTCACAGCCTGTTGTTTTTGCTGAACCCGTAGGTTCGTCGCACCCCAATTGAAAAACGGCACCTCGAGTAGAACGCCGACCGAATAACCAAGAATGCCCGCACGTTCGGCGTACGGCACCCGAAGATTGTCTATTGAAGTCAGGAGTCCGGCATCGCCGATAAGCGAAACTGTCGGCGAAAGTTCCTGCTGCGCCAGATCCGCGTCAAGCTGATTATGCTGGATGGATAAGGCCCACAGCGACAGGTCCAGGTTTGTGGAAGAGTCGGGCACTGTCTGGAGCAAAGAGTCGACCGCAGTTCCATATGAGTCGTTTATTATGCCGACCGCGACGAACGACGTATCAATTCCGCCTCCGAGCAGTTCGGCGAGGACATACTTCGTCAGAGAAAATGATTCACACGATTTTTCGTATGAAATTTCAGCGTTTGAAAGCTGCACCCTGGTTTTTAACAGATCGGTATATGAAGCATTTCCTCCGGCTGAGAGCTGCATTACTTTCTCCAGGTAATCGGAGAGCTGGCCGACACTTTCAGCCTCAAGTTGAATTTCCTGTTCCGATCGAAGTACTTCAATGAACGCTTGTTTCACCGCATAGCGCAGATCCCGTTCGGCCATCCGGTATTCTTTAGCCCTGAGATCGATATCGACCCCGAGTTGATTCGCGCGGATGCTTCGAATTCCGCCGTCGTATATCGACTGGCGCGCGACGATCTGGCCCGAGAATTGTCCGCCGTTTGAAATGGCGGGGTCGTATCCAAAATGGTTGGATGATGGGGCGTAGATCGCCGACCCTTCGAATGAAAACTGAGGAAGCTTTGTTGTCAGTAGTTCATCGTGAGCAAGCGCCGCAGACCGCATGCCGTTCTCTGCGATCCGCAGCTGCAGGTTGTGTTGATGGGCAATTGCCAGTGCGCGGTCTAGAGACAATGTGTCCGTTTGAGCAATCGCCGTTGAGGAACTGGCAAGGATTATAACGAGATACAGGACGTTGATTGCGCGCACGTTTTTAAGCGAATAACTTTTATCCGGCATGGTTGCGCCATTTGATCAATTCTTTACCAATATACGTTGAATGAGGTTTCATGTCAAAAAAGTTTATAGACTTTAAATATAGATTATCAATAGAGCAACTTGAAGGCGGAAGGCAGGAAACTGGAGACGGAGGCATATCGACTATTTAAATCGCACGAAGCAGACCGAGGAGAGCATCGACACACCCGTCCATGCTGAATCGCCGGAGCGCATCCTCGCGCGCGGCGCGGCCGAGTGCAACTTGAAGTTTTTCGTCATCAAGAACCTTTATGATCGCGTCTGCAATCGCGGCCGCATTTCGCGGTTCGATAAGCAGCCCGGTCCTGCCGTCGGTGAGAATCTCCGGTACTCCCCCCGCATTTGTGGCGATGACAGGCTTTTCCATCGCCATTGCCTCTATCACCACCAGGCCGTACGTTTCGGCAAACGAGGGGAGAATAAAAACGTCCAACGCCGCCATGAGGCGGGGAACGTCGTCCGTAAAAGGAATGAATTTGACGCTGCGGTCTGCTCCGATTTCGCGGCTGGTGTTTTCCAAGTATCGCTTGTAGCCCGGCTCGCCGGCGGTCTCATCACCCGCTATAACAAACAGAGTCTCCGGATGATACTCTGCCACTTGCGGTATTGCCCGCAGGAATGCTTCCTGACCTTTTCCGGGGTCGAGGCGTCCGAGCACGCCGATGATCTTCTTATCCTGAGCTAATCCGAAAAAGGATCGCGCTTCCGACCGGCTGTAAAGCGACGGGTCAAATCGATGAAGGTCTGTTCCAAGCGGAACAACTTTTACTTTTGCGCCTGCGAGCCGCGTACATTCGAGCACATTCTCTCTCATGCTTTGCGTGAGAGTTATCCAGAGTGAGAGCTTTGAAAAAGTCCATGTGTGGAAAAGATCGCGTTTATTATGGCGTGAATCCATTTGTTGATAGAAGACTATTTTCAGTGCAGGCAAGAAATACGATGCGAGGGATGCGAGATGGATATCGTGCGACTGCATCAGAACAACGATACCGATCTTGTTGTCTTTAAGAATTCGGGCAAGACGGCGGGCTGCAGATACGTCCCCGTATTTCCAGCGCGGCGAAAGAACTGCCAGGTCAAGGCCCAATTCTGCAGCGCGTTTTTCAAGAGGAGAGGAAGGGGGAACGATCACCATTGCGGGCGCCCCTCTGGACTTCATGACTGCGGTAATGCGGAGTGTTGATAGTTCAAGCCCCCCCAGCGAACGGGAAAAACAAACGACCGCGATTCGTTGCAGCGAAGTATTCATAGAAGTGAGTCGAGGGACTTTATCATTTCCGACGGGCAATGAACTTGCAAGATTTGGCTTTAGATGATAAGGAGCATGGGAAAGAGAAATACTTAACACGCTTCCATGGATCTATTGGATGACTCCATCAGCCAATATAAGAGGTCGTATGAGGATTATCAAGAAGGCGGATCAGGAGGAATCGGACACCATGTCGGAGAAATTGCATCTATTGAATGCGTTTTTGGGCGAAGGAAATCGAATCGGTATCCGATAACATACGAACGAAAGTGCGGATGCCGCTATTGACTCGTCGAAGTATCTCGCACAGCCAATTGTACCTTTGCCCACATTGTAAACGGCTCTCCCATCCCGGCGGAAGATGACCGATCACGACCGCCGCCACCGCCACCACCGCGGTGTCCTCGTCCGCCGCCATAACCGCCCCCGCCCATTCCCTCTCCGCGTCCGCCGCCGCCTTCTGGAACGCCTTCCGGAGGTTTCGGTGTACTTCTGTTCTTTAAGGTTTCAACGCCGACTCCAATGAGCGATCCCGGTTTCGCGCCGATCGTAAACGGGCTGGTGCTCTTTTCTGAAAGCGGTACTTTCAATTCATAGACAAGCACGCCGTTGGCGATTTTATGCTTCGCCTCGATGCCTCCAGCCTCGGCAAACGTCATCGGATGATGATCGTCTTTTCCCGGGCCTTCAATTTCCAGGTCGTCGGTCGGGAGATCCTTTTGCAATGCGGATGTTTGGTTATCGACATCCGTTCCATTCTCCGGCGAAGGACGAGAGGCGTCGAAACCCAGCGGGTAGTGAATTCCAAATTTTTCATTCTTTCCTCCTTCGACATCGAACCAAAATGTTATCCCGCGCCTCATCACCTGGGTTTGAAGGTTTCGATTGGTCGAGACGAACCCAATATAAATAAAATCGGAATCGTTCATGATGCCGATCGAGGTCTCCTTATCGTCGAGAAGGACAAGGGAATTCCCCCATTCGCTGTTCGTTCCGTCGACAACAACAGGCCGGTTTTTCCAATGGCTTTTCAGGTCTATCATGCCGCAACCCGCCATGATGCAAAGGAACAGGATGAGTCCATATGGGAAATATGATCGCTTCGATCGAGCGCTCTTTTCCGGCGGCGCGACAAATGGAGTATATTCACTCATGATCTCAAAACTTTCTATGCAGTTCCGGGTTTAAAGAATTTGGTTCTTTCAAGAGGTTCCCATTTCCGAGCATTGCAAAAAACGCAGTTTCCGCCCTCAAGAAAGCTGGCCGCATATGCGGACAGCAACTCCTTTGTTTAGAACATCATCGCTCGAGAAAGGTTTAATTTCTGAGTCCCGGTTCAGGCACGGTTGATCCCTGAACCGTTGATTATTCATACCGCGGCTGTTCTTTCTCGACTCTTCGGAACGAACGTTGAGCCTGTCAGCTCCGTTTCACACTCTTTGTGAACTCGCCCAGGATCGAGCGAAGGCTCGGCTCGCCAATCTCTTCCAATTCGTACGTCACGCGGAGCGCCGGTCGTTTGATCTTCACGATCCGTTTCAGGTCGATCGGCGTGCCTATAATAACGACGTCGCAGGGGACTTTGTTGATCGTCGTCTCGAGGTCCCGTATTTGCTGATCGCTGTATCCCATGGCCGGCAATAACGTGCCGATCTTGGGGTACGTGTGGAACGTTTTCTTGATTTCGCCCGCTGCATACGGGCGCGGGTCGATGATCTCAGCGGCGCCGAACTTTTGAGCGGCAACCGTCCCGGCTCCGATCTTCATCTCGCCATGAGTTAACGTCGGCCCGTCTTCGATGACAAGCACTCTTTTTCCGGCAACTAACTCACTTCGCTCGAGCATGATCGGCGATGCAGCGTCGACAATTCTGGCTCTCGTATTCACGCTTCGTATATTCTCCCGAAGCGTCAGTACGGCTTCCGGCGCAGCAGAGTCGATCTTGTTGATGATCACGACATCGGCCATGCGTAGGTTCGCTTCGCTCGGATAATACGTCAATTCATCTCCGGCTCTTAACGGGTCGGCCACAACGATATGGATGTCCGGCTTGTAAAACGGGAGATCGTTGTTGCCGCCGTCCCAGATGATGATGTCCGCGTCGTTCTCGGCCTGCCGGAGAATTGCCTCGTAATCCACACCGGCATAAATGATCGTCCCGTTCACGATATGAGGCTCGTACTCCTCCATTTCCTCGATCGTGCATTTATGCTTCTTCAGGTCGGCGACGGCGGCAAAACGCTGCACTTTTTGTTTCTCGAGGTCGCCGTACGGCATGGGATGTCGAACGGCAGCTACGCGGAACCCGAATTCATGCAGCAGCTTTGCCACTTTTCTGCACGTTTGGCTTTTTCCGCTTCCTGTACGTACTGCGCAGACGGAGATCACCGGCTTGCTGCTTTTCAGCATCGTCTCGCGGGCACTCAAGATCTTGAAGCTCGCTCCCGCGGTCGTCGCACGCGATCCAAGACTCATCACGCGGCGGTACGGTACATCACTGTACGAAAAAACAACTTCGTCCACCGCATGAGACACGATCAGCTTCTCGAGGTCTTTTTCTTCGTAGATTGGAATTCCCTTCGGGTACAACCCGCCTGCCAGCGAGGCGGGGTATTTCCTTCCGGCAATATTCGGGATCTGTGCGGCCGTGAAAGCGACGACATTGTACTGCTCATTGCCGCGGTAGACCATGTTGAAGTTATGAAAATCACGGCCCGCCGCTCCCACAATAATTGTGTTGATGCGTTTATGTTCGGACATAACAATCTCCTTCTAATAATATTGTTGGTTTAATGTCAGGCCAGCGATTGAATAACTTTTTCTATTCGAGCGCATGCCCAGTCGATTTCCTTTTTTGTGATAATGAGCGGCGGCGCGAAACGAATGACCGAATCGTGCGTCTCTTTGCACAGGATGTTGTCTTTCATGAGCGCTTCGCAATACGGACGCGCTTTTGTGTCGAGCACGAGGCCGATCCATAATCCTCTTCCACGGACTTCTTTGATATGAGGATTCTTGATCGCCCGGAGTTTTCCGATAAAATAGTTTCCGAGTTTGAAGGAACGGTCGACCAGTTTTTCTTTTTTCAACACTTTCAGCGCCGCACACGCTACTGCTGCGGCAAGGGGATTGCCGCCGAACGTCGAACCGTGATCGCCGGGAGTGAACACGCCGAGAATTTCTTTGCTCGACAGCACGGCCGAGACAGGGTAGAATCCGCCGGAAAGCGCTTTTCCGATGATCACCATGTCGGGACGGATATCCTCGTACTCGAACGCGAACAACTTGCCGCTTCGGCCAAGCCCCGATTGAATTTCATCCGCGATGAGGAGGACGTTGTTTTCTTTGCACAGCCTTGCCGCTTCTCTCAAATAGCCGTCGGGGGGAACAACAATTCCGGCTTCGCCTTGAATCGGCTCTACAAGGAACGCCGCTGTATTTTCATTGATGGCCTGCTTCAATGCCCCGGCATCGCCGTACTTTACAATCGGAAACCCCGGCGTGAATGGGCCGAAGCCGTTTCGGTATTGAGCCTCGGTCGAGAAACTGATGATCGTCGTCGTCCGGCCGTGAAAGTTGTCCGTTGCGCAGATGATCTCCGCTTTATTCTCCGGAATTCCCTTCACGGTATAGCCCCACTTTCGCGCCGCCTTCACTGCGGTCTCCACCGCTTCCACACCCGTGTTCATCGGCAGCGACGCTTCGTATCCCGTCAAGTCGTGGAGCATCTTGTATAACAACGGAAGCTGGTCGTTGCGGAAGGCGCGGCTCGTCAGGGTGACTTTCTTTGCTTGGTCGACGAACGCTTTAAGAATTTCGGGGTGACAATGCCCCTGGTTGACGGCAGAATATGCCGCGAGGCAGTCGAGATATTTCTTTCCGTCGACGTCGGTCACCCAAGCACCTTTCGCTTTGTGAACGACAACGTCGAGGGGACGGTAGTTGTGAGCGCCGTACCGCTCTTCGATTGAGATGTAGTCCTGAGTCTTCATAGAATTATTTCCATGCTCTTAGTGAATAAAAATGTTCACACAACGGTGGACTATAGCAGGAGTAACAATGAAGGAGTCAGGTCAAATTCAGATAATATGCCACCAGCGCCGTGTCGAAAAGCGCCGGCGGTGAAGTGCGTGGGTGGTGAAATTTTAATGCAGTGTTATTCATGTTCGAACAAGAGCGTAAGCAGCGCCATGCGCACATACAGCCCGTTGCGCGATTGACGAAAATAGACCGCACGCTGGTCATTGTCCACTTCGGGCGCGATCTCCACAGACCGGGGGAGCGGATGCATGATAATGGCGTTCGATTTCATTTTTTTTAGTACGCCGGCATCGATATTGTACGCAGAGAGGTCGATGTCGCTGCGCAGAAGCCGTTCGCGGTCGATATGCGTCTGATACACAACGTCGATCTGGGAAATAATTTTCTCCGGATTTTCCGCCAATTCATACTCGACTCTATGATGGTCCAAGTACGCCAGGATATCCGGTTTGATCTGCATTTCTTTCGGTGCAATGAAATAGAGTTTTACCCGCTCAAACTTGCTGAGCAAATATGCGAGCGAACGCGCGGTGCGGCCATCATCCAGCGCCCCAATGAGAGCAACCGAGAGCCCGTTCAAGGCTTTGCATTCTCTGTAAATGGTGTAGAGGTCGAGGAGAGCCTGTGTCGGGTGCTGGCCGCCGGCGCCTTCTCCCGCATTGATGACCGGAACAGCGGAAATGGCGGCAGCTCTTTTCGCTGCTCCTTCTTCCGTATGCCGGAGAACGATTACGTCGCTGCAGCTGGAAATGATGCGAATCGTATCTTCGAGATGCTCGCCCTTCACCTCGGATGAAAACTCGTTCGCCCGTTCCGTAGAAAGAACGCTTCCTCCAAGCCTGTACATCGCCGCTTCGAAGGAAAATCGCGTCCTGGTTGACGGCCGGTAAAACAACGCCGCCATGATCTTATTCTCATAATCGCGCGTTCCTCCCCGGCCGACGATTTTTTCCATCTGCTGCGTCCTGTCGAACAATTCCATCAACAGCGGAACCGTAAACTGCTGTGATTCGATGACGTGTTTCAGGTGCATTGAGTGCTCCGTTTTAGACTCTCATGGAAAAATATGAGTACCGGTTTTTCCATCTACCGCATCGATCAGACATTCGAAGGAAGTGATGATCACTTCCTTCCCCCCTTTTTTGAGAAAGCGGATCGCCGACTCGACTTTCGGTCCCATGCTGCCGGCCGCAAACTGCTTTTCAGCGACATGTAGTTCCATTTCTTTCACGGTGATCTTCTCAACCGCACGCTGCGCCGGTTTTTTGTAGTCAAGATAAACCTGTTTCACGTCCGTGCTGATGATGAAGAGGTCGACGGCCAGGCTCGAGGCAAGAAGCGCGGATGCACGGTCTTTGTCGATCACCGCTTCAGAGCCAAGGACACGGTAATTTTCCTTTTCGATGACTGGAATTCCTCCTCCGCCGACGGCAATAACGATCATGTTAAGGTCGAGGATCTTGCGGATAATATCCTGCTCAAACACCTCAACGGGTTCGGGCGAAGGCACGACCCTCCGATAGCCCCGTGCGGAATCTTCGACAATATTCCAGCCGAGTGTACTTTGTTTCTCTTCCGCGTCTGCTTTGGAGTAGAAGGGTCCGATCGGTTTTGTTGGATGCGTGAACGCAGGGTCGTTCTCGTCGACCCGCACTTGTGTGAGGACCGTCATGACCGGCGTGAAGAGTCCGATCTGTCGCAGCTCGAATTCCATGGCACGCTGAATAATGTAGCCGATCTCGCTCTGGGTCGTCGCAACGCAAATGTCGAGAGGATGTGTGTACACTTCACCGGCAGCGCGCTCTGAACGAAGTAGAGCGGCTCCGACCTGCGGACCATTGCCGTGTGTAATCACTAAACGCCATCCGCGCGCCACCATCTGCACGATATTGCGGGCTGTTGCATGCGCGTTCGCAAGCTGTTCATCTATCGTCCCTCGTTCACCAGCATGAATAAGAGAGTTTCCGCCGATCGCTATGAGTGCCGTTTTGGGCGTGTCGCTCATTACATCACCAGTGCCTCGTTTTGTTGGATGGCCCCGTTGCGAAAGAAGTCGTTTGTTAATAGTTATAAGTTTTAAGTTATAGGTTTTAGGTCACAAGTGCCAAAGCGAGCCGCCGGCTTACTTTTCACTTACAACTTTTAACTTATAATTTAAAACTTATAACTCTTCACTCACACCCTCTCCATCAACTGATACATGATCGCTTTCTGCGCGTGCAATCGGTTCTCCGCTTCGTCGAAGACCACTGACTGCTTCGAGTCGATCACCTCGTTCGTAACTTCGTCGCCCCGGTGCGCGGGGAGACAATGCATGAAAATTGCATCCTTCTTCGCCCTGGACATCAACGCTGAGTTCACCTGAAACGGAAGGAATATTTTTTTCCGCTCCTCTGCCTCCGCTTCCTGTCCCATCGAAGCCCAGACATCCGTGTAGATGACGTCTGCGTTATTCGCTCCTTCTAATGGGTCATGGACAACTTCAATTCTCGCACCCGTTGCTTTCGCGTCTTCAATTGCCTGTTCCGTAGCTGTCGCCTTCGGCTCATAGCCGGCAGGACACGCAACCGTAACGCTCACTCCAAGCCGCGCCCCCGCGAACATCAGCGAATGGGCCACATTGTTGCCATCGCCGACATAGCAGAGCTTCAAGCCTTTAAACTTTTTCTTTTTCTCCTGGATCGTCATGAAATCTGCCATTGCCTGGCACGGGTGGGAATAATCGGTAAGGGCGTTGATCACCGGAATAGATGCGTATGCCGCCATGTCAACCACGATCTGATGTGCAAACGTGCGGATCATGATTCCCTGAACCATCCGCTCGAGGTTCTTCGCAACGTCATAGACCGATTCGCGTTTTCCAAGGCTGATCTCCGCCGGTGATAAGTAGAGAGAGAACCCGCCGAGCTGCTGAATGCCGACATCAAACGACGTCCGTGTGCGCAGCGACGGCTTTTCAAAAATGAGGGCTAGCGTTTTGCCCTGGAGCGACTTGCCAAATTTTTTTCGGTTTGCTTTCATCTTTCTTGCAAGTGCAAACGTCGCCAGAATTTCTTTGGCGGTCATATCACGGACGGAGAGAAAATCGTGTGCTTTCACGGATGGACTCCTTCGATAGCGTTTATTTATATAGACGATTACTTATTTCAACAATACGAGTTTTTTTGTTTGGACGAATTGTCCCGCTTGAAGCCGGTAAAAGTAAATTCCGCTCGGCAGCGCAGCTGCGTCCCATGGGATCGAATAGACGCCGGGTTTCATCGTTGCGTTGACAGCCGTTGCCACTTCTTTTCCGAGAACATCGTAGATCTTTAGGATGACAAGCCTTGTTTCGGCGATCGTAAATCCGAAGTGGGTGGCCGGGTTGAACGGGTTAGGATGGTTTTGATCGAGATGGTAACTCCACGGCCGGCTCCCGGCGTCCTGTTTTACTGAGACGAGGCTACCATTTTCTTTTAGCACGATATCGTCGTCGGGGTCGAATACCACAGACGTTGGATTCCGGGTGAACGTAAAGGTGAATTTCTGGTTGTTGACGTTGTTGATGACACGGATGGTTGAGTCCGGGCCGCTGTCATACGAAAATTTTAACACGGCGGGCATGGTAAAAAATGGGGCGTTGGACTGAGTTTGATTCAGCGTAACAGTGACCGTACGCGTTCCCGGATCTATTGAGCAGGTATTTTCGTACCGCGGGTGGTTGGGTTCTTTCAGCCATTCGTTGAAGAACCAATGCAGGTCCTGTCCCGATACGTCGCTCATTTTTTCCACGAAATCGTCGGTCACAACGTTCTTCATCCGAAAATTGACCGAGTCGGCTGCATAGGCTTTTATCGAGGCAAAGAAGAGAGAATCGCCGAGCGTGTACCGAAGCATATGAAGGACACAGGCACCTTTATAGTATGTGATCGCTCCGTTGAACATCGCAGCGACATCGGGCGTCGAGATCGCCCATTGCGGATCATAGATAGGCGAGCCGGGATTTTCAGTGAGGTAATAGTTTGCGTCAAGGAGTATCGTATTCTTGTATTCAGCATAGCCGCCGGTGTGCTCATCCCAAAGCGCCTCACAGTATGTTGCAAAGCCTTCGTTCAGCCAGACGTCGGCCCACGTTGCCGGGCTGATCATATCCCCGAACCAATGATGGGCAAATTCGTGGGACACCAGATCTTCATCCCAGCCGTTGTATTCCAGACTGATCAGAGTTTGATTTTCCATGCCGCCCCATACGAATCCTGCTCCTTGTTCGATCGTCGAGAAGCCTCCTTTCTCGAACGGATACTCGCCGAATAGAGTTGAGTAATACGTTGCCATGGGAAGGATCTCTCTTTCGATGTTCCTGAGCCATGCAACCGAATCGTCGGCATTCCAATAAAAGAGAAATGGAATGCTGTCGTTCTGGTTTGAAATTTTTCTCCAGTACTCTTTGTCGAGATTGTACCCAACTTTACCCGTCACGACCATTAAGTATGTTGCGATCGGGTCGCGGCTGATCCAGTGATAGACGATCGTGTCGGCAATTTTCGTCGAATCGGCCAGCCTCCCGTTGGAGCCCAGTTTCACCGAGGCCGGAACTTTCGCCGTCAAATCGAGGGTGGCTTTATCGGATGGGCGGTCCCAGCATGGAAACCATTTCCGCGCTCCCTCCGGCTCGCAATCGGTAAACACCATACCGCTGCTGGTATAAAAAGCACCGTCTGCAATGTTGTTATGGTGAAAATAAATTCTCACGCTGACTGTAGCGTTAGGATGATAGGTTGAGTCCAAGGTAACGGTAAGAATGTTTCCGGTATGCGAGAAGGATTTGCCTGCCAATGATACGGAGTCAATGGTCAGCGACGAATGATCGGCGTTCAATTGAATTGCGTTCAGTGTGGAATCAACTTTGAATGTGATCGTGTTCGTTGCCTGATACGATTCTGGATACGGGGAGAGGAAATTGCTGTAGAGGTCCAGCGATAGCGTATAGTTCAGCACATCAAACGAATGCTGCGGCGTGTTCGGGGATAATTCTTTCATGATTGTACCGTACTGCTTCATCCGCTTCAACGAACAGAGCTGCGCTCCGGTCATTTTCTGCGCTTGCGAGGACACCGTACTCCCGCAGAGGAGTATCACAATAATGCAATTCCTCAATACCGCAGAATACGATATTATGTTCCAACGTTCCATGATAACAATTATTTTCTCTCAGCAATATAGCGATTTCTAGCGTTTGTCTCTCCTTGTGTTTATGGGCTAAAACTTCGATAAAAGCTGAGCGTTCGTCGGAAACTGCTTGACGAGCTTAAGAACTGCAAGCATCGCTTCGCGGGGAGGCATCTTCGCAACGGAACGCCTGAGCGCCTGGTATGCGCCCGTGTCATTGCCGAAGAGGAGCTCTTCACGCCGGGTGCCCGACACGGGGAGATTGATCGCCGGAAAAATTCTTTCGTTAGCCATTCCCCTGTCAAGCACAAGTTCCATGTTACCCGTCCCTTTGAATTCCTGAAAGATCAACTCGTCCATCCGCGAATTCGTTTCGATCAGCGCCGTCGCGATGATTGTCAGCGAGCCGCTCTTCTCACAATTTCGTGCCGCGCCGAAAATCCGTTTGGGAATTTCGAGTGCCCTGATATCCACGCCGCCGGACATCGTCCTTCCGCTGCTTTTCTGGTGAATATTGAACGCCCGGCCGAGTCGTGTGAGCGAGTCGAGAAGGATGATGACATCTTTTCCCGTTTCAACTTTTCGTTTCGCGTATTCGAGCACCAGCTGGGCAAGCCGGACATGGCTTCCGCGATCGCTGTCGCTTGAGCTCGCAAACACTTCCCCCGAAATGGACCGCCGCATGTCGGTCACTTCCTCCGGCCGTTCATCGATCAACAAAACTAGAAGGTCAATCTCCGGATTGTTGATGCTGATCGCGTGTGCAAGCTGCTGCATCAGCATTGTCTTGCCGGCCTTCGGCGGAGAAACGATGAGAGCCCGCTGTCCTTTGCCGACCGGGCAGAACAGATCCACAATGCGCATCGAGATGTTGCTTTTTTCCCCCTCGAGTTTGATAACTTCGTTCGGTGAAACGACCTCATACGACGAAAATTCTTTTATGTTCTTCCACTCATCGGGAGGCAAACCGTTCACGTGTTCGATCGTCACACCCGGTAGACTTCCTTTCGCGGCCGCCCTGGTGCTCCCATCGACCAATACTCCAGTCCTCAAAGCGAATTGCTGTATGAGAGACGCGGGGATCTGTACGTCCTTATCCGTAAGGATAATTCCGTGGGAGAGCGTGCGGACAAAAGCGCGACGTTGTGAATCAATTTCAAGGATGCCGGAAAAAGCTGTTGACATGGTGAATTTAATAAATACAAAATGGGATGATTATCCGGAGCGAAGCGGAATTTCCTGAAACCCCTTCAGAAATTGTTTGTCAGAGGAAATCCGACGGGCGTTGGCTTATTGTCAGCAAGGCAGGAATCTGGGGGATAGCATTCTTACTTACACACAACCCGTCAGGCCGCAGCGTCTTCAAGACGGAAGACTTTCGCGAGAGTATTGGACCGTCTTCCTTATAAAGATACGTCACTTTCCGGTCAATCGCAAACGCCCATTTTATGACATTTAACGGGACTCTGCAGAGAAATCCTCCCCGAAGGAAATCGATAATTTGCCCGGCCGGCATTGACATACCGCCGGGTCACCCCGGCCTTACGGTTTTGCGAACCTGATGTGCGCCATGAACATAATATTCAGAAGGTCGGAGAACATCGTTCCTGCTTTGTTCCGAAGGCTCAGGCGTCGCTTGAAGTTTTTGAAAATTCGGTATTCAGCCGCGACGACAATTCTCTTATCCCACTGACGGATATTGTTCGCAGACTCGAGCCCCCATTTGAGAATTGCACCCTCATCCATTCCCCCGCCTTCAATAACTTTCTTATTGGCAACCCTTACGCCGAGCGGCGAGCATGCATCGAAAACAATTTCGCTTCCCGGGCAGTTTTCGGCAAGATCGATGAAAAACTTTCTGATGTCGCTCTCTTCAAAATAATAAAAGACACCCGCTGCGATAAACATGATGCCGTCGCCAATTTTCAGATCTCGAAACCAGGTCTCGTCGAGAAACGAACAGGCCAGGAATTTTCTTCTCTCATTTTCGTGTATAAGTTCCCTCCTCAGCGAAATAACCGGAGGAAGGTCAAGGTCATACCAAGTTAGACTCCCGTTGTCCACCCGTTCAAACGTCGTGTCCAGGCCGCAGCCGATGTTTACGATTGTTGCGCGAGGATGCTGCTGCAGAAACTTTTTCAGCGCACGGTCGATATGGATGCTGCGCGCTATCCAGCCTAATTGGGTGATCGGACTGATGTTAAGGGCGATTGTGGAAAAGTCGTAGTCGATCTTTTTCATTATTTCAACGGCCGCGGCATCGACGAGTAACGGTCTTTTTTTCTGAGCCTCAACGGCACGTCCCCATAATGGGAGGAGAAGGGTCTTTTCGACATTCTTAAGTTGAATCGGTATCTTGGCGGGCATTATTCTGCGTCGAGGTTATAGTTTGTCAAAGGCAAGCAGTTCCGTGCTGGCTATGAGTTGCGACAGTGCAGCGCTACGCCTCTAGCGTTACATGGTAACCTTTCTGCTAAAGTATTTTGAATAATCGCGAGGCGGAGCAGGTTCATATGCTTCTTTGATGAGATGTGACGAGATAAGAAAGTCTGCTGTCGAGCGGTTGCAGGCGGTCGGAATATTATAGAGAACGGCGATTCTCAAGAGCGCCTT
>CAYTOA010000021.1:0-23603 GCA_964439265.1 uncultured Chitinophagaceae bacterium
CACGATAACAATAAAAAAGCCGCGTCAGGTTATGACGCGGCTTTCGCCACTCTTGGCAAAGGATAGAATTAAACTGTTACGGCCTGAGATCGCGGACTTCTTCGTTCATCGGACAGGAGACAAAATATTGGCGAGCTATTGCTGCGGGGAGGAGGACGATCGGTCAGTCCCGGCCGATCTGAGGTCCGATATCGCTTTGGCGATGTTGTTCGAACGGAAAATCGCCGTCCCCGACACCAGAATATCGGCGCCCGCATCGACCAGGAGGCGGGCATTATGCACATCAATCCCGCCGTCAACTTCAATTTTCGTTCGAAGGCCCCTTGATGAAATAATTTTCCTGAGTTCTCTGATCTTATCGATGCTGTGAGGAAGAAATTTCTGGCCGCCGAAACCCGGATTCACGGACATCACCAGCACCAGCTCGATTTCGGGCAGGATGTCCTCGAGCGTCGAAAGGGGCGTTGCAGGATTCAAACAAACGCCCGGCTTCATCCCAAGCTGGCGGATCATCGAAACGGTGCCCTGGAGATGACGGCACACTTCCATGTGGACCGTCACGTGGGTCGTCCCGGCTTTTTGGAAATCCTCAAGATAGAGATCCGGATTCTCTATCATCAAATGTGTGTCCAGCGTAAGCGGCGTGAGCGAGTGAACCGTTCTGACAATCGCCGGACCGAAACTGATATTCGGAACAAAATGACCATCCATGATATCGAGATGGATAAGGTCAGCACCCGCTTTCTCGACAGCCGATATCTGTTCCGCGAGCTTTCCAAAATCAGCAGCGAGGATCGACGGCGCGATCAATACCGATGTACTTTTCGATGCCATGCTCAGTGCTCCTGTACAACTCCCTTTTTGTCGGGAGCCTGCGATATAAAAAGGTCCACCGGCTTCCCAAAGCTCGCGATATCTCCGGGCCGCGGAAGCTGTCCGATAACGGTATTCGGGAGCAGGTCGGCGTTGGGTTGATAAGTCACAATTCCCTGTTTGAAACCTTTTTGAGTCAGTATTTTTTGTGCATCGACCAGCGTTTTGCCGATAAGATTGGGAACAACGAGGCTGTCCATCGATTGGCCTGTACTTTCAGTCACTCCTATATATGAGCCTCGCTTCACCTTTGCACCGGATACGACGTCCTGAGAAATAATCGTTCCTTCCGGAAATTCCCGGGAGATCTCCCGTTGAACGGTTCCGAGCTTCAGGCCGGAGCGATCCAATGCAAACTTCGTGTCCCGAAGCGACCTCCCTTTGAGTTCCGGAACAACGGCAAGCTGCTCGCCGCCGCTTATTGTCAGATAAACTCGGCGACGGGGTTTCACTATTTGAAGAGAAACCGGATTCTGCGCAACAACATATCCTTCCGGATAATCCTTGTCCGGATGCACATCCCCCCTGCGCGGTTCAAGATTAAGCGAATCGAGTATTCGAAATGCGTCCGCTTCCTGCATTCCAACAACGTCCGGAACGACAAGCGTCCCGCCGTGATTCACATACCAGGGGAGGACAATATTATCGAGCACGAGGACGATCAGTAACAACCCGCCTGCGCCCAGCAATACTATCCTCGTTACTTTCGATTTTAGGAAATCCTTCATATTCATCTTATTAATAGTTAATCACAGAAACATGGAAAGACAACAAATCGATTCACGAGGTATGCAGCAACGACTCAATATATTTTCCCACCAGATCGAACTCAAGGTTGACCTTTGTCCCGGGCCTGTAGTCATGAAAGATCGTCTGCTCGTACGTAAACGGAATGATTGCCACCTCAAAATGATCGGAGTGCAGCCGGGCAACTGTGAGGCTCACCCCGTCAACGGCGACCGAACCAACAGGGATGAGGTATTTCCGGAATTTTTTCGGGAACCTGACGTCGAACATCCAGCTCGTTTTCAGTTCACCACGCTTGAGGATGGTTCCGGTAGTATCGACGTGACCCTGTACAAGGTGTCCGCCGAGGCGCTGCTGAAGTGAAACGGCCCGCTCAAGATTAACACTGCTGCCGGCGCTCAATCCGCGTAAACTGGTCTTGCTCAGTGTTTCTTTCACGGCATCGAAAGTAAGAACATTCTTCTTCCGCCGCACAACTGTCAGGCACGTTCCGTTGACTGCAATGCTGTTGTCCACCTTCAGCCCTGCTAAGGTCTTTTTTGCTTCGATATCAAATTGAATGCCGTCAGCCCGCATCCGGACCGAACACACTCTCCCTACTTCTTCTACAATTCCTGTGAACATGATCAATTCACTTCATAGTCGAAAATGATTCTGGAAATTTGTGCAACCGCGTTGATTCCGACCTTCTGGTCCCGCAGGTTTTTTGAAAGGACAACCAGAACATACTTCCTTCCGTCGGGAAGATAGACGATCCCTGAATCATGTTGCACTCCGGGACTGCTCCCGGTTTTATGCGCTACAGCAACCCCGCGGGGAAGTTTCGCCGGGATCATGTCTGCAAATCTCTGCTGCAGCAAAATGCCGAGCATCTTTTCCGACATTTTCCGGCTCAATACTTCTTTCCGGGCAAGTTTCAAATATAACAATGCCAGGGATTTAGCCGTTACCGAATTGTTTTTCCCGGCTTCATATGCCTTGGTATCTTCAACACATCGCAGGACGCGGACGTCCTTTGCTCCCAGCACATTCAGCGTTTTTTGAATATTTTTAGCGCCAACCTTTTCTATCAGCAGATTCGCCGCAAGATTGCTGCTTACTGTGATCATATGGAACACAAGAGTCCCGATACGTTCTTTCATGCCGACGCGGGAGTAGAGGCTGTCGTCGCTGTCGCTCGAACGCTGAAGTGAGAATGGGCTCCCATCCACGATGCTGGAAAAGCTGTTGACAACGTCAAGGGAATCATCGAGAGACAACCTCCGCCGCCGTGCCTGATTAAGGACTTCAATCATGACTGGCGTCTTGATCGTGCTCGCAGCGTGAAACCGTTCATTCTCGTTTCGGTAAAGCTTCTGGCCGGATTGCAGGTCTATGAAAGCCACGGCGAACATGCCGTTCGTCGTGCTGGTGACCGAATCAATTCTTTTTTCGACATCCAGGATCGTCCCGTGCCGCGCAAGCGATTCGGGGGCAAGGGAGCAAAAACACAGAAAGAAAATTGAAAGGACAGTCAGCCTATTTTCCCTTCGGGTACAATATGCGACCTTCAATAAAACTGTCTCCGCCCGTATTTCGTATGCTCTCACGTTTGATCCGGAACGGCGGCTTCTCGCCGCCAAATGCCGAAAGCCCCTCGCCAAATTTTTTCGGCGAAATGAAAAGATAGATTTTGTCCGCCAGTCGTTCGTTCAGGAATTGTCGGTATATCGATTGTCCACCTTCAACGAGGAGCGACGCTATTCCTTTTCCGGCAAGGACCTTGAGAATGTCGGCAAGAGGAATCACACCCTCGCTGTGCTTCATCTGCGCGAGCTGGATTCCCCGACTTCTAAGTTCATCCATCTTCTCATTGCCCGCATCTCCGAAAAACACGATCGTCCGGTTCCGGAATTTATCGTTGAACATCGCCGCGTCAACCGGGGTGCGAAGCATCCCGTCAATGACGACTCTGAACGGGTTCCTTCCCTTTACGCTGCGAACCGTCAACCTGGGATTGTCAATTGCCGCGGTCCCCCTCCCGACGACCACCGCATCATATTCCGAGCGAAGACGGTGAACGATCTTACGAGATTCTTTCGACGATATCCATTTCGAGGTACCGTCATTCTTTGCGATGAAACCATCGCTTGTCTGCGCCACTTTCAGCGCAACAAAAGGAAATCCGGTCGTAATATATTTGACAAATTTATCGTTGAACTTTTCGGCTTCAGTCCTCAGAATACCGCTCACAACCTTTACGCCCGCACTGCGAAGAACGCCGATCCCTTTTCCGCTCACGAGCGGGTTTGGGTCCCCCATGGCAACAACAACCCTGGTTATTCCTTCCCGCACAATTGCATCGGCGCAGGGTGGTGTTTTGCCATAATGCGCACACGGCTCGAGATTAACGTACATCGTGGCGCCGGAAAGGTCTGCGTGATGCGCCCGGGCGTCCCTGATCGCATTCA
This sequence comes from uncultured Chitinophagaceae bacterium, assembly GCA_964439265.1. GTDB lineage: Bacteria > Bacteroidota > Ignavibacteria > UBA10030 > UBA8401 > JAGVPT01. Next base: position 4,071 of record CAYTOA010000021.1, read on the forward strand.
CCTCGGCATGTGGGGCGCCGAATTTTTTGTGATATCCCTTCCCTACAGCTCTTCCATGGAGAACAATGACGGCGCCCACGAGCGGATTCGGACTGACATTGCCGGCCCCCTTCGATGCAAGGGCAAAGCACTCGCGCATCCAATTCTCATCCTCCCGGCGGCTCATCGTGCACTCCGGCGTGAAACGAAACAGACATCACGGATCGCTTCGCATCCATTCCATGATGTCTTCATAACCAATTGCGTATGCCTATTTAAAGTAGATTTCTTTTTTCTTCGCCGCCGATTGATAGATCGCATCGACAATTCTCATGCGCAGGACTGCTTCGTCCGCCGTCGATATGACCTGGTGGATTCCGCGAACAGCGCCGACGAAGTGCTTCAATTCGTTCTCGTACGACCGCCGAAAGAGATTTTGAATGTCGTCGATCTTTCCTGGAGTAACGTTCACAATGCTCCCGTGCATTTCGCGGTGGATCTTCAGCGGATTGAGTTTTGCGCTCCCCTTGTCGCCGTAGACATTACAATAGAATAGCTCATTCTCGATATAAAAACTCCAGCTTACTTCGATGGTGATCGTCGCACCGTTCTTCATGAACAGGAAGACAGCGGCCGAGTCTTCGACCCCGGGAGTTGCATGAGAATACGTAGAAGCATCGACACGTTTGAGTTCGGGGTAGCCGATCATCCACAACGCAAGGTCCAGCATAACGATGCCAAGGTCGAGGAAAACCCCGCCGCCGGATTTATCTTTATGTCCCATCCAGCTGCTCTGGTCGGTAAGTTTCTTCAGCCATCCGGCTTTGATATAAAATACTTCTCCGAGGTCGTTGTTCTCGATGAAACTCCGGAGAATCATCGTATCCGGGCGAAAGCGGTTGTTCATACCAACCATCACCTTTTTCTTTGCCTTTTTCGCAGCGTCGGCAATGGACACGGCTTCCAGATATTTCCGCGCGATCGGTTTTTCGACAAAGATATCCTTCTTTGCATCGAGACACGCGACAGCAACTTCTTTGTGCGCGTTCGTCGTCACGCAAATATCCACGGCGTCCAGCTCTTCGGCCTGAAGCATTTCCTGAACGTCGGAGTAGTAGCGTTTGATGCCGTACTTTTCGGCGAGAGCCCGCGCGCGCGACCTGTCCTTATCGCATACGCAGGTTATCGTTGCATCGGGAATTTTGGTGAGAATAGGAAGGTGAAAAACCTGTGCAATCCAACCTAATCCAACAATTCCAATTTTCGCTTTTTCCATTGTTGGCAATGCTCTTTAACGGAAGTTATTACAACGCGCGGCGCTCAACGGTCCTTTCGTGAGAAGGATGAGCCTCGCAAAACTCTTTCACGACGCCTGCGATTCCCCTGGGATCAAGTTTTACAATTTGATACAGTTCGTTCGGCGTTCCGTGTTCTATAAATCCATCGGGCAGGCCATGGACGAGTATGTGGACGTCTCGACGATTCATCGTAGACAGAGTTTCCAATACCGCGGCTCCGAATCCCCCAACAACAGAGTTCTCTTCGACAGTAACGATGCGGTCGAATTTTTCGAGAAGTCGTTCGAGGAGCCGTTTGTCGATCGGCTTGATAAACCGCATATTGACAATTTCTGCCAAGATGCCTTCTTTGGCCAGCAGATCTGCCGCCGCAAGCGAGTTGTAGGCCATCGTACCAACGGTGAGAATTGCGACATCGTTTCCGGTTCGCAGTATCTCGCCCTTTCCGATTTCTATTTTTTCAAAGCCCTTCTTTAGCGGCACCCCGAATGCATTCCCCCGAGGATATCTCACCGCAACGGGGCCGCCGCGATGTTCGACCGCCGTGAAGAGCATGTCCCTCAATTCACTTTCATCTTTCGGCGCCATCACCACCATCCCGGGGATACATCGCAAATATGACAAGTCGAACGCCCCATGATGCGTAGGTCCGTCTGCACCGACAAGCCCGCCCCGATCCAAAACAAAGACAACGTGCAGATTCTGAAGGGCGACATCGTGGATGATCTGGTCGAAAGCCCTTTGTAGGAATGTGGAATAGATGGCCGTGACGGGTATGTATCCTTCAGTGGCGAGGCCTGCTGCAAACGTCACCGCATGCTGTTCAGCAATGCCAACGTCGAAGAACCGCTCAGGCATTGCTTTCTGTAATGCTGTCAATCCTGTCCCGTCCGGCATTGCGGCAGTAATTCCGACTACTTTGGGGTTCTCCTTGCAGATCTGGACAAGCGCATCTCCGAAGATCGCGGTGAACGACGGCGGAGCGTTCGGATTCTTCGGCGAAATTCCTGTAACTTTGTCGAAGGGCGTAACGCCGTGCAGCCGGGTTACTTCCTTCTCAGCAGGTCCATATCCCTTTCCTTTCTCGGTGATCGCGTGGATAAGAATCGGACCTTTCAGATCTTTGACATGTCGCAGAATTTCGACCAGTTTTACAACATTGTGACCGTTAAAGGGACCGAAGTAGCGAAATCCCAGTGCCTCGAACAGCATCCCGGGAGTGATGACCGCTTTCAGTCCCTTCTCGACATGCTGTGCCACGGAGCGGAGCCGGTCTCCGAATGTATCCAGCTTACCCGTCAGGTCCCAGACATTTGATTTGAATTTATTGTAGCTGGGATGGGTCAGCACTTCTGCGAAGTAATTATGGAACGACCAGAGATTCGGGGCAACGGAAGAAAGGGAAACCATCCGATTGTCGTTGAGAACGACGATCATATCCTTCTTGAGAAGCCCTGCGTTATTCATCGCTTCATATGCCATCCCACCCGTCAGCGAGCCGTCTCCGACAACGGCAACGATTTTATAATTCTCGTGATTGAAATCGCGCGCGGCAGCCATTCCAAGAGCGGATGAAATTGCTGTGCTCGCATGACCGGCGCCGAACGTATCGTATTCGCTTTCGCTTCGCTTCAGAAATCCGCTGATGCCGTGCAGCTGCCGAATGGTGTGAAGCCTGCCCTTCCGGCCGGTCAATATCTTATGGGGATACGCCTGATGGCCGACATCCCAAACCAATTTGTCCTTCGGCGTATCGAAAACATAGTGTAATGCGACCGCGAGTTCAACTGCACCAAGTCCTGCACCGAGATGCCCGCCGGTCTTGGAAATTGAGTCTACGAGAAATTCCCGTATCTCTTTGGACAGAGTTCGAAGGTCTTTAACCTCTAATTTTCTGAGATCGGAAGGGGTGTCAATTTTGTGAAAGAATTTTGTCGGTTCGTCTGCCATTATCTTCTCATTCATTCCAAATCCATCAACTCTATTTTGCTGTTCATATCTTTGCTGAGCTTTTTAACTCTGAGCTCGGCCTTCGAGAGAGTCTCCATGCACTCTTTTGAGAGTGCAATTCCCTCTTCGTACAATTCAATCGCATTTTCGAGAGGAGTCTCCCCCTGTTCAAGGGAATCGACGATCTTTTCCAATCGGGAAAGGGATTGTTCGAACGTTCGTTTCGATGCTTCTTTTTTTGCAGGAGCCATCGCTTGCCTCATTTCTTTTTCCGGACCGACTCTACGACAGATTCGGCGCTGCCGTCATGGAACTGCACTGTGAGTCGGTCTTTTTCCGAAATCTCACCGGCCGAAGGAACGATCGATCCGCCCCGATACACGATCGTGTAGCCCCGCTTGAGCGTCAACTGCGGGTCAACGGACTGAACCCTCTTTGTATACGACTGAACTTGCTGCCGCACAAATCCCAGACGGTGCGCCGTACTCTGATGCAGCCGGTGTTCAAGATCATCGATCAATTGGCCCCGCTGGCGGAAGAGATCCAGCGGTTTATTAAAAGAGTAGCTTCCAACCAGAGTGTGAACTTTCTCTCTTGAGGAATGCAGCCGGTTAATCACCAGATTTTCAATAGTATAGGAAAAATTACGAAGAATATCAATAATCTCATTTCGGTCCTTCACCACAAGTTCCGCGGCTGCAGACGGTGTGGGCGCCCGCAAATCCGCTACGAAGTCGCTGATGCTGAAATCAATTTCGTGTCCGACGGCGCTTACAACCGGTATCCCGGACGCATAAATTGCCCGCGCGACGATCTCTTCATTGAACGCCCAGAGGTCTTCCAACGAACCTCCCCCCCTTCCGACGATGATCACATCGATGCCCGGCAGTGTGTTGAGATCGCGAATCGCCTGTGCAATTTCTTCAGCGGCGCCTATTCCCTGTACTTTTACCGGCGCGACAATAACTTCCAGCGCCGGAAACCGCCGTCTCAATACGTTCAGCATGTCCTGGATCGCCGCTCCGGTGGGCGACGTCACGATTCCGATTTTCTGGGGATACAAAGGAAGCGGCTTCTTATGGACATCGTCGAAAAGCCCTTCGGCGTTCAGTTTTTGTTTGAGCCGGTCAAACGCCAACTGCAATTCGCCCGCCCCGACCGGTTGAAGCTGGAGACAATCGATCTGGTAATTTCCGCGAGGCTCGTACACTGTAATGTTGCCACGCACGATGACCTTCAGGCCATCGCTCGGTCGGAAGATGAGTTGGGCAACCCGGCTTCTCCACATCACTGCCGACAACTGCGCCCCTTCGTCCTTCAGCGTAAAATACATATGCCCGGACGTATGGAGCTTGAAGTTTGAGATTTCACCTTGCACCCAGATTTCACTGAATCCTCGTTCAAGAACTCCTTTGATACGACGGGTGATATCGGTAACCGACACAATATTTTTCTCTTCAGGCATAGTAAAATAATATACCTCTTATTGTGCGAATTTCAAAAAGAGGATGCCATTCCTTGCCATCGGCACAAGTGTCACCGATACCATGACTTCTCAATTTAGACTATGAACAATCTGGTCAAGAGGATTGCTGAACAGCAAAATCCATCGCATCACTTTTTGATGTCCAACGGGCCATTTTTGCAGAACTCTTCATCTTTATGTATATTGACGTACCAAAAGGAGGAAGCATGAAATTGGATGTCCTGGCTATCGGCGCCCACCCCGACGACATTGAATTGTCGTGTGCAGCCACGGTGGCAAAGCTTGTTAAAGGTGGAAAGAAGGTTGCTCTCCTGGACTTGACGCAGGGTGAGCTCGGAACCCGCGGGTCAAAAGCAATCCGAGAACGGGAAGCGAAGAATGCGGCAAATATCCTTGGCGTTGAGTTCCGTGACAATTTAAAGATTCCCGACGGCAACATTGAACTCAACAAAACAAATATTACTCACGTAATAGAAGTGTTGCGGAGCTTCCAGCCTACTGTTATCCTCTTCCCGCACTCGCTTGAGCGGCATCCTGACCATGAACACGCTTACCGGCTGTGCAAGGAAGCATGGTTCTTCGCCGGCCTTGAAAAAATTTCAACGAGAGTGAACGGGAAGAGGCAAGAGCCTTTCCGCCCGAAGAAGTATTTCCACTACATGCAGAAATACGAGTTTACCCCTTCGTTCATTGTCGATGTTTCGGACGTCTATGATATTAAGGCAAAAGCTCTGTCGGCATTCGAGTCCCAGTTCTATAATCCGCACAGCAAGGAGCGTGAGACACGCTTGTCATCGAAACTCTTCCTTGAATCCATCCGAGCACGGGACATGCATCATGGCAGCCTCATCGACGCTGCGTTCGGCGAACCGTTTTATTCGATTGAGCCCTTAGGATTGCGCTCATTTTTCGACCTGGTTTTCTGAAAGATCGAGTTTCACTTTTTTTAGTTCCAATACGACCAACCGTCAAATCTTTTCACTTTTACGAATGAGTTTCTCGTTTTCGAATCTAAAAGTGTTCAATCGTGGTTGATAAGAGGAACTCTTTCACTGGCATGGTTGTTGAGGATATGGTAAGCAAAGTATGATTTTATCGTCTAAACATAGTATCAGAGCAGCCCGAGTCTTCGTCATCCTCTTCTTGGCGGCGAATTCCGGATTCACTGCGGTCATTCGCCAGTGCACTATGGCACCCATTCAAGCAATGGATTGCTGCGCAGCTTCAAGTGATCGTGATGGTTCTCCACTGAAGGGATCTCATTCTCAGGGAGAGACAGCATTCACCGGAGTTGCTTCCGATTGCCATTTATCGACCGTCGTCGGAGGATTGGCAAACGTTACCGCGCTGCTTGAAAAACAGAATTCCATCCGCACCGCAAGCATAGTTTCGCCGAACCCGCTGCTCTCCGATCCAACATCGTTCGACTCTCATTCTTCGCAATCTGTTCAATTCGCAACCCCCTCTCTTGCATTCTCTCCCTCTTCTGTGGAGAAGTGTGTCCTTAATTCCACCTTTCTTATCTAACTCAATCCTCCTTTTCCTGCAAGGCTAAAGGGCATATTGTTTCCCTTTTTGTGCCTGCAGACTGTTATCCCAAGCACTTTCATTGTTTCTTTGAAATGACACGCGGCGGGAACGATTAATCCGATCTCAAGAGCTCAATAAGAAAAGGAGATCAGCAAATGCTGAGAGTTAATAGGATACTTTTTATTGCGTTAAGTTTTATTGGAGCGATTACACTGCAGGCACAAGTTTCGCCTACGCTGAGTCTTGACGACCTTGTAGCTGAAGCTCTCCGGAACAACCCCCAGCTTCGATCCGCACGGAACGAGACGGCGGCCGCAAGAACAAAAACAAGTCAGGCGACGTCGTGGGATGCCCCGCAAGTCGGGGTTGAATTTTATCAAACGCCTATTCAATCTTTTCCCAATCCGATAAAGAACGGAATGGAGACGGATTACTTCGTCCAGCAGATGATTCCCTTCCCGGGAAAGATATCAGCCATGAGCGAAGCGGCCGACAATAATGCAGGGATGGTCGATCAGGAATACAAGGCGCTGGAACGTAGAATTATCCGCGATCTAAAATCAGCTTACTTCGAGCTTTTTCATGTACAAATGAAAATCCAGGTTAACTCGGAAAATCTCGAGCTGATGAAAAAATTCACGGAGATCACCCGAAAACAGTATGAGGTGGGCATGGGCCAGCAGGCAGACATCTTACGCGCTCAGACCGAACTCTCAACTCTCATTAACGAAGGCGTCAATCTTCTGAAAGAAAAAAAAGTTGTGGAATCGATGATCAACACGACATTGAGCAGACCGGCCAATGCATCATTAGGGCACGTCCCAGACGTTGAGTATACGGCTCCTGATTGGACTTTCGAACAGCTTCACCAGCTTGCTCTTGAGAATCGGCCGGAGCTGAAGGGAATGAACTTCAGCATCGATATGAACAAAGCAGAATTGTCCGGTTCAAAGCGGGAATACTACCCGGATATCATGGCGCGTGTTATGTACAAGAACATGTCCGACACGAAAAATGATTTCTGGGCTGCAATGGTTGGAATCAATATTCCCTTAGCTTTTTGGTCGAGCGGAAAATACACTGCCAAAGTGGAAGAAAATGAGCTCAATGTTCGCAAATCAGAGGATGACCTGGCGAGCATGCAAAACATGGTTTCGTTTGAAGTTCAGGACGCCCTGGTAAAAGTTCAATCCAATTACAATCTTGTTCTCCTCTATAAGAACACCACCATCCCTCAAGCAGATCAAACATTGCAGGCAACGCTGTCTGCTTATCAAACCGGGAAAACGGAATTCTTGATGGTGATCGATGCCTTTCGGATGCAGCTGATGACAAAATTGGATTTTCATATGGCGGTAATGAATTATATGGCAAGTCAGGCTCAGTTGGAACAGGCAGTGGGCCTGGATATTGCACAGATTTCAGAACGAGCACGCTAAATTTTATTCAGAAAGAGCAGGCAACGATGAAGAAAGTCATTATCACTGCAGTTGTGAGCGTCGTCGTAGGATTAGGTGTTGGTTGGTTAGTTTTTCATTCCGGCGCAAACGGTGATGGTTCGAAAGAACGCAAGATCCTCTACTACCAGGATCCTATGAATCCACAAATAACTTCTCCAACGCAGAAGAAGTCTTCGGATGGAATGGACTTTGTACCCGTTTACGGGAAACAATCTGACATATCGAGTGAGAAAAAAATCGCGTATTACAAAGACCCGATGCACCCTTGGTATACATCCGATAAGCCGGGAAAAGCTCCCGATTGCGGAATGGAACTCGTCCCAGTGTATGAGGGCGAAAATGATGCAAAAGGAATTAAGATTGACCCTGTAACCATCCAAAATATCGGCGTGAAAACCGAAGTCGCTGAAAACAGGAAGCTCAACAAGACAATCCGGGCTACCGGCAAGGTCGATTATGATGAGACAAAAGTTTACTCCGTGACGACCAAGATCATGGGATATGTGGAACAACTTTATGTCGACTATACCGGGAAGACTGTCCACAAAGGCGAGGTGTTAATGGATCTTTACAGTCCTGAACTGGTCACGACACAACAGGAATATCTCCAGGCGATTCACTATAAAAAAGAACTAGAAAAGAGCAGCGTAGAAGAGGCGCACAAAGGAGCAGAAGATCTGGTCCAAAGCGCTAAGCAACGCCTTCTCAATTGGGATATTCCGGAAAGCGAAATAGAGGCTCTCGAAGAGCGTGGGACGCCAAAGAAAACGATGACCATTGTTTCCCCAGTGGACGGTATCGTGATGGAAAAAATGGTTATGAAGGGACAAAACGTTATGGCAGGAACGACGCTGTACAAGATTGTCAACCTTTCGACCGTGTGGATTCTTGCAGACGTCTATCAATTTGAGCTTCCGTGGCTGAAGGCAGGACAACCGGCGAAGATCGAACTGTCATATCTTCCCGGCAAAACGTTCAAAGGTACTGTGAACTACATCTTTCCTTACCTCAACATGGAAACAAAAACGGTTCAAGTTCGAATTCAAGCGGCGAACACGCCAAACATAGAGTTTAAACCGGAAATGTATGTAACAGTTACGCTATCATCACCCCTGGAGATCAATGCAGTGACGGTCTCCGACCAGGCGATCATCCGTTCGGGCGAGAGGAACATTATTGTTGTTGCACTCGGCGGCGGATATTTTGATCCGCGCGACGTTACATTGGGTATAACCGCGGATGGATACACACAAGTGCTTGACGGCGTACGTGCAGGAGAAAATGTTGTTACCTCATCGCAATTCCTGATCGATTCAGAGAGCAACCTGAAAGCCGCTATTGCCCAAATGAAAGGGCATGAAGGAATGGATATGTCTAAGCCGATGGAAGAGAAACCTGATTCTTCCAATACGCATGGAGATAGCACCACGAAAGAAATGCCGAAAGATGGCGATTCCAAACCACACGAAGGGCAAGTTTCGGAAAAAGGGCTTCAAAAGAAGAAAGCAACCGAGCAGAGGGATCATGACATGAAAAATATGCCCGGCATGGATCACAATAACAATTGATGCGCCGCCCTTTAGAATTGTTGGCGATAGATAACGGAGAATATAATGCTGGAAAAGATCATTGAAGCGTCTGTCCGCAACAAATTCATGGTCGTCCTTGCCGTTTTATTCCTCATCGGCCTGGGAATCTATTCGATGTTCAAGATTCCGATCGACGCGATACCGGATTTAAGCGATGTGCAAGTCATCATTTACACGACGTATGAGGGACAATCTCCGCGCATCGTTGAAGATCAGGTCACCTATCCCCTCACGACGGCTATGGTCGCTGTACCGGGTTCCAAAGTTGTGCGCGGATATTCCTTCTTCGGGTATTCGCTCGTGTATGTGATCTTTGAAGACGGAACCGACATTTACTGGGCACGAAGCCGCGTGCTTGAATACTTGAACTACGCACAGAAGCGCCTTCCGAAAGACGTCATCCCGACACTAGGTCCCGATGCAACAGGTGTGGGCTGGGTCTATGAGTACACTCTCACGTCCGACAAACGCTCGCTGCAAGAACTCCGCTCGTATCAGGACTGGTATTTGAAGTACCAATTAACTTCCGTTCAAGGAGTTGCCGAAGTTGCCAGTATCGGAGGATTTGTCAAAGAGTACCAAGTGACGGTAGATCCTACAAAACTTCTTGCCTATAACATTCCCCTCAAGATGGTAGAGATGGCGATTTCGAATTCCAACAATGATGTCGGCGGCGAAGTTGTCGAGATGGGCGAAACGGAATTCATGGTCAGAGGTTTGGGATATATCAAATCGTTGGACGATATTAACAACATTCCAGTTATGGTCGATAAGAAAAGCGGCACTCCTGTTTATGTCCGGGATATCGCTGACGTAACCATTGGACCCCTCATGCGCCGGGGGCTCGTTGAGAGCAATGGAGAAGGTGAAGTCGTTGGAGGCATCGTCGTCATGAGGTACGGCGAGAACGCACTCGACGTGATCGATAACGTGAAAAAGAAACTGGAAGTGTTAAAACAAGGCTTGCCTGAAGACGTGAAGATAACAACCGCGTACGACCGTTCATCTCTCATCGAACGAGCTATTGATACCCTAAAGGGAAAGCTCATTGAAGAAATCATCATTGTTGCCATCGTTTGCCTTATTTTTCTTCTTCACGCCCGAAGTGCATTTGTCGCAATCTTCACATTGCCGACTGCAATTCTCATGGCATTTATTGTCATGAAGTGGCAAGGCATCAATGCTAATATTATGTCTCTCAGTGGAATCGCCATTGCGATTGGAGCAATGGTGGACGCGGCCATTATCATGATTGAAAACGCCCATAAGCACATCGAGCGTGAGAATGAGAAACCGCTGGAAGAACGCCGCGACCACTGGCAGATTATTCTGGATGCATCGAAAGAAGTCGGGCCTGCCCTCTTCTATTCTCTGCTCGTTATAACGGTTTCGTTTATTCCTGTCTTTACATTGGAGGATCAAGAGGGACGCTTGTTCCGTCCGCTGGCGTTTACAAAAACATATTCCATGGCTGCAGCAGCGATTCTCTCGATCACTATTGTTCCGGTTTTAATGGGGTTTTGGATCCGCGGCAAGATCTTACCCGAAGACCACAATCCAATTAACCGTTTCCTTATTCGAATCTATACTCCCGTCGTTGATTTTGTTTTGCGATTCAACAAGTGGATCATCGTTGCCGCTCTTCTCATCCTGGGAGTAACATTCTTTCCATTTAGCAAGCTCGGCTCGGAGTTCATGCCTCCGCTTTACGAAGGTGATTTGCTGTACATGCCGACAACCCTCCCGGGGATGTCGATCACGAAAGGAAGAGAGCTGCTGCAGCAGACCGATAAGATCATCCGCCAATTCCCTGAAGTGCATCATGTGTTCGGAAAAATAGGACGGGCAGAAACTGCCACCGATCCCGCAGGACTCGATATGCTCGAAACAACGATCATGCTTAAACCCGAAAGCGAATGGCGTCCGGGCATGACTGTCCAAAAATTGATTGACGAGATGGACCAGGCAATTCAATTTCCCGGCGTAACAAATGCATGGACAATGCCGATTAAAACCCGGACAGATATGTTGAGCACAGGAATCAAGACACCCGTCGGGATAAAGATTTCGGGTCCCGATCTCAATATCTTAGAAAATATTGGGAAGGAAGTCGAAGCAATAATGCGCACTGTCCCCGGAACGCTCAGTGCCTTTGCGGAGCGGGCCGTCGGCGGCAACTATTTGGATTTCGATATCGACCGGAAGGAGGCTGCACGGTACGGCCTCACCGTTGGCGATGTGCAGGACGTGATCCAGACGGCGATGGGGGGAATGAGTATTACGAATACCGTCGAAGGCCTGGAACGCTACCCCGTCAATCTCCGCTACAGCCGGGAGCTGCGCGACAATATCGAGGCGTTGCGGCGAGTGCTTGTTCCATCGCCAACGGGCGTTCAAATTCCTATTGGTCAACTTGCCGCCATCACAACGCGAAAAGGTCCCATGGTCATACGAAGCGAAGACACGCGGCCGAACGCGTGGGTCTATGTCGATATCAAGGACATCGACGTTGGAACGTACGTGCAGAACGCACAAAAGATCATTTCAGAAAAAATAAAACTTCCGCCCGGCTACAACATCGTATGGAGCGGAGAGTTTGAATATATGCAGCGGGCGCAACACCGATTGATGTTTGTCATTCCATTAACCTTATTCATCATATTTATTATCATCTATCTGAATACGCGATCCCTGACAAAAGTCGCGATCGTTTTTTTGGCGGTTCCCTTTTCTCTCGTCGGAACGTTCTGGTTCCTCTATATTCTCGGATATAACCTCAGTATCGCCGTCTGGGTCGGCATTATCGCCCTGGCCGGCTTGGACGCAGAGACGGGCGTCGTCATGCTTCTCTATCTCGATCAAGCCTATAACGATTCGAAACAAAAGGGATGTATGAGGGGATTAAAGGATCTCAAAGAGGCAATTCACCATGGAGCCGTTAAACGCGTTCGTCCGAAGATCATGACCGCTTCCGTTATCATCGCAGGCCTTCTCCCTATTATGTGGAGCAACGGAACCGGCGCCGATGTGATGAAAAGAATAGCGGCGCCGATGGTTGGAGGTGTCGTCACATCGGTGCTCATGGAGCTTGCCATCTATCCGGTCATCTATTTCCTTTGGAAATCGCGGAGTCTCCGGAAGGAAGCAACCGTCGCCGGTCATATATTGGAGAATTGAAGGGACCTTGCAATAAACACAGGCACGGTGCAATCTGTGCCTTACATGGAACTTACTCTTGCATCATGGCGTTCTGTTTTATACTATATGACGTCTAACTACGATTGTTTGTCACTTTTCAAATGGAACCTATGAAGAAGTATCTCTCATTGCTGACGTTTCTGCTATTCGTGCTGACTGCCGTTCCCTTTTCAGCATCTACGTTTGCCAAGGGCAAGAAAGCAACAGCACACAAACACTCGGACAAAAGTTCCTGCTGCTGCGACATAAAGAGCACGAAAAGAGATAAACAAAACGATCGTAGTAAAATGAATCCAAAAACAGTCGATGATAATAAAGCTTCACAGGCAAAATAAACGTTAGAAGACGCAGGGTTTCATTATGAAGTGTGCTCAATGCGGGAATGATCTGAAGAGCGATGCGCTCTTTTGTCCGAGTTGTGGAACAAAAGTCAATACTCAGGTGGCACTTGCTCCAGCGCAAAAAGGCTCACTCCCTTCAGCCGCTCTTGTTACAGGGAAGAGATCGATGAGCTCGAGGGCAAAGGCAGCATATTCTGGGGTTGCTTTGCTGCTTTTACTCGGGATGGCGATCGTGTTCGTCAAAAGCCTTCCTGGAGGCGATCATCCTGTCATTAAGAATCAGCCGACTGTGTCGGACGCACAGAGTTATGACGGAATTAAATTGACAATGAGCCCCATCCCATCCAGAGTTGAAAACGGATTCATCATAATTGCCCTCTCCGACGTCATTGAAAAGAAAATGGTCGGATTCACGTATGAGGGGAAAACAAAAACAGTTGACCTCATGGCATACATCAATCCGCAGGGGAAACTCGTTACCTCGATTGCCATGTGTGACCCGTGCAATTCGAAGAGTTTTCACACCGAATCGCAGGAATTGGTCTGCGACAATTGCGGGACCCGTTGGAGTTTTACCAACCTCGAAGGACTGAGCGGCACGTGTATGAAATATCCCCCCGACCCGGTCCGTAGTGAAGTTGTCGCAGGAGAAATTCGAATCAGTCAAAAAATTGTCGAAGATTGGAAATTAAGAATATAACTTTTCTCGTTCCCAACGTCTCGTTGGGAGCGTTAGCTTATTTCGGTGCACTAGTTGAAGCAGAGCTTCACACAATGCGTTCCCAATCAGAGATTGGGAACGAGTCGCATTTTGAAGATTGGAAATTAAGGACATGATGAAAAAGGACATATTGGGACTTTCGTTCATCATTTTGATGCTGCTGCCTGGATGCGGAAAATCTGTGGAAAATAAGCAAGCGATTGCTTCAAACAGCATCAACGTTGCAACTATTCAGCTCCCGACGGTGAAGTGCAAAACCTGCGTCCGCACGATAAAAAATGCTTTGGCTTCCGTCGATGGGATCGAAAGCGCGGACATCGATCTCCATTCAAAAAGCGCTTCGGTGAAGTTTATTCCCGCGAAAATGGATATCGGCAAAATTGAAATGGCGATCAGCCAGGCAGGTTATGATGCAGACAACGTTAAGCGGGATTCGGCGGCGTATGAGAATTTAGCGGAATGCTGTAAATAGAATCTCTTCTCGTGCCTTAACACGTTCTTATCTCGTTTCCAAACTCCGTTTGGGAACGACCTTTCGCCATCTCGTTCCCAACGTCCCGTTGGGAACGCAAATCTGAGAAGCTCCGCTTCATTCAGTACCTCGTTCCCAATCAGAGATTGGGAACGAGGTATACAAGCTATTACTTGCGAAACGAAATATCGAGCCAGGGTAAATCCACCCCGATTACGCTTCGTTCTTTCTTGCTTCGCTTCCTCTCCGAAGAATAGTAATAAAGAAGCCGGCTACCAATGTAATCGTTCCCACCCACACCAGGTTGATGAATGGTTTGATGCTTGCTTCGACTATTAATGTCTCGTTTTTCGGAGGCTGACCGGCGGCCAGCGGCGTACTGACAGTGATCGTGATCGACGATTTTCCCCTGCCGCCATTTCCCAGTCCCATTCCCTTGATCGCAATCGTCACGTCGCTGTTGGGTACTGTCGCGGGAATATAGCTCACCTTCCCTCTTTCGTTGTGCATCTCGGGCGTCAGGTGATATGTCTTGTTCCCCCGAATAACATCCAGCGAGACGCTGACGACATTGCCTTTTTCCGGCGAGGATGAAAAATTGTATCCAAGATACGTGATCGACATGTCCTGAAATTTCTGCACCTCATCTTTATTGACCGTCAACTCCTGTTCGTTCTTTGAATCCGGAGTTTCGAGCGAAAGAGGTGACACATAAAAATCCTTCGTCATCAGGTTGATGATATCCGGGTTCCTCATCAATCCTTCGCTCTCTTTGTTGGTATACATGACCGGAGCGATAATGAATTTCTGGTCTCCCTTTTCAACTTCCACGTCGAACGCGAACCTTCCCCTCTCGATCGGATGATAACCTATGTACCGCATCGAATAGCCAAGCGCCTCAACCTTCTTCCCCTGTTCCAGTGAGACCGTCTCTTTATTGTCATATTTTGCGGAAGAAACAAACCCGAGGAACATCAGCGCCAACCCGATATGAGCGATCGACCCGCCCGCCATTTTCGGATTGCCTCTGAAGATTCTAAACCCAACGGCTGCATTTGTAAAGAGAGCAAAGGAAGAAGCAAAGATGAAGATCAGCATCGCCGCGTGGTGGGCTCCGATAAAATATGTTCCGACAGTGAACAGGAAAGCGAGCAGAACAGGCCAGCGAAGACTTTTCAGGAGTGACTCGGTATCCGAATTCTTCCACCACAACAATTGACCGATCCCTGCCATCAGTGCAATGAACACTCCCAGGGGAAGAGTCGTGGTAACATAATACGAGGAATCGACTGCGGAGATTCTTCCTTTGAGAATGCTGGTGATGATCGGCGAAGACGTCCCAATGACGATGAACATTGCCGCAAAGACGATAGCCGAAGCGCCGAGAAAAAGTGCAAACTCTCGCGACAGAATACTGTGCTCCACCGGAACCTTTGGCATTTCCTTCATTCGCGCAAAGAACAGCCCGAACCCGATTCCGGCAAACAGAAAGAGACCGGCAAGCAGCATCCAGTATACCAGCATCCCTGGCTCTACGAATGAATGAACCGAGGTATCGCCAAGAACGCCGCTGCGCGTCAGGAACGTTGAGTAGAGCACCATGATAAAGCAGAGGATGCTCAGAATGAAATTCGTTTTGATGAAACTCCCGCTCCTTCGTTGGGACAGCATGGTGTGAATCGACGCGACACAGAAGAGCCACGGCACAAGGGAAGAGTTTTCGACCGGATCCCATCCCCAATACCCGCCCCAACCCAGCGTTTCGTATGCCCAGAAGCCGCCCATCACGACGCCTGTCCCAAGAACCATCGCACCGAAGACCGTCCAGGGTGTAGAAACGCGTATCCAACTCACGTAATCTCGTTTCAGCATTCCTGCGACAGCATACGCAAAAGGTACCGACATCGACGTGAAGCCGATGAAAAGTACTTGCGGATGGATGACCATCCAATAATTTTGCAGGAGCGGGTTCAGCCCCTTTCCTTCGTTCGGATACTGCGCCCAGATCCCCTTTGCCTGGTCCAGCCAGACATAATTAACGACGCTGGCCGGGATCGGGCCGGTATGTATCAGGTCTTTTGGGAATACATCCCAGATATACGTAAATGGGTTCTTGAGGATGAGCATCAAGAAGAGGAAGGACAGGATCGCCGAGTAGATCAACATCAATTCAGACTCATATCCTTTGCGGGAGGAATACCACATCAACGCAAGGCCGACGATACTTGTGTAAAATGCCCAGAGGGAAAAACTTCCTTCCTGACCCGCGTAAAAAGTCGAGAAAAGAAGCGGTCCGGGTAAATCTGTTGAGCTGTAATTCCACACATACGCATAATGGAATTGGTGTGTCATGATCAGATAGACCAGGAGCGCGGCGGCGCTGATCATTCCAGCAACCGCTGTCCGGTACGATGTTCGCGCAAGCACCAAAAGGCGAGCGGAATGCTTTCTGTAGTCCAAATAGTAGAAAAGCACTGCGAGCAACGACGCCCCAAAAGCTACCCGTATGATAATACTGCCGATCATTCTCTCTGCTCTTGATTGGTGGAAAATCTACAACGTCTTTTTCACGGCCGTTGCATCCCCTTCATATTTCGAGGGGCATTTCGTGAGAAGCTCGCTGGCATGAAAACATCCGTCCTTATACCTTCCCTTCGCCACAACACTCTTTGCCAGCTCAAAATTATTCGGCTTTGCTCCATCGAGCACGACCCTTTCTTCGCGCTGGCTGTCGTCCCTCATGTAGAAACTAAACTGTCCTGCCTTGGCATCGTACTGGGTCTCCTTCTCCTTTACCCACTCCCCCTTTACCTGAACTTTCTTTGCCGATTTTTCCGCCTTGGCAAAGTCGGTATATTCAACGTTGCTGTCCAGGAACGAGACAGCTCCAAAAACAAGAAATGCAACGATGACAACCGCTGCGACAATGATCTTTGCTTTCATAGACCCTTCCTCACTTCCGTAAACTTTGTTCGAGTTTGCTGATCTTCTTATCAAGCCGGAATAAATACACAATAAATCCGAACCAGATTATGAGCACGATGCTCATCACGATATAGAGTTGATTTTGCGCAAGAAATTCCACGGCCGGCACTCCTACGATTTTAGTGACTCCGCCTCCAGGCGGGTTAATCGAATTTTTAAGTTGAACATCCAAAAATAAAGTATCGTGAAGCCGATGATCGATGCGAAAAAGACGACCCGCATGTTCGGCGGCATATGAAGCTGCGCAACCGGAGTCGATCCGCTCTCATCGCCCTTTGCTCCCGGGTGAAGGCCGGTCATGATCCGCGGCATCACAAAGATGAAGAACGGGGCCGTAACGCCCGCGATGATCGCATAAACGGCCGACAACGTCGCTCTTTTTTCCTCGACGTCGATCGCCGAACGGAGGGCAAAGTATGCCCCATAGATTAACAAAAGAACGAAGATCGAAGTTTCACGCGGATCCCAATTCCAAAACGACCCCCAATTGAATTTTGCCCAGATCGAACCGGTCACGGTTGCGAGGATACAAAACATCGTTCCGAGCCCGGCGGCCGAGACCGACCGGAGGTCATAGTCCATTTTTTTTGTCTTGAGATACATGATCCCGTAGACGGTCGAGGCGATAAAGGCGACAAGCGTGGTCCATGACATCGGCACATGGAAGAAAATGATCCTCGCCTTGTCTTCCAACGCCGGGATGATCGGAAGTTCGAACCATTGCGAAGGCGCGGGCACCATTGGCATCGCGAACCCGGCAACGATCACGAGCGTCAGCCACAGGACAAGCCCGATTTTTCCGACGAGATGCTTAGTCATCGATATCAGTCCTTCCAAACAAATTCAAATAACAGAACGGAAATTGCCACAAGAACAACAGTATACGAAATGAGCACCTGGAACTGTCCTAAGGCTTCGGAGAAAAAAGCCCCCTCAAGAGAAAGTTGCGTCGCTTTAATCACGGTGATCAGCATCGGCAGCATGATCGGAAAAGAAATAACTGGATAGAGCGTCCCCCTCGTATTCGCTTTTGCGATGATGGCCGCCAGAATTGTAGAAGAGCTCGCAATCGCACAGCTCCCGAGAAATATCGTCGTCCAAAAGATGCCAGGCGAGGCGACAACGAAATTATTGATCATTAATATATAGAGGAGTGAAATGAGAATGTTGAGCGACAACGTCAACGCCAGGTTAAAAATCAATTTACCTACATAGATTGGCGTTGGCGCGGAAACGAGCTGGAGCGTCAGCGCGGTGCCCCGCTCTTCTTCACTCACAAATGTCCTCGAAAGTCCGGACATGCTCGAAAAAAAAATAATCACCCATAATATTCCTGCAAGCACATCCGGGCTCACCGATTCGCTGCCGAGGGAGAAGAGAATGATCGACAATGCCGTTACCACGAACATGAACAACGCATTCAGCGCGTACCGCGTCCGAAGTTCCGAATGCGAGTCCTTCAAGAAGATGTAGTATGACGGGACGAAGAGGGATTTCACGGCACTTGTAACATACGATTTTGCGCGGCCACTATCAAGGCAATTAGTATAGTGATGCTATGGCCGGGCCTTGCGGGAAATTAGAGGCGTCACATTATGTACGGCTTCATTGAGTAAACCATGCCATCAGGTGAATGAGCCTGCACCTCGAGTGTTTAGGTCGATTGTATTCTGAACGAATTGAAGGTCATCGTTGTCGTTTGTCGCTATGATAAGAATCCCCCTCTCGCATTGTGCCTGCATCGCATTGCGCACGACGCCGATTCCCTCCTCGTCGAGATTTGCAGCTGGTTCGTCAAGCACAAGAATTGCCGGATGATGGAGCAGGGCTGCGGCATATTTAAGCCGCTGTTTCATCCCCGAGGAATACGTACGCACCTCGTCGTTGCGGCGTTCAAAAAGGCCAAACGTTTTCAGCAGTTGTACCGCTTCCTCTGTCGAACTGTTGTTCAAACCCCTGATCCGGCCGATGACGTTCAAGTTCTCTATTCCCGAAAATTCATCGTACATCATGATGTACGGCGAGACGAGCCCGACGTGCTGATAGATTTGCGCCGGGTCTGTTTCGGTGCCGTCGATCGTACACGCGATGCGCCCGGTGCTTGGCGAGAGAAGGCCGCACACAATTTTTGCCAGCGTCGATTTACCCGATCCATTCTTTCCCGTGATCGCTAGAGAGCGCTTTTCGGTTATTGTGAAGCTGATGTTCTCAAAAATAACGCGTCGGTTGAATATTTTGGAGAGTGAATCGACTGATAGCGATATTCTTTTCATTCCTTCACTTTCCATGTGCGCGGGAGACCGATAATAACTGCATGTACCATCAAGAGAATTTTCCCGAATTCTTCACTTTCGGTTTACAAAATAGAATGTCACAACATTTTCCGCGGGGTTCGTGTAAACAATATCCAGAATTCCATCCCCATTAAAATCTCCACACCGGAACATCGCGTCCTTTGGCAGATCCAGGAAGAATGCGCCCGGCAAGAATTTTCCGTTCCCTTTCCCCTTGAAGTACGAGAGCT
>CAYTOA010000021.1:23703-67599 GCA_964439265.1 uncultured Chitinophagaceae bacterium
AAGAATGCGCCCGGCAAGAATTTTCCGTTCCCTTTCCCCTTGAAGTACGAGAGCTCCCCCGTCCTATCGCTGAGAACCATGATGTCGTTTATTCCATCGCCGTCGAAATCGATTACCTGAATATGATCGGCGTTCGTCACCTCGATATTCTCCGCGACCGATGTGAACTCGCCGTACCGTCCGCCTCCCTTTCCCAGAGATATGCGGATGGCATTTAAGGGAGTCGAGTAGAGGATGCAATCGGGGATGTTGTCCCCGTTGACATCGGCAAACAGCATATAACATTTCTTCATCACCGAATCCGGAAATACGTACGACAAGGTCTTTCCGCGGTACTGGCCCGCTGAATCACTGAACGTGATTCCAAGATTGTCATGGAGCGTTTCAGCGTCAAAATAAATATATGCCAGGTCCGGAAGTCCGTCATCGTTGAAATCATTCACAGAACCTGCCAGAATCCGTGCCGGGATGATCGGCTTAATATTGCGCTCGACATATCTCGTTCCTGATACCTGCCTGAAGTAGGAAAGCGATCGTATTTTCGCGCTCGAATATACATAAAATTCGATCGCTTTGTTTTGAAGAACCGCGTCTGGCAGAAGCACTCTCGGATTTTCAGCCGTGGAAATAGCATACGTATATGGCGATGTCATCTTCTGGCGCGCCGTCAACCTTGTCTGAGAAAGAGTCAGCACCGAAACTTTAGAAATCGATTCATGCGTCAAAAGAAATGTGAGCGACGTATCGTTCTTGGAGTACAGGCGGATCGTCGTCGGACTTTCGACAGTCGGAAACCCGATCTGCCCCGTCATACGATTGAGCGGCGAGCTGTAAAGAAGAGAGAGCGTCGACGACGCGTTATCGGCGACCGCCACGTCGTCGAAGCCGTCACCGTTAAAATCTCCAACTGCAAGGCCGAGGGGCCTCTTCCCTGCAGCGAATGAGATCTCGCCTCGCTGCGTGAGGTCCTCCTTCTGCCATGTTCCCTTTTTCTTAGCATTCCAAAAGCACGTCATCGTCTTGCCTTCTGAATCGATGACAAGAACGTCATTCCACCCGTCGTTGTCAAAATCGCCGATGAGTGTGGACCGGTTGTTGGAAGTGCAGCCGAATACGACGTCATCGTAAAACGTCCCGTCACCCTGGTTTGAAAAAATGCTGAACATTCCTCCCTGGTCATCGATTGCGACGATGTCGCTGGAATTCCTGGCGGAGATAGGCGCCGACACCAGGTTGCCTGGCGAGTGATTGTAGTCCAAGCTTTGATACTGAAAGTACGATGCCATTCCGTCTCCGGCGAAGAAACGAAGTGTTTTGGCGGCGGACGAGGCGATCGCGTAGTCCAGGATATGGTCCCGGTTGAAATCTCCAAAGACGACTCCAACGGTATCTTGTCCGAACGATAAGATATTTTGTTCGGCAAACTGCAGATCCCCCATCCCGTAATAGAACACCATTTGGTTCGTCAGCCAATTGTGTATGACGAGGTCGGGAAAATCATCGTCATTGAGTTTGACGACCGAAGCGTCGACCACTGGAATCTCGGGAAGGATAAGCGTCTTTTCACGGAACGTTCCATCCTTGTTGCCGAGGAGGATGGAAATGCCGGACGATAATTTGCCAAAACATAGAATATCGATCGTGCTGTCATTGTCGATATCAGCCAGCAGTACTTTTTCGGGATAAAAATTTACGCTGTATTTTGCAGTAGAATAAACGGTGTCATTCGGAGTGGTTAACCATACCTCCACCTGACTCGTCTGACGATGAACGATGACGATGTCATCTTTTCCGTCACCGTTCAAATCTTTAGCAGCGAGAAACGTCACGTCCGTTGAAGAGCCTATCGTCTTACAATCGTAGCTCGTTCCAGCTCCCGTATTGATGAGAACCACAATGTGCTGGGCCGCCTGATCGTAGCAAAGGATATCCGGAACCAGGCCCGCGTTGAATCGAATAAGCGTCGCCAGCGATGGGGAGAATGGAAGGGTCGTCGACGTCACCATACCAAGTGTGGCGACATTTTTTTGCTGGCTCAACACAACAAAAGAATGCACGGCAGTCGCAAGAAGGACTCCGATGACGACTCTCTGAAAAGAGGATGTTGGAAAGAAAGGTCTGTTCATGACGCCGTAAATGCGAACGGAGAATCTACTCATCGACTATCTTCGATCGCCTCCGAAGCCGCTCTTCACGCCGTCGTGTCGCATCGGCATACCGCCGGCGCTCGTTGTCATCTTCGGGACGCAAGTGCGGAGAGGCGACGGGAATGCCGTGATCATCGATAGAAACGAAAGTGAGGTAGGCGGTATTCGCATGCGATACGTTGCCGGTAAGCAAGTTCTCGCAGAGCACCGTAACTCCTACTTCCATCGAAGTTCGGAAAACACAATTCACAGAAGCGCGCAAAATCACCACCTCGCCTTGTCTGATCGGGTGGATAAAATTCAGCTCATCCACCGAAGCAGTCACGCACACACGCCGTGAATGCCGTGACGCGGCGATCGCTGCCGCCAGGTCGATCCAGTGCATCAACTGCCCGCCGAGAAGATTGCCGAGCTGGTTGGTGTCGTTCGGAAGCACCAATTGCGTCATCTCGACTTGCGAATGTTTTACCGAATAGGATTCTTCCGTCATTGGACCGTATTTGATGAGAGTCCAGGAGATTTCTTCGGGGACGGCTTGGGGACCGCCATATCGGACTCGATGTCCGTTTTCAGCGACTCCGCGTCACTCTTCAATTTGCTCGCCGGATACTTTTGAAAAAAGAGGGCAATGGCATCCAACGCAGCGCTATAATCATGACGCGCTCGAAGCGCAGCGGCCTTGCCAAGCAGAGCGTCATCGGCAAATTCGCTGTCGTGATACCGGTCCAGAACAACGTCGAAGTACGCTATCGCCGATTTGTAGTACTCAAGCCGGAGGTACAGCTTTCCGTTATCATATTCCTTCTTCGCCAGCTTGTTGTTTAGCTCAATAATCTTCGCCGCGGCAGTCTTAGCAAGGGAATCTGCCGGATAGTATTCAATGAACGTCTGAAAATCGTCGATTGCCTCCCGCGTGAACTTCTGATCGAGTTCCGATTTCGGCGAGAGTGAATAATTCGACATCGCTTTCATATACCTCGCTTTGAGCACGAGCGGGCTCGACGGCATGGTCCGGACAAGCAGGTCGTACTCCGCGCCCGCGAGAATAAATTCCTCACGCCGATACCTGCATTCCGCGATAAAGAATTGTGCGCTGTCTGCGAACGAACTCCCGGGATACTGGACCGTCACGGTCTTGAAATCTTCCGCCGCCTCCAGATAATTTTCGTTGGTAAATTTTGCCATGGCCGCAGCATACCGCACTTCGGCCGGCTGCCCCTCTGTTTCTTTGCTGGAGCCACATCCGGCAATTCCAAGGATGAGAACAGCACTGAGTGCTGCGATTGCAAATGATTTCTTCAATTGATGATGCCTCTGGTTGTCAAGGTAATTGGGATATTTGATAATAATTGTAGGCGTGACTTCAACTTGACCGCCGCGATTGAATCCGACAGGATGGACGGCTGGTAGCCGGCCTGCAAAGGGATACACTCGACCGAACTCACCATCGTCGTGCCGCCGTTCTTCGTCAACGTTATTTTTGCGGCAAAGCTCAACTGCGTCCAATACAACTGCGGCTGGTAGAACACAAAATTTCCAAGTGAATGGAAAATATAACCGTTGCCAAAATGTTCTACTCCATACGGTACATGTGGATGATGCCCGAGAACGATGGTAACTCCTTGTATCACAGACTGTTCTTCGAACGCCGTCAACCGCTTCGCCGGCCGGTCGCTGTATTCATCGCCGCCGTGTACACTGAGGATGACGACGTCAACGGACTCCGCAGCTTGCCGAATGGCAGGGAATAGCTTTCCCGTGTCGGTTGTAGCAACATACCCATGCCAGCCGTGCTTGAAATTCATCAGATCGGTAACGGCAAAGAACGCAAACCGGATTCCCTTCTTCTCAAACATGAGCGGCTCGTACAGCGTTTCTACCGACCTTACGGTGCCGACATGGCCGATATTTTCATCGTCCAAGTAGCCCAGCGTTTCAAGCAGGGCGCGTTTCCCGTAATCAAACGCGTGATTGTTGGCGGTCGAAACGAGTGTGAACCCGAACTTCACCAGAGACTCCGCGCCGCGGGGCGGACCGGTGAATATCAAATTGTGTATCGGATCCTGAGTGACTCCATGCTGATCCGACAATTGGCTCTCGAGATTTGCGAAAACGATATCCGCCGAATCGCGACTAAAGGAGATCTTCTGAAACGGAAAATCTACTTCACCGTTGATAATTTTCTGTCCAACCATCCTTCCGAGATTCACATCGCCGAACGCCAGCAGTGTGACTGCATTGCGCACGGGCATTTCTGCCTTCGATATCCTCCCGCGCATACCCAGGTACCGAGGCGCAACAAAACAGGAAATAACAATAATTGCGCACCATCCTGCCCGACGAACATAATTTTTTGGAAGAACTCTCACCGGCAGCAATGCCTAGCTTCGAATTGTGAAGAATAGATACACCGCAATGCCAGCTGCTCCGGCTATGATGAGCGGTCCGATAAAACGTTCCAACGCCGAACGGTCCGGCATCGGTGCGGCCGCGATATGCTTGCTCGATTCCTGCAAATCCGAGATTTCATGGACGTATACCGTGTCCGAGAATGACCGCCGCTTTGTTTCAGCAGAGAGGATCTTCCCGTCCGAATTACGCGTAGCCGACAAGCGCAATGAAACATCGATGACCCGTTGAGACTTTCGGGAGGAGAAAAAACCATCTGAGAACGCCGCGCCGTACGATACCGTGATTTCCGGTACTGCGACGGCGATGTCAATGTTCGACGAGCCGATGCGGGCATAGAGCGAAACAAAATGCCGGCGAAAAGTCTCCAGCAGCGGCCGGTTGAAGAACCGTTCGACCTCACCGTTTTCAAAGGTGACCGCGACCGAACTCGTGTCGGGTATTTTCAGGTCAGCGCAGAATTCCTCAGCTGCCTCGCGAGACAGCTCTACCATTATTTCTGCGTTCGACCTCGGGTTCTCGCCGCTCCAGACAACATCGGACGTCCCCCAAACGAACAGGACAACGAAAACAGCAGAAAAGAGATTTGATTGTGCGCTCACGCGTAAATTCCACGGACCTTTAATGTTTTAGCGACTTTATCGATAGCCAGAATGTACGCCCCGATGCGCAGCGAAACCTTGTAATGCTCTGCTGTTTCATAGACCGAATTGAACGCCGACGTCATCATCCGTTCCAACCTGCGATTCACCCGGTCGATTGACCAGAAATATCCGACACGGTCCTGAACCCATTCAAAATAGGATACCGTGACTCCTCCCGCATTCGCGAGAATATCCGGTATCACAATGATACCTTTGTCTTTCAAGATCGGGTCTGCTTTTGCGGTAGTCGGTCCGTTCGCTCCTTCAGCGATTATCTTCGCTTTTATTTTCGGAGCATTGCGTGCGGTGATCTGGTCTTCCTTGGCCGCCGGCACCAGAACGTCGCAGTCAAGTTCCAATAATTCTGATTGCGTGATCTTTTCGGCGTTCGGGAACCCGTTGAGCACCTTATGCGTTTTCATCCACTCGATCGCCTTGTCAACATCGATTCCTTTTTTGTTGTGGTAACCGCCGGTCACGTCTCCGAGGCCGACGATCTTGCATCCCTGCTGTTGAAGGAGCTGTGCCGACACCGAGCCGACGTTTCCGAATCCCTGTACCACGACCTCCGTTTCTTTCGGTTTCAGCTTGATCTTTTCCATGGCACCAATCGTCACCATCATGACGCCACGGCCTGTGGCTTCACGCCGGCCCAATGAACCTCCTATAATCAGCGGCTTCCCCGTCACAACGCCTGTGGCGGTCCGTTTCATGTGCATGCTGTACGTGTCCATGATCCACGCCATGATCTGCTCATTCGTTCCCATGTCCGGCGCCGGTATATCTTTGTCTTCCCCAAAAATATCGAGCATATTTGCGGTATACCGCCTTGTGACTTTTTCAAGCTCAACAAGGGTTAATTTCGACGGATCGCATCGCACTCCTCCCTTCGCGCCTCCGAACGGAATATTGACAACCGAACATTTCCATGTCATCCATGCCGCCAGCGCCTTAACTTCATTGAGATTGACGTCCGGTGCGAAGCGGAGTCCTCCTTTTGAAGGACCGAGAATGTCATTGTGGATCACGCGGTAGCCTTCGAAGACCTCAATTTCGCCGTTATCCATTTGGATAGGAATCGAAACGGTGATTTGCTTGACGGGGGTCTTCAAATATTCGTAAACCCCTCTTTCCAGGCCGAGCAATTCAGCCGCGACGTCAAAGCGTTCCATCATCGATTCAAACGGATTTTCTTTATCCGTGATCGGTGCCGGTTCTTTATAGTTTAGACTTTCGTTGGTCTCCATGCTGTCTCCTTTAATCAATACTCACCTTGTATGAACTCCGATTCGTATACGTCGTACCACCCGACCTTCGACGGAGGTATGGCCGGACATGATTTTCATTGGGACCATGCGGCAGACAACTCTCATGCACGGTGTTGACTAAATTTAGCAAAACGAGCTTGCACTATCAACGCATCAGACATCCCCGTTTTCTGCTCTCGCGTACTCTCCGCAGCTGGTCGATCGTAAAATCAAGCGACTCATCGACAAAGTGCCTCGACAATCGCCGGGCACGCCGCACAGCGTCTTCGTGAAGGTCGGCAAAGATCAGATCCTCATCAAACAATTTCGCCGAGGCGATGATCTCCCCCGAGGGGTCGACAACCTCGGAGCCGCCCCAGAAATTTACTCCGTCTTCAATTCCCACTCTGTTGCAGAAGACGATGTACGAGCTGAGTAATCTCGCATACGTCTTATGATGCTCGCTGTTGATCGTCGCCGACGGGAGATTCTCCGCCGAACCGGATATCCTCGTGGGGCTGGCGGCTATGGTGATGATGACATCTGCCCCATCGCTCGCGAGGATGTACGGCAGAGAGAGGTGCCAAAGGTCCTCGCAGATAAGGATGCCGAGCTTGCCGTGTTTGGAGTTGAAATTGCGGACCTCGGTTCCCTGGCTGAAGTAGCGCATCTCTTCAAACATTCCGTACGTCGGCGGATAGATTTTCCGATGCCCCGAGTAAACTTTACCGTCTTCCAAAACGAACGCAGAATTATAGAGGCCGAAATTTTTCCGCTCCTCGACTCCCCCTGCGATGATCGTGATCGACTTGCTGAGTTTCAGAAGGTCTTTCAAGATCGAGGGATCAGACAGATTGACCGCAACGTCCCAGTTCAGGTCTCTCACGGAATAGCCGGTGAGGCTCAGTTCCGGGAAGACGATGATGTCGGCTTTCTTTGCCACTGCTTTTTTGGTAGCGGCAATATGGCGCTTGATATTTTTTTCAACGTTGCCCACGGCGGCGTCTACCTGGGCTACAGCTACTTTCATTTTCATCAGAATGGTCTTTTGTGATCAAACCTACTTTATCGAAACGTCGTTCGAAAGTTCGTGGGGATCGTTTGCGCTGCGAGGAAACTCCTCTTCCAGCTTCTTCCCTATTTCATTGACGAGCTCGCAGATGCCCTCGCAAAATCTTTTCTCTTTAAAATGGGCGCTCATCGCGGCAGCGAGGTCGTCCCAGTAGCGGTCGCTGACTTTGTTGTGTATCCCCTCGTCGGCGATGATCTGGAAGGCTCGTTCGCTCATCGAGATGAAAAGGAGAACGCCGGTTTTATGCCGCGTCTTCTCCATCCCGAGTTCGAAGAAGTTCTTCAGCGCGTAACGATGGAGAGTGAGCTTCCGTTCGCTCCACGCGCGTCGCTTTCGGATGCTTACTCTGATCTCCCCGTTCGTCTTTCTCTCGACCTGGGCGATCGTGTCGGCAATCTTTTTCCGTTCATCGGGAGTCAGCAGCGGGTGTTTCGAAAATAGCTCCATAGTGTTCCTGATTAATCCGATATATCGATCATCCTGATATTCTTGATGTACTGCACTGTCTTGTCTTCTTTTAGCGATTTCAATCGGCTCAGTTTCAACTGCATGCGCTCGACATTCTCGCTGATGATCCGAAGATACATCTTCATGTCCGCCGCGATCCGGCTCGTCATCAGCACGTCCACGTTCTTTTTCATTGCCTCGAGGGGAGTTACCAGGTCCTGGCTGATCCCAAGTACCAGTTCCTGGATCGCTTCAATGCGCTGGCTGCTGATCTCCAGCGCCGAAAGCTGCTGCCGCAGTCTCACCCGTTCGAGTACGCTGACGATCGTCCTCGGGAGCACGGGCGTTGAGATTTCTTCTTTCACCAGAAAATCTTCGACGCCGAGTTTCATTGTTTCGACGGCAAGATTGAAATCGCGGTTCACTGTTATGAAAACAATGGGAACGGTGATCCCTCGCTGGACAAGCGCGCTCGTCACCTCCACGCCGTTCATCCCGGGCAAATTATAGTCCATCAAGATAACGTGATAGTTCGGGTTTTCCTCAAATTCTTTCAACCCGTCTTCACCGTTTTTCTTCCATTCCAAGTTGAAAATATAATCCGGATGCTGGGAAAGATAGAGTTCTACCAGTTTGCCAAAATCATCGTTGTCCTCGATCATCAAAATATTGATTCGCTCTTTCATTCCTGTCTGTTCCATGCGATTTGACGAATACTCGAAACGGTGAAATATTCCGTACTAGGGATCCCAGGATCACTTTGGGAGGGAAAAATAGAACGTCGTCCCTTTACCTATCTCTGATTCTAGCCAAATTTGGCCCTGGTAGAGCTCGATGATCTTTTTCACAATTGCTAAACCTGCGCCGCTCCCTTCGTATTCCGGGTTAAGTCTTTGAAAGATAACGAATATCTTGTCAAAAAACCTTTTGTCGATCCCGATGCCGTTATCCTGGATCGAACAGAGAATACGCTTCTCGCTTTCTTCAAACGAGATCTTAATGAAGGGGCTGCTGTTCCTGTTGAATTTTATGGCATTCGAAATGAGATTTCGAAGCACAAGCTTGATTTGCGTAGGGTTGCATTGATACGACGACGGTTGAGCGGGAAGTTCCAGGGCAACGTGTTTTTCCTGCAATGAAAATTTCAGATCGTCGAGCACTTCGCTCAGAACCTCGTTCAGGGAAACCGTTTCCGTCAGTTCAGAGAACCGGGAGACCCGGGAGAGAACAAGAAGGTCATCGATCAGGCCCTTCATCCTTGAGCAGGACTGAATGATCGATTGGATATATTCCGATGCTGCACTGTTCTTTTCGTGAACGTGATCTTTCAAGAGCACCCGGCTGTAGCCTTCAACCGTGATGAGAGGCTCTTTCAGGTCGTGCGATACAACGTATGTAAAGTCGTCCAGTTCCTTATTTCGATTTTGAAGTTGTATCGATTTTGAGATTGTCTCCTCGTACAATTTCGCTTTCTCGAGCGCGATTGCGGCAAGGTTTGCAAAGCTCTCAAGAAGCCGGATATGGGATTCCTTGTACTGATTCGCCGTATAGCTTTGCATGGAGAGTACGCCAATCGTCTTTTCTCTGGAGAACATCGGTATATATAAGAGCGACAACGAACGCCGTTCCTTGTCGCCGAACGGATATTGCATCGCCTCCGCCGAGTCTCTGCCGCGATTTTCAAGAATCGATTTTCTGGCCTCGATCACTTTTGCGATCCCGGTCCCGGCACGCAAAGGGCTTTCGCCCGCATCAGCCTGGACCTTGACCTTCATGTTGTCGATGGTGTCATAACAGACAACATTGCGGACTGTTCCCGTCGACTCATCAAAAAGGTCGATGAAGAACGCGTCGAACGGAAGCACTTCCACGAGATGCCGGTAAACCGCCTCTGCGATCTCATTGATCTTGAGGAGGGACGTAAGGGTTCTGCTCAGTTCGTAGAGAACGCGCAGGCGCTCAAATTGTAGACGGTTGACTTCTTCCAGGTTCTTCCGTTCAGTAATGTCGCGCGCCATGTTCATCATTGCGACGGGGCGGTTGAGCGCATTGTACAGCAGCGTCGTATTCATACTGACCGACACCAATCTTCCCTCGGTGCTTTTCCAATGGATGTCAAAATCGCGCAAGCTTTTCTTTTCCCGCAGTTCCTTGATCCAGAGGACGTACCGCGACATCTCCTCATCGAGAAGCCACTCATAAGGAAACTCTTTTCCGATCGCATCAGACCTCTTGATCCCGGTAAGCCGCTCGAATTCGCTGTTCACCTGCAGAACTTTTCCTTCGAGATTAGTGAGAACGAGAGCATCCCCGACCGTCAATACTCCGTCGATGACATTGCGGAACATCTGTTCCGATTGCTGCAGTTCTTTCTCGATGGCACGTCTGAGGGTGATGTCCCGATGCGCTGCTACGACGGCAGGCATGCCCTTGAATTCTATCAGGGTCACCACGACTTCAGCGTCGAACAAGGTTCCGTTTTTCCTTACGGCCTTGTACTCATACCGGTTAGGAACATTTTTCCCCTCGATACGGCTTCTGCTTCTTTCAATCACTCGCTCGCGGTCTTCCGGCGCGATGATCGTTTCGATGCTTTTACCGACGAGGGCATCTTCATCGCTATAGCCGAATATCTTCTTCAAAGCTGCGTTCGTGTAGACGATCTTCAAATCCCGGACTATGGTAATGCCGTCGCCCATTGCTTCGACGGCCGATTCGTACTCTCCGGCACTCATGCCATGCTGAGAAGTCGATTGCGTCGCATGCAAAAGGTACAGCGCGTACTGCCCGATCTTTCTTGCCAACTCTTCCGCATGATCACTGAAGCTGCCGCCGATAAACTCCACGACGCCCACAACCCGAGCATGATCGACAACGGGGATCTCTGTCACGGTGAATTTGTCAAACTTCTCTGACTTGCTTCCCTTTTCGGAAAACATCTTCTTTCCCCCAGGAAGAATGAGCTGGGGACTTTTCTTTCGGATAACACTTTTGAGGTGCGATTCGGAAAGACTTTGTTCCGAGAGCAGATTGCGCAGACGTTGAGGGTAGGAGCAGGATCCTGCAAGTTTCACTGATTTGTCTTCAATCTTGTAGATACCTGCAGCAGCACCGTTGCTGACTTTCAGAACCTTATGCAAGAACGATTGGATGGAAACTTCGAGTTTTTTCCCCTTCCGGCGGTCTTCGAGAATTCCCTCGAGAAGCCGGTTCAGAACGCCGTAGAACTTCTTCGCCAGAACGGCCGCGTCAGCGCCCCCGGGCGCATGAGAAGCGGCAGGTTGTCTCGTTCGATGGTTCGAAACTCGCTTTTGAGGCATAAGGCAAAATCGTTACATTCGTCTTTCGACAATTGCGGATACTTCATTCAGCTTCTTCATAAGATGAAGGAATGTCTCTGGCTTCAAAGATTGGAAACCGTCAGACATGGCCTGATCGGGATGAGTGTGTACCTCAATCATCAGCCCATCGGCTCCGGCAACAACGGCGGCAAGAGCCATCGGCGTCACCAAATCCCATGCGCCCGTGCCGTGACTTGGGTCGACAATGACCGGCAAATGTGATAATTTCTTTATGACAGGAACGGCATTTAAGTCGAGCGTGTTGCGCGTATACGTTTCGAACGTCCGAATGCCCCGTTCGCAGAGGATGACGTTATAGTTTCCTTTCGACAGGATGTATTCTGCCGCCATAAGCAGTTCTTCGATCGTCGCAGAAAGTCCGCGCTTGAGCAGCACCGGCTTTTGCAATTCGCCGACCCTTTCGAGAAGCGAGAAATTGTACATATTGCGAGCACCGATCTGGAGGATGTCGGAATGTTCCGCAACAAGGGAGAGAGTTTCCGTATCCTTGACTTCCGTTACGATTTTCAGACCGGTAGCCTTCGCCGCTTCACTGAGATATTCCAGCCCCTCCAGTTTCAGCCCCTGAAAAGCGTAAGGCGACGTCCTCGGCTTAAATGCGCCGCCACGGAGAAAGCGGGCCCCGGCACTCTTCACCAGTTCCGCAATTTCCAAAATTTGCGAACGGCTTTCCACTGAACACGGACCCGCGATGACGTTAAGCTCTTCTCCCCCGAATGCTGCGCCCCCTACATCGACGATTGTTTGTTCCGGCTTGAAATCGCGGCTGACAAGTTTAAATGGCTTTGAAACGGAAATGACATCGATAACGCCGGAAAGCGTAAGAAAATTCTCCGGGTCCACTTTCCCCTTGTTACCCGTTATGCCAATGGCAACACGTTGAACCCCAGGAATTTCATGAGGGGAAAAACCAAAGGAAGATATTTTTGCTTTGACCGCATCAATTTCTTTTCGCGAGGCATCAAGCCTCATCACGATTAGCATTCTATCCTGTAGATTGTACGTTGAGACAAAATTACGATTACCAGCTTCCGCTAGCTCCGCCGCCGCCGAATGACCCGCCGCCTCCGGAAAAGCCCCCTCCTCCTCCGCCGCCAAAGCCTCCACCTCCAAAAAATCCTCCGCCTCCAAATCCTCCTCCCCAATAACCCGACCTGTAATGTCCGCGCGATGATATGCCGTAGCGCCGGCCGCCGCCGAAAATGGACATTCCGAAGATAACGAACAAAATAATCGACATTACGACGCTTCCAAAATTCATTACCTTGTCTCTTGCTCGGCCTTCCGACTTATATTCGCCTTTCGTCGCCATAATGGCAGCGTCCACACCCGCGCTGATACCACCGTAATAATCTCCGTCCCGGAAGCGGGGCCGGATCTCGTTCCTGATAATTTGATCGCACAGAGCATCCGGGAGCGATCCCTCAAGACCATAGCCGACCTCGAATCTGATCTTTTTATCGCCTTTCGCGATCAGGATAACAAGCCCGTTATCTTTCCCCTTAGTCCCGATCTTGTTCGCTTCCGCGATTTTGAGGGAGTAATCCGCGATGTCGTCCCCTTGGAGCGTTTGAATCATGACAACTGCGATCTGGGTGGACGTGCTGTCCTCGAATCGCTTCAACTCTGTTTCGAGGGTACGCCATTCGGAGAACTGAAGCGTATTGGTAAAATCCGTCACATGTTCGTGCAGTTGCGGAACCGCGAGTTCTTGCGCATTGAGGACAATCCAGGCGCAAAGCGTAAAAGAAGCGAGCAACAAAATTCTGAAACGATATTTAAAATGGATTTTGATAATCTCACCTGCTCGTTAAAATTTAACTTTTGGCGCTTCTTCTGCCGCCGTCTGCGCCTGAAAATAAGCTTTTGGAGCAAATCCGCCAAAACCGGCAATCATGGAGGTTGGAATCGTTTTTATAGCGGTATTATAGATCTGAACAACTTCATTAAAATGTTTTCGCTCCACCGCAATGCGGTTCTCGGTCCCTTCCAACTGAGCCTGCAACTGAAGAAAGTTCTCGTTGGCCTTAAGATTCGGATAATTCTCGGTGACAACCATAAGACGCGAAAGCGCCGACGTCAGTTCTCCCTGGGCTTTCTCGAACATTTGAAACGCTTGAGGGTTTTTCAACACTTCCGGGGATATGACCATCTGGCCGACCTTGGCTCGAGCTTCCACGACATTTTCCAACGTCTCTTTTTCATGTGTCGCGTAACCTTTTACAGTTTCGACAAGGTTAGGAATAAGATCGAATCGACGCTGGTATTGATTCTGAACTTGTGACCACGCGCCGTTGACACTTTCATCCATCGCCACCAGCTTATTATAGATGCCAACACCCCACATAACGGTGACAATTCCGACGAGAAGTATGCCGCCAATCACCGCAAGTGCGATAACGAGACCTTTTGATTTCATTGCAAATATTCTCCTTGGTTAAACACAAAGTTGATTACACAGTCGCAAGATAAGGTAATCAATAGGAGTTTTAGAAACAAGCGGGTGAAATTCCCGATAAATCCTTGACAATCATCAAAATAGTAATTACTATTTCGTTCAGCCAAATCAACGACAGCTGCGAAGAAATCGACCCATTGAAGTAGGAGTTTCCATGCCTCGCATCGTAAAGGGTGGGCTTATCCAATGTTCTATTTCCGACTCTACGGAAAGACCCATTGAACTTATAAAAAAATCGATGATCGACAAACATATCGCGCTCATCGATGACGCGGGAAAGAAAGGGGTCCAGATTCTCTGCCTTCAGGAGATATTCTTTGGACCCTATTTCTGTGCCGAGCAGAAGACAAAATGGTACGCAATGGTTGAAAAAATTCCTGATGGCCCCACAGTTCGGTTGATGCAGGAATTTGCCAGGAAATACTCTATGGTGTTGATAGTTCCAATCTATGAAGAGGAAATGTCAGGGGTCTACTATAACACTGCGGCTGTGATCGACGCCGACGGTAAATATCTCGGAAAGTACCGCAAACATCATATCCCCCAGGTCGACCCGGGCTTTTGGGAGAAATTCTATTTCAAACCAGGCAACCTCGGATACCCTGTCTTTAAGACACGGTATGCGGACATCGGAGTGTATATTTGTTATGATCGGCACTTCCCGGAAGGGGCGCGCCTGCTCGGACTGCATGGCGCAGAAATCGTCTTCAATCCGTCAGCGACAGTCGCAGGGTTGTCGGAATACTTGTGGGAACTCGAACAACCGGCACACGCGGTTGCAAATGGCTATTTTGTAGGCGCGATCAATCGAGTTGGCACTGAACCTCCATGGAATATCGGAGAATTTTACGGGAAAAGTTACTTCTGCAATCCGCGCGGAAAGATCATCGCACAGGCGAGCCGGGACAAAACGGAACTGGTTGTCGCCGACCTGGACCTTGATATGATCAAGGAAGTCCGGTCGGTGTGGCAGTTCTATAGAGACCGCAGACCGGAGACGTACGGGGAAATTGCGGAAGAGATATGATTCTTTCAGCGAAAAGTTAAAAGTTGTAAGTTAAAAGACAGATCAAAATATCCGTAATCGGCCAGAATTTCGGTCCACCATGACATCACAAGAAATAATCGACGTAACGGCAAAGAATACCTTCGGGACATGGAGGTTTCAGAAGGGTTGGAAGCCGCTGCACATCACTGATGCCGAAGGATGTTATTTTGTCGACGGGAACGGTATTAGATATCTGGACTTGTCTTCTCAGCTTATGTGTGTGACTCTTGGCCACAAGAATCAGGCGGTCATCAAGGCGATTGAAGAGCAAGCCCGAAAACTTCCATACATCGCTCCAGGCTTCGCCACTGACGTCCGCGCAGAATTGAGCAAGCTCCTCCTGCAAGTATTGCCGGCAGGGCTTGAAAAATTCTTCTTCACGACGTCCGGTACGGAAGCGAACGAGGCTGCATTCAAGATAGCTCGGATGTACACCGGCAAGACAAAAATAATCGCGCGGTATCATTCGTATCACGGCTCAACGATGGGATCGATCGCTGCCACCGGCGACCCGCGACGATGGGCGATGGAACCAGCTGGAAAGATTCCCGGCGTCATCTTCGGCCCTGAAGTTAACTGCTACCGATGCCCTCTTCATCACTCATATCCGGAGTGTGGGATTGCATGTGCCGAGTATATTGATCATATGATCGAAAATGAAAGCGACGTTGCGGCGGTCATTGTTGAACCGGTCGTTGGAACCAACGGCGTATTGATCCCACCAAAAGAATACATGCCGAGGCTGAGACAGATCTGCGACAAGAACGGCGTGCTCCTCATCGCCGACGAAGTTATGAGCGGTTGGGGACGAACCGGGGCCTGGTTCGCCGTCGATCATTGGGATGTGAAGCCGGACATCCTCACGACCGCAAAAGGAATCACGACGGCGTATGTTCCCCTAGGACTTTGCGCGACCACGAAAAAGATCGCTGATTATTTTGACGACCATTATTTTTCCCACGGCCATACATACGAAGCGCATCCGCTAACACTTGCTCCCGCTATTGCCGCGATCAACGAGTTGAAACGTCTCAACCTTGTTGATCGTGCGAAAGAGATGGGTGCGTACCTCGGACCTAAACTCGCCGCACTAAAGGTATCTCATCCCTCGGTCGGCGACGTGCGGGGCATCGGATTATTTTGGGCCATTGAGCTGGTAAAAGATCGTGCGACCAAAGAGCCGTTCAATTCGTATAAAGACAAGGTCAGCGGGTCGTCTCTTCTTGTCGACAAAATTACTGCAGAGATGATGAAGAGAGGCGTGTTCGTGCAGGCATGGGTCAGCCATTTTGTCGTCGCTCCGCCCCTGATCATTACGAAAGATGAAATCGACGCTGCGGTGGATGCGTTCGACGCAGCACTCCGTTTGGCTGATGAGCAAGTATCGTAGTTTGGGAGCGTCATCTGATTTGCCGGCGGCATCGGACAGTTTTTCGCATCATCAGTGCATATTCTCGTCATTGAACATCGGCATGCTGAATGAAAAACGTCGCGCCTAAACTCACGACCGAAGAATACGAATCTAACTTCGCGGAGATCCACCCTCCCTTTTCTCCGAACTCCGCCGTTGCAGAAGCTAACCGCTGCCTCTATTGTTTCGATTCACCCTGCATGAAAGCTTGCCCGACTCACATCGACATTTCCACCTTCATCAAAAAGATCGCATCCGGGAACCTCAAGGGATCGGCAAAAACTATTATGTCCTCAAATTGGATAGCCCTTACCTGCGCGAAAGCCTGTCCGGTAGACGAGCTTTGCGAAGGCGCTTGCGTCTACAATCAGAGGGGCGAAGATCCTATTCAGATCGGCCGGCTGCAGCGATATGCGATGGACTGGTATGTCGATCGCGGCATGCCGGAGCTATTCACTCCGGCGCCAAAGAATGGAAGGACTGTTGGCGTTATTGGCGCGGGACCCGCCGGACTCTCCTGCGCGGCCGAATTGTCGCTGATGGGGTACGGCGTTACGATATACGAAGCGAAAAATGAACCAGGCGGGCTCGACACCTTTGGAATCGCTCCCTACAAGATGAAACGACAGGACAGCCTTAACGAAGCCAAAATTGTTGAACGCCTCGGCGTGAAAATCAAGACCGGGGTTTCTGTCGGCGTCGATATTTCAATTGACGACCTGTCGCGAAAACACGATGCTGTCTTTCTCGGCGTCGGTCTGAAGACGCCCACTGCTCTTCGTATCTCGGGCGAAAACCTCCCCGGCGTCCACGATGCGCTCCGCTTTGTTGAGGAAGTTACGTCACGCAATTGGAGTTCAGTCCAGGTTGGCAAACGGGTCGCAGTGATAGGCGCCGGGAATACGGCTATCGATGCGGTCACCGAAGCGAAACGTCTCGGCGCGGAAGAGGTGATGATCATTTACCGCCGAAGCAAAGAGGAGATGTCTGCGTATGAATTCGAGTACGAACTGGCGAAGAGCGATGGCGTTGTTTTTCATTTTCTTACCGTGCCGACGCGGATCCTCGGTTCATCCCATGTCGAAGCCCTCGAGTGTGTACGGATAAGACCCGCTGCATCTGGAAACGGTGAAAACCGCGCCCTGGAAGTGATCCCTCATTCCGAATTTCAGATTCCAGTGGATATGGTCATCAAGGCTGTCGGCCAGACGCCGGAGCAAAGCTTTTTCTCACAGATTCAAAACCTCACGCTGTCAAAGGGCAACGTCTGGGTGGACCCCGAAACGTACCAAACTAGCAATCCAAAATTTTTTGCCGGCGGAGACTGTATCAACGGCGGCAAGGAAGTTGTGAATGCCGCGGCGGACGGGAAAAAAGCTGCGCGCGGAATAGACCATTGTTTAACCAGACTTACATCATAAAACGTCGGCTGTCATGGTAGACTTATCAATTAATTGCGGCGGGATAAAATCGCCGAACCCTTTCTGGCTCGCCTCCGCTCCGCCGACAAATTCGGCGTACCAGGTGTGCAAGTCGTTCGAGGCTGGATGGGGCGGCGCGGTCTGGAAAACGATCGGCGAACCGGTAATGAACGTCGTCAACCGTTACGGCTCGATGGATTACAATGGACAAAAGATCATCGGTCTGAATAACATCGAACTCATCAGCGACCGGCCGATTGAAATCAACTTGAAAGAAATCGCAGAGACGAAAAAGCTTTGGCCCGACCGGGCGGTGATCGCCTCATTGATGGTGGAATCGAAGCGCGAAACCTGGCACGACATCGTCAAGCGCACGATCGATACCGGGTGCGATGGCATTGAATTGAATTACGGCTGCCCTCATGGAATGAGCGAGCGCGGGATGGGGTCCGCCGTCGGCCAGGTGCCCGAGTACTGCGCCATGATCACGGAGTGGGTGACCGAAGTTTCTTCGATCCCGGTCCTCGTGAAGCTCACACCGAATATTTCAGACATCCGTTTTCCCGGCCGCGCCGCGAAAAAAGGAAATGCAGACGGTATCTCGCTCATCAATACCATCAACACGATCATGGGCGTCGATCTTGATACGTTCGAACTGAACCCATCGGTGGACGGCAAAGGCGGTCACGGCGGGTACGCAGGACCTGCCGTAAAACCGATCGCACTGAATATGGTTTCGCAAATCGCCTCCGATCCGGAGATCAACCTCCCCATCTCCGCCATCGGCGGAATTTCCACGTGGAGGGACGCTCTGGAATTCATCCTTCTGGGCGCCTCGTCGGTTCAGGTATGTACTGCGGTCATGCACTATGGTTTCCGAATTATCGAGGACATGACTGAAGGATTGACACATTGGATGGAAGAAAAGAATTACCGCAGACTTGATGAGGTGCGGGGCAGGTCGCTCGCGTGCATTTCCGATTTCGGCAATTTGAATCTCCTCTACAAAGCTGTCGCACGCATCGACGAGTCAAAATGCATCCAGTGCAATCTTTGCTATATTGCATGTAACGATGCTGCCCATCAGTGCATCGACCTTCTTCCGCACAACGGCAAACATCAGCCGAAGGTCCGCGAATCCGATTGCGTTGGATGCAGGCTCTGCTTCATCGTCTGCCCGGTCGATCAATGCATCTCCATGGCCCGCATCGACGGCGGTTCCGAAACGCTGACATGGAACGAATTGATGAAGCAGATGCCTCAGCCGGTAACATGGGAGGCGCTCCGCCAATTCCAGCACAAACACGGAATTGAAATTCACTGACTTTCGCGTTCATACAGACTGCTGCCCGATTTTTGACAACTTTTTTCGTTTTCGCACTGAACTCATTAGTTCATTCGATTACTCAATTCAACAAGAGGAGATTCTATGAAAGACAGCAAGTTCTGGATGGCGGTTGCGGCGGCCGGGGTCGTTATGAACATCATCGATTTTCTGATTCAAGGACTGGTGATGGTCCCGGCGTATTATTCAAAACACGCAGACGTCTTCATCCAGACAGGCAATCCTCTTTGGTTCGTCATCGGTGATTTTCTTACCGTATTCGTGCTGGCCTGGGTGTATGATAAAGTCGCCGGCAGTTTCAGCACCGGATGGAAAGGGGGATCGATGTACGGATTGTATGCAGGAATTCTGGTGAACTTTCCAACATGGATATTTCTGCATTTGCTGTTGAAAGACTTTTCCTATAAGTTCGCCTGGTTCTCCACTATCTATGGAATCGTATGGACGGTCATTGCGGGCGCGATCGTTGCCAGTATTTATGAGAAAAAAACCACTGCGCCGGCAGGAACGTAAGAGTATTCCCAATGTCCTGGTTGCCATACGCTTCTTTGATCCTTGGCGTTTTTTCGCTCAGGTACGCCTTCAGCGGCAAAACAATCGTCCAGTATCCGTCTCAGCGAGGAATGTTTGTGGGTACGGGGATCGCCCTGCTCGCGAACGGCGGGTGGTTCCTTTTCCACCCAACCTCGACAGCCTTAAATGCTTCCGCCTTACTGACGATAGTTTCAATATTCCTCACCGCACTCATGGCCGGATTGATGGCCAGCTACCCGTTTATAAAAAAACGAGCCGGCGACATCGTCTATGATGTCCCCCGTGCTCAGAGCAGAAAAATATCCGGGTTCGCAACTGCTGGTATGTTCTTCATCCTCAGCATCTTCACAATCCTTCGGGACGATTTCTCGCGCGAAACTATTGCCGAAATCGTGTTCTACGCTTCGGTCATTTGTTATTTTGCCTCTCCCCTTTTCGGCAAAGTCGAATTGCGGCAGAACGGAATACTCGAAACATATTCGCTGCTGCGTTGGAAGGACATCTCGTCCTACCGCTGGATAGGTCAGGATGAATCCAATCTGATGCTGAACATCAAAGGGTCGTGGCGGAAGAATACCACGATCATGCTGCCCCCCGATCAAAAAGAGCCGATAGACTCCGTCTTAAAGAAACAGCTCAGCATCATCGAGCATCGACCGTGACGTTTTTCAACATTGGAGGAATTCCTCATGTCAACGCTAATCAAAAACGGGCGCGTGATTACGGCCGATCAGGACTACAACGCAGATATCTACATCGAGAGGGATATTGTCACGACCATCGGCGCTTCACTGGATATGCCGGCAGACAATACGATCGACGCGAAGGGAAAATATGTCATTCCTGGGGGAGTCGATGTTCATACGCATATGGACATGCCGTTCGGCGGAACGACCTCCAGCGATGATTTTGAAACGGGAACGCGTGCGGCGGCATTCGGCGGGACAACGTGCCTCATTGATTTTGCCATTCAATCCAAAGGGACGAGGATGCGAGACGCGCTTGACGTGTGGTGGAAGAAAGGCGAAAAAGCTACCATCGACTTCAGCCTCCACATGATCATTACCGACCTGCCCGAAGCCCATCTCGAAGATATGAATGAGATGGTGCGTGAAGGGGTAACGAGCTTCAAACTTTTTATGGCTTACCCGAACGTGCTCATGGTGGACGATGCGACAATATTTCGCGCAATGCGTCAGACGGGAAACAATGGCGCGCTGGTCTGTATGCATGCTGAGAACGGCGGGGTCATCGACCTTCTCGTTCAGAAAGCCCTCGCGGAGGGAAAAACTGCCCCCATCTACCACGCTCTCACCCGTCCGACGACGGCTGAGAGCGAAGCCGTCAACAGGGCGATCGCCCTCGCTCAAATGGCTGGCGCTCCAGTGTACATCGTTCACCTTTCGTCTGCCGATGCGTTGGAGAAAGTCTCCGAAGCTCGCGATAAAGGCGTCCCTGTCTTTGCCGAAACATGCCCGCAGTATCTTCTCCTTTCGGTCGAGGATCTCGATCGGCCGAATTTTGAGGGAGCGAAGTACGTCTTTACTCCCCCTCTCCGTGAAAAATGGCATCAGGACAAATTATGGGAGGGTTTAAGAAAGAACACTCTACAGGTCGTTTCGACGGATCATTGTCCGTTCTGTTTCAAGGAGCAAAAAGAATTAGGACGCGATAGTTTTGCGAAAATCCCGAACGGCGGACCCGGAGTGGAAAACCGTTTGCAGCTCATCCATCATCATGGCGTCAACCAGAAGCGGATAACCCTGAATCGCTGGGTTGAGATTGTGTCGACGACCCCGGCAAAGATGTTCGGACTCTATCCACGGAAAGGAACGATCGCAATCGGCAGTGATGCGGATATCGTCATATGGGATCCGAACAAAGAAGTCACCATATCGGCACAATCTCACCATATGCGGGTAGACTATTCAATGTTCGAAGGGTTCAAAGTTAAGGGCGATGCAGAAATTGTTCTCTCACGCGGCGAAGCAATCGTCGACAAGGGAGTATGGCGGGGCAGAACCGGAAGAGGGGGATATGTTAAGCGCGGCACCTATGCCGGCGCTTGGAAATAGCATATGAGAGTCTTTTAATCCACATTGCATTGTTCTCTTCCCATTCAAACTGGAGGTAAACATATGGAGCGCCCAAAAATAAATTACGTTGCGGTGCTGGTCGTGGCATTCATTCAGTTTATTTTTGGAGCCGTTTGGTACTCGCCGATACTGTTTGGCACCAAATGGATGCAGCTCACAGGAATCACAATGGAAATGGCTTCGAAAATGAGCCCCTGGAAAGCGTACGGCCTGACCTTCTTGGCGTATGTTGCATTGTCGTGGGTACTCGTTCACGCTCTTTCGTACGCAAAAGCGAGAACGGCGATGGAGGGAGCAATGGTAGGGTTTTGGAATTGGTTCGGATTCGTTGCGACGATCATGGGCATCACGAATCGCTATCAAATGCAGCCGTGGGCTCTCTGGGCTGTCGACAGCGGCTACCAGCTTGTTAATTTCGTCCTCGGCGGAATCATTCTGACGTTGTGGCATAAGAAACTTTGGGAAGAAGAAGAAGAAGCGATGTAATGAGTGGTCATCGCAACAACTGGCAATCCAGAAATAATTGCCTGACGCAAGCGCCTCCTCAGATCTCGTCAAGATATAACATATATGCCCGAATCAACACGCACTGAAATTGTCGAGGTCGACCTTACACCGATCCGGAATAGTCCCCTCTTCAACGATGACATAGCGCCCACAAGAATCTCCCAGCGCAAATGGGGAACATACGATATCGCGGCTCTCTGGATCTCAATGTCCGCATGCATTCCGACCTACATGCTTGCCTCGTCCCTTATTTCCGAAGGGATGAATTGGTATCAGGCGGTCCTCACCGTTTTTCTGGGTAATGCGATCGTGTTGATACCGATGGTTCTTAACGCACACGCGGGAACAAAATACGGCATACCGTTTCCCGTGTACTGCCGGGCCTCATTCGGAACACGCGGCGCGAACATCCCGGCCCTTCTCCGGGCCTTCGTGGCCTGCGGATGGTTCGGAATTCAGAGCTGGATCGGCGGTTGGGCAATTTACAAGATGATCGCCATTTATGTTCCATCATGGGATTTGCAGCCCGCCTGGTTTGCCGGCATCAACACCCCGCAGTTCTTCTGCTTTTTGTTCTTCTGGGGAATTAACATGCTGGTAATTTACAAAGGTATTGAATCTATCCGTTTCCTTCTCAAGATCAAAGCGCCGCTTCTCATCGTGCTTGGCCTGGTGCTGCTCGGATGGGCATACCTTCAAGCTGGTGGATTTGGACCGATGTTGTCGCAGCCGTCGCAATTCGTGAGCGGCGGAGCAAAAGAAGGAAAATTCTGGATTGTCTTTTTTCCCTCGCTCACAGGCATGATCGGATTCTGGGCAACCCTTTCTCTCAACATCCCGGATTTTACACGCTATTCACGTACTCAGCGCGATCAGATCCTCGGCCAGGTGATCGGATTGCCGACGACGATGGCGTTGTATTCATTTATCGGCGTGGCTGTAACGTCTGCGACAATTGTGATCTATGGTGGATTCCCGATCTGGGATCCAGTCGTGTTGATATCCCGATTCACAAATCCGCTTGTCCTGTTGGTGTCGCTTTTTGCGTTGTGTCTTGCAACGTTAGCGACAAATCTTGCAGCGAACGTGGTAAGTCCCGCAAATGACTTCTCGAATCTCTGGCCCTCTAAAATAACGTTCCGAATCGGAGGACTGATCACGGGAGTGATAGGAATTCTGATCCAGCCGTGGAAACTGGTCGCGGATCCAAGCGGATACATTTTCACCTGGCTTGTCGGATACTCAGCCTTGCTTGGGCCAATCGGCGGGATACTCATTTGCGATTATTTTTTCATTCGACACACGTACCTGCGCCCTATCGATCTCTACAAAACTCGGGGCGAGTACTCCTATAAGAACGGATTCAATCCTGCCGCAGTCATTGCGCTCATCCTCGGCGTCACGCCGAGCATCCCAGGTTTTCTCGGTACGATAAGAGTGGTCGATCCCGTTGCGGTCGGCTCATTCCTGATGAATGTTTACAGTTATGCATGGTTCGTGGGATTTATCACGGCCTTTGTAGTCTACGCGGGTCTCACGTCCAAGAAGAGCCGAGCTGGAAATAGTTAGAGAGCTCGGGGAAGGTTTAACTCCATGGCAATCATGAGCGGGTGTCGGTTCTTTTGTAGACCAACACCTGCCATGCAATTGTTGAGTTTGAGTAGAGCAATTGAAATCCCTGATCAAGAATCAGGCGATGGACATCATTCCAGTCATGCCAGAACGGGAAAAACGAACTGCGGAATAATTTCAAGACAAGAATCTGGAGTTTGAAGATCGACTCCATCAGCAAATTGTTTTTGGGATGGCTGAGTGCGTAGATCGTTGTTGTTTTCGCGGTCGAACGTTCGATAAGTTCAATGTAGTTTTCGTAGCAGCACACTACCTTGTCCAGGAATGTAATATCGGCATCTGTTACATTTTC
The DNA here is from genome assembly GCA_964439265.1 of uncultured Chitinophagaceae bacterium. Lineage (GTDB taxonomy): Bacteria > Bacteroidota > Ignavibacteria > UBA10030 > UBA8401 > JAGVPT01. The sequence goes on from CAYTOA010000021.1 coordinate 47,776, forward strand.
TGACTCCTCCACGAAATCGCCGAGGATATATTTGGTCTTTCCTTCCAGATTTATCTCCCCTGCCATTGTTTTTGCCTGGTCTAACATCCCTTCGGAGAGATCAATCCCAATTGCCTCGGATGCGCCTTCATGCAAGAGTGTCAGATGGAGAGATCCCACGCCGCATCCTATGTCGAGGATCTTTTTTGAGGCAATCGGTTCCTTGCGAACTCCTTCCAATAAATAGCGTTGAGTTTTTTCCAGCCCGTTTTTGCGGAAGCTCTTTGCGTAGCTCTTCGACAATCGGGAGAAGAACTTGTTCGCCGGTTCGCGCGCACCCAAACGATGACAACATGAACTCATGCTCCATCCACCAAAATGCTAAAAAGCAAATAGCCAACCGCATTCCCGTCAGCTCATCCAATTTGCTCTCGACTCCGGGTTCCATTTCGTCGTAGTCTTCTTTAATTTTGTAAAGAATTCTATTGAACTCTTCCCGGTTATGTCGCCGGCGCCGAACTTTGATTCATTCCACCCGCCGAACGAGAACGGTTCCCGCGGAACCGGTACGCCGATATTTACTCCGATCATTCCGGCGCTGGCCCGTTCAATGACGTACCGGGCCATTCCTCCGCTCTGCGTGAATACCGACGCTGCGTTTCCATACGGAGAACTGTTTTCAATCGTGATCGCCTCGTCGACATTCTTCGTCCTTATAATTGAGAGCACCGGGCCGAATACTTCTTCCTGCGCTATTCGCATTTCCGGGCGGACGTAATCGATGACAGTGGGTCCGACATAGTAACCTTCTTCTTTTCCCTGAACAATTGCGTTCCTTCCATCCACGAGTATCTTAGCACCTTGCTTTTCGGCTTCGCTGATATACGCCTCGATCCTTTCTTTTGCCTTCTTGGAAATTACGGCGCCGAGGTTTTCTCCCGGCACAATCTTTCTTGCCTCGTCGCACAATTTTGTAATGATCCTGTCGACATTTCCAACCGCGATCATTGCCGATGCAGCCATGCAACGCTGGCCGGCACAGCCGCTCATCGATGCCGCGACATTTGACGCTGTCATTTCCTCGTTGGCATCCGGGAGAACGATCAAATGATTCTTTGCGCCCCCCAGGCATAACGCTCTTTTCAAATGTGCCGTCGCTTTCACGTACACAATTTTCGCGACACGTGTCGATCCTACGAACGAAACCGCCTGAATCCCCGGGTGGTCGCAAACTGCTTCAACGATCTCCTGAGAACCGTGGACTATGTTGAATACGCCATCAGGGAGGCCTGCCTCCATCAGTAGCTCGGCAATTCGACACGCACTGATCGGAACCTGTTCCGATGGTTTCAGGATCATCGTATTTCCCAGAACAAGCGCGTTGGGGATCGTCCAGTTCGGAACCATATTGGGGAAGTTAAAAGGAGTGATGCTTGCAACAACTCCAAGCGGATAACGATCTATGCGACACTCAACTCCTTTGCTCACTTCCAGGATTTCGCCTGCAACGAGCTGCGGTGCTGAACACGCAAATTCTGTTACTTCAATAGACTTTTCGATTTCGGCAATCGACTCGCTCATCGTCTTGCCATTTTCTTCCTGGACCAGGTAAGCCAGCGCCTTAATATTTTTCTCCAATAGCGCCTTATATCGATAGAAAATCTGTGCACGATCTTTGATCGGCGTCGCCGACCAGGATTGAAATGCCTGACTGGCAGACCGGACTGCGTTATCAAGATCCTTGCTTGTGGAAAGAGGAACTTGGGCAACGGGCTTGCCAATCGACGGATTCATCACAGGGAGATATTCCGTTGCATTGGAAACGACCCATTTCCCTCCGACGTAGTTCTTCAGCCTTTCACCGTCTTTCGGAACTTCCCACTTCGCGGGGGCAGCAACGCTATCCGCAATGGATGACATGACGTCTCCTCGGTAAATGAATAGTGTGATCTTTGCATTAACGGCAATTCATGCCGATGTCGGTGAGACATCGGGGGATGATAATTCTCTCGCAAATACTTCAGGTCCCTGCATTGCTACTGGAGCAGCGACCGCGCAATAACTATTCGCTGAATTTCTGAAGTCCCCTCGTAGATTTCCGTAATCTTGGCGTCGCGGAGATATCGCTCTACGTTGTACTCGCGTATGTATCCGTACCCGCCATGAATCTGAATCGCTTCGAGAGCGCATGAAACCGCGATCTTCGAAGCAAAAAGCTTCGCCATGGCGGCATGCTGCGTAAACCGTTCGCCCGAATCTTTCGTTGCCGCCGCCCGCAGCGTCAACAGCCTTGCCGCCTCAACCTCTGTCGCCATATCAGCGATCTTAAATTGGATCGCCTGCAGATTCGCCAACGGCTGGTCAAACGCTTTCCTTTCTTTTGAGTATTTCACCGCTGCGTCAAGACTCGCCTGTGCAATTCCGACTGCCTGCGAAGCGATTCCGATCCTTCCGCCGTCCAGCGTCTTCATCGCAAATTTGAACCCGAAGCCCTCCTCCCCGATCCTGTTTACGGCAGGCACGCGCACATCCTGAAACGCAATCGAGACCGTATCCGAGCTCCGAATTCCGAGTTTCCGTTCTTTCTTTCCGACGCTAAACCCCGACATCCCCTTCTCGACGACAAATGTGCTGATACCGCGGCTTCCTTTTGCAGGATCGGTAGCCGCCATCACCAAGACGTAATCGGCATTGAAACCGTTCGTGATCCAATTCTTAATCCCGTTCAGAACATAACAATCGCCATCCCGCACCGCCAAAGTCCGTTGGTTCGTCGCATCACTTCCCGCCTCCGGTTCCGAGAGGGCGAAGGCGCCGAGTTTTTTCCCGGATGCGAGAGGCGTCAAAAACTTTTCCTTTTGTTCTTCGGTTCCGAATTCATTGATCCCGTAGCATACAAGAGAATTATTGACCGACATGATCACACCGCAGGAAGCATCGACCCGGGAAATTTCTTCAACAGCAAGCGAGTAACTCACCGTGTCGAGGCCGGCACCGCCGTACAGCTCCGGAACCACCATTCCCATGAATCCCAACTCTCCAAGTTTTTTCACCGCTTCATACGGGAACTCCTCTTTCTCATCGCGAGTATCTGCCGTCGCAGCCAATTCATCGTGCGCAAACTGGCGGGCGGTTGCTCGGATCATTCTTTGCGTTTCGTTCAGTTCAAAGTTCATTGGTATGCCTGGAATGTGACGTTCCTACCGCAGATCTTAGCCTTAAGGTATTAGCTGTTGAGTCCACCCAAAAGCTAATGCCCAATACCTAATGGCCGCACCCTACTTTGCTGCGGGATAATCATAAAATCCCTTTCCCGCCTTCTTCCCAAGATGTCCGGCTGCAACCATTTTTTTCAAGAGCGGGCAGGGGCGGTATTTTGATTCGCCGAGCCCTTCGTGAAGCACGTTCATAATCGAAAGGCAAACATCGAGTCCGATGAAATCGGCCAAAGCAAGGGGACCCATCGGATGGTTCATGCCGAGTTTCATGACAGTGTCGACCGCTTCAGGAGTTGCGACACCTTCCATCACACAAAACATCGCTTCATTAAGCATCGGAAGGAGGATTCTGTTTGAAACGAACCCCGGATAGTCATTCACTTCAACAGGCGTTTTTTCCAACGCTTCCGTCAAGGCTATCACCGTCTGGCATGTTTCATCCGTCGTAGAAATGCCGCGAATGATCTCGACAAGCTTCATAACGGGAACGGGATTCATGAAATGCATCCCGATCACCTGACCTGGACGGTTTGTCGCCGCAGCAATTTCTGTGATTGAGATCGAAGATGTATTCGAAGCCAGGATCGCTCCGGCAGGTGCAGCGTCGCTGATCGTTTTGAAGATATCCAACTTTATCCTCTTGTTTTCAGTCGCCGCCTCGATTACAAGGTCGGCGGTCCGGACGGAATCAGCAAGCAATATCGATGTTGTAATGCCGTTCAGCGTTATTGCCTTTTGCTGCTCGGTGAGAGTCCCTTTTTTGACCTGCCGGTCCAGGTTGGATGCAATGGTCCTCAGCCCGCGCTCGGTCGCTTCATGATTTATATCATTAAGCGTTACCGAGTATGCAAATTGGGCGCACACATGCGCGATGCCATTTCCCATCGTTCCTGCGCCAACGACGGTAATATTTTTGATACCCATTTTGTGTTCAGAGTTCTGTTTTTATCAGCCTTCGAGAACGTTGTGTTACACTATTTCCAAGATCATTCCGCTCGCTTCCCCGCCGCCGATACAGATTGCAGCAAGCCCTCGCGTCAGGTTCCTCTGTGTTAACGCATTGATAAGTGTCACGACAATACGGGCACCGCTGGCGCCGATCGGATGGCCAAGGGCAACGGCACCGCCGTTGACGTTTACCTTCTCAATGTCGATTCCAAGAATCTTATTCACCGCAAGAGTGACGACGGCGAAGGCTTCGTTGATTTCAAACAAATCAATCTGGTCCTGGGTCAGGCCCGCTTTCTTTAATACTTTTGGGATAACATCCGCCGGCGCGGTCGTGAACCATTCGGGCTTCTTTGCAGCCGATGCACATGAGATGATTTTCGCAAGAGGTTTGAGCCCGAGAGACCTTGCTCTCGCAGAAGAAGTGAGAACAACCGCTGCCGCTCCGTCGTTTATTTTTGAGGAATTTGCCGCAGTCACGGTTCCATCTTTCTGGAAGGCCGGCTTCAGCAAAGGGATCTTTTCGAAGTTGGTCTTTTTCGGATCTTCGTCCTCTGCCACGTACGATGTCTCACCACTTTTCTGGCGGATACCCACTTTCACAATTTCATCCTTAAAACGCCCCATTGTTTGGGACTCCTGAGCACGGCGGTAGCTGAGAATGGCAAATTGATCCTGTGCCTCTCGCGGCACGGCACATTCTCTGGCGCAGAGTTCCGCAGCGCTTCCCATATGGAAATTATTGTAGACATCCCACAAACCGTCCTTGATCAGTGAATCGATCAACTCCGCATTACCCATCTTGTAGCCGAGACGTGCTTTCTCTAACAGGTACGGAGCGTTAGACATGCTTTCCATTCCACCGGCGACTACGATATCGGCATAGCCGAGTTGGATCGCCTGCGCGCCGAGCATGATTGCCTTCATGCCTGAACCGCAGACCTTGTTGATCGTCATGCATTCAACCGATTCCGGAAGTCCGGCAAAGATCGCCGCCTGGCGGGCAGGAGCCTGACCTTCTCCTGCTGTCAGGACATTTCCCATGATTACTTCATTCACTACATCCCGAGAAACGGAAGCTCGTCGCAGTGCTTCTTCGATGACAATTGCACCGAGCCTGGTAGCCGTGAGCGAACTGAGGACGCCGCCGAATGAACCGATCGGCGTTCTGCAAGCACCGAGAATAACTGCCTCATCCATAGGGATCGTTTTTCGATAAGGTACAACTCTTGGCATGAAAAGGCAAAACGCGAATTTCTACAGCGTCTTCAAAGCATGGGAGAGGTCATCGACCAGGTCTTCCCGATCCTCAAATCCAACAGAAAGGCGGACCAAACCCGGTTCGATGGCAAAAATGCCGGATTCAACTTCCTTGGGAGACGGCGGGACAACGACCGAATAAGGTATAACGAGGCTTTCCGCACCCCCTAAACTCGGGGCGATATACGGAATGGAAAGTGCATCAACAAATTGTTTTGCGCGCTCTGCGGAACCGAGATCGAATGAGATGACGCCCCCGAATCCGGCCATTTGGCGTTTCGCGATCTCGACGTTTGGATGTGTTGAAAGCGAAGGGTAAAATACTTTTTCTATTCCCGGCTGGGCCACAAGGAACGCCGCGATCGCTTCGGCAGATGCGTTCTGATGTGCGATGCGGAGCGGGAGCGTTTTCAGACCGCGGATCAAAAGATAACACGAGTGCGCATCCAGCGTTCCCCCGATCGTGAAATGGAGCTCACGGATGGATTCAATAATCGACCTGCGGGAGAGAATAACGCCTGCCATCACGTCGTTGTGTCCGGCAAGATACTTTGTGCAGCTGTGGACGACGATGTCGATTCCGAATTTCAAAGGGAGAAGATTTACAGGAGAGGCGAATGTGGCATCGGCCAACGTTTTCACTTTGCGTTCCTTGCAAAGGGCCGCGATCGACTCGAGGTCCTGAACATATAAATGCGGATTGGTTGGCGTCTCAAATAAAAAGAGCCGCGTATTCTCCTTGATCGAAGACCGGAGCGAATCAAGGCTGCCGCTCTTCACGACAGAAACTTCTACGCCGAACCTCGTCAGGACGAAAGCACATAAGTCCTGTGTCCTGTGGTACATCTCATCCAGGATAAGAAGATGATCACCCGGCTTGAGGATCCTCATGAGCGTGACGGTGAGCGCATACATTCCGGAGGAACAAACGATCGCATCCTCCGCACCTTCAAGGTCGGCGAGTTTTCGTTCAGCGACGGCGCGCGTGGGATTGTGATAACGTCCGTATTCCTGCCGCGGCTCAGTCTGATCTTTGTGGCGCTGCAATTCATCGACATTCTTGAAAAAATACGTCGAAGTCAATGCGATGGCGGGAGGTATGCCCCGGTATTCCCGGTCTTTTTCCTCCCCTGAATGGACGCTGCGAGTACGAATGTGTTTACTCATAATCTCAAAAGAAACAAAAAACCATCCCCACGTGCGGGATGGTTTTTCGATGATGAGGAATACCGTGGATCATTAACTGTTCATCGATTTAAGGAAATCTTTATTTTCCTTGGTTCCGCGCATCTTTTCCAGAAGGAATTCCATCGCTTCGACAGGCGTAAACTCGCTCAGGAACTTCCGGAGGATCCAAACCCGATTCAACTCGTCCTCGCCCATCAGAATCTCTTCTTTCCGCGTTCCAGACCTGTTGACGTCGACAGCCGGGAATATCCTCTTGTCGCTGAGCTTTCTGTCGAGTACGATTTCCATATTGCCCGTGCCTTTAAACTCTTCAAAGATGACCTCGTCCATCCTGCTGCCGGTCTCGACGAGCGCCGTCGCTATGATGGTCAAACTTCCGCCTTCTTCAATATTGCGCGCTGCGCCGAAGAATCTCTTCGGACGATGAAGCGCGTTCGCGTCCACGCCGCCAGAGAGGATTTTTCCGGAATGAGGAACCACCGTGTTGTGCGCACGTGCCAGACGTGTGATACTGTCGAGCAGGATCACGACGTCGTGTTTCGCTTCTACTAATCGCTTGGCCTTTTCCAGCACCATGTCAGAGACCTGGACGTGACGCTCGGGCGGTTCGTCGAACGTCGAAGCAACGACCTCCGCGCTGACCGAACGTTCCATGTCCGTTACCTCTTCCGGCCGCTCGTCGATGAGAAGCATCATCAGCTTAACGTCGGGATGATTTCGAGTGATGCTGTTCGCCATTTTCTGGAGCAGAACAGTCTTGCCGGCTTTTGGCGGCGAAACAATCATACCGCGCTGCCCCTTGCCGATGGGTGAAAGCAGGTCGAGAATGCGCATCGCATACTCGCCCGGCGCCGTCTCCAGCTTGATGCGCTCGTTGGGGTAGAGGGGCGTCAGGTTGTCAAATAGGACTCTGTCGCGGATGGTATCGGGGTTCTCATCGTTCACCGCTTCAACCCGCAGCAGGGCAAAAAACCGCTCTCCTTCTTTCGGCGGACGGACCTGTCCGCTCACAGTGTCTCCCGTTCTTAAGCTGAATTTTTTGATTTGAGATGGCGAAACGTAAATATCGTCGGGGGAAGGAAGGTAGTTGTAGTCAACGGACCTCAGGAATCCGTACCCGTCGGGCAAGACTTCAAGCACCCCCTTGCTGAACGTCAGCCCGTCCTTTTCTGTCTGGGCTTCCAGAATTTTGAAAATTAATTCCTGCTTACGTAAATCACTGTAGCCGGAAATGCTGAGATCTTTTGCAATCTGATTAAGGTCAGCAATTTTTTTGGACTTCAATTCTGAAATGTCCATTGGCATGGTGCAGATATCCCTTCAAAAAAAATTAGATTATTGAACTCGCGGAGAGGAAATTGTCACACAGATTGAATGTGCCTCAAAATGATACCGATGCTAGATTGCTTAAGGTCTGATAATTGGCAACAAACGAGGTAATCTAGAAGTGTTATACTTAGAACAAAATCCCTTGTTACAAAAACTTCTTTATTAGCTGAAATATAGAGCTAAATGGTTTCATTGTCAAGAACTTTTTCGGCGCGGCAAGGCATAAAACTCTTGAAGTGCCTCGCCCGCAACATAGTGCGATCCGCAAATTAGTAACAAATCATCTTTCTTTTGAGTTCGCATCGCTGCTCGAACGCCTTCGGCCACGTTTCCGCATAACCGTACCTGGCAATTCAAAGTACGAAAGATATCAGCGATGACTGTCGCCGATAACGCCCTCTCCATTTGTGGTTGAACTGCAAAAACGAAGGGCCGCAATGCGGAGAAAGACCGGATCATCGTCCTATAGTCTTTGTCCTTCATTACGCCGAAAACAAGGAGTAGCTTTCTGTAGCTGATCCCCTGCAGCGACGCAAGGGTTGCGCGGACAGCATCAGGGTTATGGCCTACGTCGAGGATTATTAATGGATGGTACCGGAGGATTTCAAATCGACCGCGGATTCCGGTCAATCTCTGTAGTTGCTTAAACCCATGGTTGATAGCGTGAGCGGGCAGCGTAAAGCCATTCGACTGAAGGCATTCAATCACAGCGATGGCGGTCATTTCGTTCCTCACTTGATAGTCGCCGGCTAATGGAATCCGAATATCTTCATACGAACGCTTTTCCGACACAAAATCCACGGTCTGCATACTGCCTACTTCTGCCGGGCGACCCGCAGGCCGTATTGTTTCAATCGTGATGAGCCGGGAACGGAGCCGCTGCGCTATTCTCTTCAGTTCCACCCGTGCATTCTTGCCCATTGTTCCAATGACAACGGGCTTTCCCCGCTTTATGATGCCCCCTTTTTCCATCGCGATTTTCCGCAGGGAACTGCCGAGCTGCTGCGTGTGATCTTTCCCGATGGAGGTTATCACCGAAACTTCAGGAATCAACACGTTCGTTGCATCGAGCCTTCCCCCCAATCCCGTCTCAACAACTGCGACATCTACTTTCTCGTCCGCAAAGTATTTGAACGCAATGGCCGTTGTTGCTTCGAAGAACGTTGCTTTGGCAGTGTCGATGGCAGGACGAAAGAACTCAGTGTACCGGACAAGATCGGCATCCGAAATCATCTTTCCGTTGATTCGAATCCGTTCGTTGAATTTCATCAAATGGGGTGAGGTATACAGCCCGGTCCGGTAGCCGGCAGATTGAAGCACGGCGGCGATCATTGCCGCCGTCGATCCCTTTCCGTTCGTCCCTGCAATGTGAACTGAACGAAATCGTTTGTGAGGATCGCCGCAAGAATGAAGTATTGCACGGATATTGCGCAGACCGAGCTTCATTCCGAATGTCTGCAAGCTGTAGAGATATTCGAGGGTTGATCGGGTTGTCGGCACGAACGATGATCCAGATGGATGGAAAGATCAGAGCCAGCTTTGGATGACAGAGGCACTGGCGTCGGCAGTACAGCTTCCTACGAGTTGCGAGACATCGTTGATGGAATTTCTAGTGCAATATTCAGCAACACCTGTTGCGATCTCGGATGCCGATCGGGGGTTGATAAAATTTTGAGTACCGACCTGCACGGCACTCGCACCAACAAGGAAGAATTCTACAGCATCTTCCCATGTCGCGATGCCTCCGATACCGAACACAGGAATCTTAACCGATTTGTAGACTTCGAAAACTTTCGCAAGTGCAATAGGTTTGATCGCAGGCCCAGAGAGTCCGCCGGTTACAGTTGAAAGTTTCGGTTTTCTTGTGCGGATGTTCACCGCCATTCCAATGAGCGTGTTGATAACAGAAACTGCATCGGCTCCTTCAGTCTCTGCAGCACGCGCGAACTCGGAAATGTGAGTGACGTTCGGAGTAAGTTTGACAATGAGCGGCTTTTGAGTTCGTTTTCGCAGTTCCTTTGTAATGAGAGCTACTTTCCGCGGATCGGTCCCAAAGCTCAATCCCCCTTCCTTAACATTCGGACAAGAAACGTTAATCTCAAATCCGTCGACCCGTTGATATGGGTCGAGCAATTCGAGCACGCCACAGTATTCTTCAACGGAGCTCGCTGCAATATTGGCAATAATTGCGCACGGATGGCGTGCAAGGGCGGGAATTTTTTCTTCGATGAACTTATGCACTCCGATATTCGCCAGGCCGATAGAATTCAGCATTCCACTCGCTGTTTCCGTGATTCGTGGGGGGGGATTTCCGTCCCTCGGTTTCATCGAAAGGGATTTCGTCATAATGCCGCCCAGGCGCTTTAGCTCTACCAACTCTGCAACCTCGTCACCGTATCCAAACGTCCCCGAGGCAACAAAAATTCGATTATTAAAGCTGACGCCCCGCAGCGAATATATTTCGTTCATAGACTAGAATATAATATCGTGGACATCAAACACCGGACCATCTTTACAGACTAACTTATACTTATTTTCGCCGTTCTCGGTTTCCACCGGACATCCCTGACATAGACCGATGCCGCACGCCATCTCGCATTCGAGAGCCGCATAGCACGCGATGTCTTCTTCAACGCAATAGTTCGCCAGGCCTCTCAGCATCGGTGTCGGGCCGCAGGAATAAACCCTCGGATGCACAACCGCATTCTCCGCCATGTAATTCTTCAGCAAATCCACTACTGTCCCTTGGAATCCCTCGCTTCCGTCGTCCGTGGCAACATGAACGTTGTCCAGACCCTGTCTGACGATCTGCGACGACGTCCGGGCGCCAAGGAACGTGACGACTTTTTTGAGATTTCCCAGGCGTGAGTTTAGAAAGGGAAGTGCTGCGACCCCCAAGCCGCCGGCCACGAACAATGCCGTTTCAAATTTTTCATCGTCGAAAGGAAACACACCCTTTCCCAGCGGTCCAAGAACATCGACCGTATCGCCGGTTTTTCTTTGCGACAACATCTTTGTGCCGATCCCGACAACATTGAAGATGATCGAAACGTTGTCCCCGTCGATTGAATAAATGCTGAACGGACGCCGAAGAAGAGGAACCGCTGATTCCTCAGCACTGATGTTGACAAATTGACCAGGAAGCGCAGTGCATGAGATTGAAGAAGAGCGGAACGTAAGCTGGAAGATACCCGACGCAATTTCCTTAAGGGCAGTGATGAGAGCGTATTCTTGCACTATTTCGTTCATCGGGTATATTCGCCGGCGGTCAAGGCTGTTCTTTTGCGGGAAGTTTCGTCTTTGCATCTTCTACGGCCTTCTTTTCCGCCGCCTCCTTTCTTTTCTTCGCTGCCACCTCTTCGTCTGCTTTCCGCTGGGCCTCCTTCTTCTCATTGTCCTCTTCCTGCACCTTCGGTTTCACCGCAAGGGCAAATTGGGAAGAGGGATAAACGGCGATCAACCGCCTGTAGACAGCGCTTGCGCTATCGCTTTTATCCAACTTGTTTTCGTACAACCAGCCGATCGTGTACAATGCTTTCGGGCAGTACGGCGACGAACGATTATTCCTGACGATCCCATACAATATTGGCAATGCACTATCGGCATTGGGACCGTCAAAAAATCTTTCCGCGCGAATGTACAGCTCTTCGGCCGTATCTTTCCGGGCGACAAGGAGCGGTAATCCCAAACTTTTGCGCGATTCCTGAGCATATACAGATTCCGGATATCGGGTAATGACCTCAGAGTACAATGAATCAGCCTTACCTATTCCTTCTGACCCCGTAGTTTTGAAAACCTCCGCAAGGGTGAACAATGCCCGAGGGGCATATTCAGTCTCTCCCCCCTCATTAATGACCCGTTGATACCAGAATAATGCTGAATCTTGGCGTTCGAGTTCGAGATAAAAAATGCCTGCAAGCTCGAAGTGCGATCTCACAATAGCACGACGGAGCGTGTCAATGGCGTGCGTTTCAGAAGTGAGAAGCCGGGCATCGGCTTCACGCTTAACGGAATCGACCCGCATCAATGAATCCATCTGTGCCTGCGATTTGCCTGATATTTCTTTCGGACGAGCAGGTCTTATCGCGCCGAGAGAGAGCGCCATGGAACTATCGGTTGCATGAAGGGTGTCGGCGGCAAGCACCGCGGAATCGCGTTTTGCTCTTGCAATTTTGATCATTCCAATCAGGCTGTCATAACGAGCCATATCCGAATAGAGGATAAAATACTTCATGAAGGCGTCTCCCTTTTTCGCAGCGTCAGCAGTTATCAAGGAGGCGGGGAACTCGAGCTTTGCCCTGGCATAGTTAACACCAGCCTTCGCATAGTCTATTCGAACACGTTCGTAAAGTTTTCCAAGGTAGTAATACGCCCTCGCGGCATCATCGGTCTTTGCGTATGAAGTATCCACAAAAGAAAATTTGGCGATCGCATCATCGACCTTGCCTTGAGCCAAGTACACCCTTCCGATCTCGAGTTGAATTCTTGGAAAGTTCTCAAGATTCTTTGCATTACTAAGAAAGCTTTCGAGGCGGCGCAAGGCCTCATCGTATTGTCGCGTGGCGGTAAGGATCTTTATGTGTTCAAATTTTGCAGCAAAGAACGTTTCATACTCTGGACTAAAATCATCAACTTTCGTGAACGCTGACGCGGCTTTCTGGGTATCGCCCATCGCGATATAGCTGTATCCAATCTGCAATTGGGTTTCAGCGTTTACGCTGCCGTCAGTCGACGTCTCCAAGGAGCGCTGATAATTCGTCACCGCTTGTTCGTAGTCCTGGACGCGGAAATAATGCTTTCCGATCGAAAGAGACGCCAGCCCCGCAATCTGCTTTTCATTTTTTTCGACGGCGTCAGCGTAAAGGCGCTCCAGCGATTGGACGCCCTCATCGTACCGTTTCTGCCGCAGCAGCGAACGGCCGTACCAGAGTTCGGCCTCAAACCGATAGTCGCTCAGCGGAAATTTTGCAAACATCTCCAGAAATTTCCGCTGAGATTTCAGATCATCCCCCAGGTAATAATATGATTTCCCGATCATCAAGAGTGCATTGTCTACCCACTTGCTCGTGGGGTAGAAGGTCAGGAGCTTCGAGGCTTTTTCGATCGCGAGATTGAGCTTGTCTTTGGCTGTCTGGGATAATTGCGGTTCTGTGATCTGCGAGACGGGTTTTCCTAATTCCAGCGCGCGAGCTGCGATGACCTCCTTTTCGGCATCATCGAAATCCGTTTGGGCATTGTAGTAGGTGTTGAAGTACGCGACGGTATTCACATACCGCTGGCTTACAAAACTCGCGCACGCATTGTACACTTGGCATCCTTCTGAGGAGAAGAGAAAGCCGGCGACTATGAGGAAATAATATTTGCGCATCGTTGTTCCGATCTTATGAGTAAGATAGACAAATGGCGATTCTTTTTCAAGGACAATGCCTTTAAACTTCAGCCCGCCTGTATTGTCATATACATATAACACACAACAGTGTACTACTCAATATATTGCTGGAGGATTTGTGAAACAATTTTTTGCTGTAATATTGGTCCTTGCCTGCTTTGGCATCGGTTACGCTCAGGACCCTTCGCCGGATCCCTCGATGAAGAAACCAATGTCGCATATGAAAAAGGAAGATTTCATGGCGAAATTGAAGCTCACAGACGATCAGAAAAAACAAATGAAAGAATTGAAGTTCGAGACCGACAAAAAAGCAATCGACCTTCGATCCAAACTGGAACTTTCGAGACTTGAATTGAGCAAGCTGCTTTCATCTGATACTCCTGATAAAGATGCAATCGAGAAGCAAATAAACGAAGTTGCAGCGAACGAAACCGCAGTGCATATGAACAGGCTCGACGGCTGGTTTGAGGCAAACAAAATACTGACGCCCGAACAGCAGAAACAGTGGCGCAAAGTCCTGCGGGAAGCGGCAATGGCGCAAATGGGAAAGGAACGATCTGAAAGAAGGAACGAGCATCATCGTCCTTGAATCCGGTTTCAGTCCTTGTCGAAACGCAGCGGGACGGGGCGCTGCCTCGCTGCGCAGGCGACTCTGTTCACTTAATAGCCTTTCGCCTTATCGACGGCGGTCATAAACGGAGTGCCGTCGAGAAACCGTTTCAAGTTGTCGATAAATAATTCCGTGAGTAAGTGGTAATAGTGCGGGATTGGGCCGCCAACGTGAGGAGTAATAATAATATTCTTGGCGTTCCAGAGAGGATTATTTTTTGGTAGCGGTTCTTCTTCAAACGTATCGAGCGCTGCCGCCTTTATGGTTCCACGTTCCAGAGCCTTCATAAGGGCTTCGGCGTTGACCGAAGCACCTCGTCCGAAGTTATAGAACACAGCATTCGCTTTCATCGCCGTGAACTCCTTCTCGCCAAACATTCTTGTCGTCTCGGGAGTCAGCGGGGTGACATTGACAACGTGATCGGAATTCTTGAGCAATTGTTCCAGTTGAGAAGGGGCTAAGACTTCGTCCACAAATTCCACAGGCCGGGGAGTCCGCTTGGTTCCAATCACCTTCATACCGAACGATTTTCCAACTTTGGCCATCGTGCCCCCGATGGATCCGAGACCGACGATGCCCAGTGTCTTCCCGGCAATCACATCGGATTCCTTGATCAGTGCGGTCGTCCACTCACTCTCTTTCTGGAGGTCATGGTAGGCAAATAATTTTCGGCTTATGCCGATCATAAGTCCAAAAAGGAGTTCCGTCATTTGAAATTTGTGCATCCCCCTGGAACAACACAATGTGACGTCGCTATGGAGCAGCTCGGGGTACAAGAATCGGTCTGCTCCCACCGTTGAGATCTGCACCCATCGAAGTTGCGGCATGCGCAGGAACTGATCTCTCGGAATGTCACCGAAAAGAATTTCCGCGGAAGCGAAATGTTTCCTTGCTTCTTCGGCAGCCGGCGCATAGGTGACATCAATCATCGGCGATGTCCCGGTAATTCTTCGAAGTTGTGCGGGCGACAGCGCATATGTGATGAGGAGTTTATGAAGATGGTCCATCGATTACTTCTTTGATTTCAAATCGCTGCTGTGCCCCGGGAAGAACCTGGCTTTGGGGTCGATAAATGATTTGATATTGTTCACGGCAATTGCCGCTTCTCCAAACCCGGTCGCAATAAGTTTGAGCTTCCCGGGAAAGGTGGCAATATCACCGGCCGCATAAATTCCGGGAATGTTTGTTTCCATTTTCGTCGACACCTTGATATCTCCCTTTTCAATTTCCAGTCCCCAATCACGAAGCGGCCCCAGGCTGGCGACAAATCCTAAATTGAGGAGAAGGTTGTCGACGTTGAGCGTCTCTGATTCATTCGTCCTGTTATTCTTGATCACGACCCGTTCGATCGAAGATCCGCCGACGATGGAATCAATCTCAAACCAGAGCTTGACCTCTGCCTGGGATGACATCAGTTTTTTCACGCTGTCTTCATGAGCACGGAATTCATCCCGGCGGTGAATCAGGGTAACATGTTTTGCCGTATCCTGCAGATTGAGTGCCCAGTCGACCGCGCTGTCGCCTCCTCCCACGATCAATAGATCCTTATTCTTGAAGATCGACTTGTCTCTCACAAAGTAATGGACGTACTTATTCTCCAAAGCATCCAATCCGGGGAAGTCGAGCCGCCGAGGCACAAACGCTCCGATGCCGACTGTAAGAAGCAGCGTCTTTGTGAAATGCTCTCCCCCGTTGTGCGTCGATAATCTGAGTATCCTTTCCCCATCAACCTCTTCCGGGCGAAGCGACTCGACCTTTTGACCGAGACAGACGCTGGGTTTGTGAGAGAGTCCCTGTTCGATGAGATTTTTGGCAAGATCTTTTGCCACTACTTTGGGAAACCCTGCGACATCATAAATATATTTTTCAGGATATAACGCCGTCAGCTGGCCTCCCAATTCCGGGAGCGCGTCGATTATTTTCGTTTTCATGTGGCGAAGGCCGGCATAGAACGAGGCAAAGAGTCCTACCGGTCCGCCGCCGATGATCGTTATATCAAAAATGTCCATATTTTGAAGCACAGAATTTATTTCGGATTGGTGGGGCGAATATCTATTTCGCTGACGTTACTGCGTGCCGGCATCGTGAGCGCAAAAAGGACGGTGTCTGCGACATCCTGCGGCTGGATGATTTTCTCTGAATCTTTGGAATGATCGGAGAACGAAGTATTTACAGAGCCGGGACAAATTGCGATGACGCGAATATTATGTTCCCGGACCTCCAGCATCAACGAGCGGGAAAACCCGAGAAGGCCCCACTTGGTTGCAGAGTATGTTGCACCGCCGACAAATGAATTTTTTCCTGCCAGAGAAGCAATGTTGATAATTGCGCCGCTCTTCTGACGCATCATCGTTGGAAGTATTCCTCTTGAGCATAGGAAGACGCCGCGCAAATTCACGCTCATCATGCCGTCGAAATCTTTGACCGACGTATCGGCAACCTTCGAAAAAATACCAAAGCCGGCATTGTTTATGAGAATATCGACTGTGCCGAATGTCTTGATGCTCTTTTTAATGAGACGATCAACGTCTGATTCTTTCGAAACGTCCGCCTGGACGGCCAGACATTCACTGCCATGAACGCGGACTTCCTTCTCAACAGATTTTAGATCAACCTTATGGCGTGCCGCAATGACAACCTTGACTCCCGCTTCGGCCAACGAGAGGGTAATGGCTTTTCCAATTCCTTTGCTTGCACCGGTCACGATGGCCGTTCTATTCTTCAGCATTTCATTCATTGCTCAAAGATCCCCTCCTAATGGCCGTATAATGATTTCTTCCGTAAGAACCCGATCCGGCTGCCGCGTCATCGAGACGACAATTTCTGCGACATCTTCCGGCTGCATCATTTTGAAGTGATATTTTTTCCGCTCGCGGTTGTCCCACATTGCGGTTTCGACCGCTCCTGGCAACACGTCGATGACCCGGATCCCTTTTTGTCTGACTTCAGCCCGCAAGCTGCGGGACAATGCGAGCACTCCGGCTTTGGTTGCCGAATACGCAGCCGAGTTCTTGAACGTGGTCGTTGCACTCACCGACACGATATTGATAATAACGCCGCTTCTCCGTCTGAGCATCGCCGGGAGAACTGACTTAGTACACAAGAATACTCCCCGCAAATTCGTTGCGACCAGGCGGTCAAATTCTTTAACGGTTGTCCTTTCGAACGACTTGAAATATGTGATGCCCGCATTATTAACAAGGATGTCAATATTCTTCAGCTTTTTGCGAATAGCGTTGCAGGCGATGCTTACACTCTTCTCACGGCCGACGTCGCATGGAACGTATGACGCTGTGCCGCCGAGCTTTCGAATAAGCGATGCGTTCCGGCGCAGAGCCCCTGCATCCCTGCCGCTCAGGACAACGTGGGACCCGACTGCCGCAAATGAGCGCGCAATTGCTGCCCCGATACCGCGGCTGGCTCCTGTAATCCAAACAACTGGAATGTGTTTCGCTGACATGAAATCGGTGCTATGCGGGTTTGCTGCCGATGAGGGTAAGAAATTCAGAACGGGTCTTGATATCGGTTCGGAATTCTCCCAGCATCGCGCTCGTCGTTGCTCGGGAACTCTGTTTCTCTATCCCGCGCATCATCATGCACAAGTGCCGCGCTTCGCAGACAACGCCGACACCTTCCGGGTTCAGCGCATCAAACAGCGTCTGGGCGATTTGCTGGGTCATCCGTTCCTGGACTTGAAGCCTGCGGCTGAACATCTCGACGAGACGCGGGATCTTACTCAGACCGACAATTCTCCCCTTCGGGGTATAGGCGACATGAACTCTGCCGTAAAACGGGAGAAGATGATGTTCGCATAAGCTGAAAAAGTCAATATCCTTTACGATCACCATCTCGCTGTATTTCTCTTTGAATACTGCACCGTTGAGAATCTTCTGAGCATCTTCCGAATAGCCTTTCGTCAGAAATTTCATCGCCTCGGCAACGCGCAACGGCGTTTTCAACAATCCTTCGCGCGAAGGATCTTCGCCAACCCCGACCAACAGCTGTCGGATAACTTCTTCCATCTTTACCTTCTGTGTCTCCGCTGCCGCCATTATGCCCCTCCTTTATATTCCACAAAATTATTCTGCGATTCGAACAACTTCACCGAAAAGAGGCGCCCATGCCGGATGTGCGGAGCCAGCTGCGCCCAGCATGCTGCGGCG
Source organism: uncultured Chitinophagaceae bacterium (assembly GCA_964439265.1). Classification (GTDB taxonomy): domain Bacteria; phylum Bacteroidota; class Ignavibacteria; order UBA10030; family UBA8401; genus JAGVPT01. Next base: position 65,860 of record CAYTOA010000021.1, read on the forward strand.
ATATTTTCGGCAGTCGGGACCACATCCTTGAGGAATTCGACATCATAGTTCAGATGCTTATGGTCCACCTTGCTCACGAAACAGTCCTCGATAATTTTTTTGAGCTCTTTGAGATCAATGACATAACCGGTCTGCGAGTCGGGTTCGCCGGCCACAGTGATCTCCAGATCGTAATTATGCCCATGCCCGTTCGGGTTCGCGCATTTGTCGTACACCGCTAAATTTTTCTCGTCGGTAAACGAAGGATTAAAGAGGCGATGAGCAGCGCTGAAGTGAGCCTTTCGAGTAACGTACATCATTTTTTATCCGTGATGAACTGTTCGTACACAAAGCCGGCAACCAATCCGGGACCAAACGTCCGCGCGGGAATCAAACAAAATGCGTGTTCCCAGGAGTTCACCAAATAATTTTTAGAGCTATCCATGGCGGGATCAGTTCATCCTGTGAAAATTGATTACGAGAGTGCGGATAAAACTTCTTCCGTGTGGCCCTCGACCTTCACTTTCGGAAAGATGTGCGAGATCTTTCCCTTCTCATCGATGATCAGAGTGGTCCGTTCGATGCCCATATATTTGCGCCCCATGAAACTCTTCAACTTCCACACACCGTACGATTCGAGCATGGATTTGCTTTCGTCGCTCAACAGCGGAAAATTCAGGTCATGTTTTGAAATGAATTTCTTGTGCGACTCCGTATCGTCCGCGCTCACGCCAATAACCACCGCGCCTTTCGCCTTAATCGCCGAGAGATTGTCACGAAACGAACACGATTCCTTCGTGCAACCTGAAGTGTCATCTTTGGGATAAAAGTACATCACAACCTTCTTCCCCCGAAATTCCTTCAGGGTGTGCTTCTTGCCGTCGTCTCCATTAAGCGAAAAATCGGGGGCAGAAGATCCAATTTCCAGTTCAGTCATGCGACTCCTTTAAGCGACGGCTTTCTTGACTTCGTCGTACGGCGGTTCGACGCCGGGCGTGTCCGTGACCCATGCATACTTTACGACACCTTTTTCATCGATCACATAGACTGCACGCTTCGCTACCGTATACCCCTTGATGCCGCCAAGACCTTCGAATACGATTCCATATTGTTTGATCACTGTCCGGTCGAAATCGGAAAGCAGAGGGAAATTCAATTTGTAGTGCTCCGCGAACGCCTTGTTCGCCCAGGGACTGTCGACGCTGATCCCCACGACCTGAGCGTTCAGACCGTTATAGGCGGACATGGAGTCGCGGAAATTGCACATTTCTTTGTCACAAACTCCGGTGAAGGCACCCGGATAGAAAAGCAGAACTGTCTTTTTGCCCGCGGACTCAGAAAGAGGTGAACGGGGAGTCTTCGTAGTGTCAACGAGCGTGAACTGGGGCGCTTTCGATCCAACGGTAACCGACATTGCTGTATCCTTTCGAAATTTAGAAATTAGTGCTATCGAGAATAGTTATCATGCTCGTAGGTATGTAACCCAAAAATACCGTCAGAGTTCCAGTTGGAGGAACAATTTTAGCCTCAGTGATAGGAATGGGACGAGTAAAATTACCAAAAAACGGGGCTATAGTCAATGCTATCGAAATTGCTTTTCAGGCAAAATTGAATATATTTGTAAGCAACTTTTCGGAGAGGTGTCTGAGTGGTTGAAAGAGCCGGTCTCGAAAACCGGTGTCCCGCTTACGTGGGACCGTGGGTTCGAATCCCACCCTCTCCGCGGTTTTGTTAGAGGACAAGTGGGACTGTGGGTTCTCC
>CAYTOA010000022.1:0-65752 GCA_964439265.1 uncultured Chitinophagaceae bacterium
AATTATGAATTAAGAATTATGAATTAAGAATTATGGGTTTAGAATTATGGATTTAGAATTATGGATTAAGAATTAGGAAGTATTCGTGGGGGCTAAAATTAAAGACCAAGGCCTAATGGCCAACACCCAACACACTACTCACGGAGGAGAAAATCGAATGCAAGAAACGCCTCAGCAATATACCGCAAGAATTCTCAGCTACCAGCAAGGGAAGAAGCCGCTGACAATCCTAGGGGGTACTGTGAAGAAGATCGAACGTCTTATCAAAGGCGTACCGAGGAAGAAATTGATGACGAGGCCGGAACCGGCGAAATGGTCTGTCGGTGAAATTCTTGCACACCTGACAGATACTGAACTTGTTTCCGGCTTTCGGATCCGGTTGACGCTGGGGATGAACGGCACTCCCATTCAGGGCTTTGACCAGGATGTCTGGGCGGAGAAATTCAATTATGGAAAACGTGATCCGGCGACATCGTTAAAAGTATTTCGGGCGCTGCGCGAAAACAATCTTTTGCTTCTGAAGTCGGTCCCAAAAACGATGTGGGAGAATTACGGCATGCATTCGGAACGTGGAATGGAAACTGTTGCGAGACTTACTGAAATGGTTGCGGGACACGATATCAATCACATGGCACAGATTGAAGGAATTGTAAAACGCGGCAAGAAGATTGCCCGAAAATGATTTTCAGGACCGCCGTTGTTTGACGGCCCTGGGCGCAACATACCATGATTAATTGAATCACAAAGGACATTGTTCGTAAATGGGTTTGCAGCGCAGAGACTTTCTTAAACTTGTAGGGGCAACGACGGTCGCCACGGCACTCCCCGGCTGCGGCATAAAACAGCCGAAGTCGCTGATTCCGTACGTGATTCCGGAGGAAAATATAACTCCTGGGAAATCGGTATGGTATGCGAGCGTCTGCCAGGAATGTCCGGCGGGATGCGGAGTCTCCGTGCGAGTTCGCGAAGGTCGGGCTGTCAAAGTAGAAGGCAATCCGCTTCACCCAGTCAACAAGGGAGCGCTGTGTGCCCGGGGGCAGGCATCACTTCATGGATTATACAATCCGGACCGCATTCAACAGCCGTTGAAGAAGAAAGCCGACGGGACCTGGGAGACACTAAGCTGGGAAGAGGCAGAAAAATATTTTCTCGAAGAGCTGCAGAAGATTCAGAAAAGCGGGCGGGCCGGAGATGTTGTCTTCATGACACAGCATTTGAGCGGTGCGCTCGACGAACTCATCGATGGTTGGCTGGCCGCGGTCGGGTCAAAGAAGCGTATTCGTTATGAGCCCCTGGCGCACGAATCAATCAGGAGGGCGAACGAATTGATGTTTGGCGTCGGTCAGGTGCCCGTCTACAATTTCGCGGAAGCCGAAACGGTGATGGCCTTCGGGGCTGATTTCTTGGAAACGTGGATTTCTCCTGTCGAGTTCACAAAAGGGTTTACGAAACATCGCGGGTTCAAGAACGGGAAACGAGGAACGTTTTATTTTGTCGGTCCCCGTTTATCGATGACTGCCACGAATGCGGATGAATGGCTTTCCGTCAATCCCGGCACTGAAGGGATATTCGCTCTTGGCCTTGTGAAAGTTATTCTGGACAACAAAGCGGCAACCGGAATTTCAACGACCGACGAAGAGCGCGTTGCGGCCATGGTGAGCGCCTATTCACTCAGTGAAGTTGAGAAAGCGACCGGCATACCATCAGAAAAAATTGTGAATACCGGCCTGGCGTTTGCCAAAGCCAAATCCAGCCTCGCAGTTGCCGGCGGAACAATGATTGAAGGAGGTGATGGCGCCGCGGTCATTGCTGCCGTGAATTTACTCAATTATGTTTGCGGCAACGTTGGGAGGACGATCACATTCAACAATTTCGTCATCTCGCGATTGGATTCGTACGTCAATCTCGCGAATCTTGTCGATGAGATAAATCTGGAGAAAGTATCTGCTCTCATTGTTGCCGACGTGAATCCGGTATTCAGCACGCCGCAAAGTCTTGAATTTGATCAGGCGATGAAGAGGATCCCGTTCACGGTCAGCCTTTCCAGTTTCATGACGGAAACCTCGGCGCTCGCAACTCTCATCCTTCCGACACACTCACCGATGGAATGTTGGGGCGATACAGAAACGGAAACTGGCGTATATGGACTGATGCAGCCTGCGATGCAGCCGGTATTCAAGACAAAGATGCTCGGTGATATTCTTCTTGAATCCGGAAAGAAGTTGAGCAAGCCTCAGGACTTCAGCGCTCCCACGATGTATGATTATGTGCGCGAACGATGGAAAGCAATTCAAAAGAGGTCAGGCGATAAGACTGATTTTGAAAACTTCTGGATAGAGAGTTTAGCGCGCGGCGGCTATTGGGATAAACCAAACGCCAAAAACCAATTGTTCAAACTCATTCCGACCTTCAGCGGCGCGATCTTTTCTCGGATGAAACCTGTCGACTCTGAGCCGGGAAAGAACTTCGCCCTCATCGTTTATCCTTCGCTTAGTCACTATGACGGACGAGGCGCTAACCGCCCATGGCTTCAGGAACTTCCTGATCCCATGATGATGAATGTGTGGGATTCGTGGGTGGAGATCCACCCGCAGGATGCTGCGGCGGCAGGAATTGCAACCGGCGACGCGGTTCAAATCTCGTCCCCCTATGGTCAGTTCGACCTGCCGGCTCAGGTTTCAACGGTTGTGAAACCTGGTGTTGTTGCTATTCCGATCGGTCAGGGGCATACGTCCTACGGCAGGTACGCCAGCAACGTCGGCAGCAATCCGATTGACTTGCTCGACCCGAAGCCTTCCGAACGAACCGGTGGTCTTGAATGGGCAGGAATGAAGGTCGAGCTGCTGAAGAAATCGGACCGGCTCGTGTTAGCTTCCGTTTCCGGGAGCGACACTCAGCACGAAAGGGGAATTGTTCAGAGCGTGCCTCTTGACGCATTGGTAGAGACTCGCACACCAGCAGCCGAGGTGCAAAAGAAAGAAGAAGCTCTTTCGATGTATGCCGACCACGAGCATCCCAAACACCGCTGGGGAATGACGATCGACGTTGACAAGTGCACCGGCTGCAGCGCATGCGTCACAGCGTGTTATGCTGAAAATAACATCCCGATCGTCGGCAAAGAAGAAGTTGCCGTCGGACGGGAAATGGCGTGGATTCGGATCGAGCGGTATTTTGACGAACACAGTTCGACCCCGCACGCCGATTTTGCACCGATGCTCTGCCAGCAATGCGACGATGCTCCATGCGAAACGGTGTGTCCGGTCTATGCGGCATACCACACGGAGGAGGGTCTGAACGGGCAAGTCTACAATCGCTGCATCGGTACCCGGTACTGCGCAAACAATTGTCCGTACAAGGTTCGGCGTTTCAATTGGTTCGAGGCACAATGGGTGGAGCCGCTCAACTGGCAGCTGAATCCCGATGTAACCGTCCGAAGCAAAGGCGTGATGGAGAAGTGTACGTTCTGCGTTCAGCGAATCAGTGATGGAAAGAATACCGCAAGAAACGAAGGCCGCCCGGTTCGCGATGGTGAAATTATTCCGGCGTGTGCACAGACGTGCCCTGCCGAAGCCATTACCTTTGGCGATCTGAAGGATACGATCAGCGCTGTCTCAAAACTGATCGCTGAAGAAGACCAGCGGGATTACAAAGTGCTGGAGGAATTGAATACACGTCCTGCGGTGACGTATTTGAAAGCGATCGAAAGATAATTAAGAATTAAGATAGCTTCAAGAGAAATTGAATGGTAAGAGTGCAAGTGGATCGACCTATAACTTATGACTGAAGACTTCAAACTTAACTATACTGAAACGGACATCGACCTGATGCAGTCGCTCAAGAAACCGGGCAAAGGCTATTGGGTTCTGTTGACGTTTCTTTTCTTGTTGATTTGCGCCGGCGGCTATGCCTGGGGTGTGCAAATCGCCAACGGCATCGGCGAGGCGGGAAAGAACAACCCTGTCGGCTGGGCCATGTATATCGCCACGTTCGTCTTTTGGGTCGGCATCGCTCACTCCGGTACGCTCATCTCTGCCATCTTATTTTTGTTCCGTGTAAAATGGCGGGCCGCTGTTTATCGCAGCGCCGAGGCGGTCACTATTTTCGGGCTCGCGACGGCGGGATTGTTTCCGTTCATCCACCTCGGAAGAGTGTGGGTAGCGCATTGGATCCTCCCCATTCCGAATTTCGGCGGACTCTGGCCCAATTTCCGCTCGCCGCTGGCCTGGGATGTTCTTGCGATCACAACCTATCTCACCGCGAGCACGTTGTTCTTTGCTTTGGGAATGATGCCCGATGTTGCGATCGTCCGCGACAAGACGAGCGGGTGGAGGAAAAAAGTGTACGGCCTACTTGCGATGGGCTGGCAGGGAAGCGATAACCAATGGCGGCATTACACTGCGGCATACGTGTTCCTCGCCGCCCTTTCTACGCCGCTCGTCATATCCGTCCACAGCATCGTGTCGTGGGATTTTGCGATGAGCGTGATTCCAGGATGGCACAGCACGATCTTTGCACCGTATTTTGTTGCTGGCGCCATCCATTCCGGTTTGGGCATGGTCGTGCTGCTGCTTGTGCCGATGAGAAAGGCTTTCAAGATCGAAAAGTATATTACGATTCATCATCTTGAAAGCCTCGCCAAGTTCATGATCTTCACCGCCCTCATCGTCGGCTTTGCGTATTCGATCGAATTGTTCATTGCGTGGTACAGCGGGAACCAATTCGAGCGCGCGATTTTTATCTACCGGATGACGGGCGATTACGCCTGGGCATTCTGGCTGCTGATCACGACCAACGTCGCCGTTCCGATGCTCCTCTGGTCAAAAAATATTCGAACGAGCGTGCCTTGGCTTGTAGGAATTTGCATATCAGTTGAGATAGGGATGTGGCTGGAACGATTTATTATCATCGTCACATCCCTTGCCCACGATTATTTGCCGTACGCATGGGGCATCTACAAGCCGACGCTCGTGGATAGCTTTATCGTTGTCGGGAGCTTTGCGTGGTTTTTCTTTCTCTTCATAGTGTTTTCAAAGACCCTTCCCGTCGTTTCAATGTGGGAAGTGAAAGAACAGATCGAACCGCCAATGAAAGAGCAGCCGTAATGCCGATGCCGACCCAAACATATCGCTTCGGCATCTTTGGGCATCTCGATACCTGCCTTGCCGTCATCAAACAATTGCCGGCAGAAGGCTTCAAAGAGATCGAGGTCTATTCTCCAACGCCCGATCATGCAATCGCTCACGCGCTCCATAGAAAGCCCAGCCAGGTCCGCGTCTTTACGCTCTTGGGAGGATTGACCGGATTACTCACCGGATGGGCTGTGACGATCGGTTCGACGATGCTTTATCCCATTATTGTGGGGGGGAAACCGATTATCTCAATTCCTCCGTTTGGCGTCGTCGCGTATATCACCACCATTCTCTTTGGAACAATCGCCACATTCATCGGATTTCTGGTCAACGCGCGCATGCCTCAGGTCAAAATTGTCGAAGGATATGATGAACGTCTTTCGTCCGACCACTACGGAGTGCTGGCGTACTGTCTGCCGGAAGACGTGGTGAAACTTGAAAAACTTCTGAAGCACTTGGGAGCGGAGACCGTTACCCGATCACAGGGACTGTAATTGAGAAATCTTCATTCGACATATTGGTTTGCTGAATTCTTCGCTGCCGCTCTTCTTTTCATGACGTTATTCGCCGGATGCGAGAGCGAACAACCGGGCGAGCAGACGGAATACCGTACGGACATGTATTACCAGCCGTCGTTCAAGCCGCAGGAAGACCCCATTCTGCACGCAGCGGGAACGGTCCCGATGTCCGGTTATGAGCCCGCGATCAAAGATTCGATTAAGGCAGCAAAATTGAAGAATCCATTCCTGTTCACGCGGACATCCGAAGACACCGGAAAATTTTTGTTTAACACGTATTGTTCCGTCTGCCACGGAGTAGCTGCAAAGGGCGACGGGCTGGTAGCGCCGAAATTTCAGACACCGCCGGACCTCACGGCACCTCTTTATAAAATGGCTCCGGACGGTTATATTTACTTTGTGATCCGCAAAGGACATAATATCATGCCATCGTATTATGAACATACAACCCAGCGGGAACGATGGCTCATCGTAGCGCATTTACGGAGACTGCAGCTGCAATGACCGATCCTCCGATGACATTCCCTGCGCAAGAACTCTCACAGCGAGTCCGAAATACGCTTTGGACGTTCGTTCTGATAGGAGCCGCCGCGTTTGCCGCGTCTCTTGTCCTTGGATATGCACAGCGCGCATGGCAAATTTATTATGTCAATTTTGTTTTCTGGACTGCGATCGCACAGGGCGGAGTTGCATTTTCTGCCGCATACCGTATGACGAACGGCACATGGGGCGAGCCGTTTCGCCGCACCGGTGAGGCGATGGTAAGTTTTCTTCCGGTAAGCTTCATTCTTTTTATCGGCGTATTTTTCGGACGTTCGGAGATCTATCCGTGGCTGCACGTATCAACCGGAAAAGAATCGTGGTTAAACACACCCTTTTTCTTCGCGCGTGATGCGGTTGTCTTCTTGTTTATGATGTGGCTGAGCTACAGGTATGTCCGGACATCTCTTCGCCCCGAAGTCGGTCGATACCGGGTGCGCGTCCCGGAAAAATTCCGGAGCTTCATCGGACGACTCACGCGCGATTGGGCGGGAGACGAAGTGGAAGCCGTCAAAAGCAGATCGTCGCTGGCAAAACTTGTGCCGGCGCTTTTGATCGCATTTGCCGTTTCGTACACACTTCTCGGATTTGACCTCTTGATGTCGCTTTCGCCGCAGTGGTACAGTACGTTGTACGGTTGGCTTTTCTTTCTCCACGGCTTTTACGGAGCGCTTTGCGTTATCACTATTCTCGCGATCGCGGCACGAAAGGCCTTTGCGCTTGAAGCCGGATTCAGAACGAGTCAGTTCCATGACCTCGGAAGATTGGTCATGGGTTTCTGCATGTTGTCCGGAGGATTCTATTGGTCGCAATATCTCGTGATATGGTACGGCAACCTCACGGAAGAAATTCCGTACCTCCTCATTCGCTTTCACAGTCCGCTCTGGGCGCCCTTTACCTGGTATTACATCATCTTCGCCTTCTTTTTCCCCCTCGCAATCTTCCTCAGCAGGCGCGCGAAAGAAAGACCGGCAGTTCTTGTTTCCGTTGCATCAATCATTCTTTCGGCGTTGTTCGTCGAACGGTTCATCGCGGTAGCGCCGTTCTTATGGCATGAATCGAATCTGCCCTTTGGCATTCTGGAGCTATTGGTTACTCTCGCGTTTGCAGCAGGCTTCGCGCTGGCATGGTTCAGCTTTATATCGATGGTCCCCTTGGTCTCAAAGAAGGTGTGAACCGCAAAGGTTCGAAGAGAGCCAAAAAGATTATTGTGCTTAATCCCTCTTACTGTTTTCTTTTCAATTCTTACTATTTACGCTCTTGAGCATGTCTTCGCCAGACCTGTCATCAACGAACATTCTTTGCGACCAGTGCGGTTTGCCGTACAGCCGGTCCGAGAACGGCCGCGGCGGAGTGACACAATTGAAAGGGAACATTGAATTCCATTTTTGCTGCTACGGTTGCTCGTTCACCCATTCGTTGACCGGAGAAAAAGGGGAAGGGGGCGTGGCGTCGATGTTTCTCCTCCGGTTGGGCTTCTCCGCCTTTTTGTCGATGAATATCATGATCCTGAGCTGGGCGCTCTATGCCGGAAAGGCGAGTTGGTTCGGCATCGATCAGGATGTGATCCCGGCTATGAATATGCTCTTATTCGTTCTTTCGACGCCGATCATGGTGCTTGTCGGCTATCCCTTTTTCAAAAATTCAATAGATGAAATTCGCACGCTGCGTCTCTCGATGGACAGCCTTATCGCACTCGGTTCTCTTTCCGCGTACGGGTTTTCTACGTACGAAGTATTCACCGGCGGTACTGCGCTTTACTTCGACACTGGCACGATGGTGATCGTGCTGGTAACGGCAGGCCGGTTTCTCGAATCAACCGCGAAGGTCCGAACGTCGTCCGCTCTTCATTCACTGCTCGACCTTCGCCCCAATACGGCGCATGTTCTCCGAGAAGGGCGTGAGGCTGACGTCAGTACTTCCGAGATCGGTATAGGAGAAAAACTCAAAGTATATCCGGGCGAACGAGTTCCGATTGATGGAATACTGATCGAAGGGGCGACGTTCGTGAACGAGTCGTTCCTCACCGGCGAGTCGCTCCCTCAACCCAAACAGTCAGGCTCGACGGTCTTCGCCGCCACCGTCAATGGCGAGGGCTCCATCCTCGTCAGGGCAACGTCGACCGAGAACGATACGCTCCATGCTCAATTCATTCGTCTCATGGAAGAGGCGCAGCGGACCCGTTCACCGATCCAGCGCCTGGTCGACAGGATATCGTATATTTTTATCCCCGCAGTCATCGGCATCGCTGCTGCAACGTTCATCGGATGGATGGTTGTTGGAACGTGTGCTTCGGCGCTGCTCCATTCATTGACCGTCTTGGTTGTGTCGTGTCCGTGCGCGCTGGGGATTGGAACGCCTCTTGCTACGACGATCGCGATCGCCCGAGCTGCTGAGGAAGGAATCCTCATCCGTTCCACGGCTATTCTCGAAAAGCTCCACTCTGTCTCTACGGTCGTTTTTGACAAGACAGGAACGCTGACGGAAGGAAATATCAATGTCTCGAGCGTGATCGCTCCCGAAGTTCTCCCGGAAGAACTGTTGTCAATTACCGCAACACTTGAAAACTCCTCGGAACACCTGATGGGAAAAGCGGTTGTTCGATATACAAAGGAGAGATGCATTCCTCTTACCGAATGTCGGAACGCAGCGTCGATTCCCGGACTAGGCATGAAGGGAGAGGTTCTTGCAGAAGGGCGGTGGACGGAAGTCGTCGCCGGCAGACGGATATTAATGGCAAAGGCAGGGGCAGATTTTGGCAGAAACAAAATGTTAATAGAAACAGGCTCAGCAAAGACTAGTTCATTGTTTGTCTCCTGGGATGGCAGAGTCCGAGGAATCATTCATCTGGCCGACACTCTCCGCGGCAGCGCCATTCCGGCAGTGGCATTGCTTGTACAAAACAATATTGACGTCGGGATATTATCGGGAGACTCACGTGCGGTTGTCGAGGATATTGCAGAGCAAGTCCGATCTCGTTTCGCGTTCGGGGAGTTGATGCCCGACGAAAAAGTTGAGAAGATACGCGGCATGTGCGCGTCGGGCAAAAGTGTTCTTATGGTCGGCGACGGCATCAATGATGCACCGGCCCTTGCGTCAGCCGACGTGGGCGTTGCCCTCGGTTCGGCAACCGACCTGACGAAAGAGAACGCCGACATCACCATCATCGGGACTCACCTGATGAAAATACCGTGGCTGCTGAACCTCGGGAAGAAGACGTATAGAACCATTCAATGGAATCTCTTCTGGGCATTCATTTACAACATTATCGGAATTGCCCTCGCCGCATTCGGATTGCTGGACCCCATTGTTGCCGCGTTTGCCATGATCATGAGCAGCGTCTTTATCATATTCAATTCACGCCGGCTGAAGAGCATCCAATTCGTCAAGACATAAGTCTTTAAAGGAGGAGAATACTCTAAGGAACCGTTTGGTGCGGTTGCCTTGTTATGAGTAATGGCGTGTGGTTAGAGAACCCACAAAATTATCAATAATTAGTCGCGATGGACTTTTAGTATCATCGGCGCAGAGATGAGGCAGGGTTATGTCGATACGAGCAGTGAAACAGATAATTCAAGCTCAGCCAACGATGGAAGGGGCAGGTGTGAAATTGCGCCGTGCATTCGGTTTCGGCAAAACGGGAGATTTCGACCCGTTTCTTTTGCTGGATGATTTCCGAAATGAGCATCCGGAAGATTACCTCCCCGGGTTCCCATGGCACCCGCATCGGGGCATTGAAACCATTACGTACGTTCTTGCCGGCACGGTCAATCACGGCGACAGTCTTGGAAACCGCGGCACGCTGGGAGCGGGCGACGTTCAATGGATGACAGCAGGCAGCGGAATACTTCACCAGGAAATGCCGAAGGGCGATGAGCGGGGAAGGATGCATGGCTTCCAACTATGGGCCAATCTTCCTGCAAATCTCAAGATGACTTCGCCGCGTTACCAGGACGTGACATCGAGCGAGATTCCAGAGGTGGTTGATGACGACGGGACCAGCGTTCGGGTTGTTTGTGGAGAATTTTGGGGGAAGAGCGGACCCGTGGATGGCATTGCGGCAAATCCCCGCTACCTCGACGTCTGGGTTCCGCCAGGTAAGAGAAAGGCGCTTCCTGTTGAAACAAACCGTCATGCATTTGCGTACGTGTTTGACGGAACCGGAACGTTTCGCGATGCTTCCGACCCTGTTTCGGTTCAGACCGACATCGTGGGGTCGGACGGCAAATCGAATATGAGTGTTGCGGGAAACAGATCGCTCGTTCTCTTCGACAATGGAGATGAGGTAACGGTGCAGGCTGGAGAGTCGGGCATCAGGTTCCTGCTTGTTTCCGGAAAACCCCTCAAGGAGCCGGTTGCATGGAGTGGTCCGATCGTCATGAACACGGAGGAGGAACTCCGGCAGGCATACGCAGAGCTTCACAACGGATCATTTATCAAGGAACGTTAATAGGGGTAAATTGAAAAGAAGACTATGGAAATGAAAACGGGAACGAATCCGATTGAATCGGCACTTCGCATTCTGCGGCAGTATAAGACGCTGGCCGAAAAAGGGATGGAGCAGGTAACGGACGAGGAATTTTTCCGAACGCCGGAGCCGGAATCGAATAGCATCGCCGTTATCGTCAAACATGTGAGCGGCAATCTGCTCAGCCGGTGGACCAATTTTTTGACGACCGACGGCGAGAAGGAATGGCGAGACAGGGACAGTGAATTTGAATTGGATGAAATGGAGAGAAGCGAATTAATGCAAATGTGGGATCGGGGCTGGCAAAGCTTGTTTTCATCCCTAGAGGTCTTAAGGCCGGAGGACCTCGGAAAAATCATCACGATCCGAACTGAGCCGCACTCGGTGCTGGAGGCTGTCAATCGGACCCTGACACACATGAGTTATCATGTCGGGCAGATCGTTTTACTTGCGAAAATGTTCAAATCAAGTCAATGGCAGACCCTTACTATTCCGAGGAAGAAATCGAGAGAGTTCAACGAAAAAATGAGCAAGGCGTGAAGAAATCGCCTCTTCCGGCCAAATTCTTCTATTCAAAAAGCTGTTGCAAATGACCTGGATTTTTACTACTTTATAAAAGTTCAAATTTTGATATACCGGAGGATGTAATGAAAAAAGGAATTCACCCCGAATACAAGCGCGCGATCGTCACTTGTATTTGCGGGAATACGTTCGAAACCCGTTCTACTGTCGGCAATATTCATCTTGAAATTTGCTCGAATTGCCATCCGTATTATACCGGCAAGCAGAAATTGGTCGATTCAGCGGGACGTGTAGAGAGGTACAATAGAAAGTACGCAAAGAAAACCGCAGCCGCGCCAGCACCAGAACCCGCTGCATAATCTTCGCTGAGCTCTTCATGTTGATGAAAAATCAAACGGAATGTATACACGATACATTCCGTTTTTTATCTGGGAAAGAATTGATCTCTTGCATGGATCATTTTTGTAACTCTGTCGGCAATTAATTCCGTAGCACCTCTACGAGGTCGTAGACCTTTTTTCACCAGATGGCTTTGTGTGAACACATGCCAACCCACATTTGTATCTTCGAAGACAATTTTTATTCCCGGCTCCTTCCCCTCGTCTACTTCCGCCCTGTTTACAATCTGAAATGCGGCACCTTCTCGCTTCGGGAAAAAATTCAGCGTCAGTACGGCGATGTTCCCGTGATGCTTCATTGCCGCCCATACCTCGCCGACGTTCTCCGGCAGCAAGATCCAAAAGCGACAGTAAATGAACTTTCCCCGAAGGAGTATTTGTTTTTCAACGGACGCGTCATTGCCGATGAGAAATTGGTCAAGGCCATTCCTCTGAAGGCTGCTGCTGATACAGTTTACACCACCGGCGATCAGGTTGTGGCGGCGCGAGTTTCTCGCGAGATGTCGACCCGGTGGAGCGGCGGCGTGCCGGATTTTTTTTCTGCGGCCGATTTCGACGGGATGGAACGAAAAGAAGTTGACGCGACGATAGTGAATTATTCCTGGGATCTCGTCAACAACAACGGCGCCCAGCTACGCGCTGACTGGGCTTTCCTGTCGAAATTGTTAAAGGGGAATAAGATCAAAGGGAAACTTCTTCCCGGGGTGCACCTTGTTAACAAAAAGAACATCTTTGTCGGCAGCGGTTCGGTCGTGAAGCCAGGGGTCGTCATCGACGCCGAAGGCGGTCCGGTGTATATCGGAAGGAATGTCACGATCCTTCCCCAGTCGACGATTATCGGTCCGGTGTCCATCGGCGATGGTTCGACGATCAAAGCGGGAGCGAAGCTCTACGAGGACACGACCATCGGACCGATGTGTAAAATAGGTGGAGAGGTCGAGGCATCGATCGTCCATGGATATTCGAACAAGCAGCACGACGGGTTTTTAGGCCACTCGTACCTTGGCGAATGGGTGAATCTCGGGGCTGGCACGACGAACAGCGATTTGAAGAACAACTACGGGCCTGTGAAGGTCTTCGTGAGCGGCGAATTGGTTGACAGCGGCTCACAATTTGTCGGCGCTTCGATCGGCGACCATACCAAGACGGCCATCAATTCAGTATTGAACACCGGAGCAGTCGTTGGCGCCGCATGCAACATCTTCGGCCGAGGCGTTCCGCCGAGATTTGTTCCGTCATTTTCGTGGGGCGGATCCGGAGACTCATTTACGACCTACGACCTTGCGCGTGCCGTCGAGGCCGCGAAGCGCGTCATGTCCCGGCGTGCGATCGCTCTTTCCGAAGCCGATGCTGCGCTCTTCAGAAAGGTGTTTGAGTTGACCCGGGAAGAACGCCGCCACCACGGAACGGAGCAACCATAATTTTCCCACACTCTAGAACGGCCAAACCAGACGATGGATGTTGAAGAAAAGAAACTGCTTTTCCACGGAGTCCGCGGGAGCGCCGTCAAGATTCTGAACCGGGTTGAGAGGGCAGACGCTTATCTTGACAAGCTCCTTGAGGCTGAACTCCGTTCGGAAGAAATTAACGATTTGGACAAGTCTCTCCTGACGGAGATCGTCAACGGCGTCCTGCGATGGCAGATGAAGCTTGACTGGGTGCTCAACGGTTTTTTCCACGGTAATTTCACGAAAGCCGAAGTGACGGTCAAGAACGCTCTGCGTGCTGCACTCTACCAGATCATGTTCCTTGACAAAGTTCCCCACCACGCGGCGGTGAACGAAGCGGTTGAATTCGTGAAGCGCATTCGCGGGGAAAAGGCTGCAAATCTCGTCAATGCTGTCCTTCGCAATATCATCCGCAATATCGATGGGATTCATTATCCGGATGTCGCCATCGACGCTGCGCAGTATCTGGCGGTGATGTATTCACATCCGGTGTGGGTCGTCCGCCGCTGGATGAACCGTTTTGGTTTTGCGGAGACGGAAAAGCTGCTCCAGGCAAATAACGAGCGGCCGAGTCTCTCGCTCCGCATCAACACGTCGAAGACCACCGTTGAAAATTTTCTTGAACTCCTGAGAAACCAAAACGTGATTTTCGAAAGGTCGAAATATCTCAACAACTTTGTCAAGACGACGAATCTTTCCAATATCTCGCAAACGGATCTTTTTCGTAAGGGATTTTTCTCTGTTCAGGACGAAAGCGCCGGTCTTGCCTGTCAGCTGCTCGGCATACGGCAAGGCGATCGGGTGATCGATCTCTGTGCAGCCCCCGGGGGCAAGACGAATTTTATCGGAGAGATGCTCCTCGGTAAAGGGGAAGTGGTCGCCGTCGACAAGTACGCCACGAGGCTGAACCTGGTGAAGTCGAGCTGCGAGCGTTTGGGTATCACCAACGTGACGATCGTCGCCGCGGACAGCCGGGAATTTTCGACCGAGCCGGCGGATAAAGTGCTTCTGGACGCTCCCTGTTCCGGGCTTGGTGTGCTGTCGAAAAAGCCCGATGTGAAACTCAAAAGGGATGCTGAAGACATTCGAGATCTCGTCGATCTTCAGCGGCACCTTATGGAACATGCCGCCACGCTCGTAAAGAACGGAGGCGTGCTCGTCTACAGCACCTGCACCATGGAGCCTGAAGAGAATTTTGGCATTATCAGGACATTCCTCGAACGGCATCCTGAATTCGACGTCGATTCGGCAGCGCAATTTGTCCCTCTCTCGCTCGTAAGTGCTGACGGCTACGTCGAGACGTTTCCGCACATTCATGGGACGGACGGGTCTTTCAGTATTCGTCTGAAGAAAAACAGGTAAACCCAGTTTGATCATCAAAAAGTGTCAATCATGAAAGCCATTACAAAAATCAAGCCTGTTGAAGGGAAAGACTGGCCGACGGGGTTTCAGCTTATTGATAAGCCGATTCCCGCGGTCGAATCTCCGGACGATGTGATCATCAAAGTATTCGCCGGAGCCATTTGCGGCACCGATGTCGGCATTTATAATTCGAAGGAATCGCTGCGCGTTGAAATGTCGCGCGCCCTGGTGTCCCCCGTAACCGTTGGTCACGAGTTCTCGGGGCACATTGTCGACGCCGGGTCGAAGGCACGGAGGCATATTGCCGGAATGGTGTTCGCGAAGGCAAAGGCAAATTCCGATGTGAAAAAACTGCTTCGGGGCGAAACTGAAGCGGCATTTCCCAAGAGCAAAAAATTCCTGCCGATCGTGAGAGAGTATTTTAATGCGTCCGCGGAAATGCACGTCACCTGCGGCACATGCTATCAATGCAGGATCGGAGAGAAACACGTGTGCCGCAACACGGTCATTAAAGGAGTGCATGACGACGGAGCGTTCGCAGAGTATGTCAAGGTCCCCGCAAGCAATCTTGTATTATTTCACAAGAGGGAGATTCCGCTCGAGATCATCGCCTTCATGGACGCGATCGGCAATGCGACGCACACCGTGATGTCTGTAGACGTTAAAGGCCGTAACGTTGTAGTGCTGGGGTGTGGAGTCCAAGGGCTGATGGCGACCGCGGTGGCAAAATATGCCGGCGCAAAGAAAATTTTTGTCACCGATGCGTCTCACGGCGAGTTCTCGCATGAGAAACTCGAAGAGCGCCGTTTCCGAACAGCCCGCCTTTACGGTGCGGACGATTGCTTCGACATGGCGCTGGAAGGTGAACGGGATCGCTTTCACGCCGTTGTCATGAAAGAAACGAATCAGTCGGGTGTCGACGCCGTGTTCGAAATGTCGGGAAGCTACAAGGCGTACGAAGACGCATTCAAAGCTATCCGGATGGGGGGGACATTCTCGCTCCTTGGACTGCCGGCCGGAACGATGGCGGTTGATTTCGCAGGGGATGTTATTTTCAAGGGCCTTACGATCAAGGGGATCATCGGCCGGCGGGTGTTCGAGACATGGATTCAAATGGAAAAGATTCTAAAGGCCGGACTTGCAAAAAAATTCCTGAAAACTGGTTTCATTACCCATCAGTTCCCGCTGGAAAAATATGAAGAAGCGTTTGAAGTGATCCGGCGGGGAGATGCGTTCAAAGTGCTGCTGAAACCCTGATGATTTACGAAAAAATAAACCGCAAAGACGCCAAGACGCAAAGGGGATGTGAAAATTCTTTTACTATTATATTTCTTTTCTTGGCGCCTTCGCGTCTTTGCAGTTCAAATCATTTTTCCGATAATGAACAATCTACCATGAACCTATGAACTATCTCGACCTTGTCACTTCCGAGCTTACGCGCATCCGCGACGCGAACACTTTCAAACATGAGACTCCGCTGGAATCGGCCCAGGCGGGCATTGTCAGCGTCAAAGGGAAGCCCGTTGTCATGATGGCATCAAACAATTATCTCGGTATGTCCAATCACCCGATTGTCCGCAAGGCAGCCATCGAGGGGATCAAGAACTACGGGTACGGCGTGGCCTCGGTCAGGTTTATCTGCGGAACGCAAACGATTCATCTCGACCTCGAAAAGAAGATTTCCAAGTTCGTCGGGGCGGAAGACACCATTCTTTTTTCCTCATGCTTTGCTGCAAACGAAGGGTTCTTCGCAAGTCTGGTGAACGAAAAACTTGGCGCAGAGAATTACAAGGATGTTATTTACACCGACAAATTGAATCACGCCAGCATCATCGACGGCATGCGGCTGTGCAAGCCGGAAACCACGGATAAGAAGATATACAATCATGCCGATGCCGCCCACCTCGACCGGCTTCTTCAGGAAGACACGGACAAAGGGTACCGGCTCCGTATTGTTGCGACCGACGGCGTTTTCAGCATGGAGGGAGATCTTGCGCCGCTCGATGCGCTTGTCGAGGTCGCGCATAAACACGGCGCGATCATTTTTGTTGACGACTCGCACGCCATCGGCGTGTGCGGAAAAACAGGAAGAGGTACGCCAGAACACTTTGGCGTGCTCGGAAAGGTCGATGTTCTCTCTGGAACGCTTGGAAAAGCGATCGGCGGTGCAGCAGGCGGTTATGTGAGCGGAAAGAAAGACCTCATCGCCTACCTCAGGCAAAAGTCTCGTCCGTACACCTTCTCGAATTCGCTTCCTCCGGCTATCGTATGCGCGTGCCTGGCATCGTTCGACCTCCTGACAAAAGACAAATCCATAGTCCGACGGCTTCATGAAAATACTGCGTATTTCAGGAAAGAGATCAAAGCCCTCGGCTTCACGATCATCGACGGAGATCATCCGATCGTGCCGGTCATGCTCGGCGATGCTTCCCTCGCGCAGGAGATGAGCGCCGCGATGCTGAAAGCCGGCGTGTACATCAAAGGGTTGTGGTTCCCGGTCGTCCCCAAGGGAGAAGCCAGGCTGCGCGCGCAGGTTTCGGCCGCACTTGCAAAAAAGGATATTGACCGGGCGCTCGATGCATTTAAATCAGTCGGGAAAAAGCTGAAAGTGATCTAGGTTATTGCTATTGCGCTAATCAGTGAACGGTCCATTCGAATCCTCTTTATATTCACCCAATGCCGCTGCCGGATTCTCAGACACCTGCTCAACCGCCGCCGAAGCAGCGTTACGTTTACATCGACCTGCTTCGCGGGTGGGCCGTATTGGTGATGATCGAAACGCATGTCACGAATACGTTCATGGTACCTGCATTCCGGCTCAAGCCGTGGTTCGAAGTGGTGAATTTTGTGAACGGGATCGTTGCGCCGTCGTTCCTGTTCGTTGCCGGATATTCGTTTGCGATCGTGGGGCAGCGAAAATGGAACGATTATCTCTCATTGAACGGCGTATTCTGGAAACAAATTGGACGCATCCTTCAGATCTGGGCAGTTGGCTATGCTCTTCATCTTCCTTTTTTTTCATTCAACAAGCTTGCCTATCTTATCGGTTGGGATGAGTGGACTTCTTTCTGGCCAGTCGACGTTCTTCAATGCATTGCATTCTCGCTTCTTCTGATCCTTATATTTGTTCTGATAACGAGAAACCACCGCATTTTTCTGGCCGCGGTCTTTACGGCAGGCTGTGCCGTCGCGTTTGCCAGTCCGTTCATGTCGGCGATGAACGTTGATGGCATCCTGTCCCTTCCGTTTTCAAGCTATATCAATTCACTGCACGGTTCTCTTTTTCCTCTTTTTCCGTGGATGGGTTTCGTTTTGTTTGGGGGCGCGGCAGGGGAGCTGTTTGCATTGTTCAAAGCACAAATACCCGCACGGAAGTTCTTTATTGGAACGCTTGCTGCCGGAGTCGTCCTCATTGTTTTTTCGATTATCGCGAACCTGCAGCCGATAAAAATTTTTCCGACGCATGATTTCTGGAGTGCCAGCCCGGAATTCTTTTTTGTCCGGCTTGGCGTAGTGTTGATCATTCTCGCATCGCTCTGGTTGTGGGAACAGTCGGCACATTCGGGAAAGTCCATCGTCAGCCTTCTCGGGTCGGAATCGCTTGTGACATACACGGGGCATTTGCTGGTCATCTACGGTTTGTTCATCAGAGGAGACAGCCTTGCGATCATCATCGGGGCGACGCGATCAGTTCCGGAAGTTGCCGCGATGGCGCTCATACTTATCGGGGCGATGGCTGGAACTGCGTATGTCTGGAATTCATTGAAGAAAAAGAGTATGTTATACGCGCGTGTGCTGCAGTATTCGATCCTAACGGTAGTTCTATTCATATTCTTCACGAAGCCGTATTAGTCAATGAACAATGAGGAATGAACAATCAACAATGTTGAGAGATTGAGACTGAAGTTATGGAAATTGTAACGCTTGTTTTGGTTGTAGTCCTTGGGGTGTTGGTAGCGGTATTCCTTTTCAAGAAACAGAAAGAGCAGCCCGCTGCAAACGAGCAATCGGCTGCGCTAATGCAGCAGCAGATCGAGTCGCTGCGAGGCGAAGTTTCGCAGAGCCTGAAAACCGCCACAGACACCATGTTCCAGAGCATGCGGTCGACGTCGGAGAACCTGAACCAACAAATCACGCTTGTCACTCAGTCCATTCAGAAGACGACGGACCAAGTCAATCAGCAGCTATCGGCGCAAACGAGCACGATCGGGACACGGCTCGACACCGCGGCAAAAGTGATCGGCGATCTTCAGAAGAGTCAGGGCCAGCTGCTGCAGGCAACGGAAGAGATGAAGCAGCTCGGCGTCAGCGTTGCCCAGCTTGAAGGGCTTCTCAAAGCGCCGAAGCTTCGCGGCGGGCTTGGGGAATCGATGCTCGAAGATCTGCTGAAGCAGGTGATCCCCGCATCGTCGTACGCGACCCAGTACCGCTTTCGGAACGGCAATACCGTCGATGCGATCATCAAGACCGCGAACGGCATCATTCCGATCGATTCGAAATTTCCTCTGGAGAATTTCCGGAAGATGGCAGAATCGTCGAGCGAGGCCGAAAAGAAATCCGCTTATAAACTATTTGTGAGCGATGTAAAGAAACATATCGACGCGATCGCGCAGAAATACATCGCTCCGGATGAAGGGACGTTCGATTTTGCATTGATGTACATCCCGGCGGAAAATATTTACTACGAGACGATCATCAAAAATGATGACTACGACGACGATACGAATATCTACAACTACGGGGTTCATCACAAAGTGTTTTCCGTTTCACCGAACACATTCTACGCACAGCTTCATGTGCTTGCGCTCGGGTTCAAGGGGATGGAGGTAGAGAAAAGCGCGAAGGAAATTATTCAAAATCTTGCCCGGCTTCAGGGAGATTTGCAGCGATTTGCCGACGAATTTGAAACGGTCGGGAAACATCTTACCAACGCGAAGAACAAGTACGACGAAGCGGCGCGCAGGCTCGATACGTTCGAGGAAAAGCTGAAAAACTCCTCGACCGGCGCACTTCCGGCGCCTCCCGTTCAGGGTGAACTGCTGTCATAACGTTCTCGCCGCGTCAAGTTCCGATGACAACCGACCACGGCCGGATTTCCCATCGAGTGACCAATCCGTTGTTGACGTAGGGATCCTTCCTGATGAATTCCTCGATCACCGCTTTGTCCTTTACCCGGAAGATAAGAAGAGCACGGTCTGCAGGGCCGCTGAAAGCTCCTGCAAGGATCAATTCTCCTCTGCTGTTTGCCTCTTTTGCGAGGCTCAGGTGTTTATCACGAAGTGCGGCTCTTCGTTCCAGGTAATCATCGACCAGAGAGTAGATGAGAGCGAAATATTCCATGGGAATTCCTTCCTTTCAGTTATACAAAAATCCTCGCGCTTTAACTGTCTACTTGCTTAGGTCGACATCGACGATCGGTACGTCCCAGTGACCCAGCAGGATATCAAATCGCCGCTGTTCTTCCTTCTTGTATGTCTCCCGATCGGGATACATCTCGCGGATCAGTCTTGCCTCATCAAATCCGTCATCCGTTACCTGGATATTTTTCCATACGAGTGTCACTTTGTAGTCCCACCGGCCGTCCTCAGTTGCATGATAGCGCGGTTTCACAATTGAAATCTGGAGAATTCTCCCCATTTCCATCTCTTTCTTCATGACCGGATAATGATTCTTCTTGTATAGCTGGAGAAATTCGTCGGCAAATCCCCATTTCGCTTTGTAGTAATATTCGACGACGAAGGGCTTTGCTTTTGATTCCGTCTGTGCCGAAGCAGCCCCGAAGAACGTCATCACGAGAGCGAATCCAATAAAAAGAAATCGAAGATCTGGCATTTGACCGGCCGTATCGTGCTCAGCAATGTCCATTGTCATTCTCCTAATTATGTATACATGATTGTTGGATTGTAGTATGTCGCAAGGTATATATTTTTCTTCTCACTTTCATCATGCAATCCACTTGAATCCTTGAAACAATGGAAAAAAATGCCGATTATTTAATTATCATCTCTGTTCAACTATTGCATTGATTATGGATAAGAAGATCCTCTTTGTCTGCCTGGGTAATATCTGCCGTTCTCCTGCGGCAGAAGGCATAATGGAAAAAAAATCTATCGGCCGGCTGGTCACCGTTGATTCTGCCGGAACAGCAGGGTACCACGTCGGTGCACTCCCCGATGCGCGGATGCGCTCTCATGCGAGCAAGCGCGGGTACCCGCTGAACAGCCGGTCCAGAAAATTCAACCCCGCCGTCGATTTTGAGAAATTCGACCTCATCATCGCAATGGACAAGGAGAATCTCCGCGACCTCCATTCGATGGACAAAGAGAAGAAATACGAGGACAAGCTTTCACTGATGACAGACTATTGCGAAAAGGTCGCCGCAGATGAGGTCCCCGATCCATACTACGAAGGTCCGGAAGGTTTTGAATATGTACTCGACATCCTCGAAGATGCATGCGATGGACTTTTGAAAAAACTTGACGATGGATCCCTTTAGTGCGCTCGTCGAACAGGCTTTGAAGAAGGGCGTAGCGTCTGTAACGCCTCTGGGAGGCGGATCGATCTCCACCGCGATGAAAGCGACCCTCAAGGATGGGGAAACGGTTTTCATCAAAATCTCACCTCAACGGCGCGACACGTTTCTGAAAGAGGCGAACGGTCTCCGGGAATTGGCAAGGGCTGGCGCCATCAAGACCCCTGCAGTCCTACAGGCGGACGAAAAAATTCTTGTTCTCGAATTCCTCCCTTCTTCATCCCCTTCAAATCGGAAATCATTTTTTGAAGAATTCGGCAGGCAGTGTGCAGCACTCCATCGCTGTACGTCGTCATCCTTCGGATTTTTCGAGAATAATTACATCGGCTCGACGCCTCAAGAGAATGTGCCGCAGGTTGATTCGTGGAAAGAATTCTATTTCACGCGCCGTCTTCACTATCAATTTACTCTGGCAGAAAAGAATGGATATGCCGAACTCGAAATGCGAAATGCGTTTAATGTGCTGGGCCGCCGGATGGACGAGTTGATCCCGGAGGATGGCGAGCCGCCGTCCCTGCTCCATGGAGATCTATGGCGAGGGAATGTTCTTTGCATAGACAAGGGAAGACCGGCGGTCATCGATCCGGCTGTGTACTACGGACATCGAGAAGCCGATCTTGCCATGACGCTTCTCTTCGGCGGTTTCGAAGAATCATTTTATTCGGCGTATGATGAAGCCTATCCGCTCAATCGGGGGTGGCGAAAAAGGATGGAACTCTACAAGCTGTACCATCTCTTTAATCATCTGAATATTTTTGGTGAAGGATATTACGGGCAGGTACTAGGGATAATGCGCGATCTCACCAGATAGACCGCGGAACGAGTGTTTTGTTCACCACATAGATTACAGCCGATCACGTCACTCAAACACTATCGTCTTCCCGCCGTAAACAAGGATGCGGTCCTGCAGATGCAGACGTACTCCGCGGGCGAGCACCAATCGCTCAAGGTCTCTTCCTTTGCGCACCAGGTCTTCCAGCGAATCTTTGTGAGAGATGCGGATAATGTCCTGCTCGATGATAGGTCCCTCATCGAGAATCTCCGTGACATAATGGCTCGTTGCGCCGACGATCTTCACACCCCGTTCATAGGCCTGCTTGTACGGGTTCTTCCCGGCAAAAGCAGGAAGAAATGAATGGTGGATATTCAGGATCCTGTTTGGAAATTTCTGCAGAAATGCAGGCGAGAGCACCTGCATATACCGTGCGAGAATAATAGTGTCGACGTTATTGCTCTCCAGGAGCGCGAGCTCCTTTGTTTCCTGAACTCCCTTATTTTCCTGTCTGATGGGGAAAAGGTGAAATGGAAGATGATATCGTTCAGCCAAATATCCGAGGTCGGGATGGTTTGAGATGACCAGCGCAATGTCCGCATCGAATTCACCGAGCTCGTGGCGCCAGAGTATCTCCTGCAGGCAGTGATCGTACTTTGATACGAAGATCGCCAGCCTGTGTCTGTTGCGATTCAACCGGATCGACCATTCTGCCCCGAATTCTTTTGACATCGGTAGAAACGCATCTGTCAGGCGTTCGGGACTAATGCTGAACTCTTTCATATCCCAAGCAACCCGGAGGAAGAAACGTTGCTCCTCTGCGTTCACGTGTTCGACCAGGTCGACGATGTTACCTCCGCGTTCGAAGATAAAGTTAGAGATGAGAGAGACGAGTCCCTTTCTATCGGGGCAAGTCAGGAGAAGCGTTGCGATAAGTTTTTGTTCGTGCATCCTATTGTCGAAGTTTATCGTTTTTCGTCAGTGGACATGCGGCATATGCGCGCTCTTATTCTACAGGGTTGAAAGATTGGTATTTCTTTGCTGCAAACAAAATCAGCAAATAGATGCAAAGTCCATTGGCTATTATAACCATCAACCCTTGAACAATCAAATAAAAATGGAGCACATATCCAAGTCCGATTGTCAGAATGGACGGTAAGATGCCAATGGCAATGACAATAACCGTGAAAATCCCAAAAAGCATTCGCTGAAGAGTGTCGTGCTGGTCGGGGTTGAACAAAAGCACAATAAAGAGCAAGCAGCTCATCAGCATGTAAGATAATGAGATCGCGACAAATCCGAGGAGGAGGATTCCAAACTGATGGGGGAACAGTACGATAAGGAGAAGGGTCCCGACAAGGGACGAACATGAAACGATGACTGCTATCGGCAGCAGCTCTGAAAAAACTGCGCCTTTCGAGGGAATAGGAAGGGGTTTCTGGATCTCGAATCGTTTCAGCGTTTCTGTCAGCCATCCGACACTCGTTACGACGAAAAGAAAAACGACGAAGAACTGAGCAGTCCCGCCTAAAGCAATGAAGCCGTCCTCCTGTATGCCGGGTTTCCACTCACGAAGAGCGGCGATACCGCCGTAGAATAAGGCCGAGAGAAGAATGTTCGCTTTTATGACAGACATGATAGTAGATCGACGCATCATCACCACGTTTTTCCAAAAAAGAGCCATCGCGCCGGTTGGGGCCCACGTATTCAACCACCCTGATTGCGTTACGCCGATCGTGTTCATCCCCTCCTTGCGTCCCATCCATGCTTTGACGTTGAATGTTTGATTTCTGAATTGTTCTCGCCGATGCGCATTCACTTGTGCAAGATGGCTTGCGTAGTCGTACAGCGACGGCGCCAAATCCATAAGGATCCTCCGGCACAACACCAGCAAACCTCCCCAGATGAGAATACCGAGGAGGATCGCATATGTCCAACCTGCGTAAGCCGTAAGGGCTGCAGCAGCAATCGCATGGAAAGGAATCAGCAGCATGGAAAACGGCTGTTCAGTCGATTGGTGCAGAATCTCCCCGAGAACGTCCGAGCCCGGACCCGTGCCTAAAACGGCGCGGTACAAAAGCGCGGCAATGAAGGAGGCCGGAAGTACAATGATCAACGACCAGAGAAGCTTTCTTGACAGCCCTCGGCGGTAGACCGCCAGGCCGCACAGCACGCCTCCGATCAATAAAGCGCTGTTTGCCGTGATGAAAAGTGCAGCGAACGTCAACGGGCCTAGTACGGTTGATGCTGCCGACCCGCTCTGAGGAATAATGCTCATCAGCGAACGGCTTATGCGGGAAAAAAAATATGCGATGATGATAATGGACAGAGCGCCCGCGAGGAGGCCTCTTGTGAACAAGAGAAATTGAAAGACAAGCGTGCGACGCAGCGGTGTGGGAAAGATGTTTAGTGCATCGTGCTCTGTGAAGGCGTTCGTAGAGTCGACTGCGAAGGCGAATGAAAACAAAAGGTAGGCGGCGACCATCAGCGTGAGGATCGAACCGACGAGTGCGATAGGGGGAAGAAATGGCGCGAACGCATTCCGTCCGGGCTGTTCCCGGTATTGCATAACGAGCGGGCCACCGTACGTCGCCGCGAGCAGGGCAATAATCGCGAGCGTTCCTGCCGCACGGGCGGGATTACTGAATGCGCGTCTAAAACTGTTCAGGAAGCGGCGGGTCATCAAGAACCAGAGGGCGCTCACCGCTGGTCCTCCGTCATCCGTAAGAAGACTTCTTCCAGTGAATTGCCCTTCATCGTTGCCTGCTGCTGCAGTTCGCCGAGAGTTCCCTCTGAAATTTTTTTTCCCCTCTGCATAATAATAACCCGGTCGCAGAGTTTTTCAGCGGTGTCGAGCTGGTGCGTGCTGATGAGGAGTGAAGCTCCTTCTGTTCGGAGGCGATGAAGCTCCGCCTTGAGTGTGAACTGGCTTTTAGGGTCGAGACCGACCATTGGTTCGTCAAAGAGAAATATCTTTGCCCGATGCACGAACGCACAAGCGATGATCAGCTTCTGCTTCATACCTTTCGATAACGTAACGGAGAGTTCGTTTTCCTTCTCTTTAAGTTCAAACCGCGCAAGCAAGTCATCGACCGATGCTTCGTAGACGTCGAGCGTGTCATAGCACATGGCGATAAATTTGATATGTTCTCGGACCGTCAGCAAGTCATAGGGCGCTGGAGTCTCCGGCACGAAGGCCATCAACTTCTTCGCTTCGCTCTCAGTGCGCTTCAGGTCGAATCCGCCCGCGGAGATCGTGCCGTCGTCCGGTTGAAGAATTCCGCAGATGCAGCGCAGCGTCGTAGTCTTGCCTGCACCGTTCGGTCCGAGCAAGCCGACAATTTCTCCAGGCTGAAGTTCGAACGAAAGGTTGTCGACAGCTTTGAGGTCGGCATAGTATTTGGTGAGATGTGAAACGGTGAGCATATTGATCCCGCGTCAGATGTTTTCCGCAGTGGTAGCGAGCATAAAATCAGGAAACTGTTTGTCAGGATGCGATGTGACAAGGAGTGACCCGGCAGAAACTGTTACGATGGCGAGGGCGACTCACATCTTTTTTCCATTTTGCCAATATACGCACGGCTTAGGCGAGATGCAAAAAATGGGAAGCCCTCGTTTGAATTGAAAACAGGCAGGTGGAAAGCTACGGCTCGGATATTTGCAGAAGAGCTGCCGGCTTACTGCGGTTTCTTTAATGGGAACACGTCAGGGTACAACAGCTTGGCGCAATCAGGACAAATACCGTGGGAGAATTTGGCTTCTGAATGCTGCTGGATGTAGCCTTCCAACAAGTCCCAGTAGCCCTTGTCGTTGCGGATCTTCTTGCAGTTAGAACAGATTGGAATCAAGCCGCCCAATACTTTGATGTTGGCCATGGCTTCTTGTATGCGTGTTTCAAGTTCCTTTTTTCGTTTCAATAACTGCATCAGACGAATTTGGTATAGCCCGAACGAGGCGGCAGCAAGCGCTATGAGCACGAATCCATAAAACCAGTACGTCTGGTAGAAGTGAGGCTGGAGCTCAAACGCAAAGCTGGCGCCGGTTTCGTTCCACACCCCGTCGTTGTTACACGCCATCACACGAAACCGATAACTTTTGGGAGGGAGTCCCGTATAGTAGGCTACGCGGCGGGTTCCCGCATCAATCCAGTCTTTATCGTACCCCTCAAGCCTGTACTTGAAAAGAACTCGTTCGGGAACGAGAAAGCTCAAGGCCGTATAATGGATTTCAAACTTGTCCGCCCCGGGGTCCAAGGCGGCGAACTTGTCTGCCGGGATTGTCTTTTGATCGACGACGACCCGTTCAATCAGCACCGGAGGCTTCAGCAGATTCTGTTTGAAGGCCTTCGGGTCGATCATCACAGCCCCCTTCCTCGTTGCAAACCAAATTCGTCCATCATGCGTTTTCCAACCGGCGGGCTGCCATTCGCCGAAACACTCATCCGTTTTCATTCCATCGGCAGTGACATAGACCGTTGTATGTATTTTGCTTATTCGGCCGTCGGCGTAGTCATTAAATTCCTGCCGCTGAACATATCCGATACCGCTGGGACTGCTTAACCAGATTCCACCCTGATCGTCTCCGAGAATGCAATAGATTTCATCGCCAAAGAGGCCGGCCTTTGTATCAAACGGAGTGAATTTACCATTCTTATAACGAGTCACACCTCCTTGGGGAGAACTAATCCACAAACTTCCTTCGCGGTCACCGTAAATTGAACTGACCCAATTACCGGCCAGCCCGTCCGCAATTGTGTAGCCCGTGATATTCCCATTTTCAATTCTCACTAACGAATCAGCAGTTCCGACCCACATCACGCCTTTTCGTTCCGGATAAAAGCATACAACATATTCGATGGAAGGATATTGTTTTCCGTTTTTCATCAAATACGGCATCACTTTTCCGTCGACGAATCTGAATATTCCCCGATGGTCCACGTAAATAATTAAGCTTTTGTCGTCTTCTGTAATTGCAGAAATCCATTTGGCTGGCAACCCTGCCGATGTACCGTAGTGTGTAATCAGGCCATGATAGATATTGTTCAGCATGCCGTTTTGACCGATCCATAGACTACCATCCCTTGCAGCGAAGGCGGGTCCTACGAGAATATCATACTTTGTGGCTTTGCCGTTTTTTATTTGAGTAACATTCGACCCTTCAGGGCTAAGGAAGTAAAGAGTGTTATCAGTTGTCTCTATAACTGTTGAGATAAAATCGTTCGATAGCCCGTCATACGTGGTGTACGTTGTTACATTGACATTTTTAAATCTGTTTAACCCATCCGATGTGCAAACCCAGAGGCTTCTTTCATGATCTTCCGATATTGACAGGACTTGGTTGTCGGTGAGGCCGTTATTTTTTGTAAAGGCTGTCCATTTCCCTTCAGACAAACGGTCGATTCCTCCTCCGTCCGTTCCGACCCAGAGATTCCCATCCAGATCTTCATGAATCGCCATAATGTGATTGTTCGACAAACCATTGTCGGTGGTATAAACTTTAATCTTGCCGTCTTTCCAACAGGCTAACCCATTGTTGGTGCCGACCCAGACAATTGCCTGGCGATCTGCATATATGCATGTGGTGACGTCGGTTGGCAATCCCTCTTTTGTGGTCAAACTCGTTACTTCAGAGGGCCGGTTATCGTCGACGATCCGCACGCCGCGATGAGTGGCAATCCAAATTCTCTCATGCGAATCTTCCGCGATAGCCACCGTATAATTTGGATTGAGCAGAACAGGTATGAATTTTCCTTCGCTGAACATGTAGACACCTATCGAAGAACCTATCAACAAGTGTCCTGCCCGGCTTTCGAACAAACTGAGTACCTGAGTGTCAAAAAAACCTTCCTTCAAACCGTACCGAAATATCTTTCCGTTCTTGATCCGACGCAGGCCGCTGTAACCGGTCCCGATCCAAACACTGCTGTCCCTTGACTCCAGCAATGAACTGATAGTCTCATGTGTTTTGTCATTGTCGGCATCGAGACTGACTTTCGTGAAATTCACACCGTCAAATCGGAAGAGGCCCGCCGACGTGCCCAGCAAAATGTATCCGTCATGAGTTTGAAGCAGAACGTTTACAGCGTTTGCAGGCAAACCATTTTCACGAAGCCAGGCACTTCTTCCGTACTGAGCAATCGATTTTTGGGGATCAAGCGAATAGAGATGTGATGGTACGCTGCAGACGACCATAACGAGGAGTGCGGAAGAGAAAAATTGTTTCTTGAAAATATCGGACTTTCTGTACGTTGGGCTCATCTTTCGCAGATGCCCCTTTGCCGCAGCGCATGAGTGAGGAGTTTGAATTGAGAAGGGAGCGAAACAGTTTCGTGGCGGTGGTGCTGTCACTCCCGGCTCAATGATCAGTGAAGAAGCGGGCTGCAGATCTGCAACCCATTCCTTTCTTATTATCGGCATAAACTTCTCAAAACTCAAGAGAACGATTCTCGAATTATGCCATATCTAAAAATAAATATTCTGTCGCATAATTCTGCGAATGAAAAAAGCTATCGTTGTCCTTGGAAGTATTTCTGCAAATAATATTGACTGATGCAACTCTTACACTGCCTTGCTGAGAAATGACAGTAAATGATCACATTGCGTTGTGTCTGGTTATGGGGTAACGAGTCGATAACTTACGAATGCGACGGTCTTGCTGTCGGGCGACCACGACGGGACATTGATCGTACCTTGTCCTCCGAAGAGTTTCGCAAGAACCTGGATTTCACCTCCGGCGGTCGGCATCATTCGAAGCATCACGTTCTTGTTTGGCGGATGTCCCTTCACATCTTTTTCAAAAGACACAAATACGATCCATTTGCCGTCGGGCGAAGGATGCGCAAACCAATTATTATAGTTGTCGGATGTGACTTGCTGCTTTCCGCTCCCGTCACTTTTCATCCGCCAGATCTGCATCAAGCCTGTCCGCTCCGAATTAAAATAAATATATTGACCGTCGGGGGAATAGTCGGGACCGTCGTCAAGACCGGGGGTGTTCGTCAATCGTCTTTCTTCGCCGCCTGCTGCTGGGATGGTATAGATATCAAATTCGCCGTTTCGTTCACCGCAAAATGCCAGAGTCTTGCCATCCGGCGACCATCCATGCCAGTAGGATGGACCGGTAGCAGTGATTTGTCGCGGAGTTCCTCCGGCAATCGGCAGCACGTAGATGAGCGATTTGCCGTCTTTCGATTGGTCGCTGATCGCAAGCTGTGTGCCGTCCGGCGAAATGCCGTGGTCGTTATTGCATCGGTTGGCAAATCCCGTTTCGAGGAGCTTGGGTAATCCTCCTTCCACCGGAATCGTGTAAAGGCGTCCGTCCTGGTTGAAGATAAAATATTTTCCGTCGCGGGACCAATTGGGCGCCTCAAAATGTTCACGGCGGCAGTAGACAACGCGCCGGTCAGTTGACGCGATTGTAACAGTTTCGAGAGTGCTTTCGAGCATCGGATCACCTTTGGATTTTTGTTTTCCTGATGTGATTTCAACGTTGGAGAAGACTGCCGTTTCCATTGCGTTGCTGTCGTGGGCGCAAACGCCAAGCCCGACATAAAACGGGTCGCTCAATTTGAATCTGAATGAACCGCCGGCAGAACGAAGCGTATCGCCATCGCGAGCCAGGGACATGAAAACATAGTCCCCCTCCTTCTCGATCCGTACGCGTTGGGGTCCGGAGACGTTTGACTGTATCTCTCTCGTTGGCGCTCCTGCCGTTTCGCGGTATTGGAGGGATGTCAGCCCTTCGCCGTGCACTGCAACATCGGCATACTGCGAGTTCGGGTCAAGGCTTCGCCGGATAAGAAGGCATGCTTTTCGATGAGGATTGCCTCCAGTCCTTACCCATTGGATGTCGGCAGTGAGCGAAACGTCCCCCGACGTCTTTATCCAGGCAAATTGAAAAGCGTCGCTGGTAAACCACATGTTTACGCCGCTTCCGCTGATACGGTAACTTTTTTTCACAGCGTCGAATTCGACGGATCCGAGATTGAGAACATGACCGATGTCTCCGTGCCCCTCAAAAATTCCTGCTGCGGAATCCGCGGGCGGCGCAGATTGCGCTTGCCGATGAACGACTAGGGTTAAAAGAAAAAACAATGCCGGGGAAAACAATCGCATTGAGACTTCGTGTTGAAATGATGGTAGGGTAATCGTGTTCTTTTTAATCACAGAATATGTTGTTACGTCACATTCGTCAGGGGCCCTCGCGATCAAAAAGAACTACCATGACGGGATTTCTTGGTGGAATGAGATGCCGTGCTCCCAAGGAACTAATTTCATGTCTCTCTTTTCTCTCGTTCCCAATCTCCGATTGGGAACGGAGTGAGTCTAGTGCTCGATGTTCTCAGACGAAAAGACGCGCTACGCAAGTCGCTCCCAAACTGAATTTGGGAGCGAGAGTGGAAATTCTCAATGCGTAGCTCTACCGGCGGATGAGCAGGTTACAATAAGTATATTACTTTTTGCAGTTTAATATCCCTTGACGATGATCCGACATGGAGGATGAATTCTCCTTTTTCAGCGTACCATCCCTTGGTCTCCGGATTCCAATAAGCGAAATCCTTCTTGGTCAGTTGAAGTGTCACGGTCGTAGTTTGACCCGGTTCCACATTTACTCTTTTGAAGCCCTTCAATTCTTTCACTGGACGGGGGAGAGAAGATCGCACGTCTCCAATATAGAGCTGGGCGATTTCTGCCCCATTCGCTTTTCCAACATTCTTGATGCTGAAACTTACTTTGACAGTATCGTTCTCGGTGAACTGCTCTTTTGAAACGCTAAGGTCGCTGTACTCGAACGAGGTGAACGACAGACCGTATCCAAAAGGATAAAGAGGTTCGATCTTTTTCTTTTCGTACCATCGATAGCCGACGAAAATGCTCTCCTTGTAGTCGATATCAAAGATTGGATGGTCTTTTTCTTTTCCGTCGTTCCAGCCTGTGTACAACGCCTCGCCCTGCGGAATATACCCGTATCCCGGCGAGTCCTTGAAGTCCCTCTCGATCGTGATCGGGAGTTTTCCCGACGGGTTGGTTTTTCCCGCGATGATTTCGGCCAGCGCCCGGTTCCCCGTTTGCCCGCCGTACCATGCGTACACGACAGCCCTTGCTTTGGCGTTCCAGTCTGTCATCTTGATACCGCTGCCCGAAGTAACGATCACGACCGTGTTCGGATTATTCTCAACGCAGAGACGTACTTTTGCTTCCTGGTCCTCCGGCAGAGGAAACGGCCTGTCCCAGCCTTCGCTGTCTTCCGTTCCGACATTGCATAATACAATGTCCGCTGATTGTATTTGAGCAGGGGAAGGACTCCTGACATACATGAGCCTGCCGCCGAATTCTTTTCTTAGTTCGTCGAGCATTAGTCTATTATTATATCCTTTGACCTCAGCCGAGCCTCCTCCGGCCGCTAACTTCTCGACGAAATCGCCGGTCAAGAGGATCGATGTCGTATTGCCTCCAATGGGAAGAATGTTTCCTTCGTTCTTTAGAAGAACGATCCCTTCCCGCGCAGTCTGTAACGCTGTACTTTCGTGATCACCAAAATTCTCGTACATCGTCGTATCTCTTTTCATCTCGTCGAATTTCATGGCAAAATACGTTCGCAGGATGCTCTTCGCCATTCTCTCGATATCGCTCATCTTTACTTTGCCGTCACGGAGCAGTCCGTGAGCATCTTTCAATGCAACCGCAAGAGGCATTTCAAGGTCCTGGCCGGAGCTGGCCAGCTTCTCCCCGTCGTACACGGACCACCAATCGGTCATGACAAGCCATTGAAAGCCCAGCTGTTTCCTCAACAGTTCATCGATGACCGTTTTGCTCTGCCCGCACCACTCTCCGTTCAACAGATTATACGAAGTCATTACGGCTTTCGCCCCCGCATCGACGCCGGCCTTAAATGGCGGCAGGTAGATTTCGTGCAGCGCTCTTTCGTCGATTACGGAATTACTTCTTCTCCTGTAATAATCGGTATTATTGGCGGCAAAATGTTTCAGCGTTGCGACGGTGCCGGTGCTCTGAACGCCCATGACATACTCTTCGATCATTCGTGACCGCAGAAACGGGTCTTCCCCGAAGTATTCAAAATTGCGGCCGCATTGCGACTGCCGGTATTCATTCATACCGGGGCCGAGCAGGATGCCGATTCCGCCGGCGCGGCATTCTTCTCCTATCGCTTCGGCATACCGGAATGAGAGTTCCGGATCCCATGTCGATGCCAGCAGGATAGGGCAGGGAAATGAAGTCGATTTTTCCAACTCGTACTTTGACAGATCATTTCCGACAAATTTATCCCTGATGTGGACGCCTTGCGTTGCATCGGACATGTACACTTCCCGAAGGTTCAGACGGGGGAGGGGCCTGATAAAAAAAGAGCGGTCCCCGCCGACAAGGGCGATCTTCTCATCGGCGGTCATCAGGGCGAGCACTGAGTCGGCCTTCTTATCCGCTTGTTCAAACGTCAGGGGTTGAAACTCCTCGCGGTGAGGTTTCGACTGTTGTCCGTTGAGACGCGTGTACGAAATAAGAAAAACAACCGAAGCGGAAAAAAAGAAAAGTATTTCTTTGTCCATGCTGCCATCCAATGCTTATGATTATTTGAAATTATAAACAACGCTGACGACCAAAGCCAAGGCGCGTTTCATCAGCCTCATTTCTTTCTGATGTTCTTTTTCGCCAGACCGATATTGGTGCAGGAATCTACGGTGCTTGAATAATCGCCATCTCGAACGGCTGAAGTGTCAGAGAAACGCTGCTGACAATTGGCCCGTCGAATCGAACAAAGGATGTATCCTCACTCACCCTAAGCTGTTTGCCATGGAGCATTTCGGTCCATCCGGCGGTGGGAATCTTGTTCTCGAATCGAAGCGATACTGGTGCCGCTTCGTCGCCCATGTTATAAAGGACATACTCTTTTGTACCAAAGAGATACATTGCCGCACTGCCCGGACCGTCCAGCTGTACGTGCAGTTCTTTGACAAACGGACGGCGGATCGAATTCAGAACCTGGGGCGGAAATCTCAGCAAGTCGTAGCTATTCTCGGGCATATTGAGAATGAAGATCGTTCCTTTGAGATACTGCGCGCTCAGCATAACGCCATAGTCGTAGTCGTCCTGTTCCACCGCGACATCGCGCACATACGGCCAGGTCGTCGTTTCAATCCGCTGAAAGGTGAACGGCTTCTCTGTTTTGACAAGCTGCTCGTTCCAGCCGACACGGATGCGAAATTGAGAGGAAGATACGCTTCCCCCGGCATCGAGAAGGCTCAAAGTGTTTTTGAATTCAGTGTCTTTCAGTTTAAGCCAGAGACCCCATGTCATGAATACATCATGTCCGCCGCGCAGGCGATCGAGCAATTCGTCGGCAAGTTTTGGGTCCTGCAAAGAATGAAGAGTAAAAATTGCGTTCTGACTTTCCGCCGGAAACTGAGCAACTGGGGCGAGTGGAATGCCTGCCATGCCCAGGTAACCGAAAATATTGTACTCGCCCGTTGAACCGTACGGAAGATAGATCGGGACACCGCGGGAAGCGCCGTTCAACATTCCCGCAGCCTTGTCGAATTCCGGCAGCAGTTCAAGTAATTGGGGATAGACGTCGCTCGATGGATTATCGGGATATAACTGGCCTGCGCACCAGAGAATGATCTCCGGCGTTTCGGCGAGCACAGCCTGCCAGACCTGCGCGACGTAATCGTTGCCGTCGTTTTTCATATCATAGTTGTCGAGCCATGATCCGACCCACTTTGCCGGGTCGACGCTCGAGAACCATTTTTGGAAAATATATCCGCTGTAGATCGGAATGTGCTGATCATGGGTCATGCGATTGCGCGTTTCGATGCCCACCGCCATGTTGTCGAACTGCATGGTCTCACGGTATACATCATAACCATTCTGGCGATGACTCTCGTACCAGTTGGGATACTTAATGATCACCTTCGCATGCGGATTGACCTGTTTTGCAACGTCGATGATATGATTCTTTGATTGGTCCAGGATCAGTTCCGTACGGTAGTCCGCCCAGCTTTGATTCCCTCGATCTTTGATGCTCTTTTCATCGGTGGCGGTTGTAAAGAGCCAATCGTCGAGAATGATGTCGTCGAAAACCTGTGCGAGCGCCCGCATCCGTTTTTCGAGCGTCGCCATGTCCTCTGCATTATTGTAGACAGACGGACCGTTTCTACCGACGGGAACCATCGAACCCGAGACTTTGATTCCCATGGAACGAAACCGGTCGGCAATCCTCTTCATGAGCGCAATGTCGATATCTCCATCGCTGCTGCCTTCCAGATATACTTTGTATGGTTTGACGGGAGCAAAGTAGTCAACGGTCTTGACAAATTGCGTCGAATCCGTCAGGAGGCGTTCGATGTCCGTATACGTGAAATACACCGCATACTTCACGTGTGACCATCCGCCCTTCGGGGCGGCATTTTGTGAATGGACACGGGCGCACGGGATGCTGAGGCTCAAGAGGATGACGAAAATAGGGAGTCTCAGGCCGAAGGCATTAATTTTCGGGATGGCAAAGTTCATTGGGCAGTTCTTAGTGATGGCCGAGGAAGACGGGAAATTCTATTAAAAGGGGGAAGAGAGGGGGTCACAAATTCCTAGCAAGTTAATGAGTTGGGCGATTACCTCCGCGATCTCTGGCAAATATCCAGCAAGAAAGTGCGAAAAAATAGTAATAATCTCAACCTATTTTTCTTTGGTTTTTCTAGTTCGACAAGATGATCAAGGGCATTGTTAAGTAGCTTCGGTTTCATAGGCTTTTATTGCGGTTTCTTGTGGCTCTCCGACTTCCGTACCATTTCGATTCTCTTTCCTTTGTATGAAACCGTTGCGTCGACTTGTATTTCCGGTTCGAAGCCGGCCCCGTGATGGTCTCCTACCCAGATAACATGGAACTTCCTCTGCTGCATCATCCCTGAAAATTTCCCGCGGCGGTTGTCGATGACGAGTGTGTGTTTCTTCTCATCCCATCGAATCGGTATGATCGAATAGGACCCTTTTTCATAATTGAAATTATCGTTCTCATCCTCATACAGCGAAAATGAGCCATCGTTCCCGGAATATACCCGCAGTTCGATGGTGCCATCCGTTTTCTCTTCGGCATATTGAACGAACGGCCCCATTGGAACGATCGAGCCGGCTTTGACAAACAGGGGAAGAGTCTCAAGAGGTGCCGAGGCATCGATCGTTTGACGTGATTCATACCTCAAGCCCGTCCAGAAATCGATCCATCCCCCTTCCGTTTTTGGAAGATACACCTTCCGTGAGTTGGTATGCTGCTCGACGACGGGAGCGACTAAGAACTCGTTTCCGAACATGAACTGATCTTGGATGTCGTATACACCGGTATCGTTTCTGAAATCCATTGCCAAGGCGCGGTAGATCGTAAAATCGTTCAACGTGACTTTTGCACCGAGAGAATAGATATACGGCATCAGCCGGTAGCGGAGGTTCGTGTACTTTGTCAGCAGCGCCACGGTGCTGCTGTCATAGTTCCAGAACTCGGTCTTCCTGCAGCCGTGCACGCGAAGGATGGGAAGAAATGTTCCGTACTGGTACCAACGTACAAGTAATTCCGGATATTCCGGTGAATCGGCAAATTTGTACGGGACAAATCCTCCGATGTCAACGGTCCAGTACGGCAAACCGGTGATGCAATAGTTTAATCCTGCGGGAATTTCTTTACGATACGTGTCCCAGTCCGGACTGACATCGCCGTTCCATACTGTCGCGGCATACCGCTGCTGTCCGACAAAGGATGAGCGCGTCAAAATATACGGACGTTTCGCGGATCCGGTCGAGCGTTGACCTTCGTAAACGCCTTTCTTCGACATGAACGGGTACGCGTTCAGATAGCGGTTGCCGGTTCCCATTGCTGTGTGT
Organism: uncultured Chitinophagaceae bacterium; assembly: GCA_964439265.1. Classification (GTDB taxonomy): domain Bacteria; phylum Bacteroidota; class Ignavibacteria; order UBA10030; family UBA8401; genus JAGVPT01. Next base: position 35,573 of record CAYTOA010000022.1, read on the forward strand.
GCCATCGAAAAATCGTAACCCCACTCAGGTTCGGATGCGTCCATCCACCAGCCGTCGAATCCAAGTTTGAAAAGACGTTCGTTCATGAAGTTCCAGAAGAGTTTTCTCGCCGCCGGATTGAACGGATCATACGCGGCATTCGGCATTTCGTTCTGAAGAACGACTCCCTCGTTTGTGTTCGTCAGCGTGCTTTGGAGTCCGAGCAAAAATCCTTTTGCGTTCATACTGTCGTACACGTCCGTGCCTTTGTTGATCCGCGGCCAGACCGAGATAATAGTGTGGGCATGCCGATCGTGAATGTGATCCACCATGCCTTTCGGGTTCGCATAACGGACGGAATCGAAAAGATGCGAGCCCCACAAATTTTCCGGATACAGCGGCCAGTACTCCGCGTCCTGCACAACGACATCAAGCGGGATCTTTCGTTCCCGGTATCCGTCGATCACGCTTTGAATTTTTTCCTGCGTCTTCCAGCCGTACTGACTCATAACCAGTCCGTATGCCCATTTCGGATAGAGAGGCGCTTTGCCGGTGATCGTTCTTATCCCGGATACGATCTGATCCGCTTCGGGGCCATAGATAAAATAGTAATCGATCGCATCGGCAATGTGCGATTTGAACGACATTTCTCCGGCCATCTCCGGCGTTCGGCAGGAGAGTGCTATTTGGCTGAGAAAATGATTATCGACGGCCATGGACACTCCGGTCCACGATAATCGGGCCGATGCCCCTCCGCCGTCCTGATAGTATTCGATGACAATATCGTAGACTTTTCCCGAATCAATGTCCATGACATAGCTGTCAGTCTCGGGCGAACGGTCTCTCCAGTCGTCGATAACTTTTTTGCCGTCTATAAAAAGCCGAGCGCCGTCATCGGCCGTTACATCGATGGATGCGCCCTTGACCGTCTCCGGAGCGATCAGCTTGCCGGACCAGCGTACGGAGTATTCGACCGTCTTGAAATCTCTTTTCGGAGAGCCGTTCCCCCAGTCGAAATCGATGACCGAATCGACTCGCGTGAACGATGGCGCGCCTTCAAGCTTCATGTTGGGGAAATATTCTCCCTTCAATCCATGTTCGCCGGGTTTTCCCCCGGCCGGATATAGGTACTGGGACGAAAGGAGAGGATTAATACTTGTTGCAAGATTCCTAATGTCAAACGCATACGATGTTCCTGCCTGAAGGTCCGCTTTTATGATCGATGGAGAATAACCGACGCCTGCAACGAGGCTAAATACTTTCTTCCCGTCTAACGTCATCTCGATGGGCGATGAACCCGGCCGGTCGAGGATGAACGTGTATGTTCCTGAAGCCTTCGGAACATAGCGAGCGCCAAGGTTATTATCGTCGAATCGCTGCAGTTCGATGGTCCTTCTATCTGGATTGAACTCAGTGTACGAGTAGTTATCCCAGAATAAACCGTATCCGTTCGTCGAGACGATGACCGGGCTCGCGATGGCAGTGTTCTGCTGTTTCATCCGCATGTGGCCATTTTTCCAGTTCATCACATCGAACTGATATTGACCGAGTCCGTAGATCGCTTCATCCGGCGGCGACAAAAATTCCTGTTCTACCACCCACGCCGTGTCGCCGGGAGAGTACGCCTGCGTAAATGTGCTTCCGTTCTCTTGCTCACACAAAACAGTGTTGCCGTCCAGGTCGAAAAAATGTATCCTTCCATCCGTTTTGGCAATCGTCACAAGAATCTTAGGCGTTCGCAGCAAATATTGATCTCTCGCTGTCTGGACAAAAAATTTACCGTTCGGCGTTAGATCGTCGACTTCCGATAAGCTTTTCCTTTGAGGGACTTGATCGGTAGGGGATTTGATGACCTGGACGATATTGTCGCGAATCACACGAAGCTTCGTAACGCCCTGGGGCGTATGGAGAATAATTCCGTCGCTTGTCTTTTCAACAATCGTATCCGCCAGCCCGGTCGTCCACAGGACCACAATGAGGAGAAGTATTTTATTTCTCACGACGTGGACTCACCGTATAGATTTCAAGGGAAGGAAATGGAAAAGAAATGTGCTCGAAAATAAAGTCAGGTTTTTCTCTGCCGATGCAACATGTTTGGCGGGTTGAATTATTTCAAGAGTACCAACTTCTTCACGCTGATAAAGCCCCCGGCTTCTAATCTATAGAAATATACACCGCTGGAGAATCCTGCGGCGTTCCATTGCCTCGAATATTCTCCAGCCGCCAACTCGCCGGACAAAAGCGTTGCCACGTCCCTTCCCAAAACATCATAGATCTTCAATCGGACGAAACTTCTTGAAGGGATGCTGAAAACAATGGTCGTTGCCGGGTTAAATGGATTTGGGTAATTATCCGCGAGATGAAAGCGATACGGAGTGTTGGCGAGAGGGACTGAAGTTGTTGAAATGGGAACCGTCAGCATTATAGGATATGATTGTGCCAGGATGGAATCGTTTATGTTGATGCTCAGGCGATAATAATAAGAACTCCCCCTGGCGGCAGTCGTGTCAACGAACGCTGATTCTGTGGAGGCAATAGTTGCGAGAGCAGCGAACGCGCCGCCTGCAAACTTGCGTTCAACAATAATGCTCGATGTATCGGTCGTATTGTTATGCCATTGAATCTTTACCGATGTATCTGCATAGCTGCTGATTGATAATTTGTTCGGTGATTCCTTGTACGTATGAATCAAAATATCCTTTATTTCATTCCAGGTGTGATGGGTTCGGTTGTAGAAGCCAAAATCCCCGCCATCCTCCCACGCCATGAAGGGCACATTTTGCAAGAGCGCTTGTTGGACAACAGTGCCGTAGTAGCACATCCGTGAATTATAGTCGCTGGTATCTATTGCGCCAAACTCACTTAATACGACCGGTATGTTATGCCGGGAGGACCACGATGTTACCTGATTGAATTTTTGGATGGTGGTATTGATGTCCGCTGAAGAACCGTATGTTCCAGTCCCAATAAGGCCGAAGGGATACGGATCATAAGAATGGTAGTACCCGATGAGGAGACTATCCTGTGGTACGGCAGCGCTTATAAGATCGGCCGAGTTTGACCAATTATTGCCGGAAAACAGTACGATTCGGGTCGGGTTGGTCTTCCGCATTATTGAGAGTATCCTCGCGTTCAAATCGTCCACGTTGGCAAGCGATAACGGATTTGGCTCGTTGATCACTTCAAACAACAGACTGTCCGATTTATTTTGAAATCGAGTCGCGATCTGACTCCAAATACTGTCAAAGCGTTCTTTATGTGCAGACGTGTACGCGGCTTTGAGCCACGTCTCATGATGCGCGTTGATGATAATGATCAGACCTCGGCTCAATCCCCAATTCACGATCGTATCGATCCGGTTGAGCCATGATGGGTTGATGTTGTACGGAGGCATTGTATCGGTGTGTGCATCCCACGTAATTGGGAGCCGAACACAAGTAAAGCCGGCGTTCTTATAGTCATCAAAATTGCTGGCAACGACGGGTGGGTTTCCCCATTCTCCCTCCCCGGGGGGATCGAGGGTGTTTCCCATGTTGATGCCTCTTACCATCGATTTGACGGCGTCGTTAGGCGATAGTTGAGCTCTCACGCTTATCACAACGCACAAGAGCATCAGAATTGTTAGCGTTGTCGCAGAAGTTTTTTTCATGTGCAGATCTTGCTGCAATTTTTAGCCGATGATTCGTCCTAAGAGACGCAATGTAATCAATGCAACGTAGAAATATATTGATCAGAAAGCAAACCCCCGCGTCGGATGGTAGTCGGTTACAGTTGTGTTAAATAACCGGCGACATTATCTTTCCGGGCGGGTCGACGGCCCATCGGGTCGTCGACGATGCGTTCTCCCGCTCTTCGAGCGGGATCACTTACTCAGGAACATGGCCTGTTCACACTTCCCAAAGGGATCCCTTCGGGAAGCAATCCCGTTCCGCTGTTGCGGAACGGGAGCGTCTGGCGAAGCCATCCCTTCGGGAGAAGGCTCGATCAAGCAAAGTAGCCCACCCCCCGGTGGAACATTAGTGCGGAAGAAGAGGCCTCAAATGCCGTTTACTTCCTCCATGATGTCCTCCGATATTTCTTGTCATGAATTAGCCGGCGGTTGAGAGCAATTTATCAAATACGTCCTGAGTCTTCTTTGCTCTATACCCGAGCTTCGCGTAGAATGCGTGCGCTTCTGCCCGAACCACATTTGTGCGAACACGGATTCGCGGGCAATGTTTATCAATCGCCCATTTTTCTGCCTCCGCGACCAGCCGAGTGCCGATTCCCGTACCGCGATGCGAATCAGTGACGACAAGGCCCCGGATTTCAGCGGACAACGCACTTTCCAGGCTTTCCACCGTTGAAACATGGATCCAGCCCACGATCCCTTCCTGTTCTGCAACGTATACCGCGTTTTGCGGGTTGGACACAAGCACTTCTAATCGATGTTTCATTTCCTTTTCGGTCGCCGGATAACCAAGCTCTCCGGAGAGCAGGCCGATTGCAGCCGCATCGTTCAATTGAGCTTTCCGAATGGAGACGTATTGTTGTTCTTTCATGCCTGATATTTTACGCCGAAGTTTTGGACCTTGGATTTGTTTTCAGCTCTACGATTGCTATTGCCGCGCCGCTGATGATCCCGAGGATAACCGTCTTAATGATTTCCATTACGACATTGGAAAGTGAGTAGACGAACATTCCGTACCAATTAAATGATTGGTACATCCCAACAAGAAGCCCAAGTATGGAGCCGATCGTGATGCCGGATCGCAGGCTCCGCTTTTGGTCGGGGACGTGAAGATAAAAAAAACCTACCACGAGGGCAAATGCAGCATGGCTCAGGAATACATAAACTAACTTCGGCAATTCTCGTAGAATCAGATGGAAATCTTGACACGAGTTCGTGAAGAGAAATTCGTGCCAGACTCGGTCGAAGGCAAATTGCAGTAATGATGCGGCGGCAACGCCAACGTAAAGCCATTTGCGTTTCATTGGCCCTCGGTCACATGACGGTATCTTTTGAATATTTCCAGCGATGTCTCGGGCAAATCTCGAAAGGAAGGTTTCGCCCGAGGCAGAGGCGCAAATTAGTTCTCAATAAATTACTCACGTCTTAGCGTCTTTGCAAGCTAAAATCCGTTTTCATAATTTTCTTCCCGCCAGCAGTGCAAATTCGCGCCATTTCCAATAACAGTCGACGTCCTCAAACCCGATATCCCTCATCCATCCGAGCTGGATCTCCGCGCTGATACATTTGTTGGATGGATCTTCATCTGCGACGTCCATATGGAGTGCATCATAGAATTCGGTGTGAAGAGATTTTGTCGGCGAGGCGACATGCTCCAGGTTGCAGAATATTCCGCCGGCTTCAAGCCGGTCATAGATTTCTTTGTATAACGAAAACTTTCTCTCATCAGTCAAATGATGGATCGCCAGACTTGATACTATTGCATCGAACGAGCCCAGCTCGGGCAGCGGTTGATCCAGATTGTGGTCTACGATCGAAACGGAACGGTCATTCCCGAACCGTTCCCGGGCGGCGGCCAGCATGGTTGGAGAAAAATCTACTGCAACTCCGTCTGCATCGGGATGCGCCGCTTTCGCGATCGCAAGAAGCCGTCCGTCTCCGGTGCCCAGGTCCAGGATGCGTCTGATTCGGCGGGGAAGGAGCTCTATAATGACTGCTTCTCCTTCGGTTCGGTGGGGAAACGTATCGGCTCGTGCCAGGTATTGAAGGGCGTGGCCAGCCTTAGCATATTCATTTACGTTTGGCACCGGCATACCTTCCTTCTGATTAACGGTGGTGGTCTGTTGAACGAATTTTTCTTGCCGACGCTGAAAAGATCGACCGGCTCAAAAGATTCCTTTTGTGTCACATCACCTGGATGTCGTACTTATCCAAGAGTCCGATAATCCCTGCTGCCGAAAACTTTGCCTGTTTCAGATTGTTGTTTTCGGGATCTATTGAATAGTTATACGAGGTGCGGAAATCTGCTCTCTTCAACGTCGTCCTGTCGAACTTCGTTTTCCCCATATCACAATTATCAAAGAGCGAGCCGCTGAGGTCGCATTCAGCGAAATCGACTTCCCGAAGGCTGCAATTTGTGAAACGCGTTTTCTTCATGCTCAGCCTGTAGAAAGAGGAGAGATCGAGAATGCAGTTTTCAAACGCTGCTGAAAAAGAGAGTCTGTTGCAGTACTCAAAATGCACGCCCAAAATTTTACAGCCGGTAAATGTGACATTTCTCATGGCGGTCTTTTTCATGACGGCCATGCTGAGGTCGCACCCGAAGAAGGTACATTCTGAAAATACAATATTCGATATGTCTGTATTTGAAAATATGCAATTTGTAAATGTGCAGTTCTCGTACTCGTCCTTCGCCGGCGCATTCTTAGAAAAATCGATCTTCTTGAATTCCGTTTCTTCAATCAGGGATGTGGTCATGCTCTCGTTAAGCGATTATTGTTTCATGTAACCGGTCTGAAGCGCTATTGCCCAATCCGGGCGGTTATTTTTGTTTGCCTGAGCGGCTGCGCGGGGCGAATCATACGGGACGGAGATCAACTCTACCGTCCACTGCATGTCGTAGCGAAGTACCGCGTAACGGGCGTGGGGAGAGCCGGATTCGATGACGTGCGGTTCAGGCAATTCATCTTCGTACGCCGGTAAGCCGACGCTCCCCGGATTTACGACGATCGTGTTTTCATCGAACTCGACAATCCTCTGAACGTGGGTATGCCCGCAGAGCATCACCGGAGATCTTGTACCGCCAAGCCGTCTACCGATTTCGCTTCGCGATGCGAGCACAGTTCTCCCGTGTTCAATGGATTCCAAAAGATAATCGCTGTCGCTCAACGGCGTCCCGTGAAAGAGGAACACATCCGGATCGAGGCGAGCGTTCGCCGGCAATCGCCGCAGCCAATCTTTTTCCGCATTGTTCATCGACTTGAAGGCATACGCGTCAGACAAACCATGGGACTGCGGATTCCCTGCGATGAGCTGCCGGTCATGGTTTCCTGCGATCTGCGTCCAGTTCTGCCGCATCAGAAATTGAATCGTCTCCTTGGGCCAAAGCGGTCCGGAAACATGGTCGCCGAGGTTGACGACGGTGTCGATGCGTCTTCGGGCAATGTCGTCCGCGACTGCCTCAAGGGCGGGAAAATTTCCGTGTATGTCCGAGACTGCGGCGAATGTTCGCATCGCTCGTTCTGTTTTTGGAATACGCGACGTAAATGAATGAACCCCCATCGGAAGGCCGAATTTGCAGCATCATGCGATGACCAATGCACTGAGACACTTGGCTGCAGCGCCAGCACCTCATTGGCCGATTATTCCCACGAGGGTTCCGATAGGTTTGAGAAGATATTTCTTGCGGCTGGTGAGGTCGAACCTCAGCAGCATCGGTTTCCCTTTTTTCGACGGGCCGAAATCGGTGTAACCGACGTAAAGACTTCCTTGCGAAAGGAAACATGCGTTAGCGTCTTCTTTGTCTGTGAACAGGCGTGTCGTCTTTCTGCCGTTAGTGATAAAAACGTTGGAGGGGGGGCCTTCGAATTCTTCGAACATGGAGCGGATATCGTCCTCGCAGAGGAAGGCACGCATGCGGTCGTTCAAAAACAACATCTGGGTTCCGGGAACGGTGAATTCCATATCAGAGTCCGGAGGCGTGAATATCCTGTTCGAATGGTCGGCGATATTGTATTCGATGACCTTATCGAGAGTCTGAAAAAGAAGGAGCGAATCCGACCGCCAGCCGAAGACGGAATAACTGCCGCCGGCTGTGCCGGGTGCGACGTCGTACCGTATCGTTTGTTTGATGCGGTCATAAATGGCGGTTTTCCAATCGCTGTTGGCCGGGAGATAATTGAATGCGATAAGCGCGTTGGACGGAGATATCACAGCTCCAAAATTGAATCGCGAATTCGATGGAATGATCGTCAGTGTACCGTCGTGCACGGAATAACATCCAACTTCGCGTTCGGACCGGGATTCGTCAGCCGCAGCTGACTTTGTAAAACAAATAAAATTGCCGTTTCGGCTGACGCTGACATCCTGTATCACGAATGGTGCCCGCCAAACAGTATCCACCACGCTTTGATCTTCCGAAGTGCGGATGATGATGGAATCTTTCTGAAAGTAAAGATCTCCGTCCTGAGCAAGGAGCGTCGTCGCCGACGAAATGAGCGCCGACATGAAAAGTGTCCGAATCATAATTCTCTTCGTGGAGTTGAGGATGTTCCGGCTTGGAATCGACCGCCGCAGGTCTGAAGGAGCGGCCGAGAGGCGAATGATCGTGCGGATGGGTTCCCGCCTAGAATACTATTCGTCATCCATGCCGCGTGCGTCGAATGTTTCCGAAGGTATGATAAGAAAATTTTGAAGAGATTGCAATTAGAAACTCGGTAGTGACCGGATTTAGGATAGGTGTGAAATTCGCTCGCGCAAAATCGCTGAGAGGCAAAGAGAATTGATACGTTTTCCTTGCGACTTGGCGTCTTGGCGTGACATTTTCTTCTCCCAATAAAAATTCTTTTGAACATTTTTCTAATGCAGCCATTACCAGAAACTAGGGCCGGCTGTTCGTGATGCAGGCTCCGATGAAGAGTATCGCAATTTATTCAGAGGGGAGCGGGTCAAGCATCCGGTCCCGCATTTTTTATCTGCACGGAGAAGCGTTCGTAGATATCTGGCCCGACTCGCGTCGGTCTGAGGGACTGGAGGCTGATCGGACACCAGAGAGACCGGGCTCGTGCCAGGACCTTCATATCCTCCGACCGAAGGAGTTCGGTGTGACGTTCGAAGATATTTTTCTCTGCCGTGCCGACCCAGGTTCGGGCTACGATCTTGTCTCCCATGCGGGCGGAGCTGAGATAGTCGATCTCATGCCGGACAACCACCCATCCGATCGCCTCCTTTTGGGAAGGAGTTGCGGCCGAATTCCAATGAGCGGTCGATATCTCCTGGACCCAGCGGAGGTAAACCACATTGTTCACATGGTCGAACTGGTCGATGTCCTGCGGGAGGACCGCAATGATCTGTTCATATCGTTCGGATGCCGGGTCGATCGTCATACGTCGTTACTTTCATAGAGTACGTCGAAACTTATTTTTTTCTCTTTCCAGCCATTGTATTCATAACCCACCCTGCGAACCATTTGCGGACGAAGAAGAACGGAAAGATGATCAGAATGAAAACGAGCATGATATACGATCGTATGCGCCGAAGTTCAACGTCGCGCGTCCCAACTATTACCGCGTATGCAAGAATAAGGAGCGCGAGGAGGAATATCCATGCTGCGAACTGTACCGCAAGAATTTTGAAAAACTTAGATTGCGTATCACTCCGTATTGTGAGGAATTTGGTAAACCCAATATCGAATACTTTTCCGGAGAAATACTCCCAAATCGTTACGGTCAAAAATAGGGCCGCAACTATGAAAAAGATGTCTTCCATTCAGTTCTGCCGTCTGTAGATCATGGAACTGATATTGTTCGGGAAAAGTTTGGGTATTCTCAGGGAAGCATCCTTCTTGTCTTGCTCTGTCGAGGCATCGTTTCTGCGAAAGCTCTTGCTACTTCGTCCTACGTTTAAGCACGAAAGCGCAAAAAATATCGAACTCACAAAGAAAGTTACTGCCTGCATGAGAAAGCGAAAAGACTGAGCGCATCGTCCACGACCCTACGGATCGTAGACCTGAAGAGAAGGATCAAGTGACCTATTTTTGGGATGACTTCTAATTATTTACTTTTATTGAAGCAAGAGTTATGATGTTCTTAACGTCGGCTTTCTTCCTTATCTCGAGCCGCAATCCTCTCCCTTCGACATATCGTTTCGCGTTCTTCAATTCCTTGATCATTGAAGAGGGAAGAGCGCTGGCTTCAACTTCCTGGACAGCCTTGTCCCCAAAGACAAAAGCGATCCTGAAATATTTTTCGCACGGGGCGAAGAAAAAGAGATTTCTTTTTTTAAAGAGCAATTTGAGCGTCCACCCTGACGCTGCGCCATAGAATTTCCATTCCTCGGTCAGCGGGGAATAGAGGCTGCTGAGCGAAGTTGTTATTTCATTCCAATATTTGTACGACCGGCCGAGCGCGACCGAAAGCATTTCATCGTTTGGCTTAACTGATTTATCCAGGAATATGCTAGGCATATGTTCTTCTTTCAGGAGAGCGTGAGAATGAATCAGCGGACCTGCAGTCAGTGATAGTTTGCGGTGTAGAGGTTCGCGTTGGGTTTAAAGTAAAAGCAAAGGGACGCGTCGTCGGGACGAATCGTATCGCGGGGCGACATATCAGCCGGAGTTAGGTGTTACTGTTTCGTGTTATCGATCGACCAATGGGCGTCTCTCAATTTCCATCCTCCATCAACATATTCTGCAACGCCTGTAAAATAGCCGGCCGATGTGTCTTGTTTTCCCGTTGCTGCTGTGAGGACTTCATTAAATGACGCGGCCAATACCGCCAGGCGAGGGCCTAAGGAATCTATACGAATGTTCTCCCACGTTAGATCGATTTGCCGTATTGATTTTGCAAACGTATGAACAAAGGCGTCGGCAGAGTCGTAATTCGCAAACGCGAGCTGTCCGTTGGACGCCATGAAGAAATGCCCGGACCGGGAAAAATATTTGAGCCATGAAACCGGTCCGACATCGTGGAGGTCCCGGACGATTGCATCTGCCATCCGCCGCACTCCTTGATCTACTTCGCTGTCAGCTGCCGTCTGGCCGATGCTTTTGGAAGCTGGGGATATCATCAGGAAAAATATGCCGAACAAGAACCTCGCAGAAACTTTGAGCATGTGTATCTCCTCAACTAAAGATTGTGCACGTCGATGATACCGTCAATTGCAGAACTGGCACGTTATCGTTGACCGCCGTGAGCCTAATCGACCGAAAAGATTTCAAAAACATCATGCATCCCGGTTCACGGTGGAAGGGGAGAAAGCCGGGAGGCAAACAGCGATGTATTCAGCTCCTCCTTCGAGCGGCGAGCTATAGCGCACCCATTCGCCCGGCTGTGCGACAACGGCCTGGCCGGCTTTCACTTCGATGACACCGTCTTTGTGTTCGACCTTCAGGCAGCCGCGCAACACAATCGTGATCTCCTGAAACTCCGGTTTCTGGCCGGGCTCAAGCCAACCGGCAGGCGAGACCATTCTTGCCACGCTCACTTCGGTATGGCCGGAATTCACACGTCCTGCATACTCTTCTATCCGCTTGGGTAAATTACCGGCGGCAGTGATGATTGTCGGTTGTGAGATCAGTTTTGGCATGGATGAATCTCCGAAGTCTGTGATGTGTTGAGCGTGTTGGCTTATATTGCCGCCCAGAGGTGCGGCAACTTACATCGCCGGTTTTTCCTGAGTGACCGGTACTTTCAATGGCACAACTCCTGCGAGATCGCCGATGACGTTGACCAGCTCTGTGTTTCCTGAAATGACGACCTTCGAATTATTTTCAAGAGAACTTTGTGCGGTCTCGAGCCTCTTGAGCAGTTGGGCATTCCCCACGAAGTACTTGTTGGCGGAATCGTTGACAAGCCTGATGGCTTCGGCCTCGCCTTCGGCTTCGAGGATCTTGGCCTGCCGGACACCTTCCGCTTTCTTTATCGACGCCCGTTTTTCGCCGTCGGCGGTGGTTTCCGCCGCGGTCGCAAAGTCGATGGCGGCGATCTTTTCATTCTCCGCCTTCACTATTTTGTTCATCGTGTCCTGCACGTCTTTCGGCGGATCGATCTCCTTCAGTTCCGCGCGGACGATGTCGATTCCCCACGATGAGGTTTCCTGGATAAGAATCCGGTGGAGTTCGTCGTTGATCTTCCCTCGTTCACTGTTGGCCGACTTTAGCGTCAACGTCCCAATGATATTCCTCAATGTTGTGCGGGCGAGGTTGACGATCTGGCTGTTGACATTATTCACATTGTACTGCGAACTCTTTACGCTTTCTTCATCCGGTTTCACTCTATAATAGATCTGTGCGTCGACCATGGCGTTCAGGTTGTCATTTGTGATGATCTCCTGCGGCTCCGCGTCGATCATTTGTTCGGTGGTGTTGATCTGGTACATGTGGTCGATAATAGGGATCACCCAGTGAAAGCCGGGAGAAGCGAATTCCTTGTATTTGCCCAGCCGCTCGACAAGGCCTCTGTGTGTGGGGCGGATGATGCGGATGCCGATGAAGAAGATTGCGGCAAGTGCGATTCCGATGATGAATGATGTTCCGAGAGAATGTACGTCTTCCATGATCGTGTCCTTTGGTGATGTTAACGATAGTTGTACTGCGTTCAGCGACGGTTCTTATCTATATTTTCCTGAAGAAGTTTTAGCGTGTGGGCGAGCCCGTCGCCATCGGCCCACCCGTAGTGGCCGGGAATGACATACTTCGGACCGGGAAATCGATTGATCACATTCGCGATCGTTCTCGGCCACTCCGCGAGGTTGGCATCTTCAAGATTGCCAAGGTCGTTTGCGTCGGTGCTTTTCACCAGACAACCGCCGTAGAGAACCTTGGCATCGTCACACCAGATGACGATATTGTCCTTGGTATGTCCCTCTCCGGGGTAACAGGCAAAAAATTGGTGGTTGCCGACGACGAACGTCGTGTCTTTCGTGAAAGAATATTGTGCCCGATTCTTGCCGTGCTCTTTGCAGAGAGAGAGCGTCTGCTCCGACGTGTAGGTAATGACCCCCTTTTGATTAAGAAAGTCGAGGCCGGCGGTTCTGTCGTCATGGAAATGCGTCGCTATACAAAGGATGACGCGCGAGTGATGCCGATCCGCTATGCTGTCGAGTAGCGGCTGGAATTGTGCCGAGTCCCACGGTGTGTCGAACATGACCGCGCCCTGGTTGGTGATCACGTACATGCTATTGGAGGGAATCGTCTCCACACCGAGCTTCCGGCAAGTTGTGTAAACGTAGTAATCACCAGTTAGATGGGAGATTTTCAACGCAGGAATGTCGGTCTGTGCGAAGAGCTGCAGCGAAAGTCCAATATCAACAACAACTGCCAACAGAGAGGTGGTCAAATTCATATGTTTAGCGGAGAGTCACGCTAGATCAATATCGGCAGCAGGGTCGTCAATTCAGATCTGATTTACGCTGCGGGTCTAGAGGAAGACATGAGGCGCTTGCCTAATGACCGCGATCTATTCGCCCAATCTCACCGAGAATGGGTATGGCCCCAATGCCATGCTAAGAATAACAAAACCTCCATGATCGATCGTCCGATCAGGAGGTTATAATCCGTTCTCCCCCGAATCGGCTGTGCCGGGTGGAGAAATGTAGCGGTAATAGGCGGCAGAATCAAGAAAAAAAATACGTCCGTCGTGAGGCCTGAGCGCAGGGGATCTTCTTCAGACTGCAATTCATCCAGCTGGAAATAAAACAAAAAGAGCGTGTAGAGCGCAACTTAGAAGCAGACGCCCAAACTGAGTCCGCCGGTGACTCGTGCGCCGTTTGGTCCAATCACAGGATCGATTCCAACCCTGAACTGGATGCCGCCTCCCATGGGTTGATAACGATATCCAAATGAAAGAATTACCACGTTCCCACTCCCCGTGTTCGTCGTTGGGTCGTATCCCAAAAAACTTGACGTTGAGCTGTATTGGACAAATTCTATTCCGGCTCCAAGTTCGAGCTTGCTATTTCCATCACCCTGAAGAAAATTGACCATCACGGGAATGCCGGTAAACGATACAGAACTTGTAATAAGGAAAGGGGTTGTAACCTGCCACGATGAGTACCCGATTCGTATCGATACATTATTGCTAACCATTCTTTCGTAGTTAATTGAATACAGAATCCCCGGTCCCAGAGCTTCAAAATAGATGGCATTCTCAGGGGGCTCCAACGATTTTTCGACGGAGAGAGTCGAATCGATTTTCTTCTGGACGACGAGAGTATCGAATCCTTTGATCTCCTCCCATTTGATCGTCATGGTCTCGCCCGATCCCAATTGAATAACGACCGATCGAAATTCTTGTTTATCGAGTATATGACCGATCACTTTCCCTCCGGATTTTAAGTATACGACGTCATATTTCTCCTGGGAAAGAGAACAAACGGAAAAGACAAAAGACAATGCAGTTAATAAAAGAAGGTATCGAACGTGTGTCGTCATCATGAGATATTCTCCTGTTATGTGGACTAAGCAGTTGATGGCTGGGGGATACATCGATAATACGCTAATTGGAGATTGGATACTTCTCGAATTCCTCCCGAAAGTAGAGAACTACGCAAATCGACAATGCAGCATCTTTATTGCTCTGAAAAATTTCAGTAGCCTCAGTGAAGAGAGGTATTTTTTATCCCAATATTCTTCCAGATTAATCCTCGAATAAAACGAGAATTCGTCGACGATCGTTATGCGCACACTCCATCGAGCGATCGCTTTGCCGGAATTCACGCCCCATATCATCGGCATTAGTAAATCCGATTTCTCGCGGCTGTTCTCCAGCGCGTGATTTCTCAGCCAGAGAAATTTCTTCGAGTAGACGTCAAACATGATGTCACTGCCGGGGAAGTTAGCTGCGAGGCCGAGAAAGAGCTGCCGAAGGTCGTCATTCTTCAAATAGATAAACACTCCGGTGGCCATAAAGAACACCTTTGATAGGCGCTCAGTTATGTCTTTGAACCAGCTTTTGTCGAATACGGACTTTGCGATGCACCTGTTCCGATCTCCTTCGGGGATCAATTGCCGCCTGAGTGCGATCGTGTCGGGGAGGTCGAGGTCGTACCAGAAGACCCTGCCGTTGTCGACGCGATGGAACGTCGTATCGAGTCCGGCCCCAATATTGACAATCGTGGCATCAGGATATGTGCCGAGCAGATCCCGGAGGGCGCAGTCCAAATGATGTGCTCGAATCGCGGAATTGATCATGATCGGCATCGGCATTTGTTTTAGTTCGGGCCCAAAATCATAATTTAGCCTCTGGACGATCTCGTAGGCATATCTGTCTTTTACGAGCGGGTGCGGGCTTGCAAACTCCAACGCACGGCCCAAGAGGGGAATGAGAAGGGTTTTCTGAACCTTGCCCAGGTCGATGTTTATTTTATCGTTCAATGTAGGGTCCCCATAAGGATCATTTTCGTTAGAGGAATATCAGAAATCCGCCGTGCAAAGCCGACCGATATCGCGACTGAAGCTTCTTGATACGGAAGATAAATAACATCTCTGCTGTCGGACGTTATCTCCGTCACATTTGAAAGATTAAGAGCGATGGGGATTGAATTGATCGGACGTGTTGATTGACGGGAAGAACCGAATGAGGAGGGCGCCGAGACGTAAGCCTTATTTCAATTTTTTTTCAAAACAAACGCTGTTCTCCATTCCGGCATATTGTCCGTAATTGGGAATCGACGTGTAGCCGTTCTTGTCGTAAAGGCCTATGGCTTCCGGCTGCCGCTTGCCGGTCTCGAGTACGCATCTTGAGTGCGATAATTCGGCCGCCCATTTTTCCAGTTCGACCAGCATTGCCGTGGCAATTCCTTTACCCCGTTCCTGCGAGGAAACGAACATACGTTTGATTTCCATTGTCCCCGCCCCAAACTCCTTTATCGCTCCGCAGGCGCACGGATGTTCGTCTTCGTATGCCACCACGACATGCTTCAGTTTGTCAATTTTGTTGAATTGGGCATAGAACGTGTGTTCCTTGCCATCCCTTAAAGCAAGGTCCGCGTCGAGCAATTTCACGAGTGCAATGAAATCGCGATTCTCAGAATTGGTTCTGATTATTTTTAGCATTAGTGATTTCTGTGATCGTTTGTGCGGCCTACGGCTTCATCGCGACGTACGTAATAGATAAGTATAACAATGAATCCAAAATGTTGCAAGATGCAATCGCAATATGGTTGTGTTTGGAACGGCATTTCGACCGCTCCACCGATGACGTGCAAATGTGGGATTACATGGGAAACTGATCTATGATGCGGCACGGCACAGATTCATTCGCTCTGGTATCGACTATAAACATTTGATGCGGCGCCATTGAGGGTATACGATGCGTACTCGTACTTCCACAATTCAGTAAGCGTAAGCCTGTCTTCGTAAATGTTGTAGAGATACTTTTCGATGTCTGTCTTATCATCGAAATAGACGACCAGCGTGTCGGCGAAGAGTCTGTATTTTCCGTTGTGGGTTACTCCGTTCGGGTTCTCAAATTCGGAGTAACACACGATTTTGCCGTTCGTATAGAAACTGAGCACACGAGACAATCGGCGAATATAGAACGATCTGTTGTGTGACTCGTAGTTCACTGCATTGTTCACACGGATGGGCATGCGTTGTACCCAATCATCAAGGAGCTCGGGATCCAGCTGAACCTCTGCATTGAAGTACTGCTGATCATACTGTGTGCGAATACCTACCTGGAGAGGATTGACAATTGTGAAACAGCCAAGTGGAGAGAGTGAGAGTGCGGCAGTTAGAATAAAGGCCAGCGGCGAATTCATAATCGTCGTGGAAGAGTTTCTTAAATTGAATGAGCGGCAGCCGATGATTAGAATAACCTTACCCCAATCTGTACCAAGAGCATGCTAATGGTTTGAGTCCCGGAAGTATAGATCGTTTCTCCAGTGTTTGGATTAGACACAGTTCCTGTATAGCTCGGAGTAGCCGAAATATATCGCAGGCTTACAATGTATCTATTGCTGATCTCCAATCCCGCAGATGCTCCAAATGCAAATGCTGAGCCGTGTGCGGAACTGGAGTTCGAAAGTTGATTTCCATTCGGGCCCGACAAAGTTAAAGCCGGAATCCAGGAGAACATCATGCCAGCCTGCGCTTCCACATACCCGCGGTTGCGCGGACGTAATTGAGATTGAACGCCAACGCCGACCATAGGGACCAGAGAAGAATAAGACCCGACGTTGATTTGAAAACCTTCAGGTGCGTTTAACGATTGCAGGAGCTTGGATTTGTCCATGGAGTTCGACGTAAAATTAAGCGTTGCAAATTCAAAGAACGGTCCCCCTTCCATCGGCAGGTCGTATTCTGAAGAAAGAGAGTAGCCGATCCTGGCATATCCATCATTCTTCGGAACGGTGGTTTCCGCGAAACTTGCCAGCGGGATCGACACTCCGCCCGTAAGGCTGACTCCACCAATGTATCCTTCCGTTGGTGCGGCTGCCTGAATTTGAGAAATAACTGTTCCAGCAAAGAAAATCTGCAGCATGGGAAAAAACGGTGAAACAACAAGAAGTCTTTGCATGTTGTGTTTCTTCTTAAGGAATAAGAATCATACGATGCCTGCACAGTATGTTTCTATTCATACGCCGTATCTAATTAAGCCTCACCTTAGGAATTTCATGCGGTTCAATCCTTGGTCGAGGCTCGAAGGCGCTTATAACGATGGTTGTGTCCGGTGTTAATGTTAACTCTAGGCTGCCATCAAGCCACGTATAATTCACCATACTGTTCTCCAATGCATATGGATCGGCGTAGCTGGCTCCGCCGCGGGACCGCCCGTAGACTTCCGACAATCGTTCTTGAAAATAGCGCACGTCTTCGGCGGATGATGCCTCCGTCGTTCTAAAAATTAGTTTGGCTTCGTAATATCCTCCTGGCCCGGTGAAGAATTGACATGTAACAGCCCGTTTGGACAGAAACATGACATTCGAATACGCGGGGACAAAGCTGGTAGCCAATTCCGGCATCGGAACGGATCCGCTGCTGTATTGCAGAAAATGTCTTTCGATGACGTCTGTCGGGGCAGTCCATCGGAAACCGAGGAAGCCTTCCAGATCCGGAGGCGTATCAAGGCGCAAAAAGTAATTGCTTCTGCCGCACCCGGCGAAAGAAAGAATGAAAACCAGGAGAATGATGCTTATGTGCGTCCGGTTCATAGATCCGTTTGTTATCGTGGACTGGATAGACCGTCAGACGCCGTGCGCCGGGCCGTTTTCAATTGTTCGAATACTGGATCTCAGCGATCTCAACAGGAGTCTTGGATTATTATTTTACCTTCTTTGTCGATAGAAATTTCATCCGGGATTCGATGTGGATTTTGTACTTACCGTCGGAAAAATCTTTTGTGTAGACTTTCCCTTCGACCAGCGTGTCGGCATTCGGGGCGACGGACTTTGAGAGAGAGTGTCCTTTATATACATCCAAGCCATAGTCGAACGTGCAGTCCAATTGATAGTAATTATCGGCACCGTCGCTTCCGGGATCTCCGCGCTGCCAGAAGGGCTTGCCGCTGCCTCCGGGGTCCCCGTAATTAATGGAGATGGAATAAGTTCCGTACCAGTCTGCCGAATGATAAAATCCTAGTACGTCATAATAACTAGTTGTGAAAGAGAACTGGTACGTTCCCGGGTCTGTGCGGTAATATTCCTCGTAATAGAAGAGCGAAGGAAAAGAATCAAATACGCTTGTGGAAAAATCAAGTGTTCCATCCGAACTGGTGACGGCCGCATACGCATTGCCGTCTCTGCCGTCAGGACCGGTCGGCCCATCACACGATGAAACGAGGAAGGCCAAAAACAGTAAGGCGAGAGACAGATAATATGTGTGTTTCATTTTTTCCTCTTTTGTAATGTTCTAATGGTTGGGATCCCCGTTTTCTTAGAATTTATTTCAGGATGCTTCATGTTGTCTTTTTAGTCTTGCCCCTTTTCCCTAAGGCGTTACTCCGTGATTGGCAGGAGATTTATGCATCGTCGGGAGCATTGGCGGAACTTCTAGTTAATAATAATCCCGTTGCTGTAATAGATCACCTTCGACGAATCTGCCATCATATATCCGACGGGCCATTCTCCTCTGCCATTAACCGTCAATTTCCAGCTCAAGATATAGTCAGGGAATCCGTAACCTCTTCCTACGTTCAGATCGTAGATCCCCAGCTCGGCATCGAATCCCTTCCTTCGGAATGTGCTCAGTGAATCTTTGTACCAGGAATCAGCTGCAATGAGACTGTCGTACAGAATGGCGGCATCGTGCATCGAAACGATAGGCATCGTATCGAGCGGGAAACTGCCGATTGATGCTCCGGACCGTGAGCTTAATGTCCCGAACTGGTCGAACACAAACACCATATCATTCATGAAAAACTGCAGCCCCAAATAGAACTGATATGCTCTCACGTAGGACGAGCCCTGATCCGATTGAAAACTGTATATCTGCAGGTTAGACAAATCGAGATTATTTTGTCGAAACAACGTCCGCACGAAGGCAAATTCAGAATCGGGGATCAAAGGCGTCTGCGCGTGGTACATTCTATTTATGCGAAGGCCCTCGCTGCCATTTTCAGTGGGCGCATTTTTACTGCAGGAAATGGGCGCGAGTATGATCATGACCGCGGCCAACGTCGGCATGAACTTTTTCAGTGGTGACATAGAAGCTCCCTGAATATGTTTCACACGGCAAAATGTTGAATTAAGTCGGGTATGTGCCAGATCTTGCCATTACAGATCTTCCCCGAAGGATGTTGCGGTCACCGAGAGGTAGTTCGGCAGGTTTGTGAACTCCCCCTCCAATTGAATCCACTGAAAACTACGGCTATTCGGTTACAAATGCAACGAGACATCCGATCGTGAAGTGCTTAAGAGTAATGAACAAATCGACAACCATATGTCACCCTGATCCCGCCGATCTTGCCGAAGGCATCTCCTGAAGGGATCGCTTCGCGAACTTCGTAATCGGCGGGAGAGTATCTATTTCGGATAGACAAATCCGGTCTTTTCTTCCTTCAATTTTATGGGACGGACTTCCACACGTGCGGTGGTTCCAAATTTAAACTCCGGATTTCCCTTTGCGATGGCAATGGCCTTAGCTAGGTCTCCGGCGAGAATGTGATAGTAGCCGACGATCACTTCTTTCGTGTCGCTGAAAGGTCCTTCCTGCCACGCTCCGCTTGAGCCCGAGATCATTGCTCCTTCTCTTACCATCGGCTGGGCTGATTTTAATTTCCCCTGTGCAGTCAGCCCGCTGATATACTTCTCGCATTTCTGTAAAAATTGTTGATGTCGTTCGGCCGGCCATTGCGACTGGTGGTCGATCAGGTTGCGGATGAGCAGCATAAATTCTCTCACAAATCCTCCGGCGCACTTGTTAATAGATTGGTTGGTTCAAATTCATCAATGGGCGATGACTTCAACGCCTTTTGATTTCGCTAACTCGGCGATTTTCGGCTTTACCTCCTGATGCTTCTGGTATGTAATATTGCTGAGGTCAATGACGCAATGCTTTCCCTTTGTTGGAAGTATCGATATCGTGTACATTGCAACCTCGACGCTTGATACTTCATTCCATTGCAATTTAAGAT
The DNA here is from genome assembly GCA_964439265.1 of uncultured Chitinophagaceae bacterium. Classification (GTDB taxonomy): domain Bacteria; phylum Bacteroidota; class Ignavibacteria; order UBA10030; family UBA8401; genus JAGVPT01. The sequence continues at coordinate 55,793 of CAYTOA010000022.1, forward strand.
TTTTCCCGAGCCCGATTCTTCCGCGGATGCCTGAATCATCAAACGTTACGGCTTTGGGTTTGTATATTTTCCAAAAGTAGAATCCCCCCGCAAGAAGCACAATGCCAAACACGATGTCAATGTATCGCAAGATATTCTGGACATAGAAGGCTTGCGCAAAATTGATGATACCCATGAAGATCATCCATGTGCGACCGAGAACTGATTGGCGCTGTTCCAATTCAAGAATGACAGCTGACATGCTTTAAGACTCCTTCCTACGATTCGTTGTTGTCCGGCAGTGTTGGCACATTTGGCCGCCCACCGGCGTTATTCAATAAACTCTTCTTCGCGCAGTTTCTTTTCAGAAGGTACAACTTCCTGGCATGGGACCATCACAGTGAAACCGTCGTCAATGGCTCGCCGGCCAAATTCTCCCGGCGCCGGGAAAAGCGTGTAGTCAAGACCGTCGATCGAGATTGGACTTGACTTGCGGGAAAAAAGCTGCGGATGAAGCCCGGCTTCTTCCAAAGCAGTTTTCGCATAGACCGCCTCGGCCGCATCGGTACTTCGGTAGACTCTCGCCATTCCTTCGGAGATGTGGAGAGTTTCGTGTTCATGACACAGAAAATGATGTTCAACTCTGCCGCCGCACTCTTCGCAAAACGGCCGTGCGCATACGATACAAACGCCGGCAGCCGTCTCCACAGGGTGGAGGACGCAGCGGACATTTTCGGCAAACACCTCTCCACACTCCGGACAGAACTCATCATCAGCTTGAACTTCTGTCTCGCAATTCGAACAGAGAAGCGGATCGTTCTTTGAATCTTTCATACACACATCCGGTGAACATATGTTTGCGAGTTCCGCTATTGCCAGCAGGAAAGAATCACTCCCATCACCAGCAGCGAGACGAGCCAGAATGCGTTGTCGAGGATCCAGAGCTTCCACGGACGCTTTTCGTAGATCACGTTGGTCATTGTTACAGGAGCAATGAATCCGAGCCAGCTGAAGAAACCCCCCATCAAACCTCCGGAGACTCCTTCCATCTTCACATACGCATTGCCGAACGCGATCGAATGGAGGAGAACAAAGCTCATGACGAACGATCCGATGAAAACCGTTATCATGCTTACGGGGGACGGTTTCATTTCCTGGATGCCCGTGAGTTTTTTCCAGAGGCCGGCAAATATGACCGCATACCAGACTGTCGCAATAGCATAGTTTGCCAGTGCAGCGACGAGGACGGCGAGGTAGTTTACATGCACTTCCATGGCGAGGATCTCCTTCGAACAGCAGAAAGCGTGTGAGAATTAGTTGATTAGAGTTTTCAGCAACGTTATTCGTCTCTCGTTTTCACGATCCAAAGTTCATAGTTCCCAAAGGTTGCCTTTGTGAGCCAGTTGATCAGCGGAAAAAGCCCGGCAAAGCCGACGATCAGACCCACAGCAAACCCGAGCATCCGCAAGGGGCCCATTGCAGCGTGGATGTCTTTATGGAGGATCACCGCAACGATGCCGAACATTGCACCCACGATTCCTCCGGCGATCATCGCACAGAGCGATACCAGGATGGTGATACATACGCCTCTCCAGAACCAGCTCCACATGAAATGGAACTGGTCGCTGAATTCGAGCTCACTGAACATGAGCCGGCGGCTGAAATTGTGGAAGTATATCGAGTTTGAGAAGTTCGCGTTAGTTTGGATAGTTTCCACCTGAAAGCTCCAATTCAATATATTTATTCTATTCGCATGTTGCAGTCAGCAGTTTACGAGAGCTTTAAAAAAGCAGTACGACAGAAGTGCGATGACCGGAGAGATAACAAAAATTGCCTTCCGCAGGTTCTTCCTGAAGGCAGCCCTGGGCGCTTTAAAAAACGGCTTTGCGTCGGAATCGATCGTCAAGGACAGCGTTGAAAGGATGCTCCTGGCTTTGGCTCCGGCTCGGACGAGGAAATGCCACCTCCGCCCCAATCTGGCAGCCGTAGAGGCCTCGAACGCCGTTCTGACCCCGCCGAGGCTCTCCGATTGTACGTAGAACGGAATGTTCACCTTTGTGAATGCTGTACGAACAACATCGACTTCAAAGACATATGCCGTAATAAAAACGATGGTGTGTTCCATGCGGGTTGAAATTGGCGATGTCAAAACTTGACTTCGACATCCTGTTTATCCGCTTCGGCGACTTTAAACAGTTCTCTCGGAGTGTAGTTCAGCATCCGCGCGATGAATGCGTCGGGAATCTGCTCGATCCGCGTGTTAAATGTGTACACTGAATCGTTGTAGAATTCCCTCCTGTCGGCGATCTCGCTCTCAATTTCGGTGATCCGCCCCTGAAACTGAGCGAACATTTCGTTGGCTTTGAGTTGAGGATAGTTTTCAGTGACTGCGAACAGCGATTTCAGCGTGGACGACATCATGTTGTCCGCCTTTGCCTTTTCCGGGATGGTTCTCGCGTTTGCATATGCCGACCGTGCCTCCGTGACTCTGATGAGGACGTCCTTCTCAAAGTTCATGTATCCTTTTACGGTTTCCAATAATTTTGAAAGTTCGTCGTGCCGCTGCTTTAAGAGCACGTCGATATTGCTCCATGCTTTGCTGATGCTGTTTTTCAGGGATACGAGTCCGTTGTAGAGAGAGACAAAGTAGCCGACAATGATTGCGATCAACAACAAGACGACTGCGCCAAAGACAAGAATCATGATCGATCCTCCTATAATAGGTCAGACAACTGAAGTATCTTGAAGAGCCCGACTATGAACATGCTGCTTCCGTAGAACAGGCCTGCAAGCATTTGCCATTTCAGCGCAGCGTTCAACTCGGTTTTGGTGCTGCCGGAAATGATGAAGGTGGAATTATTGCTACCCTTTTGGATCACTCTGTGGACGGACGTATCCTTGCGAACGCCGACGGTGCCCAGTACGCAGACGTCTTCGTTCGGCGATAGATATGACTCATTGTACCGTTTGTCGCCGACGTTCGCTATGAACGTGCGGCCGTTGATATCGTCGCCGTCCCTTCCCAGAAAGCCCGATTGCATTTGAGGAATCTCAAATTCCGCTCCTTCCGGATCGACGATGACTTGTCCTGTTTCATCCTTGGCCCAGAAGGGCATTCGAAGCGAGTTGGTCGAGATCGTTTTCCATTCATATTCCACCCCGGAGTTGGAGGTGTAGCGCCGCACGTATTCCTGCAATTCACTCCGATAGTAGACACATTCCTGTCGTGAATACGGAGTCGTCAACAGCTGCTGCGGAAGGACTTTCCCCTGAATTTCTGCGAGGCCGATCGCCGCCGATCGGATCTTGGAGCGAGGCACATTACGGGCCAATTGGAACTCCGACATCCTTTGGAATCCGTATTGGAGCAGGATCAATCCGATAAAGACGAACGCAAACGAAAAAAGAACGAGCTGAATATTCTGCTGGTCGGGATACCTGATCGATCCGTGCCTGCCGCCGAGAAAGCCTCCAATCAGGGACCCGAGAAAACCGTTGCCCGCGTACAAGGCCATAACAAACAGAAAGAGGAGGACAGCAGAATATAACAGAAAATTCGACAGGGATTTAATTTGCTCAGAAACCTTATCCTCCCAATCGCTGTCCTTGAAAACGTAGCGGTATGCGGGCCATGAAAGGCATATGGTGAGGAAGAGGCAAATGAGATAGAGGACTGAGATGTCCATAGTGATTATTGAGGTTTGGTTTGAAATGCCGGTTGCAGGCCTGCAAACTCCGCTTCGCCGAAATAGTCTCGCTTCTGCAACCGATGAATGGCATAGCCCTCAGCTATGATTGTATGGTAAGTTCCCGGGCGGTATGATACTACTTTCTTGCAGACATTGCAACGAAAAACATTAGGAGGTAAATTCTTTTGTGCGGAGTTCGCGTACTGCCATGAGTATCAAAACAGCAATAGTTATTGCATTACATCCTCATCACCGGTCATCGTTTCCTGTTTTTTTCTATGATGTCATATGGAATCTTTGCATCAGCATACACCTGCCAGAAATCGATCTTGTCTCCCTTGATGACGGCTTTCCACGAAGCGGGCAGGCGCCAGCAGTTATCTTTGACATCGCTCAGCCCTTTGAAAGCAGCGCCTGCGAATCCAAACGCTCCGAAGGTCTCACCCTCCGCGAAAACGGTCGTCACTTCTATCTTGTAGTCCGGAAACAATTGAAAATAGCCGGTCCACCCGGCGCGCATCGTCTCTTTGCCTGCAGTTTCGTTTCCCTGAGAGTCGACAAACCTGTGATTGTCGGTCATGAGCGCGCAAATCGCGTCAACGTTATGGTTGTTGATCGCCTCGACAAAATCGTCAAACGTATTTTTGGACGCATGGTTTTGCACAACAGTCTCCTTATGAATAGAAAGAGGTCTATTTCTTCAAGTTTCTTTAATCGCTCTTCGAGCGATAAGGATCTCCGTTCGATCGCGATAAATGTTTCCCGGATGACATAGACCACAAAACCGACCGCCAGGAACAGAAATGAGATAGGAATCCAGATATTGGAAAAATCTCACTTAGCATAACCGACAATGACCGAAATGATAACAAAGCCAAGGATTGACGACGGGAGAAGCAATGTGCTTTTGTGCATACCAACCTCTTCAAGAATAGTATTGAGTATATATTATTTGATTGAATAAGGTGAACCGGAAGCTGGAGACCGGACTACATAAGCGGCTCCAGGCGGAGCGATCGCGCGTTAAGACGCTTCGATATCCTCAGCCATAAAAATAGCATTCTTGTTCAGGTCGTAGAAACCGAATTCGTTCGTATTCCAGGCCGTTTTGGTTCTGAAGGAATTCTGTGCAACGGTTCCTCGCCGTACAAACTCGTCAAATAGGGGCTTGACGTCCTGTACAAAGATTCTGATGACGGAGCCTCCGAGGAGCGGGTCGCTTGCAGTGTCGGCATGCCATTGCAGGTGGATGCAATGATTTTTTCTGTAGAGACTGGCGTACATTTTGTCTGCAAAGTACACCCCGAAGCCGGCTCTCTCTTTGTACCATGCAATGTCCCTCTCGATGTCCGAAGAGGGGAGAACGGGAATTATTTGCAGGATTTTTGTCTTCATGCGATTGAACGGTCGTAATCCCGGCTTCCAATTGCGCTATTATTCACGTCCATAAGGTAAGCACCCGTGAGGCACGATAATGTTTTCCAGAAGAGATTGCAAGCCGATCTCAAGGGAGTGGTACTATTTAATCTGAGCGAAGGACATACTACGCGCCCCTGCCGTCAGTGGCCATTGAAGAGTTGAGCTAGATCCTCTCGAAGAGATTCCGTTGCGCTCCTTTCTAAATGATAATTCCCAGGCATACCGGCATGATTGTTTAAATTAAGGGGCTATCAGAAATCGAGAAAGTGTCCAACAGCTCGCGGCAGTTCACAATCTCGGAGCGATCTTATCCTTCGCTTCTGCGGAGGTTTGAACCGGTGCAACTTCGAACTCAACCAAGTCGCGCCATTGGAGTATCCATCGATCAAAAAGCTTCACATTTTCTGTCTTCATATGTTGATAGCATCGGCTGAATGCGTTGTCGACCCAGCTCGAGATGTATTCCAGGCCCTCCGGCATCATTCGTCCTTGCAATTTCGCGCGCCGGTAAATTTCAATTGCACCAGCCGTCTTGTATTTTTCGATGACCATATAAAGCATTTTTCCTCTTCTCCCGTTTCGATACTTCGCTGTAAACATCAATGATCTGCGGCGCGTTCTGCGTGAACGAATCGAACGTTCGTTTTCCTTGGAGAACTGAATGACCGGAACTTACATCTTAAGAAGGTCGAGTAATTTGTACATCACAATGGCAGGCCACACAAGTGCCTTGAGAAGACCGAGCACACCTTCCCAGAATGTTGTTGAGTGCTGGATAAAATAAACCGCTGCGCCGATAAACGCCAATCCATAGATGCCGCCGAAAGCGCTGTTATGTTTCATCCCGTTGTTTCCTCGATGTTCGTTCATGGAAGAGTCCAGTTGTGTGTCGTTGGTGGTGAGATGATTAGTGTTGGAGCCGTTTGAGCAATTCAAAACCTTCCGGCCAGTCTCCGAGTCCGCTGCTGGAATTGATGTGGCCGGCTTTCTGAATGATGACCAGCTTACTGTGCCAAGCGGAGGCGTATTCGCTTGCCCGCTCAATCGTGACATAACGGTCGTCTGTACTCGCGACAACGATCGAGGGAAAGGGGAGTGTGATCATCGGTACGGGGCTGAATCCCGTCGGCCCGACAGGATAATTGGGGCCGTCCGGGTCGCTTGGACCGACCAGAAGAGCGCCGTGGATCTTTGCGGTATTCGGAGCGCCTGCCTGCCCGGTCCAATGAGCGACCAATGCGCACGCCGAACTGTGAGCGACAAGAACTGCTTTACCGGAAAGGGAGGCGATGACTTCATCGAGGCGCCGAACCCAGTCTTCGCAGCGAGGAGCATCCCATTCTTCCTGTTCGACTCGTCGAAATGTTGGATTTCGTTTCTCCCAGCGCGTCTGCCAGTGATCCGGCCCCGAATTCCCGACTCCCGGTAATATAAGAGTTGTGATCATAAATTGGTTCAGTAAGCAGTGAACAGTGAACAGTGAACAGTGAACAGCTACTACCTACTGTTCACTGTTTACTGCCTTCTTCTTTTTCTTCAACAAAGAACCGGCGTAACTCAACGCCATTCCGCACAAAGACCCGAACACCCCCAGCAACGCGAAGAAGGGGAGCCGGCTTATCAACGTATCCGTGCCTTTGTAACCTGCAATCATGAACGCAAATGACAGCGTGAAACCATAAGATGCACCGGCTGCGAGTCTCTCGCCTCGGCGGCTCCAATATCCCAACGCAATACCTGCAATGCCCCAGGGGATCAGAATCCATATTTGCAGAAATAAGAGGTACGACCCGGCCACTCCAAAGAGCACGCCGAGTGCTATCGCAAGGCTGATCTTCTTCATCATAGCGATTAGAACATTGAAACGAGGGATGGTTTCATTCCCGGGATCTTTCGTAGCGGCTTTTGACAAGTCCGTTGGAATACACTGTTGTCCTAAGATGTGTGAATCGCAGAAGATGATCCATCAAACCAAATAACGGAATGCCGCTTCCCAATACAAGTGGAACCCGTGTGATGGTCAACTCATCGATGCAGTCTGCATTCAGAAATCCTTGAATCACTTTGCCGCCATCCACATAGACGTGCGAATATCCCTGACCGGAAAGATAATTCACTATTGTTTTCGGTTCCATTGAAAGAAGTGTTACTTTCTCTTTCAATGGCTCCGGCACCTCTTTGATTGTTGTACTGACAAGAAAGGCTTTTGTGGTGTAAGGCCAGGAGGGAAATGCGAGAACCGATTCAAACGTCCCCCGTCCGATCACGATCGCATCGATAGTACTGATGAATTCTTGATAGCTGTCGCTGATCTCCTGGCTTTCAAATTGCGTCAGCCAATCTATGTTTCCATCTTTCGTTGCGATGAATCCGTCGAGACTTGTTCCTATATAGACTGTTGTCCTCATGTCTCCGTACTTTCACCTAGCCGCTTCTGAGGTGCTTGAATAGTGAAAAGTGAAGGGTGAAAAGTGAATCGTGAAACGCACAGCCTAAATTCTGAATCTTAGAACTTACAACTTAAAACCATTCCCTCTCTCAAACGATCTTACATGGAATCACCGCATCTTCATCATTCGAATAGACCGCGCACAACCGGTGGTACCCGTCAGCGATAATGACTTTTCCGTTCGCGGAATCGCGTACGAGAAGGAGGGGAGACAGCTCATGCCCAGACGCGATTTTCTTTTGATCCTTGGCGAGGTGGCCATTGCTGATGCCGAGAAGCGATAATTGTGAGGCCCTGAAGATATCCTTGGCCTTGAACTCTGATACCGGCGCAGTTTTCAACTTGCTGACGAAAACGGCCGCTTTCTTTTTGTCGAAGATGAGCGACAGATACGAAAGTGCTGCTGGGTAATCGTGCTCCTCGGGTTGCTTCAGCCATTTGATTTTGTCGGACATCATGGACCTAGCTCGAGATTGTGGATATTTAGATCATGGACGAATTGTGCCGACGACGGCCCGCGGCATCGGGAAAAACTCATATTGGAGAAGCCCGTTTGCCGGGTCGTGTTTGATAATTTCCCGCATTTCGGCTTCGTCGTTAACGTTGTACACGCCGATGCCGTACACTCCATTCGGGTCCATCACCGGCCCGAAAACGATCGCAATTCCCTTTGCGGCTTTTTCGGAGCAGTACACAACGTGCTTCTGCATGACCGCCCGCTCGTTCGCCGTCATATCGAGATGAAACATCGGCCGCGGGTTCTGAGTTCGAACAAAGAAATACATGAATAGGGTTCCGTAATCAATTCGCTTTTCAGTAAGATAATCCCCCAATGCTGTCTCATTGTTAATTGAATGTTGTGTTAAACGCAACGAAGAATTTTGTCGTCGATATCCTCGCAGAGTACGCGGGGTTAAAAGGATCTGCCTGATCATCCGCCGAAAGATATCCAAGACCTGCCGCGACCCCGAGGCCCCAATAATCCGAAACCCACCATTCTTTCCCTCCTTTTACCTGCAATCCGAATCCGCTTTTGCTTCGGGAGCCATAGGAGTTGTTATTGCCATCCATAGTAAAGTCTCCTATCCCAACTGTGCCGCTGATAAAGATATTGTCCGGCATAAAATATTTTGTGAGCCCTACTCCATACATCGCATCTCTTGCCGTCACGTCCGTTATTGTACTTACGGAACTGCCGTCGATCGTGACTGATGAGTTTGTAAAGGATCTGCTGATGACGTCGCACGATAAGATGAGATTTAATTCTTCTGATATGACACCGCCGATTTTGAAATCGAATTGAAAACTGCCGCCGCCCAGTTTCATTGTTCCGAAACTTGCGTTGGTGGCATTAATTGTAATACTTCCAAATGCAGGCCCTCCGGTCAGCGACAAATAGAACCCGCGATGCATGTGAAAGTCTTCAGGAATGTCCTGTGCCACTCGCCATTGACCAAACGCTAAGGACGGAACAAAGATCGATAAAAGCGCGAATAATTTCATTGAGGTTTTCTCTTAATGGCAGTCGTTGTATGAAGGGATCGTGTTACCGAAGACCTAATAATTATACTATCCTGCGCTTACCGCGATTAGACTGCGGAAATCGTTAGTTTGTTGGATTTCGAAGACATGGCCTGCTCCCCGCAAAATTATTTTAGTGCCGGAGGTGATTATTCGGGTGATGAGTCTGTGCCGGCTCCCTGTTCATGAGGATTAGCGTCTTTCCCATTAACAGCGGTGCCAAACTACGGCAATTTGTAAAAAAATGCAACTTCCCCGTAAGCCGCCGCCAACTGATCGCAATTGCGCGCCCTAATAATGCCCCGCGCGGTAACTCTTCGCGGCGTCTCAGGGTGACATGGTGCAATTGGAAACTTCAACGTATCATGGTCAAGCTTGATCAATTTCGGCCCCAACGGAGAGTAGTGACTCACTTTGAGTTCCGATAAGCCCTTCTTCTTTCTCTGTAGCCAGAGAAAGAAGCAAAGTGAGCTTCTCGGAATCGGAACCCTGCCGCGATGCCTTCCTTCGCACCTGCCTCAGAAAACGGCCCCTCATGCTATCGCACATACTTGCCGTTTTCTGAACGCTCGCATCGCGTCCACCGCACAAACCCGCCGATTCCGAGCTTGAAATTCCAACTGCCGTTCGATCATGCTCGAAATCGTCAGGTGCGAGCGGGGAGAGGATTCAATCGAAGGGTTTCAATTTCGGTGCATATCGCCAATATTACGGCGTCAACAAGCTGCTCGGGCACCGAAATTGACGGGATGTGCGGTTGGGATTGAATCCGCCCGTTACGATTTCGAGAGATTTCTTTGGTTCCTTTCTTTCTCGGAAAGAAAGGAACATTATGAAACTGAGTCAATACCCAACGGAGCCTTGATTCTCTTCCCCTTTTTTCGGATATTATTTTCCGAATAT
>CAYTOA010000023.1:0-15950 GCA_964439265.1 uncultured Chitinophagaceae bacterium
TTGAATAAATCCGGACCGGTGCGCATCGTCCCCAATAAATGTGGTTTGTCGTAAACATAATCTGCGGGAACCGACGGGCGTCCCCAGAAGCGTGCCTGGTCTGCACCATAACCAACCGGGCGAACTTGCTGGCTGTGGCAGTACAAACATCCTTCTCGAATATAGATCGAGCGTCCGAACGACTGCTCGTACGTGTAGCGTTCCAATCCCTTCGGCGGCTGCACTTCTGAGATCATCATATTGGGAATACCGACCAATCCTGCCCAGCCGATCAAGAGCGTGGCGAGAACGCCAAGAAAGAAAATGAATGAGCGGAAGAACATCATGCCGATTTGGTCTCCCCGGTTAATGCCGCGGTCGGCCGAACTTCGAACCATGCCGGTACGTATCGTGCCGGTCCCGAACGATAGATGATGAGAACGAACTGATAGGCAAACACAAGATGACCGATGAGCATCATTGTTCCGCCGACCGACCTTGCCCACAGGTACGATTTCGTCGCGTTCACTGAAGCGATGAACGGAAGCGACGGGTCATTCATCATCGTTCCCTGTATCCAGCCGCCGATGCACATTGCGATGACATACAATGCAATCCCGCCCGCACTCATCCAGAAATGAAGCTTGATGAGTTTTGGATACGGCCATTCCCACTTTGCAATGCGCGGCATAATATAATAGACGGCCCCGAACAAAATCATCGAGAGAAAGCCGTACACGCCGAGATGCGCATGGCCGATCGTATAGTGCGTGAAGTGTGCGACCTCGCTGAAAGACCTGAGCGATTCAATGGAGCCCTGCAAACTCACCGCCGTATAGCTCATTGAACCAAAAACAACGAAACGCAATGTCGGACTGTATTTCAACATCCTGAAATGCCCCAGCGTCGTGAGGTGATGGTTCACCGCAACGGCCATGACCGGGACAAACATCATCACGCTCGCAACGATCGATACCGTCACAAGCCACGTGGGCAGCGGTCCGCCGACAAGATGATGGATGCCGTTCCAATTATAGAATAGAGCGAACGCCCAAAAACCGAGAAGACCGAGATAGTAGCTATAGATGGGACGCCCGATGACTTTGGGAATAAAGTAGTATGCGCCGGCAAGACCGACCGGAGTGAACCAGACCGCAAGGGCGTTGTGCGCAAACCACCAATTCATCGCGGCTTCGGTCACACCGTCATAGATGCCGAGGTTTGCGACGGTGTACAATATCGGGAACCACAGCATTGAAGCGAGGATGTACCATAAGCTGACATACAAATGTTCGACTTGCCGCTTCCGAAAGGTCGAGATGATGGAATACGCAAAGAACAAAAATCCAAGTGCGATCAACCCGCCAGCTGGCCGCGGGAATTCAAGCCACTCCATCCCCTGGTTGTAGCCGAAAAATAACGACACGACTCCGAACAGGACTCCGAGGTTCCAGAGAATGGCAGAGACGTAGAGCGCCCAGGTTTTCTGTACCGCGACGCGGCAAAGTCTCCCTGTGAGCCACACGATCATACCCGCACCGGCGAGCGATGCCCAGCCGTACATCACGGTGTTGAGATGGACCGGGCGGATCCGTCCGAAGGTGAGGAAGGGGGTGCCTCCGAGCCACTCGGGGAGATTGAATTTTATTGCAGCGGCGAGTCCGGCGAGCGAACCGAACAGGAGCCAGCCTATTCCGGTGGCAAAATACAACACAACGGGGCTTGTGACGGATTCGTCGATCTGAACACGAACTTGTTTTTCAGAAACGTCCTCGGCAGCATCGGAGGCAAAAGATACGAACGGTTCTTTAGTGATGGTTTGGACTGCCATTGGAAGGTTTTTTGAATATCATGTCCTGCGGCACGCCGATAGGTTCATCGTCATCAAAAATTTGTTTCGCCCCCTCGTTCAGCTGCCTGATAGAAAACTGCTTCGACTGGACGGCCCAGACAAAGCCGGCAAGCGTCAACGCACCGGCGACGACAACAAAGGAGATGATAATGATAACGGCAACCGGCAAACTCATAATTAGATTCTTGTTTCTTACGTCAGCCCTTCGATCGATTCCCTACTGAATCATAGACTTGATTGCCCAAGATAGTATAATGTTTTTACTATTTCAATATGCTCCCGGGATATTTTTCTCTGGATATGGGGAAAGGGATTACGTACTTTGTTCGGAACATCATCAAGAAAATCATGGACCTTACACTCGTCTTCCTCGCCGGATTTTTTGGCAGTATGCATTGCGTTGGCATGTGCGGTGCGATCGTCGCCGCATATTCCACTCAAGAGCATTTTCGATCCGGCGGCATTGCTGGGAAGTGGAATCCTCTCCTGAAACATCTCGCGTATAATTTTGGACGGGTATTGTCGTATGTTTTCGTTGGTGCGGTTTTGGGTGCCTTGGGAGGCGGGTTTTCCGGACTGAGGTCCATTGGCGCGTGGTTCTCGACAGCGGCGGGAGTATTGCTTATTATCTCCGGAATATGGATGATGCGAATATTTCCCGGTATGGGATTTGATCACAAACTTCCTCTTGGCGCAGGTGCAAAATCGTTCCTTGTAAATCTTTATTCCAAAACATACGGAGCACTCCTTTCTTCTCCTTCCATTGAAAGCAAGTTCTATATCGGATTTTTGACCCCGCTCCTGCCGTGTGGATTACTTTACTCTGCATTTATCATGGCTGCGGCTTCCGGAAACGCGGTGACTGGAGCCATGACGATGGCGCTGTTCGGACTTGGTATTGTTCCATCACTTATCATTGTTGGATTTGTTTCTACGTTTTTCAAATTACGAATGCGATTATGGGGGGACAAGTTAGCAGCAGTCACCATAGTGTTGATGGGAGCTATGATGCTCATGCGGGGACTCGGCCTGCCTCTGCCGTGGATGTTGACAATGGGGGAAGGACACAGAATGTAAATTTAACAATATTGAATTCTATAGACTTGTCTGAGGTGTGCGAAAGATGCTTTAGCAGTAATTCTTCATTATTAATTATTAATTTCTAATTGCTCTTCAGTCTCAGCGAATTGCTCACGACGCTTACCGAACTGAATGCCATGGCCCCTGCGGCTATTACGGGGTTCAGCATTCCAAGCGCTGCCAGGGGAATACCAATCACATTATAGACAAAAGCCCAAAATAGATTTTGTCTTATAATGCGAACCGTCCTCCGGGATAAGAGGATCGCTTCAACAATTCCGTTCAAGTCGGACTTCATCAGCGTGATGTCGGCTGATTCCATTGCGATATCCGTTCCGTTTCCCATTGCAATGCCGACATCCGCTTGTGCCAATGCGGGCGCGTCGTTCACTCCGTCTCCGACCATCGCGACAATTTTTCCCTCAGCCTGGGCCGCCTTTACGTGCGCGGCCTTATCCTGCGGCAAGACACCGGCGATGACGCGGTCGATACCTGCCTCTTTTGAAATAGCCGCAGCGACTTGTTCGTTGTCGCCGGTAATCATGATCGTATCGATCCCCATGGATTTGAGACGCGCCACTGTGTCTTTGGCGTTTGCTTTGATTGTATCGGCAACACCGATCACGCCGGCCAGTTTTCCATCGCAGGCAACGTACATTGCACTTTTCCCTTCAACGAAAAGCTTTTGGATCGACAACGCGGCGTCGGCCACAGGAATAGACATATATTCCATAAGAGCAAGATTACCGACTGCAGCGGCCTTTCCTTCAACAAGAGCTGTCACGCCTCTTCCCTCGAAATTACGAAACGATTCAATAGATTCACTCGCCGTTATTTTTTGATTCACTGCATAATTGACAACCGAGAGGCCGAGAGGATGTTCCGATCTTTTTTCAAGCGAAGTTGCAAGCCGGAGCATCTCTGTTTTGTCGAACCCGTTGAAAACGAATACGTCTGTTACCGACGGCTTCCCCTCGGTGATCGTGCCCGTTTTATCGATGATAAGAGTTTGAATTCTCAGAGCGTGTTCGAGGCTCTCGGCATTCTTGATAAGGATGCCCATCGCAGCCCCGTGTCCCGTTCCGACCATGATCGCCGTCGGCGTTGCGAGTCCCAGCGCACAAGGACAGGCAATGATCAGAACAGCAATAAAATTGATCATGGAAGGAGTAAATCCGATAGCACCGATAAAATACCAAAGGACGAACGTGAGCGCGGCAATACCGATGACAACAGGGACGAATACCGATGCTATTTTGTCCGCCAGTTTTTGGATCGGTGCTTTTGAGCCTTGAGCATTTTCGACGAGTTTAACAATCCGTGCAAGAAGCGTGTCTTTGCCTATCGCCGTCGCCCGGAAATCAATACTTCCGTTCTTGTTGATCGTGCCTCCTACGACGGAATTTCCCGTGCTTTTTTCGACGGGAAGGCTCTCACCGGTCACCATCGATTCATCAATGGACGTGAACCCGCTCGTGATCGTCCCGTCAACGGCGATCCGCTCGCCGGGGCGGACCCGGAGAATGTCGCCAGTGACGATCGACCCGATCGCCGTTTCCAATTCAATGCCGTTGCGAATCACACGTGCCGTCGCCGGTTGAAGGCCCATGAGTTTCTTGATCGCGCCGGACGCACGGCTCTTTGCCCGGGCTTCAAGAAGCCTCCCCATCAGAATGAGCGTAATGATCGTTGTCGCAGTATCAAAATACACCGAGCGCACCCCCGCAGGAACTCCTAAAAGTCGTGGAAACAATACGGCGGCGGCGCTGTAGAGATATGCCACTCCCGTTCCGACCGCAACGAGTGTATTCATATCTGCGGAGAAATGTCTCCCCACCCGCCAGGCGGCTGCGAAAAATCTCTTTCCGGAAACAAACATGACCGGAGTCGCGGCGACAAACAGCAGCTTGTTGACATCCTCCATCGTCAACGGCGACCACTGCATGAACCACTGCGTCATGCTCGCCATGCTGACGATCATTATCGGAACCGCAAGCACCGCGCTAAAGACAAGTTCTTTCTTCAATTGCACATACGCTTCGTGCTGATGCGAATCATCGGAGGCTTCCAAATTGTCCGACGCCCGCGATGTTTCAGGACCGCCTGCGGGAAGGAGGAGCTTGTAGCCGGCTTCGGCAACTGCTGTAGAAAGAGCCTCGATATCCGTCTTCTTATCGTCAAACGACACCGAGACTTTTTCAGTAGCGAGATTGACGTTCGCTTCCAGCACGCCGTCAACTTTTTTCAAAGCCTTTTCGACGCGCAGTACGCAGCTTGCACAGGTCATTCCTTCGACGGGAAGATTCAATATGTGTGGATGGATATCGCTCATCTTGTGCTTTCCGTTATCATGCATCAACTTGGCAATATCAGTTTACACCAACAAGTTTATATCCGGCTCCGTCGATCGTATCAGCGAGCAATTTGGCAGTTATTTTCGATTCGTCGAAATGAATTTTCGCTTTGCCAATCTGAACGTCCTCCACGACTACACTATCGAGCTTTCCTAACTCCTTCTTCACGCTCATAACACAATGACCGCACGACATTCCTTCGATCTTCAATTCCTGGGTTTTCATCTTCGTAGCTCTCTTGATTCATTAGTGGAAAAGAGAATTAGTTCAATTCTACTACAAAGTACAACAAACTGACCGAACAAACAATTTCCCCGTAAAACAGATGACGCACACCTTTCGAGAGTATTCCCGATGTGATGACATATGTAGACAGTTGAGCCTACGAGGTTTCGGAAATCTGACAAATGCATCATCCTTCTTGCTTCCGTTAAATCTCTTTCTTATTTTCTTTTAGATTTTTTTGAAGGAAATTCCAGCATGTCGCTAATGGTGAGCATTTCGGGCATCCGCGGCATCGTCGGTGAGGATCTCTCTCCCGATGTTGTCGCAAAATACGCGGCGGCGTTTGCCGAATACTGCAACAGAGGGACTATTGTCATCGGCCGGGACGGGCGGGTCACAGGGTCGAGTATCACACACATCGTCAGTTCTACCCTTCTCCAGATGGGATGCAATGTCGTGGCGATCGGAATTTGTCCGACGCCGACCGTCGCCCTCGCAGTCGAGAAGATGAATGCGGCGGGCGGCATCGCCGTCACTGCAAGCCATAACCCGATCCAGTGGAATGGTATGAAATTCCTGGCTCCCAGCGGCATGTTCCTCAACAGCGATGAAAATAAGAAATTCTGGGGGACCGCAGAGCGCGGCAATTTTAAGTTCTCACAGTGGAACGACCAGGGAAAATATTCAGCCGATTCGTCGCAGATCGATAGCCACATCGCGTCCGTTCTTTCTCTTCCATACGTTCACCCGGATCAAATCCGAAAAAGAAAACTGAAAGTCGTCGTGGATTGTGTCAATGCCGCGGGGGGCGTCATTGTCCCGAAGCTCCTTCGGGAATTCGGATGCACCGTCGTTGAAATGAACTGCGACGTCAGCGGTGTCTTTTCGCATACGCCGGAGCCGATCCCCGAAAACCTGGGCGAACTTTCCACACGGGTCGTCGCCGAAAAGGCCGACGTCGGCATAGCCGTTGATCCGGATGTCGACCGGCTCGTCTTCATCGACGAGAACGGAAAGCCTTTTGTCGAAGAATATACAATTGCTTCGGCCGTGAAATTCGTCCTCAACGCTGAAAACAAACTCGGAAGAAGAAACCACATCGTTGTTGTCAACCTCTCCACGACCAGGGCTGTCGACGACATCGCGGCGGAGTATGGCGCAAAGGTTGTCCGTACGCCTGTCGGCGAGATCAATGTCGCATCGAAGATGAAGGCGCTCAATTCCGTCATCGGCGGAGAAGGGAGCGGCGGAGTGATCCTGCCCCAAGTGCATTTTGGCCGTGACGCCATTGTCGGTATTGGACTTTTTCTGCAGTTCCTTGTGGACTTTGGCGGAAAAACTTCCGAACTTAAATCCAGCCTCCCCCAATACACGATCGTGAAGGACAAGATCCAGCTGGGCTCGCTGCAGCCCGACAATATTCTCCGATCGCTGCATGATAAATATTCTAGATCAGAAAGAACGAACATGGATGACGGCCTTAAGATAGACTTCGCCTCGTCCTGGGTTCATTTAAGAAAATCAAATACCGAACCGATCATCCGCGTCATCGCTGAAGCACAATCGCACGAAGCGGCGGCCGCCCTCGTTGATAGATTCAAGAAGGAAATAAGCAGTTAGCCTTTGGCAGCATCACCTGGATCTGTGCTACGGGTGTATGCTGGAGATAACATTGAATGGAAGAAGGTCATCTTGACGCTCTGTAAGGTCATTGGAACGATAGTGTCGACACAAAAGAATCAAACGCTGAAGGAATACAAGCTGCTTATCGTTCAGCCGATCGACTTGACCGGAAGCTTGATCGGAAAGGATGTTCTTGCGATTGACACCGTCGATGCAGGTGTAGGCGACACGGTCTTGATTATTCAGGAAGGTGCAGGCGCTCAGCAGGCGCTGAAAAGAAAGGACGTTCCGGTTCACACCGTCATCGTGGCTGTCGTTGACGGGTTGGATGTCACGCAGCCGTAAAGGTCTCAGGGGACCTCGCCATACTCTTATCTTCAACCATGCAAACTTCAACGCCACAAGGCGGGATTAATATTTCCGATTTGCTGCGGCTCTCTGCCATTCCGGGAGTCGGAGCGAATCGGCTGCGGGCTCTTGTCACTCATTTCGGGTCGCCAACCTCGGTGCTCGACGCTTCCCCCCGGGAGCTGATCCGAGCCGAAGGGATCGACAAGAGACTCGCCTCTACCATCGCTCACTTTACCGGCGGGGAAAAGTTCGCAGATGAGCAGCTTTCCCTCGTCAACAAAGTGAACGGGCGCATTGTCACGCTCTGGCACGACGAGTACCCAGAATATCTTCGGAAAATTTATGACCCTCCGCCGCTGCTTTTTGTCCTCGGGACGATTGAGAACAATGACAAGTATGCTGTAGCTGTCGTCGGTACTCGCCGCCCTTCTGTGTATGGAAAATCCGTGGCCGATCGTTTCGCAAAAGAACTTTCGGAACAGGGAATATGCGTCGTCAGCGGTCTTGCAAGGGGCATCGACACTGTCGCGCACTCCTCATCCCTCAGAAGCGGTGGAAGGACGATCGCAGTGATCGGCTCAAGCATCGATATTATTTACCCTTCAGAAAACAAGACCCTTGCACAGCGAATTGAAGAAAGCGGCGCCGTCGTGTCTGAGTTTTACATGGGAACAAAACCAGATCCGGGTAATTTCCCGCGGCGGAACAGGATCATCAGCGGAATGTCGCTCGGGACGCTTATCATCGAAACTGCTGAGAACGGCGGCGCGATGATCACTGCATCTGCGACACTAGACCAGAATCGCGAGCTCTTCTGCATCCCCGGCAACATCACGGAAAAATACAGCTTGGGAACCAACAGGCTCATACGAGACGGACACGCAAAACTTGTGCAGTCTGTCGACGACATTATCGCCGAATTAAAGACTTCTCTCCGCCCCATCCTGAAATTTGTGCAGCCGCAGCCACCTGCTGCGCTCTCGATCTTTGAACAAATGATCTTCGACCTTTTGACATCGGAGCCGGCGCATATCGACTGGCTTTCGGAGCGGTCGGGTCTTTCGATCCCGGATACATTAGTCAATTTGTTGAGCCTTGAATTTAAGGGTCTTGTTCGCCAGCTCGCAGGAAAAATGTTTCAACGCATGTAGTTGCCGCAACTATCAGCCGGGTATCGGCTATCACAACACAATAATCACGCCAAAAAACCTTTTGTTTCTCCCCAAAAATGCATATCTTGACTCTACGCCTTATGTTCACCATCGATGAAATTGTCGTAGACGGCAGGATTGCCGACGTCCATTTTGCATGCGACCTTGGTCAATGCAAAGGGGCATGTTGCACCCTGAGCGGCGGGCGCGGCGCTCCGGTGACCGACGAAGAAGTGGACGAGATTTATGATGCGTATCCTGTGATCAAGAAATATCTTCCTGATGACCACATCGAATGGATCGAGCGTAACGGCCTTGTCGAAGGTGCGCCCGGATATTACGCGACCCAGTGTAAAGACGAGAGGGCATGTGTTTTCGTCTTTTACGAAAGCGGAGTCGCGAAATGTTCGTTCGAGCAAGGGTATCACAACAAGGAAATTCAGTGGCGGAAACCTCTCTCCTGCCATCTCTTCCCGCTGCGTGCTACTTACGGCAATCCGGAACAGTTGAAGTTTGAGTACTTACACGAATGCGAGCCGGCTTTCAAAAAAGGGAGCGTCGAGAGAATACCGCTCTTTAAATTTCTAAAGGACGTATTGGTCCGCGCGTACGGGGAGACATGGTTCAAGCGGTTTGAAACCGAATGTGAAGAGCGTTCATGTAACACTCAAAGAGGCGTTTAGGATTTATGCTTCAAATCTCACAGCAGCAACGGCTGCTTCAAAAACTCACGCCTCAACAGATCCAGTACCTCAAGCTCCTGCAGCTTCCTACCATTGCACTCGAACAACGAATCAAGACCGAGCTGGAACAAAATCCCCTCCTTGAAGAGGGCGTCGAGGACGAGATCGAGCTCGCGCAAGAGGACGCAGAGAACGAAGCGCCGGAGGTCGAAGAGGCGACGGACGCCGAAGCTGAGGCAAAGAAAGAGAAGGACGAGGAGTTCACATTCGAAGATTTTGTGAACGATGAGAATTCGTATGCACCGAAAACGAACAATCAGCAAGATGATGAAGATCGAGATGAGATCCCGATGTCTGCTCCCGAGCCGCTGCTGCAGAAGCTCAGGACGCAGCTCGAACTTGTCGACCTGACCGAGACTGGTATGCTGGTCGCAGATGAGATCCTTGGCAACATTGATGAGGATGGTTATCTGCGCCGGGACTTAAGCTTGATCGTCCAGGATCTCAATCTTTCCCGGGGCCTCCAATTAACGGTCCCTCAGGCCGAGCTTGTTTTGAAGCGGGTCCAGCGGCTTGAGCCGGTGGGCATCGGGTCAAGGAATCTCCAGGAGTGCTTGCTGCTGCAGCTCGAAGGGCGGGAATTTGAACCGAGACTAAAGAAACTCGCACGCGTTATCCTCGAAACATATTTTGATGAATTCACCAAAAAACATTTCGAGCAGCTTTCAAAGCTCCTCGGGATATCCCTGCCGGAAGTCAAGGAAGTTCTCGATGTGATTTCTCATCTCAACCCGAAGCCGGGCGAAGGAGAAATTTCGGCTCAGGAAAATTACGTCACCGTCGACTTTCTCGTTCACTTCGAGGACGGCGAATTCGTCATCCAGCTGAACGACAAGAACGTTCCTCCGCTGCGCATCAACAAAGATTACAAAGAAATGATGTCGCGGAAGAAAAAGAACGGAGTCAACGCCGAAACGAAGACGTTCATCCGCCAGAAGTTCGAAGCTGCAAAATGGTTCATCGCTTCAATTTATCAGCGGCGCGACACGATGCTGCGGGTGATGCGGACCATCGTCGACAAGCAGCGGCAGTTCTTCGAGTTTGGAGACGGGCTGAAGCCGATGATCTACAAGGACATCGCCGCCGTGATCAAGATGGATATCTCTACGATCAGCCGCGTCGTCAACGGAAAATACGTGCAGACGGATTTCGGCGTCCATGAACTCCGCTACTTCTTCAGCGAAGGCATCAGCACTCAAAGCGGAGAAGACGTTTCGAACAAGGAAGTCAAGCTCCGCATCAAAGAGATCCTCGAGACTGAGGATCCGCACAAGCCGCTGAGCGACGACCGTATCGCGGAGATCCTTAACGAACGGGGTTTCAACATTGCTCGCCGGACGGTCGCAAAATACCGGGAATCGATGATGATTCCCGTTGCGCGGCTTCGGCGGAAAATTTCTTAACCATTTATCAATCTTACGCATTATGGAAAACACCATTCGCTCTACCACAATCATCGGCCTCGCACGCGACGGAAAAGTCGCCCTCGGCAGCGACGGCCAAGTGACCCTCGGAGCCACCGTTGTCAAGCATACCGCAAAAAAAGTGCAGCGCCTGTACAACAACTCTGTCCTCGTCGGTTTTGCCGGAGCTTCCGCAGATGCGTTTACCCTTATGGAACGGTTCGAAGAGAAGCTTCAGAAACACCAGGGAAACCTTGAACGGTCCGCCGTTGAACTCGCGAAAGACTGGAGGACCGACAAATACCTCCGCCGGCTCGAAGCGATGATCGGAGTACTCGACAAGGATCATGCGTTCATCATCTCGGGAACGGGAGACGTCATCACCCCCGACGACGGCATTGTCGCCATTGGATCGGGAGGGCCGTATGCCCTTGCAGCGGCGCGGATGCTTGTTGCATATACAAAACTTTCAGCAAAAGAAATCGTGACGCAATCGATGAAAACTGCATCGGAAATCTGTATCTATACCAACCAGAACATCTCAATCGAAGAGTTGTGATACGATGAAAACACTCAGCACATCCGAGAAAATACAGCCTGCGGGAAGAGGAATCGACCATCCAAAAGGCTCGGACGAACTGACGCCCACTCAGATCGTCCGTGAATTGGACAAATACGTTATCGGTCAGCATGAAGCGAAAAAATCCGTAGCGATCGCGCTGCGGAACCGCTGGCGCCGCCTCCAGGTTCCTGAAAATCTCCGCGAAGAAATCATGCCCAATAATATTATTTTGATCGGGCCTACCGGTGTGGGAAAAACGGAGATCGCAAGAAGGCTGGCGAAATTGTCAAATGCCCCTTTTATTAAAGTCGAGGCGTCAAAATTCACGGAGGTCGGGTACGTCGGGCGCGACGTCGATTCCATGATCAGGGATTTGACCGAGCTGGCTGTGGTCATGGTGAAATCTGAGAGAACTGGCGAGGTTCAGGAGAAAGCAGAACGCCTCGCCGAAGAGCGGATCCTCGACATCCTGATCCCTTCCGTCCGCAAATCAAAGACTGATGTCAATGCCGCAGCTGAGACGCCGTCCGACGAAGAATTGAACGAAAAAACACGCGAACGGTTCAGGGAGAAGATCAAAGCCGGACAGCTCGACGACAGGATCATAGAGCTTGACGTACCGAGCGATCAGTTCCCCGCGATGCAGATCCTCGGCCCGATGAATCTGGAAGAGATCGGCGTCAACCTGCAGGATGTGTTCGGTAATCTGATGCCGAAGAAAATGAAAAAAAGGAAGCTCACGATCGCGGACGCAAAAAAAATACTCGTCCAGGAGGAAGCTCAGAAATTGATCGACCAGGATGCCGCCGTAAAGGATGCGATCCACAGGGTTGAAAACTCCGGGATAGTCTTTTTAGATGAAGTGGATAAGATCGCGGGAAACCGTGGAGGGTCGGGCGGCCCCGACGTTTCCCGTGAAGGCGTCCAGCGCGACCTGCTCCCGATCGTTGAAGGCTCAACGGTCGCGACCAAATACGGCATGGTGAGGACAGACCATGTGCTGTTCATCGCCTCCGGAGCCTTTCACGTTTCAAAACCTTCCGACCTCATTCCCGAACTCCAGGGCAGGTTCCCGATCCGCGTTGAATTAAAAAGCCTGACCGAGGACGATTTCGTCAAGATCCTCACGCTGCCGCAGAACGCGCTCATCAAACAATACACCGCCCTGTTGAAGACGGACGGGATCGAGATCGAATTCGACGAGGAAGCGATCCGCGCCATAGCACGTATTGCGACTCAGGTGAACGAAGAAGTGGAGAACATCGGCGCACGGCGTCTCCATACAATTATGACATCTCTCCTTGAAGAGATTCTCTTCGAAGCTCCGGAAAAGGTCTCGGCGGCGAAATTGGTGATCACAAAAACGATGGTGGAAGAAAAGCTCAATACCATCGTCAAGGACAAAGACTTGAGCAGGTTTATACTGTAACTTTTAGATGTCGGCCACTTCGTCAGTAGATCGTTTACTACATTATTCGTCTATTCTTCAGTTCAATCCCAAAAGTGTCCGAGATCTGTTGGATTAAAAAGGCCCGCCCTGCGATGCAGAGCGGGCCTTTCTGGTTCAAACGCAAAAATACTTTTAAATCCTAAATCGCATTCCTAGCGTTATCGATGCGTTGTGGAAGCTGTTCGGATTTGTGAGAAGAGCGATGCTTTGCGTGCCAAGATCTAAATCCCATACCGGCGTATTGAAACCGAAACCAAACGCCCATTCAAAACGTTCTCTCCCGCCGATTGAAATTCCAGTCCTTATCGGAAAGGCATTGACTGGGCGGTATTCCGCGCCGAGTGAAAAGCGCGGTATCGTGGTATTACCTGGTTCGTTATTAAACCCAACATTGAAGTCGGCGGCAATTAATAGTTGGCCGGGGAAGTAAGATACAAACGGAGCTTTATCCACTTGAAGCGCTCCGCCGATGTGCAGCGCGGTCGGGAGACTCGTTTTAAATGAAGTAGTGTCGTGCTTCTCACCTTTAAAAGCATTTTTCAAAGAGTCCTGCTGATTAAAGTCCGAGATCGAAAACCCGCCGTTGCCCTGAATAGCTTTGGTGTTTTGGGTCCACGTCATTCTTCCGATATCTGTAATGCTCACGCCTACCCGCAATGCCTGAAAAACCTCGGCGGAAACACCAATGTCAAAGCCAATGCCCCGCCCCGCCGGCTTGCCAAGAAACTCCGATGCATTCGATGTGCTGTCGAAATTCACTTGCGACGAGTACTGAAGAAAGTTAACGTTTCCTGAAATCGGCTCTGACAAAATGATGCCCGCGGAATCATGAGGTGTGACCTGAATATTGCCGGCATAGTGGTCTGTCCCAAAGTACGCGAAACCTTGCACATATTTTATTCCAACGCCGACTGCAATATCTCTCACCCACGGCAATTGAACCGGGAGCATGCGTGCGTACGACAAATTGTACTCACGGATCCAGGATGCCTTTACCGATGTATTGTCCAGACTGTAATTTGCACCTTCTGGAGGAAAAGCATCGAGGAGCATTTTCAGATAGCCTTCAGGGATGTCAATGTTCGCCGCCGCCCGGTCGCTGACAGATAAGCCTATCCCGCCGAGAAAACCGCTTTGAACGGTCATTCCGAATTCCGTGACGTTGGTAGAAAATTGCGTATGCGATGTTCCACCGGGGAACAATCCCAGTATTTCATCCTTGTCGGCTTGGGTGAGGACTTTCGCATTACGAATCGTTTTTCCGTTCTTCTGGACCGGTTTACCGTTTGCATCAAGGCTGTCGACACCCGTGAAATCATCCTGATAGATCTTATAATTCAGAAAATCACTACCCGCCACAATACCAATCGGGAGGATCTCAAAAGTAACCGTGCTGCCGCGGTCGTCGAGCGCAAGGTTCGCAGGGTTGAGCCCAAGGGCATCAAGACCGCGCGAAGAAGCGGTGAATGTTCTCGCCATTCCGACCGTTCTTCCCGAAACAAGGTCGTTGCCCGCCTCCAATGTGTTCACCATCAGCACACCCAACGCTGCGGCGATTATCACGCCTGTAAAGTGTTGTTTCTCATTAACGCCGATCATGGTTGTCTCCTTTGAATCACTGTTAATGGCTGCTATGGGTGAGTGAATCCACATTGACGTTGTAGCGGACGTTAAGGAACGCTTTCAATTGGATGTAATAACTTTTCTTGAACTCAACCGGCTGGTTGCTTCCGGACGTATTCAAATGTATAGTGACAGCGACGTAGCGTGCGGGATTGATCTTATCCACATCGGACGGGCTCAACGGTATTACCGTGCCTGTAATCCCGATGGGAGAACCAGGCTTTGACGCATAACGGGCGCTGTCCGCCGTGATCAATCCGGTTTTGGGAAGTGAAAGCAAAACGGCATTTGAGTCCGAGTTTGGAATCGAAGGGTTCGAAACCAGGCCGGGAATTAGTTTCGAGCCAACGGTGATCTGAAGCGGGAAACCGTTGAAGATTGTGAAGATGACATTTCCGCTGTCTATTTGCGAGAAATTCTTCTTATCTATCTTGTTCCCCGACGTATCCGAAAGCACTACAGTATCTCTGAAGATTCCATTGATAATGCCAACGTGAACGGGGAATGAAAAGTCCACCGATGTGAGCACGCTGTCTCCCGCCTTCACCGTCCCGGTGCTATCCGCGTACTGATAGTAGGATGCGGGGTCGACGACCGCTTGCCCGACGACTTGAAGTTTCGATGGAAGGCTCGAGTTGCCGCCGCTGAAAAATTTAGAGAGGAATTGATCGATACCGTTGGCACCGGTGCTCGTTGTCTTGTCGAAAACGATCTTCTTCGTCTGGCCGGGATTGATCCGAAGAGTGTCCGTCAGCCCGCCTCCCGCCTTCGGCTCTTGCGCTGTCAGCGATGCACGTTGAGTCCCATTGTTGTCCAGCCCAAGAATCTTCATCGTCAAGTCAGTGGGGAACAGACCCGTGCTGAGTATGTTGAGGGTGATCGAAACCGAATCAAATTTGATACTGTCGGCGGTGAATTCGTTTCCAATGTCTCCGATGGAGGAGTTGACGATTTCGTTGATTGGAACGATCGTCGGTTTCACTTTGCCGATGACCTTGCTAAGAACGTACGTCTTCCTCGGCGGAGATTGGTGATTATTCTGCGGCTGTATCTGGACTACCACGGAGTCATCTTTCGAGATAACAACCCGGCTTTGTGTTGCAGCGAGGGTCCTGATCCTTAAAGAAAAATGAACGTTCGGTACAGAAAGCGTGTCCACATGGCCGCCGATCGTTTCTATATCCTGCGATTGAATGGCATAAGAGGGCATGGAAACCGTCTGGAGCAATTGCCCGGCGAGACCCGTCCCTGAATTCGCCGCTGGAACGGTATCCGTTCCGGTGAGATCATCGCGCAGTTGAAAACGAGCTCCGGTGTTTTTATCCACGAATTCTTTGAAAGTGAAATCGACGGCAATTTTTGTAGGAATGTTATTCGTGATCTTGACGGTAAAACTGCCGTCGCTGAACTCCGCGCGTTTGATCTTTGTCGAGTCGTCCACGATCTGGACGGAAGAGTCGGGCAAATTCTTTACGTCGTACGGCGTGCTCAATTGAATTTTCGCTTTGCTGATCGACGGCTTCACTCCTGGACCGCCGCCGTCGATGGTCATGC
>CAYTOA010000023.1:16050-22152 GCA_964439265.1 uncultured Chitinophagaceae bacterium
TTCGCTTTGCTGATCGACGGCTTCACTCCTGGACCGCCGCCGTCGATGGTCATGCTGGCTGAGAGATTATCGGTTGCGTTGATCGTCTTTCCCTGGATGTCGCTCGATTGCGCAGTTAACCTCAAGATCAGGTTCGCACTCATCGTTTTCCCGGAGATGGATACGGTTGAAGTCGCAGTCGCACCGGGTGCGATTCCGCTGGCGAAGACAAACGTTGCCACAACGGAATCGTTGATGGCCGGGTCTGCAAGCATATCGGTGTTGATAAGCTGTACTCCCGGGTTTGCGAAGGTCACCGTGAACTGGAAGTTATTCGTTATCGACAGGGTCATTTCGCCGTTTTCAAACACGACGTAATCATACAACGCTGCGGGGTTGCTGACCGACTGCTGCAGTGGCACCGAGAGATTTGGCCCCAATGCCGGGTATGTAAACGGCAACGGACTTGCAGGGAACAACTGAGAAGCTCCGACATTGATGCCCGAAATCGCACTCACGTCAAGCTGGAGCAATCCGATCTTGTTGCTTACCGATGCCTGCAGCGGATTCAACTCGGGGAGATTGATCGCAGTAGGTTTGTTCAAAAGAGATGACGGTCGGTATACGATTTTGCCGCCGGAGGTATCGAACTTTGGGTCTTTCGCGATCATTTGCTCAAACGTGAACGTCCTGTCGATGAGCCCAATATTCAGGGGAACTTGCCACGATGGCGCTTTTGGTTTGTTAGTGTCCAGCAGCTTGTTCACACATTGGAACGAAAAAGGAAGCGTGAAGAAAAGAAGAAAAAACAACATAATTCTAGCTTTTTCAAGCTTCACCCTGGAGAGAAACTTCATACTGTCCTCCTGACTAAAGTGGTACCACAAGCGATATTCGGCATTAGGAAGGCCACAGTTCGTTGAATGAAATGAACCACCTGCTGACAATGTATGTCACCCGCACAGGACAATTGTTGATGTACGTCATACAATGAGCAGCGGCCACGGTAGGGAAAAGTACGGACGCCTACTTGCGGCGTCCGTCACTCGGTGAAACACAGCAATCAGTGGATCTTTTCTTCTTTGGTTTTCGTGGGAAGCTGAAACCCGAAATTCGGCGTCGGAGGCTCATCCCCCAAGATCTTAATCTCACCAAATTTGGATTCGTACTTCTCAATATTGTCCTTGAGCGCATTCAGGAGCAGACGTCCGTGCTGAGGAGTCATGACGATCCGCGCGAAGACTTTTGCCTTGGGGACGCCCGGCAATATCCGGGTGAAGTCGATGACAAATTCAGCGGGTGAATGGGTGATGATCGCCAAATTTGAGTAAATGCCTTCGGCTTCCTTTTCGCCCAACTCGATATTGATCTGTTGCCCTTGCGGGGGCTGTGGATTGCTCATCAGCATTTCCTCTTAGTAATTAATTCACACCCTTCATTATTCAACGAGCAAGCATCACACGAAGGCGCTGGCTAAGCCATCCCTTTGGGAAAAGCCGCATGATGATGACAAAAACAGAACCTTCGCGACGTAGCGCCTTCGCGTGAGATAACTTTTCAGATGATCGACTTAATTCTTTCCTTGACGGATTGCATCAGCCTTATCGTACGCTTGCAGCGCTTTTTCTTTCATATTGAGGTTCGCGTACACCTGACCCAGTAATTCCCACATCAATACATCGTTCTTCTTCAAAACTACCACGTTCTCGAGATACGGAAGAGCCGATCGGAATCTCTCTTTGTAGGAAACATCGTCATCCTTGCCTGCTGCTTTTAACTTCTCTTGCTCCACGACGCCCCAGTTCACATACGTGGCAGCGATATTATATTGGGCGTCTGAAAAAGAAGAATCAAGACCCAACGCCGTTTTGAACTCTATGATCGCGTCCGAGAACAACGAATCTTTCAGCAAAAAAACCCCCAGGTTGTAGTGATCAATCTTGCTGTCGGGAAATTTCTTTACCCGTTCAATCAGAAGGGTACGGGCCTCTTCCTGACGTTCGGCTCCGATGTACGCTTTCATCAGATAATCGGAAATATCCGGATCTTCCGGAAACATAGCCTGCGCCTTTTTCATAGCAGCAACCGCTTTGTCGAACATGACGATTGCTGCTTTGAGCTCTGTCGAATCGATCGCCGGAGCATACGGTTTGTCTCCGTCGTATTTCATCTTTGCCACCAATCCGTCTTCGACAGACAATGTTAAGTTATACTTTTCGATCCTCCACGTCTCTTTCGTATCGCCTTTTTTCGGTTTTTGAGGCTTGGTAATTTTGATGAGGGAATCTCCGAGCAAGTACGAAACATCGGCAGTCTTGATCTTTTCATGGATGTTGGCCAAATTTTTCATCGTCTCATATTGCTGGTGATGAGCCGCAGTGAACTCCGCTCTCATGACGTTTCCGCTGTCAATATATATTTTCCCGAGAAGTTTAGCGGACAGCGTATCTTTTCCCTGCTCAAATGCAACGGAGAATTGCTCCGCAGCATGAAGCATGTCGTTGTTCCTCAAATACGCCACCCCGAGCGTTCGACGAGTCAAAAGGCTTTCGGGGAGTACAAGTACGGCTGTTGAGAATGAGAGAATGGCCTTATCCAGGTAAGAAGCAGTGTCAATTGCCTTGTTAATCTCGTCGACCCCCTGGTTGTATAATTTCCCCCACGCGCCGACGGTCAGTGATTGAATCTCCTTTTTATGCGTCGGAGCGATCGCCAGGGCCTTATCAAAGGATTCTTTCATTCCCTTGTAATCCCCCTGCATGTATTGAACTTGACTTCCGAGCAAATAGTACGCTTCCTCATTATTCGGATTCTTTGCTACTTCCTTGAGAAGTTGTGTCTTTGCGTTTTCATAATCTTTACGCTGAATGTATAACTTTGCGCTCGTCATTTCCGATGATGCGCATTCAAAACCGGTCGTCACGATCGCGGCTAACACGACCGCAACAACCCCCAACTGGAGTAGTAGTTTCATACGATGTTCCTTAGCTAATTCTTTCTATTTATTTATGGATAAAAAAATCCCTGAAAATATAGAAAAAATAGGCTTGATAGTCAAACTCTCTTGATCGGAAATTGGACAGCTGAAATAGATATGCATCGGACAATTCTCGTTCGGCCCTCGTTCCCAGACTCCGTTTGGAAGTGTAAGATCACTGTCTTTCTGCGGCTTTGTTCCCAATCAGAGATCGGGAACGAGAATAACAGAAAGAATTGGAGATGGACAAACAACAAACTGCCGTCATCGTTATATCTCACTAAGACGGATTTATCCTTAAATCCTCGCAATTTCAGTTGCCGGGGTCACAGGTGTCACTCCTGCTTCCGTGATAACTCCACAATTGCTTTCCCAGTGCAATTTCCGTACTTTGAGCGATGAAGACCGCGGTGCGAACACTTCTACCCGATGTGCTATGAAAAAACTTGCCTTATGTATCCTTCTGACACTTCCCCAGTTCTCGATTGCCGACAATGGCGTCGTTCTCTTTCTGAAGATCGACGGTTCAATCAACCCTGCATCGTCCGATTATATCCATGAAGGAATTAAACGAGCGGAAGAAAGAAATGCTGTCTGCTGCGTCGTCGAGCTGAACACCCCCGGGGGCCTGTTAAAATCGACGAGGATGATTGTCACGGACTTTTTGGCGTCCCGGGTCCCGGTCGTTGTCTATGTATCTCCGGCCGGGTCTCAATCGGCATCTGCCGGTGTATTCATCACGCTCGCGGCCAATGTCGCTGTGATGGCTCCCGGAACAAACATCGGCGCGGCACACCCTGTGAATTTGCAGGGCGGCATGGACTCGACGATGGCAGAGAAGGTTACCAACGATGCGGCGGCCTTTATAAGAACGATTTCGGAAAAAAGACACCGAAATATTCTCTGGGCGGAGGAAGCTGTGCGCAACAGCCTGTCTATCACAGAAACAGAGGCGCTGAAAAAGAACGTCATTGATTTCATCGCCAAGAACCGGGCTGCCCTGCTCGACTCACTGAACGGAAGAATAATTTCCACCAGCGAAAGAACCGTATCGCTTTCCACGAAAAATGCCGCGATTGAAACGTGGGAGATGGGCTGGCAATACAAAATCCTCGACATCCTCAGCGATCCGAACATCGCCTATATTTTCATGATGATAGGCATCTACGGGTTATTGTTCGAGCTCTACAACCCGGGCGCCGTCTTTCCCGGCGTTGCCGGTGCGATTTCTCTTCTTATCGCTCTCTATTCAATGCACACCCTGCCGATCAACTACTCAGGAGTAGCCCTCATTGTCCTCGGCATCATCCTCTTTCTCCTCGAGATCAAAATCACAAGTTACGGGTTGCTCACGGTCGGCGGTTCAATTTCACTTTTTCTCGGTTCTATTATGCTTATCAATACCGATGCATGGTTCGAATTTCAGGATATTTCACTGAATGTTATTCTCCCCACCGTTCTTCTCACGGCGGCATTCTTTATTTTCGCCATCGGCGCGGGGCTCAGGGCACAGCGGCGCAAACCGGCAACCGGCGCCGAAGGGATCATCGGAGAACACGGCATAGCATTTACAAAGCTGAATCCATCAGGGCAGGTCAAAGTCCACGGCGAATTATGGAACGCTGAGAGCCTGGACGGTCCTCTGCCGAAAGACGCGGGCATCATCGTTGCGGAAATGCACGATCTTTCATTACGAGTAAAGAAGGATGTTCGGGACACATTGCCGTCGTAAGAGATCAAGGATCTCTCACCATTAATTATCAAAAGGAGTTTGTTATGGAACCAATTGGAGTAGTTCTTATCATTCTTATTTTTTTTGGCATCATTATTATTTCCAACGCAATAAGGATCTTGTCTGAATATGAGCGCGGCGTCATCTTCCGCCTCGGAAGGATGATCGGCGTGAAGGGGCCGGGACTGATCCTTCTTATACCGATCGTTGACAAGATGATCCGCGTCAGCCTTCGCACGGTAGTACTGGACGTTCCTCCGCAAGACGTCATCACAAAGGACAACGTTTCCATCAAAGTGAACGCAGTCGTGTATTTCCGCGTGGTGCAGCCGGACAAAGCGATCGTGAGCGTAGAGAACTACATTTATGCCACATCGCAATTGGCGCAGACCACACTGCGCAGCATCCTCGGACAGTTTGAATTGGATGACCTGCTCGCACAGCGCGACAAGATCAATCATGAACTTCAAATGATCATCGACCAGCACACCGAGCCGTGGGGAATAAAGATCTCAACGGTGGAGGTAAAGCAGATCGACCTGCCTCCGGAGATGCAGCGTGCAATGGCGAAGCAGGCGGAAGCGGAGCGAGAACGCCGCGCCAAAGTTGTTCATGCAGAAGGAGAGTTACAGGCGAGCGTAAAACTCGGAGAAGCGGCAGCGATCATCCAGAAGAATCCGATAGCGTTGCAATTGCGGTATCTTCAAACATTGACGGAAGTGGCATCGGAAAATAATTCGACCACCATTTTCCCGTTTCCGATGGAATTGTTAACGCCGTTTATCGATATGTATAAGAAGAAGTAACTGCAAAACAACAAAGAGGGATCGCATCATTGCGATCCCTCTTCTTTTCAATCTGTTTCCTCATTTGCCTGCATCCCCCACTTCTGCTGCTACACGCTCACTTTTTCAGCGGCACAATATTCATCAAAAGCGTTTGTCAGGTCTGCGGCGATAGAATCCGCATCGCGGTTTTCGATTCGGAATCTCGGAATGAAATGGACAAGTTCACCGTCTTTGAACAGTGCGACCGACGGTGACGATGGGGGAATCTGACCGAACCACTCCCTTGCCCGTGCCGTCGCCTCCATGTCCTGGCCGGCAAAGACGCTTGTCAACACGTCGGGTTTGTTGGGATGTTGAAGGGCCTTCGTGATGGCGGGCCGCGCCCGTCCCGCCGCACAACCGCAGACAGAATTGACAACGACGAGCAGCGTTCCTTTCTTCTGGTTCATCACATCATCTACTTCTGCAGCACTCCGCAGTTCGCGGATCCCGATGCTCGTGAGCTCATCGCGGAATGGCTGGATTGCTACCGGATCATACATTTTAACTCCAATTAAAAATTAATAATTATGAATTAAGAATTAGTTTCTTTACTGCAAAGTTTTTAGAATCGAGCTTAAGATTTT
>CAYTOA010000023.1:22252-29408 GCA_964439265.1 uncultured Chitinophagaceae bacterium
GAATTAAGAATTAGTTTCTTTACTGCAAAGTTTTTAGAATCGAGCTTAAGATTTTCAAGAGTTCTTCACAGTCTGTTATCAACTTCTTAGACTGAACAAGATCAATGTCTCCTACATCTCTTAACAATCTTAACCAGTAATGAGTTTCCCTTGCTTCCCTATAAGATATCCTTAGTTTCGACTGAAAATCTCTTTTTGACTGCCCGCCAATTGCTTCCTCAATATTGCCGCCAATCGAAGTTCCGCTTCGTATAAGTTGCCGTGAAATGACCCGCTCTTTGTTAGCATCAACCAGTGATCGGCATGTTTTTGCTATCTCAAGTGCGAACTGGTAACTCTTAACCTGAACAATATTCCCCTGCTTCATCGCTCCCCCAATTCTTAATTCTTAATTATTAATTCTTCATTGTGTTCAACGCGCTTCCCGCCTTGAACCACGCGATCTGCCCCTCGTTGAAGGAATGGTTCAGTGCAATCACGTCTATCGACCCGTCTTTGTGCTTCACTTCCAGGCTCAACGCGGTGCCGGGAGCGAATGACGTCAGACCCCGGATCGCAAGCACGTCGTCCTCTCGGATCAGGTCGTAGTCTGATGGATTCTTGAACGTGAGAGCAAGCATTCCCTGTTTCTTCAGATTCGTCTCGTGGATCCTCGCAAAACTCTTCACGATGATCGCGCGGCCGCCGAGAAATCGGGGTTCCATCGCAGCATGTTCGCGCGACGAGCCTTCACCGTAATTCTCGTCGCCGATCGCAACCCAGCCGATCCCTTGGGCTTTGTAGTCGCGAGCCACCGCCGAGAAATCTTTCGTCTCGCCGGTCAGAACATTTTTTCCTTTGCCGGCCTCGCCGCTATATGCGTTGATCGCTCCGATGAACATGTTGTTCGAAATGTTGTCGAGATGCCCGCGGAACTTCAACCACTTCCCGGCGGGAGAAATATGATCGGTGGTGCACTTCCCTTTTACTTTCACCAGCACCCGGAGGCCCTCAAGATCTTTTTTTCCCCATGGTGTAAATGGCTCGAGAATCTGCAGACGGTCACTCTTTGGATCCACGTTCACTTGCACTGCGCCGCCGTCCGGCACCGGTTCCACGAATCCGCGTTCTCCTTGAGTGTATCCCTTTTTCGGGAGCTCGTCGCCCTTCGGAGGGTCGAGTTTGACCATTTCCCCTTTCGCATTGACGACGGAGTCCGTTAACGGATTAAACGTGAGTCTGCCGGCCAGCGCGAACGCAGTAACAATTTCAGGGCTGGCGACGAACGCGTGCGTCGCCGGATTCGCGTCGTTGCGCCCGGTGAAGTTCCGGTTATACGAAGTAATGATGGAATTTTTTTCTCCCATCTTCACGTCGTGGCGCTTCCATTGCCCGATGCACGGACCGCACGCATTGGCAAGAACGAGCCCGCCGATATCTGTCAGGGTTTTCAGCTGTCCGTCTCGCTCAATTGTTGCGCGGATCTGCTCGCTGCCAGGAGTGATCGTGAACTCTGATTTCGCCTTTAGTCCTTTTCCCAGCGCCTGTTTCGCCACCGATGCCGAACGTTCGATATCTTCATACGAAGAATTTGTGCAGCTCCCGATCAGTGCCACTTTCAATTCTTCAGGATAATTATTTCTCCGTACCGCCTCGGCGAATTTCGAGATCGGCCAGGCGAGGTCCGGTGTGAAGGGACCGTTCACATGCGGCTCAAGCTCGCTCAAATTGATCTCAATAACACGGTCGTAGAATTTTTCCGGCGAGGCTGCAACCTCCTTATCCGGGACCAAGAATTCTGCGATACCTTCTGCAAGGACTGCAACATCAGCGCGTTCCGTCGCGCGGAGATAATCCGCCATCCGCGAATCAAACGGGAAGACGGATGTCGTCGCACCGATCTCCGCGCCCATATTGCAGATCGTGCCTTTTCCGGTGCAGGAGATGGACTTCGTTCCTTCGCCAAAATACTCGATGATCGCTCCCGTCCCCCCCTTCACACTGAGGATACCGGCAACTTTCAGGATGACATCTTTTGCAGAGGTCCAGCCATTCAACGTACCGGTCAAATGTATGCCGATCACTTTTGGAAATTTCAATTCCCACGGCATCCCTGCCATCACATCTACCGCGTCAGCCCCGCCGACACCGATTGCGATCATACCGAGGCCGCCCGCGTTAGGAGTGTGCGAATCCGTCCCGATCATCATCCCTCCCGGGAATGCATAATTTTCGAGTACTACCTGATGGATAATGCCGGCGCCCGGCTTCCAGAATCCGATGCCGTACTTATTCGAGACGCCCGCAAGGAAATCGTACACTTCCTTATTATCTTCACTCGCTCTTAACAAATCCCCCTTCGCACCCACCTGCGCCTGGATCAGATGGTCGCAATGCACTGTCGATGGGACTGCAACCCTTTTTCTTCCAGCGGACATGAACTGCAAGAGAGCCATTTGCGCGGTCGCATCCTGCATAGCGACTCTGTCGGGCGCAAAATCGACGTATGACGTGCTTCGTTCCGCCGCCGTTGTTGGAGTTTCATAATAGTGCGTATAAAGAATTTTTTCCGTCAACGTCAATGGACGTGCGACAAGCTTTCTGGCGAGTTGTACTTTTGCCGGGAGTGCGGCGTACAGTCTTTTAATCATTTCGATGTCGAAAAT
This sequence comes from uncultured Chitinophagaceae bacterium, assembly GCA_964439265.1. GTDB lineage: Bacteria > Bacteroidota > Ignavibacteria > UBA10030 > UBA8401 > JAGVPT01. Next base: position 24,898 of record CAYTOA010000023.1, read on the forward strand.
CATGATAAAGCTTCCTTATCGTTGGGATTACGTGGCAAATTCCTTCTATCAAATATATGAATCCCCCGTCTTCCCCGCAAGAGATTACCTTGCACCGCAGTTGATTTTTCGTTATTTTTCATCGATTAGCGGCGAAAAAGGATTCACGATGAGTGATAAGCCTCAAACAGATTCTGATGTACTCGAAGACGTCATCGATGAGACCAAACTCAAGGAACCCGTACGGGCAATTCTATTCAACGATGAAGTCCACACATTCGATGAAGTCATCAACCAGCTCATCAAGGCATTGCGGTGCGACCATGCGAAAGCCGAGGCGTTGACGTGGGAAGTCCACAACACTGGCAAGTCATGTGTGTACACGGGCGAATTGACCCGTTGCCTGGAGATCACGCGCATTCTGGAAGAAATTGAACTCATGACTCAAATTGAAGTATGACGAAGGGAATCGAATGAGAAGAAGGTTCTTTGTGTTGATGGTAATGATCCTAGGTCTCTTTGCATGCGGCATTGCAGCCGAGTTGATTCCTTTCAAGGACACAACAACGTCCTGGAACAAAATAAAAACGATCGCAGCCCGAGAACACAAGTTGATCTTCATCGACGCTTTTACCGATTGGTGCAGCTGGTGCAAAGTGATGGACAAAGAAACGTTCTCCGATACCTCGGTGGCAAATTTCATTAGTAAGAAGTTTGTTCCGGTGCACTACGAGATGGAAACTGGTTTTGGTCTGACGATGTCGGAAAAATACCGCGTCAATGCTTTTCCGACGTATCTAATTTTTACGCCAGATGGAAAAGTTGTCAGCCGTATCATTGGCTACCATAAATCGAAAGAATTCATCCAAGAGCTCAACACAGCGCTCGACCCGTCCAGGCAGGACCATTTGACCGGTATTTCTGCTGCACTCGACCCGGGATTCCCGCAATTCTATAAAGACTCATTCCTCAAAGGCGACCTTAGAAAACGGCCCGACAGTGCGACGGTGAACTCATTCTTGGCCTCTGCGAAGGACCTTTCGGACGAAGTTGCATGGTCGGTCCTCTATCGGTTTAGCTATTTGGTAACGGACCAGTACAAGGAATTTGTCTATAAAAATTTTGACATGTTGATGAAAATGTACGGCGCTAACGATGTCCAGAGTTCTGTCAGTGCGTTCCTCTCATCCGATCTGACAAACGCGGTCACTATGAACGATGAATCGGCATTGGAAAAAGTCATCGCCGCCTCTGAGAAGTACGTGGGCGGATCTGCCGATGAGACGAGGTTGAACTACAGGCTCCGGTTCTACCACGGCACCAACCGGTGGACGGCTTTAGCAGACCTTATCGACAGCGTAAAAAATTCGACAGGCTCGCTGGATGAAAATGCAATAAACAACTACAGCTGGACAATCTATAAGGTGTGTGACGATAAAGAAATTGTCGCCCGGGCAACGCACTGGATGAGCGAGGTCGTAGCAGTAAGCCCCAAATATATGCTGCTCGACACATACGCCGCTCTTCTCTATAAAAGCGGCGACCTGAGAAAGGCAAAACTATACGCAGAGACCGCGATCGAAGCCGGAAAAAAGGAGAAAGAAGACGTCCACGAGACCAGAGAACTCCTTAAGAAAATCAATGGATCATTGGAAAGAGAACCGTAACAGCAAATGACGTCCCCCGAAATCAGACAATCGTTCCTCGACTTCTTCGCTTCGAAACAGCACCGCATCATACCGAGCGCGCCGGTAATACCCCACGGCGACCCGACTCTCCTCTTCACAAATGCGGGAATGAATCAATTCAAGGAAGTTTTCCTCGGAACGGGCAAGCGTGATTACACACGCGTCGCTGATACGCAGAAGTGTATTCGCGTGAGCGGGAAACACAACGACCTCGAAGAAGTCGGACGCGACACATATCATCATACTTTTTTTGAAATGCTCGGCAACTGGTCGTTCGGGGATTATTACAAAAAAGAAGCGATTGCGTGGGCGTGGGAATTGCTGACCGGCGTATGGAAGCTTCCGAAAGAGCGCTTGTGGGCAACGGTCTATAAAACTGACGACGAAGCGTTTGAACTCTGGAAGACGGTTACCGACATTAACCCGTCGCATATTCTCAGGTTCGGCGAGAAGGATAATTTCTGGGAGATGGGCGAGACCGGTCCCTGCGGCCCCTGCTCAGAGATCCACATGGACCTGACGCCCGAAGGAAATGCAACTGCGTCTCTGGCGAATGCAGGCTCTCCGCAAATGATCGAGATCTGGAATCTTGTCTTCATCCAAAGCAATCGTACCGCAAAGGGAGATCTCGAAAACCTTCCGATGAAACACGTCGACACAGGCATGGGATTCGAGCGTGTCTGCGCGGTGATGGAAGCGATGAAAAGCGATTTCAAGCGTCCCTCATCGAATTACGATTCGGATGTTTTTACTCCCATCATAAAGAACATTTCCGAAATATCGGGGAAGGCCTACGGCCAGGATGGTGAAGCCGACATAGCGATGCGGGTGATCGCAGACCATATTCGCGCACTCACTTTCGCGATTGCCGACGGGGCCATCCCTTCAAATGAAGGGCGCGGATACGTCTTGCGAAGAATTCTCCGGCGCGCCGCACGCTTCGGACGTAATCTCGGATTGCATGAGCCGTTCATGTTCAAGCTGGTCGACACACTCGTGCAAACCATGTCGCATGTTTTCCCGGAGATTAAAGAGCAGCGGGAACATATTAAGCGGGTAATCAAGGCCGAAGAGGAGGGGTTTAATCAGACGCTTGACAGGGGTTTGGAGATCTTTGAGGAGGCGGTGAACAAAGTTAAAAGTTTAAACTTAAAAGTTATAAGCGGGGAAGATGCGTTCAAGCTCTACGATACGTTCGGATTTCCGCAGGATCTTACGGTGCTGCTCGCTAACGAAAAAGGCATGAAAGTCGACGAGAATAGGTTCCAGGCTCTCATGGAGGAGCAGCGAAAACGTTCGCGGAGTGTTGGTCGAGCAACAATGAGCGATGTTGCCGGCGCATCTGAGGAATTATCACAAAAGATCCTGAATGCCAAATTTGATTACGATTCTTTCGAAGTTGAGTTAGATGATGTAAGCGAGCTTTGGATCAATCGTATTCGGTCCGGTGATAAACCGGAATCCGATTATTTTCTGCTTAATAAGCCTACAACTCCATTCTATGCTGAGTCCGGTGGGCAAGTAGGAGATACGGGGAGAGTTCATGTCGGCAGCATGGTCGTAGATATTGTCGATACACGAAAAGAATCCAATTTTATTGCTCATTACGTAAAGGATTTCAAAACATTAACAAGCATTTATGAGGGTCTATCGGCAGCGGGAAGCGCAAAAATGGAAGTCGACCAAACCCGCCGCCATTCCATCATGCGAAATCATACGGCGACGCATTTGGTTCATGCCACGTTACGAAAAGTCCTCGGCACGCACGTCCATCAGGCCGGCTCGCTCGTGACGCCCCAGCATTTACGATTCGACTTTGCTCATTTTTCGAAAGTCAGCGAGCAGGAATTTGCAGAAATTGAAAACATTGTTAACGAGAAGATTGAAGAGAACATTCAGCTTCAGCATTGGCGCAACATCCCTTTTGAGGAAGCGCAAAAAATGGGGGCGTTGATGTTCTTCGGCGATAAATACGGCGACAAAGTAAACGTCGTCCAATTCGGCGATTTCAGCAAGGAATTTTGCGGCGGAACGCACGTGAAGAATACCGGGGACATCGGCTATTTCAAGATCAGGTCGGAATCGAGTAGTGCGAGCGGCGTGCGGCGCATCGAAGCAATCACGCACGAGTACGCAGTTGAATTTCTAAGAAACGAAAACAAGACCTACAAAGAACTAGTAGAACGCGGGTACCAGCTTATCGATGAAATTCAATCGATTCAAAAAGATATCGTTCGGTTGAACGACGGTTCTTCTCCGTTGTCAAAAGAAGACACCCTTAATCTTGATATCGAACTGCGGAAGCTGGAGCAGCTCCCCGAAATACCGAAGGCGATCGTGGCCCGAAATCTATCGCAGAACTTTACCGAGCTGCAGCAGCGGTTTCGGAAACTGGAAGATTATACAGGCATGCTGGCAGAAAAGAAGAAATCATTCGAGAAAGAACTTGCAAAATACAACCTGAGATCGGCATCATCGGATATCGATGCACTCATTGAGAAAGCGGCTTCGGTCAACGGATTTAAACTTGTCACGTCGACCGTTGCCGCGCCAGATATGGAAACGTTGAAATCCATCGGCGATACGCTTCGTTCAAAAATCGGCAGCGGCGTCGGACTGCTGGCATCGATTATTGACGACAAAGTCGCGCTCGTCTGCGTGGTAACCGACGATCTCATAAAAACCAAGAATCTTCAGGCCGGGAAGATTGTCGGCGCGGTCGCAAAGATACTCGGCGGAGGCGGCGGAGGGAAACCGCATCTCGCAACTGCCGGGGGCAAGGATGTGGCGAAACTTGATGAAGCGTTGAGAAGCGTGGCGGCGGTGATTGGGGGAATGATGTAA
>CAYTOA010000023.1:29508-64639 GCA_964439265.1 uncultured Chitinophagaceae bacterium
GTCCTGATCGACCCTGATAAAGTCGATGGTCGCACGTTTCCGAAATTTATTGAACAGGCTGAAGTCGCCGGCGTGGACGGATTTCTCGTTGGGGGAAGCCTGGTGCTTGCCGACACGTTCGAAGAGTGCATCAAAACGATCAAGAACAACACCAGCGTGCCGGTTGTAATATTCCCGGGGAGCGTCCAGCAAATTTCAAAAGAAGCTGACGCGATCTTGTATCTATCTTTACTCAGCGGACGCAACGCAGAACATATCATCGGGAGCCAGGTAACCGCGGCGCCGATCATCAAAAAAATGAACCTCGAGGCAATTTCCACTGCCTACATGCTCGTAGAATCGGGAAGGACCACCTCGGCGGAATTCATGAGCAACACCAAACCGCTTCCGCGCAACAAGCCGGACATTGCTGTTGCACACGCGCTCGCGGCGGAGTATATCGGATTCAAACTTCTCTACCTTGAAGCCGGCAGCGGCGCGGAGCAATCCGTGCCCGACGAGATGGTCGCAGCCGTTTCAAACTACTGCTCCGTTCCGCTGATCGTCGGCGGAGGGATCCGTACAGCAGAAGAAGCCCGCAAGAAGGTGAAGGCCGGTGCGAAGTTTGTCGTTACCGGAAATGTGTTGGAAAAGAATGGGTCGCAAGACCTTGTCAAAGAATTCGCCTCGGCAATCCACGTTCGCTGAAGTCACTACAACAGGGAAATTCAGAAAGAAGTATTATGGCCCATCGCCCGCTCACGCTCGTCTATCGTCAAAGCTTCATTCAGGATTCTCTGAAGGCCAGTGCTGAAACAAAATTGAAAATTGCGGAGCATTGCAACGCCGACATCTCTAAGGCGATCGACATCCTCGTCAATGCATTCAACAACAAGAAGAAGATTCTGCTCTGCGGCAACGGCGGGAGCGCTGCAGATGCCCAGCATCTCGCGACGGAATTCGTCATTCGTTTGGCGCCAGGCATTAAGCGCCCCGGCCTCCCGGCCATTGCTCTCACGACCGATTCATCGACGCTCACAGCGGGCTCGAATGATTTCGGCTACGATGCAGTCTTCGCACGCTCCGTCGAAGCGCTCGGCAATGAAGGAGACGTGCTTATCGGTATCACGACCAGCGGCAACTCTGCGAGCGTAAACAACGCATTCATCAAAGCACGCGAAAAGAAAATGCCGACCATCGGTTTTCTCGGCAAGGACGGAGGAGCGGCGAAAGGGTTGGTCGACCTCGCGATCGTCGTCCCTTCGAATGACACGCAGAGGATCCAGGAAGGGCATATCACGATCGGACATATTATTTTTCAGGAAGTCGAACAAGAGATGTTTGGGTGACAAAAGATTTGCTCACGCAAATCCCGAAGGGATGGCTTCGCCAGGCGCAAGGCGCAAAGTGTTTTTTTGAAACAAGTCTGGAAATTGCGTTTTGGCGAGAAAGATGTTTTCATCTGTCTCAGGCAATATTTTTTTCAATCAGCATTACTTTAATAGGATGGTCGAGATGAAAGGTTTTCCAGGAATGGGAGGAAACATGCAGGGAATGCTCAAGCAGGTGCAGAAGATGCAGGAAAAAATGGCGCAGGTGCAGGCCGAACTTGAACAAAGAACCATTACCGCCGAATCGGGAGGAGGGATGGTGAAGGTCACTGCAAACGGGAAGCAGCAAATTCTCAAGATCGCAGTCGAGAAAGAAGTCATCAATCCCCAGGAAAGCGACATGCTGGAGGATTTGATCGTCGCGGCGGTCAACAAAGCGCTTGAAGAATCGAATAAGCTCGCGCAATCCGAAATGGCGAAGGTGACCAACGGCATGCTGCCGAATATTCCGGGGCTTAATCTTCCGGGAATGTGATGCGATACACTTCGGAATCGGTCGAACAACTTGTTGAAGAATTCGCCCAACTGCCGGGCATCGGAAAGAAAACGGCACTGCGGCTGGCGTTGTACATTCTAAAAATGCCGCGTGAAAAAGTCGGGGGGTTTGCCCAGGCGCTGATCAACATGAAAGAGAAAGTCCGGTATTGCTCTGTCTGCAGCAACATTACCGAAAGCGATCCGTGCAACGTGTGTTCAAGCCCGAAACGGAACCGGCGGGTCATCTGCGTCGTCGAGGAACCTAACGACGTTATGGCGATCGAAAAAACAAACGAGTTTCACGGCTTATACCATGTACTCGGAGGTGCATTGTCGCCGCTCGATAATGTCGGCCCGGAGGACTTGAAGGTTAAAGAACTCTTGGCGCGCATCACCGATGATATCGAAGAGATCATCCTCGCGATGAACCCGAATGTTGAAGGGGAAACAACGACCGTCTATTTATCCCGTCTCCTCAAGCCGTTGAAAGTACATGTAACGCGCATTGCACGCGGCCTCCCAATAGGAGGAGATCTGGAATTCGCAGACGAAGCTACGTTGTCGCGTGCACTGGAGGGACGAATTGCGCTCTAGACTTATCATTCCGGCGTGTGTGCTGCTTGCTGTGACGGCAGGCTCGTGCGACCTGCTGAAACCACGGCCATCCCAGCCGCCCAATTCGGGAAACACAGCTAATCCGCCGGCAACATTGCCGCAAGTGCTCATCAACAACCTGCAATCTTGTTTTGCGAATAAGAACGTCAACGATTACGAGAAAATTTTTGCGGATGCCGGATCTGTTGGAAAACCGTACGTCTTTGCTCCGACACAAGCGGCTGCAGGAAATTACGCTGCAATCTTTTCACAATGGACAATAGAATCAGAGCGGATTTATTTCAATAAAGTGATGACAAGCGTCGGCCCTTCGTTCATTCCGGTAGTTTCGTTTGCAAACGACGCGTACACGACCTTCGGGGCTAATGATTCATCACTGTATACCGCCGACTACAGCGTCTTCCTTGCACCGACCACGTATTCCGGACACACTCGTATACTAATGCTGCCGAATAAGAATAACGGAACATGGGTTGTGTCACGCTGGGAAGACTACCAATCAGCAAGTAGCTCAGCGTTGACTTGGAGTGATTTGAAAGGACAATTCAGCCAATGAAGCCGGCGGCTATAATGATTGCCTTTGCAACGGCGATGATGGGCTGCATTAATCCATTCGCGCCAGCGCTCGACACTTCAAGTCAAACGAACGGCTCGGTTCTCGGAGATCAGAAGACGATCGACGGTGTGTTCCAGAATTTCAAACAAGCGTACTTGTTCAAAGACACGACAATTTATGGACAACTGCTCTCCCCCGATTTTGTTTTTGTCTACCTCGATTACGACATCGGCGCTGATGTTTCCTGGGGCCGCGACGACGACATGCGCACGACGAACGGACTTTTCCAGAATGCGCAGAGCCTCGACCTTGTGTGGAACGGCAGCATCCCAGTTGAAGGCGATACAGTAGATGTGACGGTCAATGTTACGAGGAATTTTAATCTGACCGTCACCTTCAGTCCTACGGACATCGTCAGCATCGATGGATATGCAAGTCTGACGCTCGAACGAACGAGCGTAAACGACAAATGGAGAATTTCTCGGTGGAATGACGAGTCGAATTTTTAACGAGGGAGTTAGCTCTTACGCTTTTAATTCATAATTCTTAATTCATAATTCTTAATTATCTTTCCTTGCCATCTCATCCAAAAATATCCTATCAGGGCGAACCCGGCGCGTTCAGCGAGCAGGCAGCAAAAGCCTATTTCGGGAGATCCTGCGAGGTTGCCGCACGGCAAACATTCAACGAGATATTTGAAGATGTCGAACGGGGTCGCTCGGCGTTCGCGATCGTGCCCATTGAAAATTCGCTTCACGGGAGCGTACACCAGAATTTCGATTTGCTATGGAAACATCGCGTTCACATCGTTGGAGAGATTAAACTCCGCATCAAGATGAATTTGCTCGCCCTCCCCGGTGTGAGGATCAAGGACCTTCGTGCGGTCTATTCTCATCCGCAAGCGCTGGGGCAATGCGAGAAATTTCTGCGCAAATTGAAGAACGTGTCGGTCAACCCCTTCTACGACACTGCAGGGGCGGCAAAAATGATCGCCCTGGAACGCCGCCGGGACGCCGCTGCCATCGCAAGCCTGCAGGCTGCGACGGACTACGGTTTAAAGGTCCTGCGGCCGGGCATTGAAAGCGATCACAGAAATTTTACCCGTTTCCTGGTCATCGCAAGAAAACAGATCAGGCCGAAAAGGAATGCAAAAACGTCGCTGATCTTCTCGACAAAGAACATCCCTGGGGCCCTGTTCAAATGCCTCTCCGTCTTCGCACTTCGGAACATCAATCTTCTGAAGATAGAATCGCGGCCCATCGTCGGTGCCCCATGGGAATATTTGTTTTATCTGGACATCGAAGGGGATGCGCGGGAAAAGGAATGTATCAATGCGTTGAACCATTTGCAGGAACTGACAGCCTACTTCAAGAATCTCGGATCGTACGAATCGGGAAATATTGTAACTCCCTGTTGAAGATGTCGTCTACGGACACGAACCTATGAATATCTTTTACATTCTCAAAGAAGGAATTTCAGGCTTCAAACGCGCACGGCTTTCGATGGTCATCTCCATCTTTACTATCACCATCTCGCTTATCCTCCTCGGTCTCTTCACGATCGTTTTCCGCAACACCAACCAAATCGTTGAGTCACTCCGCGACCGGGTCGAAATGGAAGCATTCCTCGAAGAGCCCGTGACCGAAGAAACCTCTCCGATCGTCGAACGGAAAATTCTCGCGATCCCAGGCGTAAACCAGGTGAAATATATTTCAAAGGATCAGGCTGCAAAGATATTTAAGGAGCAGTACGGCGAGGACATTCACAACATTCTCGACTTTAACCCTCTCCCTCCTTCGTTCAAGATCTACCTCGAGAAAGAATACAAAAATACCGACAGCGCGAAAGTAGTTTACGCAAAACTCAAACTTGTCCCGGGCGTCGATGATATTATTTACAGGAAGACGCTCCTCGAGCTACTGGACAGGCGCGCGCAGCTCTTTGCCGTCGCGAGCCTTGCTGCGGGTGTCGCCCTGCTCGTTACGGCGATCTTCCTCGTCTCTAACACCATTCGCCTTGCCATCTATGCAAAGAGAAAGATCATCACGACGATGAAGCTCGTCGGCGCCACCCGCATGTTCATCCGCCTTCCGTTTGTTGTCGAAGGAATCATCCAGGGAGTCCTGGGTGGATTGTTCTCTTCGGGCGTCATCTATTTCGTCGTCGAGTATGCGTCTAGGATATTCGGCGGAGACATGGCGGCGATCGTTTATGTTGATCCGGCATTTTACCTCATCATTCTCACCGCGGGGACGCTCTTGGGGCTTCTCGGAAGCGTCATTTCTGTGAGAAAGTTCATAAGCGAAAGCGTTGCGCTGACGAATTAATGAAGCATCGCGCTTGTCAATAGTTTCAATCCTTAACTCGACCGGAGGTCCAGGGTTCGGCCAGCTGTCGGAAACCTCACTCGAAAAATCGAGCCATCACAGGTCGTTTGGCGGCAGGTGAGCAGGTTTCGCATCGCTGGTAATCAAAAGTTGAGATTTAAAAAATTGTTTCATACATTACCAGCGTTTTCACAGCCTGTAGCGCGGTATAGATTTTCATGACACACCAGCGAATGCCGTCACAACTATTCATTCTGCCGCTTCAAGAAGGAGTTTAATTCTCATGTCTAGCAACTATCCTGCCGGCGGTTGGGCAAAAGTCCTCCTAGCATACCACAAATTTTCCGGAAGCTGGGCATGGGTACTGCACCGCATTACCGGGCTCGTCCTAACCGGATACATCATGCTGCATATCTTCGCGCTGATGTCGCTGCAAAAAGGGAAAGAGGCGTTTGATTCTGAGATGCTCCTTTTCCGCACGCCGTTATTTCTGTTCCTTGAATGGTTCCTCTTTGCGTTTCTCCTCTTCCATGCGTTGAACGGAATCCGCATCGTCCTGGTGGATTTGGCAGAAGGCGCACGCTATCACAAGAAATTGTACTATGCGGTCATAATTCTTGGGCTCATTCTGTTCTTCGGCATGGGCTATATCATGTTCACGCAGGATACACTTCACTCCGTCGCGGCGGTGAAATAATAAATTTTTAAGCTAAAGGGATCGACGCTATGTCTTCAAAATATTACGGGTCGCGTGGTTCGGGGGCGCCAGCATGGTACCTCCAGCGAGTCTCGGGGGTCGCGCTGTTCGTCGTCGCAATCGGGCACTACATTCTCATGCATTATCATCTTGATTCCGGCCACACGTACGACGCAGTCCTCGCCCGGATGCAGAATCCACTCTATAAAGCTCTCCAGATCTCTTTCGTCGTCCTTGGTTTATACCATGGCCTCTCGGGGACCTGGAATATTTTTCGAGATTACAGGATGCCGGCCTGGATGAGCTGGAGCATTCTCGGGCTTCTCTATCTCGCCGGCATCACGTTTGGCAGCCTTGGCATTGCAACGATTCTATCATTTTAATTCATTCGACCGATCTTCGCAGGTCACGCACTGGCATTGGCGCCTGGCAACAATCTTTCGAAGATCTATTTCAGGAACATGAGTCTTTTTATCGGAGTTTTCAATGGTTCATACGTTTGATGTCGTTATTGTCGGGGCAGGTGGAGCGGGACTTCGTGCGGCGTTGGAAATTCCCCAGGGACGCAGCTGTGCGGTTCTATCAAAGGTCTACCCTTCCCGCTCGCATACCGGAACGGCGCAGGGGGGCGTTTGCGCCGCCCTCGCAAACGAGGAAGAGGACTCGTGGGAATGGCACATGTTTGATACCGTTAAAGGGAGCGACTATCTCGGCGACCAGGATTCTATCGAGATCATGTGCCGCGACGCCATCCGCGCCATCATCGAGCTCGAACACATGGGGCTCCCTTTTTCACGCACTCCGGACGGGAAAATTGCGCAGCGAAAATTCGGCGGTCACACGCGGCCGGAAAATCCCGCGGACCCGAATTCGAAACGTGTCGCCGTGCGCCGTGCCTGTTATTCTGCGGACAGGACCGGACACGTTATGCTTCACACGCTCTTTGAAAGCTGTATTAAACAAGGAATACACTTCTACAGTGAATTTTTTGTCACCGACCTGATCATCAATAAGGGCGTCTGCTGCGGCGTGGTTGCGATGGAAATTGCGACCGGCGAACTTCATACGTTTCACGCAAAAGCGGTCATGTTTGCGACCGGCGGTTACGGCCGTGCGTTCCGCATCACATCGAACGCATTGATCGGAACCGGCGACGGCTGCAATATCGCATACGAAAACGGAATTCCGATGGAGGATATGGAGTTCTTTCAATTCCATCCTACCGGGTTGTGGAAGCTCGGCATCCTCATCTCCGAGGCAGCGCGCGGCGAAGGGGGAATACTGCGCAATAACGCCGGCGAACGATTTATGGAACGGTATGCCCCCACGGTGAAAGATCTCGCTCCGCGAGATATGGTCTCGCGTGCGATCTACACCGAGATCAAACAGGGCCGGGGCATCAAAGGAAGCGACGGAACCTACTACGTCAATCTCGACCTCACCCACCTTGGTGCACAGGTCATTCACGATAAAATCCCGGAGATCACCGGTTTCGCAAGAACGTACCTCGGTGTCGAACCATTGAAGGAGCCGATTCCCATTCAACCCACCGCACATTATGCCATGGGAGGAATTCCGACAGATAACGACGCTCGCGTCTATCTCGATGCAAAAGGAAAAGTTCTTCCCGGATTCTATGCTGCCGGCGAATGTGCGTGCGTTTCGGTGCACGGCGCAAATCGATTGGGAACAAATTCGCTCCTCGACATCATCGTCTTCGGCCGGCGGGGAGGCAAAGCGATCGCGCAGTATCTGGAAGCCGCCGAGTTCACTCCCCTTCCCAAAAACCCTGACGGAAAAACGCGGGAAATGATCGACGGCATTCTCTCGAACAAAGGGAGCGAAAATGCGGCAGCGATCCGGACGGAGATGCAGGAAAAGATGATGGACAAATGCTCGGTTTACCGGGAAGCCAAAATGATGAAGGAACTCGTCGGAGAAATCCACGAACTCAAACACCGCTATAAGAAGATCTCAATCGCCGACCATGGCAAGAAGTTCAATACCGAACTCATGGAAACGATCGAACTCCGCCATCTGCTCGGCACGGCGGAAACGATCGTCGTCTCCGCTCTGAACCGGCAGGAAAGCCGGGGCGCACACGCGCGCGAAGATTTTCCAAAACGCGACGACAAAAAGTGGCTGAAGCATACGTTCATCGATTTCAACGGAGGAAAGCCGAAGATCTCGTACAAGCCCGTTGCCATTACGAAATTTCAGCCGAAAGAACGAGTGTACTAGAACCCAAAGCAGTTTTTCACTTACAGCAAGGATAGTCCAATGCAGGTAACATTTCGCATCCAAAAATACAATCCCGAGACCGATACGTCGCCGTACTACAAAGAGTACGTTGTGGACGGAGTCGATGATTCGTGGCGCGTGCTGGACGTGTTGGAAAAGATCAAAGGCTCGGCGGATGGAACGCTCACGTACCGGCGCTCATGCGCGCACGGCGTTTGCGGCTCGGATGGAATGCGCATCAACGGCCGAAACCGCCTGGCATGCTCGATACTATTGGGGGTCCTCGACTGCACCAAGGTCATTACGCTGGAGCCGCTTCCATCGATGCCGGTCATCAAAGACCTTGTCGTCGACCTGACGGATTTTTACAAGAAATACGAGCTGGTGAAACCATACCTCATCAGCAAAACGAACCCTCCGGAAACAGAACGTCTGCAGAGCAACGAAGACGCTGAGAAACTTTTCGAATCGGCGAAGTGCATCCTCTGCGCCTGCTGCTCGACGTCATGCCCTTCCCTCTGGACGAATGAAAACTACCTCGGCCCGGCTTCGCTCTTGAAGGCGTACCGATTCACGTTCGATACCCGTGACGAGGCAGCCGATGAACGGCTTGATATCGTCGATACGCAGGATGGCGTATGGCGCTGCCACACGATCTTTAATTGTATCGAGGCTTGTCCAAAAGAGATCAATATCACGTGGCATATTTCACAGCTGAAGAAGGCGTTAGTGAACAGGGAGTTGTAACTTCGGTGTTCGATTTCAGCCCGTCGTTGATTTTTCTTTAATATAAACTGGCACGCAATCGCGGCCAGTTTTTTTTGTTATAGCCACTAATCATCCTCCCGCCGCGCTTCGATTTGAGGCGATCCACTTTCCCCTTTTTGCACTGATATCACGATGGGTCTGCAACAAACTTCACAGTCCTCAGTGTAGTCTTGGCTCTCCACTGAGAAATCAACAATCAATTCGATCGATTCTCCGCAATAGGGACATTGTATTATGAAGGTCTTCAGATAGTCCATTTTCGTCTGGCTACTCGTGGTAATCCTGTTCCCTAATACTAAACCCCTTAGCCTGCTTCAGCATTCCCGAATCTCTTTCTTAATTATGGCTTTTTACGAGTCACATTCAAGAGGTAAAAATGACCAGAGTCCGGTAATATTCTCCCATATTGACAGGAGATCGCAAAAATTCGACGAATTACCTTCAATTATAATTTGGCATGATGAATGCGGCTATACTAACCATATAGATCAGACAACAAAACGTACAATCTTCGTTCAGCAATACTATGCGAAGCCGGTTACGCTTGGCGGAGGCGTAAATTCATTCGCCGGTCTTACGGCTGATGCAACAGGCTTAGGAGATTTAGCATCCGTTGCATTTACGAATAACGCGAACGGATCGTACTCGATTAAGACGGCGTGAAGCGCGACACAGGTCGTTCTTCACGGTATTGGCAAGACCGCCCGTAGCGACGGAACTTTCCTATCCAATGATATGACGGTGACATCACACACACCGACAAAGCTCAACTAACAGAATATCGATCATCACTCTTGTCCATCGGCGCAGGTGGACGGGATCATGAAAAAAAAGCCCCGGCTCTCACCGGGGCTTTTCATTGCATCAAGTACATCGAAGACCGAGTCCCTCTGTTCGATCATTTCTTTGTCATCACGAATACCCCGTTCCAATCTTCGGGAGGAGGAGAATCAATGAACATCGTCGACCGTTGGATATAGAGATTGGAAACGATATCATCCCGCCGGATTTGCAGGGCCTGCTGGAACTGATCGTTGGCACTCTTCCATGCCCGCTTTTTATATGCATCGAGCCCGGCGTGATAATAGTCAAGGAATCTTTTCGTCGCGTCATTCTGCACTTCGTCCGCCATCGCGATCAACTCGTAGATGCGGACAGGCTCGGTCTTTCCCATAACGACGACGAGGTCCATTTCACGCGCCAGCACCTCTTTTGAGACCCGCCGGTACGTAAATTCACTCATCAGCAAACGCGTGCCGTATTCCTTATTGACGCCTTCGAGGCGCGACGCAAGGTTGACCGCGTCGCCGACGGCGGTATAGTTGAACTTCGCTTCAGCTCCCATATTACCGACGACCGCCTTGCCGCTGTTTAAGCCGATCCGCTGATTCACCACGGGTCTTCCAAAATGTATCCACTTGGTATGAAGCCCTTCGAGCTTTTTCTGCATTCGCAGTGCGGCGGCACACGCATGCACGGCATGGTCGGTGTCGTCCAATGGCGCTCCCCAAAATGCCATGATCGCATCGCCGATATATTTGTCGAGCGTCCCGTGATCTTCGATAATGATATTGGTCATCTCGCTGAGATACGTGTTCAACAGACCGACGGTGTTCTGAGGACCAAGTTTTTCGGCCATTCGGGTAAAACCCTCGATATCCGCGAAAAGAGTCGTGATCTCCCTTTCTTCGCCGCCGAGCTTCAGCAGCGAGGGGTTGTCGATAAGCCGTTCCACCACGGAGGCGTCGACGTAACGCTGGAACATCCCTTTGATCTGCGCCTTCTGTTTTCCTTCCGTCGCTGACACGTAGCTCATCGCACCCGCGTAGCTGAAGAAGATCGCAAAGGTAGGCTCGGTAAGACTGTACATCGTTCCGGTGTTTGCGAACGCTGAGTAGGCAAACCAGAGGTATCCACCGAGGAGAAGAATTCCGATCGGGAAACTCCACCGGAGTTTTAACAGCATCGACGACACGGAGACAGCCAGTGTCAAGATGACGAGCAGCACCAGCTGAGCGCCGAAGGAGGCGAAGCTGATATAATGATCTGTCATGATCTGGTCATAGACATTCGCGTGGACATAGCAGTTTGCAGATTTTTCGGAAACGGGTGTGGCTCCAATGTCTGCAATAGAGCGCGCGGTCGGTCCAACAATAACGACGGCGCCCTTGAAGATGGATAGGATTTGCGCGTCCCCGCGAGTGAACGCATCGAGGACGTCGTAGAACGAGATTTCTTTGTAGATGCTGTTCTTCCCCGCGTAATCGATCTGAATCTCACCGTGACGGGTTACTGGAATCTCGAGCTGACCGGCATGGACGAGCATTCCGTCATCCGTAGGGGTAATCGTGATTGATTTCAAGTCGATGTTCAATGCATGGAATGCAAGGGCCGCGCCGAACGCGGGGTAATAGTCGCCGGCATACTCGACAATAAACGGCATCTTACGGATGATACCGTCGACGGAATCGGGATTGAGAAGAACATGCCCGACGCCGCTTCCGAGAGCCGCAAGAGAATCGAAGGGGCGCTCATCGATATATGTCGCGCGCGGAAAATTGAGGCGTCCTCCTTTTTCGGGTATTGCGAACGGATGAAGCACAGCATATGCATCCTTGTCGATGTCTTTCGCCTTCAGTTCGCCGATCTCTTCGCTGGGCACAAATGGCCCTACCGCATGAATGACATTCCTCGAAAGACCCGCAAGCTTCAGGAACAGGCTGTTCTGAAATTGCGATGCACTGTCCTGTTTGACAGTAGGGAAAAAGTAATCGACGCCGATCGCTTTTGCCCCGCAGGTGGAAATTATTGCGAGCAGTGAGCCGAACTTGTCCCGCGGCACGGGATAATCGAGCTCTTTCAGCGTATTCTCGTCGATCTTGACGATGACGACATTCGAGGTATGAGGCCGTTCCCCTCGCGAACGAATAAGTGCATCATACGATTTTCGCTCGAGGGCCGGGAAGAAATTTGAGCCGAGGGAGTTTTCGACCGCATTGGTGTGAAACAGGAAGAGAGAAAATCCCATCGACGCGGCTGCTATGAGGATTCCTACGATCACCTTCATCAATGTTTTTTTCATGGGGCGTGCCTAGTTTGGTGGAGGAATGATCCGGCTAAGGTAGATTTTGAAGTGAACGATAGGAGACATCTGACAAAGAATTACGGATCAGGCCGCCATAGTTTTATTGTTCATGTCATCCTGCGGCGTTTCCCGAAGGGTTAGCTTTGTCAGCGTCCCCGTCATGAACACTCTCTTACATCTCACATGGATCGGGTCAAAAAAAAAGGCTGTCCAAAAACGGGGTTTTAGGACAGCCCAATATACAAAAATTCAGTTCATATTTTCCAATAGAGAAAATCTTTGATGTTTGAAAGCTGCGTCGGGTCGATACCGCGGCGGCCTCCGAATACAAATTTGTTCTCGCCGCGCCGGATTCGCGCAGTGTTTGGCCTTGTCGCGCTCTTTGCCGCCACGTCCTGCAGCGCGGTATACAGCAGGCTCTGCAATTCGTTCCGGTCGATCGTCGCCCCCTTCTCCGCCCCCCGCGTCTTGTTCAGCTCGGCGACGATATGATCGATACCGAGTTCGGCAAAGGCCTTTTCCTGAGAAGGAAATTTGGAAATTGCCGCGGCGAACGCACTCACGGTACCATCCTGGTCCCCCCCGAGATACTGGAGCAATCCCATATTGAGGTCAATGCCGCCATCGTTCTTATCCGCATCAAGCGCCGCGAAGTAGTTCTTGTATGCGTTCGCGGAGTCTCCCTGCATCAAATAGATATTGCCGAGGTTGTTCTTGGCCATCGGCGACGTGTACCCTTTCAATACCGCGGCCGCATCGGCATACCGTCCGGCGTTCGCCAGATACATCGAGGCTTCGTTGTACGATCTTTCATCCCCCCGTTTCTTCAGCTCGGCGACTTTTTTATCCAGCATCTGACTGGATATTTGAGAAACGTTCTTCATGTCGTCATTCATCAGAGATCCGACCTTATCGGCAGGCGGCGGCTCGGATGCTTTTACGTTCGCTGCGAGATTCGCCGGCGGGAATTGTTCCCACGCCGCACGGATGTCGATAATGTCGAGCCGTCCCTGGCTGTCAGCGATCTTGTAATACTCGCTCGCTCCGAGCTTCCATGCTTCGGCAAAAGGATGATTGATGATGGTTGTTTCAAGCGGAATCCACACCGTGTTTTCCCTGATAATGTAATCCTTTTCGTCAACGCTGATCCTCGAAGCGCTCTTCTTATTCACGCCGGAATCGAAGATAATGAACACGTGGTCGGAAGTACCGACGAGCGCAGTCCGAATGCCGATGTTCTCCAGGCAGGCCGCAAGCAGCACTGAACTGCCGCTGCAATTTGCCGTATGGTTCGACAGCGTTTCCCGGGGGAATTGGACGTCGTCAAGAAGATCGGCTTCCGCAACTCTCCACGGTGCACTGACATAGTTAATGGAGAAGGCGCGAATGCCCTCCCACACCGCCATCGCATTCAGTAAATTACGCGGGGCGCCGTCGAGGATCGCCGGATCGTACTTCACGGAGCCGACGACATACCGTGAAAAGTTCTTCACCGCGTCGTCGTTTGACGTGACAAAAGCCCCGACGGAATTCGGACGCGACCAGGTGATCGAAGTTCTGCTGTAGACCGTCACCGGTTTGATCAGGCTTCGCGTCTTGGCTTCGCCGCCGACGCTGTACGAAAGTTCAGCCTTTATCTGGGCTACGGTGTTTTCGTTGATCGCGAGCAGTTCTTTCGAATCGAGCGTCACTAAGACCGGGACCGTTTGAGACGCTCCGGCTTTGAGCAGCGGGATCACCTGCTCCGAAGGCAATTGCATATAGGTTGGAATGAAGAAACTCGCCTTCACATTCTTGATATCGGACTTCCCGGTATTCTCGATTGTAATTTGACCTATAGGGTTGAACGCGTAATAATTATATGCCGCGGGAAAAATATTCTCAACCTTGAATTCCGATATCTCGAGCGCACCGGGGAGCGCATAGCTGACCTTCGTTTTTGTTCCGGAAACTTTTGTGTTCACATCGAGGCGGCTGCCGGTGAACGATTCGACTTTATAGTCCGCCATCGAGGAAAACTGCTTGCGCAGATCGTCGATGGATCCGCGGATCCACACATCCAGAACCGCAGCATCTCCCTCCATATAGCGAAGCTTCATCTTCAGAATCATCGGGATCTTTGCCGGAAGGTCCTGTTCGATCTTCATCAACGACGCGTCGGTTACTCCCAGCAGCACCAGCTGGATGGCCACCGGCTGATCTTTCATGTCCTTCAGCTTCTTTTCGACTTTCGCGAGAAGATCGGACGCCAGCGTGTCGCCCAGCTGATCGAGTGCCTTCGACGCCGCTTGCGATTTTCCCTGAGACGCTTTTTTCGAGGTCGCGCTTGACACTGCGATGAGATCTCCGGTGTCGGTGATGATCACCCGTACCTCGCCGTCTGCGGTATACTCGACGTTCTTGATGCCGTACGTTTCCCGTTCTTCACCGAGAACCGCCTGTGCTCCGCCGGCAATGATCAATTCGGCGCCAAACCGCCTGCCGAGTTCCTTAGCTTTGGCCGGATTCAAATCGCCGAGTGCGAGGTCGCGTGCACGCACTGCTTCAAACTGCGACTTATCGACCAGCCGGTACCCCTTCGCCAGAAATGCAGCTTCAATTTTCCCCGCAACTTTCGCCGCGGTCACATCCTTGTCGTCAATCTTCTCGTCGACGACCACCATGATCCGCGGCATCTCGGCGTCCTGCGCCAGCGCGCGCGTCAGCACTGTCATGATTGCCGCGAGAACAGTCCACAGCAGTATAGTCACTCGTTTCATACGCTTATCTCCTCGAATCGTGAACAAATGATGAATGCAACTTTCTTCTTTTCCGTTTAAAGCGTTCCTCATTTTGTCTCTTTTTTCAGTTTCCCGGCCAGCGCTGCCATTTCTTCTACTTTTTGTTTTGCCGGCTCGTAGCCGTTCGATTCGTCCCAGGCCTTCTGGAACATTGCCCGTGCGTTTTCGTACATCGCCGCTGCATCCGCCGATTTTCCTTCTTTTTCAAGCTTGTGGCCATTGTCTTCAAGGTTCAGCCCCTGGGCGTAGGTGACGTATCCGTTGAATTTGCCATCCCTCGTCGACTCAAGCTGATCCTCTTCCGCAGAAGTCAGCTTAACCTCGAGGTCGTCGGAGATCTTCTTCACGAGCGACTTCAGCATTGTCAGGAATTGGTCAAGGTCGCCGGTTTCTTCTTCCGCTTTGAGGGTAAGCCCGGTCTCGGTGGCAACGATTCGTGCATCAATGCGCAGCTTGTCGCCGAACAAATTGGAGAATCCTCCAAAGAGGAGAACCTTCGCACCCAGCAGCTTTCCCATCTTTTGAGATGTTCCTTTATCGACCAGATCTGTCTCGCCAAGATTTAGTTCATCGACGACGGATTGGATTCGCTGCCGTTCAACCACTTTGAGGCCCTTGATCTTCGACATCTCAGTGATGAGCATGTCCGCCAATCCCTTCTTTAACGGATCGAGCTTATCTTTGTCAACGACGCTGTTGTTGTCAAAGTAGAGAATTGCGATCGTTTGCGGCGTTGGTTCCTGCGCGGGAACGACTGATGCGGTCAGGTAGAGCAGCAGGGCGATCGATGTCATCCACGAAACACTACGACGATGGTGACGTTGCTTCATAACAGTGTCCTTCCTCTATATGATGAAATATTTGAGAATTTTCATTTCAAAATTGTATTCGCCCGCGGCCGCCGAATTCAACTCCCGTGACGGTCTGCGTTATGTTATTGATGACAACACTTCCTGTCCCGTACTTCGCGTTGAACGCGATGCCGAACCACGACGTGATTGAAAATCCTGCTTCGGCCCCGGCGGAGGCGAGCTGAGCTTTTCCAGTCTCAAAGATGCCGACCCCGAACGGGATTTGGTCCCCGGTATGCAATTTCCCTTCTCCAAGAACGGAAAGCGAAAACCATTCCGCGGGAGACCACGATGCAGTGTACTGAGCTTCGTAATGCTGCGAACTTTTGAACTTCTCTGTGACGCCCGAACTATAGAGCTCGCTCTGCGTTCGGAGCCGCGTTCGCGCCAACAGACGATGCGTTAGAGGGCCCCATTTTACCGAATACACCGCGAACGTCATGAAACGCAGACCCGATTGAATAAAATTCTGGCCGCCCAGCTGGTCGGGGAAATAGTTGGTCACGGTTACATCGACCGATAAGCGCGATAATTTTGAAAACGAGGTAAAATCAAGTCCGGCATTCAATGAAATTTCATCTCCCGGTTTGTACTTCTCGCTGAAGCCCTCGATCGACGCCGGTTGGTATTCACCCTTATAAACATACGATGCGCCGAACCCAACGATCAACCTGCGCTGCAGCTGGTACGCGTAGGCAAATCCCAGATTTGCATTCAAGCCTTGGCCAAACACAGGGACATTATAGTCCAGCGAAGTCTCAGAAATGAGAGTCGCGATGCTCAGTTCGTTTTCAGTCAATTTCGTCACTCCGGTTGGTACGTTGACGCCGCCGTTGATCCAGAGTTTATCTCCCGGAACGACATATGAGAATCCAACGCGCGTATCGGCTATGCCCTGCAACGTCATCGTATCCAGTTTCGAAATGGCCGGCGAATTCGCTACCGAGAGAAGAATGCGATTTGAAAGCGGAATGGAAATCACCGTCGGTGCCGACTGCTCGACAACGTTCCCTTCGTCTTTCAAATTCCATGACTGTTGCGACGCCCCGACGGTAATGCCCGTCATCCCCTGAAATAGGAGGCGCTCGTCGTAAGACGCTCCTGTACTTTGGGCCGAAAGCGGCTGGGCAGGATAACTCAAGGCCATCCAGAAGAAAATCGCAGATCCGGGGTGTCTAAAAATTTTTCTCACTGCCCAAGCATTCGAATAGTTCTACTTTACAAAAACCAATTTCTTTGTTGCGCTAAATTCTCCCGCACGGATCCTGTAGAAATAAACGCCGCTCGAGACCTTTGCGCCGTATTCATTGGCGCCGTCCCAGACGGCTGTATACGCACCGATCTTCAGGTCGCCGGCAAAAAGCGTTCTCACTTTCTGCCCGAGCACGTTGAAAATTTCCAATTCGACATGGGCGCTGTGCGCCAGAGTATATGCAATGGTAGTCGAAGGATTGAAAGGGTTCGGGAAATTCTGTTCAAGCGAATATCCAAGCGGAACAATCGGAATTCCGTTTGTATTCTTGTCAACGAACTCTTTTGTACCAACGATAAGCCGGAACGACCGGTCACTTTCATTATGGTTGAAGCTGAACGCGTACGACATTGCTGACCCGACGTCGATCACCCGCTCGGTCCTCATGTCGACAAGGAACATTCCAAATTCGGAGGGAATATTGCCGGCCTTTGTAAAACGGACAGAGACTGAAGCTTCGGATTTCGCTGACGCAATATCGAAATCCCAATAATTTCCGTCCGCATGTATCGAACGATAGTCGCCTGCATATCTTCCAGGGTTACTTTTCCAATCCGCATGATTGAAAGAAAGAGCCACATAATCTGTCGGCGCAGCGGGAGGTTCGGAAAAATCCTGGGCATCCCAATCGTCGTTCGCCGATCGGAGAACGCCCGCAAAATTGTCATTATCAGCGGCGGCATTGTCCGACGCGCTGATCCGTACCTGCCATTCGCCCTGGCCAAACTGACGCTGCACGCCGGCTGTTTTTGCGAGCGTGCTCGTTGTCGAAACTTGGTCCGGGTTGATGTAGATCGTCACCCCGTTGCGGAGACTTTTCAAAAAATACCCGGTATACGCCTGCATGATGTCCGTCACCTGCTGAAAACCTGTGCCGTCGAAACCCCAGAGCCACGACTCGACGGAATCCGGAGTTGAATGCAGAGAATTCGCCCAACTGACCGGGTATGGAAAAGGATTCCCGATGAGATTATACCCAGAGTCGAGTTGGATCGGATAAAATCCTTGAGCAGTAGAGACACTCGCGGATCCCAATGTAAGTGATTGAGACCCTTTGGTAATGAGCCAGTATCCCTCTCCTCGCTTGAATGTCATAAACCCGGGGCTCGGGTACTCCAAATATTCCGACCCATCCCACCTGCCATATAAGCGCCATTTCGTTTTGTCAGCAGCCCCAAGGTCCTTCAGAACGTCCGTGATATTAAAATCCTCCAAATCGAACGGGATACTGATGATCTGGTATTGATCGCTCAAAGTCGAGTTCGGAATTTTTACCGAATAGTTTCCCGTGTAGCCAAAAACATTGAGCGCAAACTGGAGATTGTCCCTTGCAAGGATCCCGGTCGGCAGGGGTGATAACGTATCTTTCCCTTGAACGTCCGACCACATGTCGACATCGCCGATCAGCAGAATTGTTCCTTTCCCGACCTGGCTTATTGCTGCCAGCGTCGGACGCTGGGTCTTCTTTTGAAGAGAATCGCTCGTCGTCGCAATCGTCGTTGCATTTCCTTTAAGGAAGGGTACAGCTTGCGCCGAAACCGAGATACTTGAACAGCCGAACGGGATCACTGAACGGACGCCTTTAACAAAAGGATGCGTCGTATCGGTGAATGCCGACAGTACCGGCGAAGTTGGAGCGGCAGAGTAATCCAGCGTGGGATCTGTGACCACATCGTAATTCATTGCCAGGCCGGTCGGAGTGAACGGCGAATCCTGTATCCACTGAAAATTGGTGAGGATTTCGTTCAGATGGACATTTGCGTCCGAATTTCCAGAGTCGCCGAGCATTACGACAAAGCCGCCGTTAGAAACGTACTGATGGAGTTTATTGATTTCCACCAGCGAATACGAGGTCTTGGGTGCCGCGATGATAATTGCGTCGAACGGAGAAGCAAGTGGGTCGAATGCAGATTGATCGTCCTTAACGGTAATGCCGCTTCTCTGTAACGCCTGGATAAGCTGCGAAAGGTACTGGGTTATTGAGCTTGTGCCGAGATTGGAGGACACGCCATGTGTTGTCTCGAGCAAAACGGTTCGCTTCACCGGCGTGATCGGAACACCGGTTCCGCGAAGTGAAATGGCGACCGCCGGATTCGACGGATCGTCGGTTGCAAATGTGAGAGTCGCAACATACGCTCCGGTCAGCGTGGGAATGAATTGAATAGTGAGCGTACCGGCATTTCCAGGTTTGACGGTCATCGGCACCGCGTTCGCAGGCAACGAAAAACCTGGCGGCCCTACGAGAGAAACGACAGAGACGGTGATGTTCTGGCTTCCGTTGTCCTTGAACGTAATGTTCTGCCCCGATACGCTTCCGATCGGCACGGTCCCGAAATCAAAAGCAATCTGTGAGATTTCGAGAGAATTGCGGATATCGACGCTGGTAATTCCGCGATTGCTGCCCACAAAAATCAAGCTGTCGTCTGCCGGGACCTGAGTGATCGAATAATAATTGGTTGACGGGTCGCCGCCGATTCTTGTCCAAGTCAAGCCTGCATCTGGACTGCGAAGTATTCCGTTCGATCCAGCGCAAAAGACCGTCGACGAATGAACCGGATCAAATGCGATATCGAAGCCCGATGCATTCAACGAGGTCCAGTTAACTCCGCCGTTCGTCGTCTTGAATACATTGTTCAGTATCGAATATGCCATCGTCGAGAGAAATATGACGCCCGGATTCGTCGGGTCCACCCTCGGATGAAAACCGAGGAGCGGGAATACTGCACCGCCTACGGAAGCCGTCAGCGGCAAATCACCGGTGATGGAAGACCAGGACTTCCCCAAATCCGTTGACTTCCAGACACCGTTGGCAGAAAAATATAGCGTCGATGCATTGACGGGATCGAATTCAATGTTTTCCACGAGCGGAGATGCCGGAACTTGCGGCGGCATCAATAAATTCCATGTGGCCCCGCCGTCCGAGCTGCTGACGAATTCTTTCGTCAGTGCGGATACAAAAAGATTGCGCGAATCGACAGGAGAAATTTTTATCGTACCGTCTTCAAAATTATTGTTGAAGGGAGAAAGGGAATCATGGGGAATGTTTAACATCTGAAGTCTCTGCCATGTAATGCCGGTGTCAATGCTTTTATAGATGCCGTAGACATTACCGGCGTACAACACGGCACTGTTTTTGGGGTCGGCAACAACCGCCCTGACGTACGGGTTATCAATTCCGTCGTTTAACGGCACCCATGTCGCGCCTTTATTCGTCGACCGGAAAACGCCGCCGCCGTACACTCCTGCAAACAAATATCCCATACCAGAATTCTGCACTGCGACCGTTCGAGCAATCGAATTCATCATGCCGGAGCTCTGACGTTTCCAATTTGTACCTCCATCTATGCTCACATAGATTCCGTCGGATGTCGCTATATATATTTTTTTCTGCGGAGCCGAAGGAATAAAGATCGAATTGACATCGATCGACGCTTTGAAAATAAGCGTCCATCCTAACCCCAGGTTGGTTCTTCGATAGAGACCCCCGTTGTCCGGCCGAGGCTGGAAGGCCTCTTCGTTGCCTTTTGTACCGACATAGAACGTATCCGTTGCAGCACTGTCGCCGAGCGTATAAGAACACTGCACTACCGAATCGGCAATTGAAGCTCCCGTGAAAGGGATCCACTGTATTCCACCGGGGGAAAAATATTCTCCCGAGGAAGTCCCGGCAGTCAACCCGACACCCTGAGCGAGAGACAGAGAGTGAATGCGCAACCCTGATCCTGCGAGACCGGCATTGTTAACATAGGCATTCCACGTATTTCCACCATCGCCGGAAGAATAGATCCCTGCAGCGTCCGTTCCGGCGTACACAGTGATCCCGCCGGCAGATATCGTGGGGTCAATCACCAACGCCGTGATGGTTTTGCTTGCCTTAAGACCAGCCGAGACTGGAGTCCAACTGAATCCGCCGTCGGTTGACTTAAGCACCCCATTACTTCCTTGTGCCGTGGAACGGTCATCGCCGGCGAACATGATCAGCGGATTGGACAGATAGATCGCAATTGTGGAGGTCGGTGTCGTTAAGGAAGTCGGCGACCATGATGCGCCGCAATCGTAACTAACGAAAAGACCTGACTGAGTAGCCGCGTAAACGGTGAGAGGTGTTACGGGATGGAATATGATATCATTGACGGAGGCAACGTTGTTCAACGTTTGAGACCAGGTAGCACCGCCATCAACAGAACGGTATACGCCGTTGTACTTCGTCCCGGCGAGGACGATACTGTCATTCGCCGTTCCCCTCACAACATTGACGATTCCGCCGCTCGGACCGAGCTGAAGTACATTCGAGACTTGTGCGTCGAGCCAATGTGCAAGGAAGAGTGACGAAACACAAAGGATGAAAAACTTGTATGGTAGCGAACTTCTCATTAACTCCTGGTATTATTTTGGCGGCTTCGGCGGTTCCGGCAGCGGAGTTACAATCGCAGTCGGTTGGGGCGAGGAACTTGGACCTGGAACGAAGCCGGAGTTTACATTTGTCGATGTCGCTGACGCCCGCTCGGACATCGCTCCAACGTCTGCCTTCATCGAGGCACTGCTCGGCGGAGGAGGCGCTGACTGCGGCGGAGACGAACTCCCCGTCGAAGAGGAACTACCGCCCGTCATTTCCTGCGTTTTCTTCACAGTTGCCAGGCTTGACCTTGCCTGAGAAAAACTCGGGTCGGACTGAACGGCGCCGGTGTACGACTGGATCGCCTGGGTATACATCCCCTTGTCTTCAAAATCCATCCCCTGAGAGTATTGCAAAAAAGCAAAGAAATTTTCCGTTGGAACTTCGAGGATGGCTTCCCTTTCCTCATCTGTGATCGAAATCTTAAGTTCCCCCAGAATCTTAAATACGAGTTCCTTCTCGAGGCGGAAAAATTCCTTCATATCTCCCGAAATATCCGTAACGCCGTCGAGCTGACCCGACCGAGTCTGCGCGACGAGCGCATCGATCCTAAGTTTTTCGGAAGTCAGATCAAAAAAAGATCCCTTGACCAGGCGAAATGCCCCGAGTAATTTTCCAAGTCTGGGAGCAGTGCGCTCGTCGACCATCCCCGATTCTCCGAAATTCAATTCTTCCATCAGTTTCTGTAGACGAATCCTTTCGACAATTCTCACCGACCGCACCTTGGAAAAATCGGTAATCATCATATCGGCGATCCCCTTTTGAAGAGGGTCAAGATTGCGCATGTTTCCCTTGTTTTCAAAATAAAGTACGGCGATGGTGTTGGTCGGCACAGCCGCAATATCGAGCTGTGATTCTTCAAGAAGCGCTTGTTTTGCCTCAATCTGCATTTGCTGACGGTAGAGCACCTTGATTCGCGCATCCACAATATCTTTGTACTCACCGAAAATCGTCAGTTCCTTGTAGCGCCTGTAGTATTGGATCGCCTTCGCGTACTCAACTATGGCTTCATAGCTCGAGGCGAGATAATAGACTGCCTGGTCATCCTCCGGATCTGTCGCGAGGGCCCGCTCAAAATAGGCTACGGCATCTCCATAATACTTCTTATTGTAGAGTCCGATGCCGAGATATTTCAGGAATAGCGGATCGTTCGGAGACTTCGCAAGATTGACCCTTGCAAGAGCCATCGCTTCGTCATTTTTCCCCTGGTCAAGAAGCCCAGACGTCACCTCATACGCGGTAGGGCTGCAGGAGAACGAAATGCAGGCAAACAGGATGAGTGCTACACGGGAGCGTGTAATACGCGAACAGCAAACTCTGATGATGGTCATTTGGGAGATCGGCGCTCTTGATGGTCCGGCGCCATCGAGTCATGGTTAGGGAGTCGCTTGCACGGGCTAATATTGCGAAAAAACGTTTGGATGTCAAGACAATGAAGTCGGCGTTTTGTCCCAAATCACTAAATTTATTAGGCGCCAATTGACTTCATATACGGAAATCGCAATATTCAACGCACTATTCTTACAAAACAACACCCATGTCGTCAAACGCAGACAAAGTGGTCTTTCTTACCGGCTCTACCGGCTTCATCGGCTCGCGTGTGGTTCAATTGCTGTGCGAGCAGGGATGGCGCGTGCGCGCACTAGTGAGGAATGAGTCAAAGGCGATAGGAAAGTTCTCGGCATGGAAGGCAGAAACTCGCGGAAGAATGGAATTTATTGAGGGGGACTTGTTTGCCGGTTCTCCGTCTGCGCGGACCAGGCTCTTCATTGACTGTATGGCAAACGCGAATGCAGTTATTCACATTGCTGAAGCGAAGAGTGGAGAAAAGGACTTTGAAGCCAAAAACATAAGATCGTTCGGACTCCTGCTGGAAGCGGCCGCAGGAGAATCGGAGATAGAACGATTTGTTTTTGTTTCTGCTTTTATGGCGGGAGGACTTCCTCAACCACTGCCAAAAATTCTGACGGAAGACATGACGGGAACGGAATTTCCGGATCCTTATTACAAATGGAAAAGGATGGCAGAACGATTACTGATCAAGTCGTCCACCAAGTCCCGCTTCACCTATTCGATCATTCGGCCGGCACTGGTTTACGGGCCAAATGCCGAATGGCTTGTACCTATGTTGAGCATCATCAATAGGATTGGCCCTTATCTCATCCCCCTGCCGAACGGCGGGATAGCTCCGCTGGGAACCGTCCACGTCGATGACGTTGCTTCAACGATCGCTCTTTCCATTTCCAGCAAAGCCGCCGAGAATCAAATTGTCCATGCCGTCGACAACGGTGGAACGACCTATGCCGATTGGGTCCAAACAATCTGCCGGGCGAGCGGGCGAACGGCGCGTGTTGGAAAAATTCCAAGCTCACTAGTTTCTGTCCTTGCCAAATCAACGGATGCTCTCACCTCTATCGTCAATTTCCATCTCGGCGCTGAGCTGTGGGCACAGGTACTTAGTGAAGGCTGCGGCTACTCAAACGATAAAATGAAACAGATTATCGGAAGCCTAAAGAATCCGACGATCCGCGAGGGCATTCCCGGAATGATGGAATGGTTTTCCCGCACTCACGCTTAGCGAGAGAAAAAAAAAATCGGGCCGCGACTTATGCCCGATTCTCCACCCAAAGTTCGCCGACGCCGATCATTTCTCGATAGGCGCGTTGATAAGGTTTCCCCATTCCGTCCACGACCCATCGTAATTTCGCACGTTCGGATAACCAAGCAGATACTTCAACACAAACCACGTATGCGAAGACCGCTCGCCGATGCGGCAATATGAGGTGATTTCATTCAGACCTGGAACAATTCCTTTCCCCTCATATAATGTTTTCAGATCGGCTGCGGATTTGAAGGTGCCATCCTCGTTGACCGACTGCGACCAGGGAATATTTTTCGCGCCGGGAATGTGTCCTCCGCGCATCGATAATTCCTGCATCCCGGGAGGAGCAAGGATCTTGCCTGTATACTCATCATTCGAACGAACGTCAACCAGACCATGGGTTGGTTGGTTCAGCCTCGCAGAGACAAAATCGCGCAATGCCCGAAGGTCCGTTTCAACCTTCGAGACCTTGTATGACTTTGATCCGTAGCGGGGAACTTCGGTCGCAAGAGGCTTCCCTTCCGCAACCCACTTCTTCCTTCCGCCGTCGATGAGCCGCACATCTGCATGCCCATAATATTTCAGGAGCCAGAACGCGTACGCCGCAAACCAATTGTTGTTATCTCCATAAAGAATCAAAACTGTCTCAGGAGCGACGCCCGATTCCCCAAGGAAACGTTCGATCTGCTCCTTGCTTAGTATATCGCGGCGTGTCTGGTCTTGGAGCTGCGTTTTCCAGTTCCAGCCTATCGCCCCCTCGATATGACCTTTTTCGTATTCGCTCGTATCGACATCTACCTCGACGAAGCGCAGATTCGCATCCTTCCGATGCTCCAGGGCCCACTCGGTAGACACGAGAACTTCAGGGTGCGCATATCCGCTGTTCGATGCCATAATTCCTCCTTTATTATGAATGATTAGTTAGTTGTAACTCGTTTTAAAAGAGTTTTTGTGAAGAACGACCAACGCCGCAGTCGAAGATAAAGAAAACAACCCAGGCAAAAATTAACCGTGAGGTTTACAAGAGCGAGTGCAGCGACCAAAAATGACAATGACCAGCCAATCACCGGGAAGCTTCCGTCGGCAAGAAATGCGAACGCAATGACCAGGAAAACGCCGCCCAGGCCCTGCGAAAACAAATGCTGCAAATTGTCTTCCTGAACAACGTCCGGACGCAGCAGTTTCAAGGGACGCAAAACTTTGGCATAGAGAAATTTAAACAACCCTGCCGAAGGGACAACTGTTCCCACGATCAACACCAATGCGAGAACGGCAAGCAGCGAAGGGAGCTGAAGCGCAAACGCGAGAACGACGAGTGTTATGATGGACGCTTGATTGAATTTGAGCGCCGTCCGATCAACAAGTGAATTTCCGTTTGGCATAGCCGTGATTCCTTTCGATAGATGGCATAAAATGAAAAACCCTCTTCTCGATTGATAGAAGAGGGTTTGTGTTTTTAGAACTCATTCGCGGTGCGCTTACGGACCGCCTGCCAACCTTCCTTTTCTATCAACATTATAGACCGCTGCACAGCAACAGCACGCTGCACAACAACAAACAGTCGGGCGACAGCACATAGAATCGATATGGGAAGTATTGGCTTTCACTATATATTAATATAAGCTTCTGGAAATAATAGTCAAGCGGCTGGGTTCTGCTTATTGTCGATGATATTCCCCTTATTTTATGGCCATCCCCATGTAAAGGCGGCAGACATTCCTGCAGTGATTTCCACAAACCCTTTTCCCCCGACATACTTATTATAGCGGTATGTGATCCCGAACGTATGCTGCGGAATGAAGCCGAAATAGGACAACCACGGGGTCATCAGCCACGGGGAGACGCCGACGGAATACCCCGTTGATGGAAAATCGCTGATGATTCCGGCCGATGGACTGACGCCAAATAAAAAAAGTTCTCTGCGGTCCACAAAACATATATGGATATCTTCTTCGCCTTCAACACGAAAGAAATCTTTCTGGTCCTGTGCAAAAACATGTGTATAACCGAAGGTCAAACGCGCATCAGAGAATCGCTTCAGGTCAACTTTCTTTCCAAATCCAATGCCCGTTTCGAATGAAAGGATCCCATTCGCTTTCCCATCACGAAAAAGGACGCCTCCGTTCGGAGGCACAATACTAATAGCGGTCGAGCCGATCGCCAAAGGAACCAGAACGACCGTCGAGAGGATTTCCATCGCATTCTCGTAGTTCGTCGTCTCGGCACTTTGAAATTCCGTTGACGTGGAATCCTGCCCGAATGCCATGATCGGGACGGATACAACAAGCATGAGAATTTTGAGAATGGTTCGACTCATTGATCCAGAGTAAATGGTGAATGGTTAATAGTGAATGATCGGCTTATCACTTTTCACCATTCACTATTAATAACAATTAACTATTCACTTTTATCTTTTCACTCTTTCTTTTCCAACCGCAAGTTCCTTCACGAGGTACTCCCCCGTAAACGATTTCGGGTTTTTACTCACTTCCTCCGGCGTCCCTTCCTCCACAATATATCCTCCCTCATTCCCTCCTTCCGGACCAAGGTCAATAATCCAATCCGCCGTTTTGATAACGTCAAGGTTGTGTTCAATGACAATCACAGTGTTGCCCTTGTCGACAAGCTTATCCAAAACGGAAAGAAGCATTTTGACGTCCTCGAAATGAAGACCCGTCGTCGGCTCATCGAGGATGTAAAGAGTCTTCCCGGTGCCGACCTTGGAAAGCTCCGTGGATAATTTTACACGCTGCGCTTCGCCTCCGGACAGTGTCGTCGCCTGCTGCCCAAGCCTGATGTACCCCATGCCTACGTCAAACAACGTCTGCAATTTCCGCCGAATCCGGGACATCTCGCTGAAAAAACCGAGCGCCTCTTCCACTGTCATCTCAAGAACATCGGCGATCGATTTTCCCTTGAAGTGCACTTCAAGCGTCTCACGGTTGTACCGTCTCCCTTTGCAGACGTCGCACACGACGTAGACGTCGGGCAAAAAATTCATTTCGATCTTCCGCACTCCGTCACCCTCGCAGCTCTCACACCGTCCCCCTTTTACATTAAAACTGAACCGTCCTGCCTTGTAACCGCGGATCTTTGCCTCGGGGAGCTGGGTAAAGAGATCCCTGATCATGGTGAACATGCCGGTGTACGTTGCAGGGTTTGATCGAGGCGTCCGTCCGATGGGCGACTGGTCGATATCGATGATCTTGTCGATTTCGCCGACGCCTTGAAGCGAGAGGTACGGGAGCGTGCTTATTTTCGTCTTATAGAATTTTTTCGACAGGATGGGGAAAAGGGTCTCGTTCACAAGGGATGACTTGCCGGAGCCGCTTACCCCCGTAACGCACACGAACTTTCCGAGGGGTATCTTCACCGTCACATTCTTGAGATTATTCCCCGCTGCACCAGCGAGCGTGAGGAATTTCCCGCTTCCTTTGCGCCGTTCCGCCGGCACTTCGATTTTCTTTTTTCCCTGAAGATATTCAATCGTCGACGAAACACCGTTCTCCCCATTCTTCCCACTTAACTTTTCACTTTTATTTTTTAGTTTGCCGGGCTCTCCTGCCGCAACAACTCTCCCTCCGTGTTCGCCGGCTCCGGGACCGAGATCGACGACGAAATCCGCTTGCTCGATCATCTCTTTGTCATGCTCCACAACAAGTACCGTATTGCCGAGGTCGCGGAGGTCTTTCAACGAATCGATAAGTTTTCGGTTATCTCGTTGATGCAGCCCGATGCTCGGCTCGTCGAGGATATAGAGAACGCCCACGAGCTGCGATCCTATTTGCGTTGCGAGGCGAATGCGCTGTGCCTCTCCGCCCGAGAGCGTCCTGGCAGCCCTGTCAAGCGTCAGGTACCCCAATCCGACGTTGACCATAAACTCAATGCGCTGGCTGATTTCCTTCAATATTTGTTTTGCGATTTCCGTCTGCCGCGGATTGAGGCGCAACGTCCTAAAGAATTCGCGCGCATCGGTAAGCGATAATGCAACAACATCCGCAATGTTCACTTGTTTCCCCGAAGCAGCATCCTCAAGTTTGATCGCGAGGCTTTCCTTCCGGAGTCGACCCCCGTTGCAGACGGTGCATCTCGTTGTACTCATAAATCCTTCCACCCATTCGCGAATCTTCGGCGATGCAGTTTCTGAATAATAATTCTGCATCATGCCGATCACTCCGCTGAACCGATGCTTGTAGATCACCGGCCTGCCGCCGCCGTGCGAATATTCGATTTCTATCTTTTCCTTTCCGGTGCCATACAACAACTCCTGGCGGGCGTCTTTGGAAAGAGACTTCAGCGGGGTATCAAAGTCAAATCCATTTCTCTTGAGGACCGCACGCACCTGGCTAAAGAACCATGTCTGGCGTGGTTTTCCCAGCGCGGCGATTCCCTCCTGATTGATGGAGCGTTTTTCATCGGGAAGGATCAATGAAAGGTCGAACTCTTTTTTTTCTCCCAGCCCTTCACATGAGGGGCACGAGCCGTACGGAGTATTGAACGAGAACGAGTTCGGGGCCGGCTCTTCGTAGCTTGTTCCGCAGTTTGGACAAGAATATTGCTTGCTGAAAAGATGGTCGTCGGTTCCATCGTTGACGATGAGAACACCAGATCCAAAATTCAGCGCAACTTCGACGGAATCCGCAATCCTGCTTCGGCTCTCTTTTTTCACGGCAATGCGGTCCACGACAATCTCGATGTCGTGGATCTTATAACGGTCGGCTTTCATGCCTTTTGAGATTTCTTTCACCGATCCGTCAATCCGGACGCGAAGAAACCCGTCCCGGACGATCTGTTCGAAGAGCTCGCGGTAGTGTCCCTTCCGCCCTCTAACCACCGGCGCCAGGATCTGGATCTTTGTTCCCGACGGCAGCTTCAGTATGGCATCGATGATCTGGTCGACGCTCTGTTTTTGCACTTTCGTGCCGCAGTTGACGCAGAACTGTATGCCGACCCGGGCAAATAGCAAACGAAGAAAATCGTAAATTTCCGTGACGGTTCCTACCGTCGAGCGCGGATTATGGCTTACGGTTTTTTGTTCGATGGAGATCGCCGGACTCAGTCCCTCGATATAATCGACGTCGGGCCGCTCCATCAGGCCAAGGAACTGCCTGGCGTACGCTGAAAGGCTCTCAACGTAACGGCGCTGGCCTTCGGCGTAAATCGTATCGAACGCAAGGCTCGACTTTCCGGAACCCGAGAGCCCCGTAATGACGACAAGTTTGTCGCGCGGAATCTCAACGTCAATATTCTTGAGGTTGTGCTCCCGCGCCCCTTTAACTATGAGGAGATTTTCGTCTTGCATTTAGAGTGTATTGTGCCGGCCAGGTTTTTTAATGGCGGAATGATGAGAGAACGGGCATTTCTCTCAAGCACTTTACTATAAATTTGGAGTTTAGAAGTGAAAGATATTCAATGGCGGCGGGAAATGCAAAGAAATTCTCAACGAACATCTGTTCGCAATGCAGTCAACTCCCCTGCAACTCCGTTTCCCATTTCTCAATCTGCGAAATCTGACGTTTGTGCAAGACCGGCGCTCTCTGCAAAATCATTTGACAACACGAAGTTCGAATGTGATGTTTCGGAGCGGAAACAAGCTGGCCAGCCGATTTTCGTACAGATCTTTCCGCGAGTTCGCAAACGCAGCGATCATTCGGTCAAACCAGTGGCGCTGCGCAAGCCCTTTCTCAAATTCAACCGAGAGCAACGTAAATTGTGCACCGGAATATTGAAATCCTGCGTTCGCTGTCCCCCCAATGAAATAATCGAACGAATGAACACCGAAAAAATGGCGGTGGGTCGGGTCTGTATGAGCCTGTTGATGTGAATAAAAAGGGACGATGATCGTCACGAGAGCAGACGGTTTTGCGATCCTATGAAGTTCTTCCATCACCTTGAGAATATCGTCGAGATGCTCAATAACGTTGTCACAGATGATCTCGTCGAAATGATCATCGGGGAAAGGATACGGAAAGCGGTTGAGGTCGTGAATCACATCGGCATGGGAGCGCGGGTTGACATCAATGCCGACCGTGCCGGGACGTTTGCGGAGTCCGCATCCCAAGTCGAGGATATTAAATGCAGGAATGCTCGCGGGAGCCGGCTTTTGGCTTTTGGCCTTTAGGCTTTTCGCGGTTGAGCTGTTTGCGTTTGGCCTTAGAGTCCTCGGCTTTTTTTCTTTGTTCTTCCTTCTCAATTCATAATTCAAAATTCAGCCTATTCTTTTCCGCTTATTCAAGTACTGGAATAATGCAGTATCAAAAGGAGTCTCCGTGTCGAGAAGAACATAGTCGATATTGTTTTCCCGGCATTCCCGCTTGTACCGCTCAAGGAACGCCCGCATTTCTTGCTGATATGCCCGTTGAATGTGATACGGCTGCGTTGTCATTTCTTCCGCGGTCTCAAGGTCCTTGAAAACGGCGTCGCCGCCGAACGCAAAAGAGCGTTCGAACGGGTCGAGGACCTGCATCACGAGAATGTCGTGATGGTTATGCCGGAAATGCTTCAAGGCGGCCATCACTTTACCCGGGTCGTCCAACAGGTCGCTGACGACAATGATGAGGCCCCGGCGCGTGATGCGTTCCGCCATTCGATGCAGCGATTGCGCTGTTCCCGTGCCTTTTCCGGCGGAAAGTTTCTCAAGCTCGACGAGAATCCGGCGGAGGTACGCCTTCGTTGCATGCGGCGGAAGGGTCAGGCGGATGTTTTCGTCGTAGACCGTCAGGCCGACGGCATCTCGCTGCTGCACCATAAGGTACGAGAGGGCCGCCACCATGTATGAAGCATATTCCAGTTTAGAAATCCTCTTGCCATCCTTGGCTTTCGCCCCTTCGGAAGCGAACGACATCGAGGCACTGGCATCAAGGATAATGTACGATTTGAGATTTGTTTCCTCTTCGTATTGTTTGATGTAGTAGCGGTCGGTCTTGCCGTAGACTTTCCAATCGACACTGCGGATTTCGTCCCCCGGCATATACTGCCGATGTTCGGCGAATTCCACGCTGAAACCATGATAGGGACTCTTATGCATCCCGGTGATAAAGCCCTCAACGACCATCCGGGCGCGGAGCTCCATGTTCGCAAGTTTCGATACAACATCGGGCTGGAGATATGTCAGCGACTGATCCATCTGCCGGATTGCTATTTCTTCCTGGTTGTCTTCTTTGCCTTCACTGCGACATCTTTGTTCACGCCGATGATCTCGTCGGGCGTCTTGCCAAGATTATCGATCTCGGATCTTGCCGACGCCGCAAGCTCGTGGTTCGGATATTTTGCGAGAAAGTTTTGATAGGCAGTCCGCGCGCTGTCAAGCATTTGGAGATTACCGTCATAGATAAAGCCGACGAGGAACATTGCAAGCGGTGTCGAACTCGAATCGGGATACTTCGCTGCGAAGGCAGAGTAGCAGTTCACGGCAGCATGATAATCCTGCTTTCCGTTGTACGCCTCTGCAAGCATGAAGAGGGCATGCGCTGCCTCTTTTCCCTGGGGGTAATCCCTGAGAATAGATTGGCAAAGCAGAATCGTCGAATCCGCGTTTCCAGCGGTGCGCATCTGTTCCGCTTTCTTCCATAGATCGTCTTCCGACGTCTTGGCGCAGCCTGCGAGAAGAAGGATGGCACACGGGAAGGCATACATAATGAATTTCATAACTACTCCTCGTTCAAATTAATGGGCAACTGCATTATTGCTTTCGCCGCATGACTGCAGCAAAGAAACCGTCCGTTCCGTGGATATGAGGTTTCAACCGAAAATATTTTTCATTCGTTAACGATTCGAGCTGGTAGCGGCGAAGAATGGCGGAAGGTTCCAGAAGCTCAAATTGAGAGTGCTCCGCCAAAAACTTCTCGACGACTGCCTCATTCTCCTGCGGCATCATAGTACACGTCGAGTACACCAGCCTTCCGTTCAATTTCACGCACCGCGCGTAATGATCCAGAATAGTCGATTGTTTTACACTCAATTCCGCGACAGTGGCGGGAGTGACCGTCCATTTCATCCCCGGATTTCTCCGTATCGTGCCGAGTCCGCTGCATGGTGCATCGACGAGAACGTTGTCGGCGGCGCCGTTAAGTCCATCGGGAAGCTGGCCTTCTTCTACTTTGCATACGCGAATGGTATCCACACCGCTGCGGCGAATGCGTTTACGCAATCCCTCCAGGCGATACGAGTTTGTGTCGAGGGCGAATATTGCACCACGGTTCTTCATCAACGCCGCAAGTGCAAGAGCCTTCCCGCCTCCGCCGGCGCAAGCGTCAACCACCTTCGACGTCTGCTTCGGATCAACAAGCATGGAAAGGATCTGGCTCCCCTCATCCTGAACCTCAAAAAATCCTTTCCGAAAAATATCGAGCTGAAAGATATTGAGCCTCCTGCGAACAATCAAACCGACGCTAGAGAACTTTGTTCGTTCTGTCTCAATATTCTCCTTGGCCAGCGCTTCCTGGCATTCTTCGACGGTTGCCTTAATGGTGTTCACGCGAAGCGTGAGCGGCGCAGAGATATTTAGCGCTTCGCACAACTGAATGGTTTCCTCGTCGCCGAACTGTTGATGCCATGCATCGATCATCCATTCCGGAAATGAATACCGGAGAGCAGCGTTGGTGACGCTTCCGGATCGGATCTCTGTCCTCTTGTCGAACCCGTCATTTTGTTCTTTTGCCGCTGTGAGCAAGAGCGACAGCGAACCTTTCTCGTCGGGTTCAACTTCGAGATCGTCGACAAGGATCGGAACGGCGTCGTTTGCCACAGTAACTCTGTAGACGAGACACTGCAAAAGGACTGCAGGATTGTCCGACGATCCGAGGAATTTCTTTCCCGATGTTTCGCACAGCCATTCAATGCGTTTCTTATGTCGAAGCATTCCGTACGCTGTCTCTGCAACAAACCGGCGGTCATGAGAACCGAGATACTTGTGCGTACGAAAAAATGTGTCGATAGTGCTGTCGGCCGGATGTTCACTGTGAAGAATGAGGTCATACACTTCGACGGTATGACCGATAAGCGAGGATGTTTTCATTGATTACACTTCAACAACGTCAGAATTCATTTCGGAGGTACGATATGCCCGTGCCATACGCGGTGTATTGAACGCGACAGCAGGTACGCCGCTTTTATTTAAGACGATCACTCCGCCGAACCCGTCGGCTTTTTTCTCTAACCGCTGGATCGCCAGATTCGCTGCCGCGGAAGGGTCTCCGCCATTGTATTCCATCACATCAATGACAGTTTTTGCCAGCACGACTTTGATTATCGCTTCTCCCCATCCCGTGCACGATGCGCCGCCGACGGAGCTGTCCGCGTACGTTCCGCAGCCGATGAGAGGCGAATCACCGACTCTCCCGGGATACTTATTCGGCGTTCCTCCGGTCGATGTCCCGGAGGCGATCACGCCGAAACGGTCGATCGCAACCGCACCGACAGTGTCAAACGGCGTTTTTTTTCGAAACGCATCCTTTGTCGAGATACTCTCTGAACTGTTCTTGATTGCTTTCCACCGTTCAAGCTCTCTTCCCACCAGCAGGTCTTCCTTCGAACACTGCGCTATTCCGTGCTCTTCCGCGAACCGTATTGCTCCGTTTCCGGCGAGCAGAATGTGTTCGCTTTTATCCATGATCACGCGGGCAAGCGATATCGGATTCCGGATGTTTTGAACTGCAGCGATGGCGCCCGCCCTGAATGTTGTCCCGTCCATGATGCTTGCGTCGAGCTCAATATCGCCGACGGAATTTACGAACGATCCGCGCCCCGCGTCGAACGTCGGATCGTCTTCCATACAATTCACGGATTTCTCGACGGCGTCCACTGCAGTTCCGCCGTTCGACAGAATATTCCAGCCGATAGCAAGAGCTAGGCGCACGCCGCCGCGGTGGGCTTCAACCAAATCGTCGGGAATATCCCACGCGCCTCCGTGCACAATGAAAGAGATCATAGTATTATTCAGAGGGTAAGCTGAAATAAAAAGAACTGCCGGCATGCTCCCGGCTTTCGACCCAGATTTTTCCGCCGTGCGCCTCAATGATATTTTTGCAGATAGCCAGGCCTAGCCCGGTGCCTTTTCCGGCAGCCACTGCGGAAGTAACAATTTGCCGGTATTTGTCGAAGATGAAAGGGATTTCTTTTGGAGAGATCCCGATGCCGTTGTCCTTAACGCAAACAACGACCGATGGTCTGTCGACCCCCGCGGTTTTCAATATCGTATCATTTTGACTTGCATTCCGAACCGTTACGACAATCTCGCCTCGCTCCCCAGTGAACTTCATACCGTTCATCAAAAGATTATCCAGCACCTGCTCGATCTTTGCCTTGTCGGCATCGACAGAAACTTCATCATCAACATACTTCTTGGAAAAAGTAATGGACTTCTTTATCGCGAGCGGCTTCATTTGAGCCAGCGCATGGTCAATCAATCCAAGCAAGTCTATCGGACGCTTCGTGAGAGTCACGTATTCAGATTCGAGCTTCGAGAGGTCGAGAATGTCGTTGATAAGGTCCAGCATTTGTTCGCTCGCCTTTTCAATCGTGGCAAGCATTTCACTCTTATCCTGCTCGCTGAGATTCTTCTCCTCCGCCATGAGCTGGGTAAAAGCGCGGATCGCGGTGAGCGGACCGCGAAGGTCATGTACCAGCATGGAAAAAAAATCCGATTGGAGCTGCATCACTTTGTTTTCCGCGACCGTCATCCTCAAAATAGACTTGACGCGAACAATGAGTTCGTTGGAGTCGATCGGTTTCAAGAGATATTCGTTCACGCCGAGATTGAAGCCGTGTTCCATGGAAAGGGCGTCTCGCATGAAGCCGGTGAGGAATATGACCGGGAGGTCTTTTGTCTTCTTGTGGACTCGAATGCGGGAGAGCGTTTCAAATCCGTCAAGGCCCGGCATGAGGATGTCGAGGAGGACCAGGTCGATTTTTTCCTTTTCCAGTATGCCGAGGCCTTCCTCGCCGGAAGTCGCCCGGAATACCCGGTAGTCCTCGTGCCCAAGCAATATTGCAAGCGCGTCGACATTCGCTGCTTCGTCGTCTATGATGAGAATGGCGTAGGATTCGTGGGGAGCTTCTATCATACCATGTAAAATAGAAAAATTGGGGTGGAATTGCAAGGTAAGGGAAAGGTC
>CAYTOA010000024.1:0-40261 GCA_964439265.1 uncultured Chitinophagaceae bacterium
CCTGTCGACTTGTTCTGGAATAAGAGCGCCGCTCCGATGCAAACGCAGAGAAGGAGAATGACAACGTAGCGTGATGCCTTGATACTCTTCTTCACCCCGTCGGAATAACTGTCAGTCAGTTTGTCGAACCAGGAATTGAACTTGCCGAACATCCGCGCTGTCCATGAAGTCGTCCCGTTATTCTGTGGAGGCTTCAGGAGAAGGCTGCAGAGCGCAGGAGTGAGGGACAGCGCAATGAACGCTGAGAGCATCACCGAGATGGCGATCGTGATGGCGAACTGTTGATACAGACGTCCGACAATGCCCGGTATGAATCCCACGGGGACGAAGACCGCTGCGAGGATAAGCGCAATGGCAACGACCGGGGCCGAGATATCTTTCATCGCCTGATAGGTCGCTTCTTTTGCTGAAAGATTATGCTCGTTCATGTAATGCTCTACCGCTTCCACGACGATAATGGCATCGTCCACGACAATACCGATTGCCAATACAAATCCGAACATGGTGAGCGTGTTGATCGT
The DNA here is from genome assembly GCA_964439265.1 of uncultured Chitinophagaceae bacterium. Taxonomy (GTDB): domain Bacteria; phylum Bacteroidota; class Ignavibacteria; order UBA10030; family UBA8401; genus JAGVPT01. The sequence goes on from CAYTOA010000024.1 coordinate 522, forward strand.
AAAGCCGAGCGGAATAAAAAAGCAAAACGTTCCAAGAATTGAAACCGGGATCGCCAGGACCGGGATAAGTGTGGTGCGCAAGTTCTGAAGAAACAAGTAGACGACGAGGGCAACGAGAAGCAGTGCAAGAAGGAGCGTGACGACCACCTCGCTCATGGAGACCCTGACGACGGTGACTGCCTCGAATGGAACCTTGTAGTCAACGTCGGTAGGAAAGGAATTTTTTAGCTGAGCAAGCACTTTGTAGACGCCGTTCGCCGTTTCAAGTGCGTTGCTCCCGGGCGCCTGGTAGACAAGAAGACACGACGCGCGCTTCCCGTCCACAAATGAGTTGCTGGAAAAAGTAAACTTGCCGAGCTCTACCCTCGCGACGTCTTTGAGATAGACGAGTTCGCCGGTGGACGGGTTCGTTTTGACGATAACATTTTCAAAGTCAGAAACCTTGCTCAAACGTCCGTTCACGAGAATTCCCAGTTCAAACGTCTGAGTTTTTTGCTGCGGAGGAACGCCCGCGGAGCCTGCCGCCACCTGTACGTTTTGCGCGTTCAGCGCCGAGATGACATCGGTCGGTGTTAAGCTGTAGCTCGCCATTTTCTCGGGATCCATCCAGATGCGCATGCTGAAGTCGTCGGTAAATCTGCTGATGCTGCCGACGCCGGGCACTCGGAGCAGCGCATCCTGTACGAAGATGTTCGTATAATTATCGAGGAAGGTGATGTCGTGAGACCCTTCCGGCGCGTAGAGGGCCACCATCATGAGCATGCTCGGATTCAGCGCGCGCACCGTGAGTCCAAGCCGGCTCACCGCAGCGGGTAATAACGGCGTGGCGATGCTGACACGGTTTTGAACATCCAGAGTCGCAATATTGATATCGGTTCCGATGTCAAACGTTACGTTCATCGACATCAAACCGTTGTTCGTATTGTTGCTCTGCATGTACTCCATGCCCGGTGTGCCGTTGACCTGCTGCTCGATGGGAGTGGCAACGGTTTGTTCGACGGTGAGTGCGTCGGCTCCCGTGAACTGACCGTTCACTTGCACGACAGGGGGCGTGATCTGAGGATATTGCTCTACAGGGAGGTTGAGGATACAGATCAGCCCCGTGATCACCAATATGATCGAGATGACGATGGCTGTGACCGGCCGCTTTATAAAGACATTAGCGATCATAATTCATACTTGTTGAGCGATGGTGTGCAGGAAGGAAAGACTTTGCAACAAAGACATGAAGCCACAAAGTTCTTTTTGAGAATCGCATTCCGTTAAGTAAGTAAATTCATATCTAATGTTTTGAGTCTTAGTGGGTTTGTGGCTAGCTGCCGCTATTTGCTTCCGCTCCCCTTTCCCGATTGATCGGCGGGCCGGTCGGCGGACGGCATGATCGCAGAGCCGTTATGCAGCGATTGTATTCCATCGGAGACGATGATGTCCCCTTCCGCTATCCCTTTTTTTATTATCACGTTGGGTCCAAGAATCGCTCCGAGCTGAACTTTCTTCTGCAGCGCGAGCAGACGCGGGTCGGCAGCCGTTCCCGGTTTGTCACTCGCCATCACACTGTCTTTTGCCACATAGACAAAATATTCACCCATTTCTTCCACCACTGCTTTGTTTGGTATAACAAGTTGCGCGGTCGAGTCTTGATTCTGCACGCGCACGACGCAGCTCATGCCGACCCGTAAAAAATAATGGGGATTTGGGAAGAGGAGCCGGATCCTGAGCGAGCCCGTTTGCGGATTCACAGCCCGGTCAATGACGGAGATCGCCCCGGTGTACGAATAGAGTGAATTGTCAGGGAGTATGAGCGTGAAAAGGGAATCACCCGTCCGGCGGCCGGGGATTTGCAAAGAATTAAAAAAAGTCAACTGCTTCTCATTGATCAGGAAATCAACTGCCATCGGATCGTCGGTGGAGATCGTGATGAGCACGGTTTGCCCCACGGTCACGAGATCGCCGAGCTTTACCTGGCTGAATCCGATCGTGCCGTCGAACGGCGCGGTGATGACAGAATACGCCAGATTCGTCTTCGCAATTTTCAAAGCCTCCAATGCCGATTGATATGCATTCTCTGAATTTTCGAGTGCGATCGCCGCGTGGTCATAGATCTGTTTAGCGACGGCTTTATTTTTGTTCAGATACTGGTAACGTTCGGCATCCTGTCGGGCGAGCTTTAGATTTCCTTCCGCCATCTTGACGTTCGCGGCGGCCGTATTGTAATTATCCTCGTAGATGCGCCTGTCGATGTCGTACAGCTTCTGACCTTTTGTGACATGACTTCCTTCTTTGAAAAATATTCCTGTGATGTAGCCCTGGACTTCGGGAAGGAGGTTCACCTGGTTCAACGCCACCGTTGTGCCCGTGTACCTGTCATAATATGTTACGGCCTGCGCCTTCACGGTAAACAGGTTGACCGGTACGGGGACCGGCGGAGGCGGCTGGGGAGGTTTGCATGAACAAAAGAAAAGGCATGCGATCAATGTTGGAATTACGAAAGCTCTCTTCATATTACGATCCGTTGTAGTGCATCAATAATGAGTTGGAATTTCGCCCATTGATTTTTCCAGATCGATCTTGCTCGACAGAAGCTGGAAGAGGGCGCCGACATAACCTATTTCCGCGGTGATAAGATTCGATTCAGCCACAAGTACGTTCAAATATGCCACAACTCCCTGATTGTACTGGAGCGAGACAACGCGGTACACGTCCCGGGCGCGTGATTTGTTATCGTCCAGCAATCGCAGGTTGTACAAGTTGCTTTTATAGTTGGCAAGGGCCGACGTGTATTCAGTGTAGATCTCTGATTTTAAACTTAACTCATCCCAGTTCAACGCTTCTTCCTGAAGCTCTGACCGTTGTATACTCTCTATCCGGGAAAACCCTGTGAAGATCGGAAAATTCAATGAGACTCCGAAATAAGAGTACGGGTAGGCAGATTTGAACATGCTCGAAGTCGCGGCCCCTTCGTATTCATAAAAATAATCATAAAAGACCGAGACACTGGGAAGAAAGGTGAGCTTGTTATAGACAGTTTGCTGATGCTGCAATTCCTTTTCGGTCAGGAGCTGTTGAAACTCTATCCGGTTTTCGTAGCGCAATCGTCCCGAGGTGTCCGAGTATATCTCGCGCATCATCTGAGCGGTATCGAAGGTGACGCTGAAATTCTTTTCGGAAGGATAGCCCATCAGTTGTTTCAAGGCGGCATAGTCCGGCGCGACGTTTTCCGTCTGCTGTTTCAGCTGAGCCTTTGAGTTGTTGAGTGTGATGACGGCCTGTTGATAATCTGTTTCGTCAACGATCCCGCCAATGTACTGATGGTGTGCGTCAACGATATTTCTGCCGAGGCGCGCGGTATCTTCTTTGAGAATGTTGATTTCCTCAAGCGTGAGCAAGAGGTTGTAGAAAGACTTGCTGACCGCGGAGACGGTGAATATTTTTACGCTGTCGGAGATCTGTTCGGCTTGCTTGGTCAACAATGGGGCGCTCGATGCGGCGTAGTAGAGCTGCGGTTCGAAGATCGTTTGCGAAGCCGAGAGTTCCGGAATGGCGGTATTGTTTACACCGGTATGAACCGGTACCGGCGGACCGCCGGGCACGGGATTTGGAGTGAGCGTCGTCGGCAGCTGGTTGTAATGAAGCATGGTTCCCGAGAGGTTCAATTGCGGAAACCAGCCCGAGAGGTTGATCGCGTTCGTAGACCTCGCGATGGCCATGTTCACGATCGATTGATTCAGGCCTGGCTGATGCTGTAGCGCATACCGAATGCATTGTCCGAGCGTGAAGATCTGTGTGGAATCGGGACGCGCCCGGTTTTGGGCATAATCAGAGGTTGGCAGAAGCACCGCGAGCGCGATGATAAAAAGAAATCGCTCTGTTGTACTTCCCCTTCCAATTGCACCTATCAATGAGAGATTGTCTTTTTTTGCATGGCCCTTCTTATCACAATCTGGCAGCGGGAAACTAGTCATTCCTGATATCGATTCCAATAGTAAGATATTCCTGTAGTTGTCGCGTGGTGCATGAGCAATTTAGACAAGTGAGGATGAGAAATGGTTTGAAGACTCAGTGATAATTATGCATCATTTTGACATTTCCGGCATTCCCAATTGCCTCTTGCGTGAAGGAACGTAACCCCAACCGAATGGGTGCTGTAGAGGTTTCCTCAAGATTGACAAAAAATGGCGCTTTTCCAAGCAGTTCAATTCCTTAGTCCGAGCTTCTGTAGGCAATTCCAAATGGGAAATATCGCATCGTTATTCCGGCTACGACCTGATTTGCACCACCGAGACTGACAAACATACCCGGCTTAAAGCCGTAGATGGAAACCATACCGGGATATACGTTGAAAACTTCTTTTTCGTTTACACGGTCGGAGGCCATGAACGACATCAACAATGAGTTCGACCTGTCCCAGAAGATCCCGGCGATCCATCCGAGCGTAACAGATTCAGTTCTCGTGCCGTTGCGGGAATCCACAACGCGGAGTTCGCGCGCCGCGAACCCTCCGCCGACGGAAATACTTTCGTCATTGTCCTGTTTGAATGAAAGGCCGAGCATTCCATTATCTCCAAAGTGGTAGAAGAGGCTGGTGCGTTCCGTGAAAGGAAGGTGATAACGAATGACGTAGTACTGCCCCTGGTTCTCTATCGTATTGAACCTTGGATTCCATGCCGGCTGACCAGGCCATGCAGTCATGTTGAGCGTTGTGCTAAAAAATTCCTTCACCGCATCCGAACTGAACAAGATCACTCCACCGATGTCGAAAATATAAAGGTCGGCAAGAGGGTCTACGTTGGGCCCGACAAACTTATCGTTTTCCGCTGCTTCGTTGACAAAATGATATGTTGCAATCGTCAATCCTGCCATGAGTGTAGGATACGGAACTTCATAATACTTGAACCATTCGTACATCATCCGGCTGTCCATGCCCCCTCCCACCAGGTGGAGCGTGTAATTCGGAAAGTATTGCGCTCTATCGAGGCTTAAACTCGTGGGAAATACTTCCTGTCCGAGGAATCTCCCCCATCCGTAATCTTTGATGGGGACAAAAGGGTTCTTTACGTTCTCCCAAACGTTATAGAAACCCGTCCCGAGCTTCATTGTTGAGAGAACTCGTGAATGCGTTGCCGATTGGAGAATATCGAACCCGGCGTTGATGATGATCGAACCGGGATTAATAGTTGACTCGGAACCGTAGTCGAGTCCGTGGTAGAAATAGTATTGGTCCTGACTCAAGAGTAGCGATGAGGCAGGACAAAAAAGAAAAAGCAAAGTGAACCATCGAGTCATAGGATACGTCATTCTGATCGAAAACCAAATTCTAGAAACTCAAATCGGAATCTTTAAGATACGGCTTGGCGCGGAGTTATTCAATGCCTGACAAAATGTTTTTAGACACAACATACATTTTGGATTGCCGCTTCAACTATGCAGACGTATCACATGTCTAACAATGAGTTTCTCTAGATCAGTGGTTACGATTGATTTTGACTTTGAATTGCAGTAGTTTAAGGCTGAAAAATGAAACGTTGTTGAAGTCAATGCTCAAAATGGGGGGCGTTCAGATCCTGCGGGAGAACCCCTCGGCTATTCTTAATTATCACCGTTGGAACCTAATTCCCGATCAGGTCTAAATATTTACATATACGACAAGGACGGTATTCTATGAAGGCCAATCTCTGGGGCGCCATTCTTACTATCGTATTTACCGGCTGCTATTCAGGAACTTTTACCTACATTCCTTCCGGCCAACCCGCCGCAGTCGTGAATTCGATAGAAGTCGATAAGTCAAAGGATTCAACGTGGAATCAATTAGTCGCCGGATTGGCTTCTAATTTTTTTGTCATTAACACCATGGACAATAGATCAGGTTTCATAAACTTAAATTACGCTGGTGATCCCGAGAACTACGTTGAGGGCGGGACGCTTCATTATACAATCGTCGATCCTAACGGTTATGAACAATCGTACGACTTTCCTGCCTCGAGGGCAAATGTGGACTATCAAGCTTCGATAGATGGCTCTCGCCACAATATCAACCGGCACATCGAACTTAAAGGGAAGATGAACTTGTTAGTATCCGAGCTATCCGCGACTCGCTCCCGTCTGACAGTAAACGTAAATTATATTCTCAATTTAAAAATAGCCGACGATTCAGTTCATCATGAATCCATTTCTTTCAGCAGCGGTCAATCCGCGAGATCATCTCTTGACAGCGCTGAGTACAGATCGAATGGAAAACTTGAAGAGATGATTTTGGAAATGGTGAAGTAGGTTTTTGTCACGGCTGCGGAAAGAGCTGCTGAAGAATCAATGGCACCCCTTGTCAGAAAAGAGGTTCCTGCTCCAAATAGAGGCTCACTAAAGCTAACATTATGGATAAACTTGTAGACGGAATATTGTGGTATGTCGCATTTCTCTTTTCAACGACACTGCACGAGGCATCTCACGCCTTTGCAGCGTACAAGCTCGGAGATAATACCGCCTACGAAGGGGGGCAAGTGACCATCGATCCTATTCCCCATTTAAAAAGAGAACCTATAGGCATGATCGCCGTCCCGATCATCTCGTTCATTCTTGGCGGATGGATGATAGGATGGGCAAGCGTTCCGTACGATCCCGAATGGGCGTACAACAATCCGAAATCTTCGGCGAAAATGTCTGCCGCAGGGCCTGCGGCCAATCTCGTACTTGCTTTATTTGCGGCGCTGGTTATCAGGATAGGGATGTCTTATGGCGTATTCTTCCCTCCCGACAGCATCGACTATACGCACGTTATCGAATCAACGCAGGGGGGATTCTTCACGACTGCCGCATCATTCATCAACGTTTTCTTCTCTTTGAATCTTCTCCTCTTCATCTTTAATTTGCTTCCTATTCCCCCGCTCGATGGTAGCGGGATCGTCCCCTTCTTTCTGAGCGATGAGCGGGCTCAAAGGTATCTTAACTTCATACATAATCAATCGTTTTCATTTATCGGGATCATCGTCGCCTGGAACCTCTTTGACTATATTTATGACCCGCTGCACCTGGCGTTCATTAACATCTTATTCTTTCCCGATGCTCATTATCATTAGGGCAAGATGTCAATCCCCTGTTCTGAAACTGGCAGAGCGGCTCAAGAGTTCATAGAAATTTCTTCGAGCGCGCAATTCAATCCCTTTGATTCCTGGAACTTCTATGAAAAATACATTAAGGGCAGCCACTGAGAACGATTGCGAAGAGATCCGATCGCTGTACCGACGGGTCGCTTCGAAAGAAGACGGGCTTGCCCGGAAGGCAGATGAAATCACGCCGGAGTATGTGATGCACTTTGTTGCTCACAGCGCTGATTCCGGAATCATACTTGTTGCCGTCGACGATTCATCTCATACGATCGTGGGCGAAATCCATTGCTACAGCCGCAAGATCGACGTCTTCCAACACGTCCTCGGCGAGTTGACAATAGCCGTAGATCCTGATTACCAGGCGAAAGGAATTGGCAGACTGCTCTTCGAAAGACTTCTTGAGATCGTCCTGCGGGAGAAGCCGGCAATACTGCGAGTGGAACTTATTGCGCGCGAAAGCAACCGCAGAGCGATCAGGTTTTATGAGTCGCTTGGATTTAAAGTTGAGGGCCGCTTTGAAAAGCGCATCAAGAGTGCTGGTGGAAGTTATGAGGCGGATATTCCAATGGCCTGGCTGCGTCCTGCTTCGCGGTGATGCGACACCCCGCTCATACCCGTATGGCGAATGTCGTCCCTTCTTCCTACACGCTGAAGCGACTGAATGACGATCTTGGCGGAATAATCCGGTGTGATCGCCATGTCGTACCTGATAGCGGTCGTTGCAGCATTCGAATTCGCTCCGTCCACGACGATTTGGACCGGCGCATCTGCGCCTTCTTTCAGGTGATGAGAAAAATCCCGGGGAATCACGACGGCGATCCTGCATTGTTTCCTAGCTGACAGTTCATCGATCTCGGAGTTGTCGTTCAGCACATATTTGAAATCGAAAGACCTGGAGTGAAGGATCTCCTGAGTGAACGCCCTGCTTTCACAACTTTTTTCTTCATCGCAGATGGCGAGCGAAGTATGATTGACGTCGAAGTTAAGCACATAGCCGGACATGGCGATCATAATGGCGGGGATAACGACGAGAATTCCAAGTGTTCGCCGGTCTCGTGCGACCTGGCGGACCTCTTTCAAAGCGATCGCAATTACTCTGTGAAACATGACACGGCCGTTAAATAATAAAGCCTCTGCCGGCATTGCCAACAGAGGCTTCTACTTTTGAACGGCTGCGTCTCCAGATTGCTTTTATACTCGAATTGCCGTAGTTTTGCACGAACAACAAAACCGAGGAAAAGTCACATAACTGCATAATTATACCGCGTCCTTGTCTTCTGAACCCAACTAACGCAACCTATCGGAATAATTTCCGCCGTGTTGAGAATACCTGTATGGACACGAACGAGCGCATTGTCTCCGACGAGAACAAAATGAACAATCACTCATTCAATAATATTCGGATCAAAGAACAGCTTCCAGGCACCGATGATTACTGGGATCTTTTCGCCACGACAGGATGGAATAATGAATACAATTTTTCAGCCGCAGATCTGGCTAAAGCGATCGCGAACAGCTGGTATGCGATTTCGGCCTTCGATTCGGGAAAACTGATCGGATTCGGGAGAGTGATCGCCGACGGCCTTCATCACGCGTTAATCGTCGACATCATCGTTCATCCCGAATATCAAGGAATCGGTATTGGCACCGCCATCCTAAAAGGATTGTTGAAGAGGTGCAAAGATGAAAAGATACGGGATATCCAGTTATTTGCCGCCGCGGATAAATATGGCTTTTATGAGAAGCATGGTTTCAGGGCGAGGCCTCATAATGCACCCGGGATGCAATACCACGAAGAATCGTCCATAGACTTGCGGCGCGGAGAGTGATTGAACGTCATCGAAACCGAACGGCTTATTCTGCGAACCTGGAAGGAATCGGACATTCCACTATTTTCTGAGATGAACAAGGATCCTCTTGTCATGGAGTTTTTCCCAAAAACTCTTTCTCAACAGGAATCTGACGACTCCTACAGAAGAATTACAGCATTTATCGAACAAAACGGATTTGGATTGTTTGCGGCTGAAGAAAAGGAGTCGAATAAATTTATCGGGTTCATCGGCTTTAACCGGCCGGCCTTCACTTCATATTTCACGCCGTGCATTGAAATCGGATGGCGGTTGGACAGGGGTTTCTGGAATCGGGGACTTGCGACCGAAGGCGCCAGAGCGTGTCTGGAGTACGGATTTTCATCTTTAGATTTCAAGGAGATCGTCTCATTCACTTCGAAAGTAAACATACGATCAATAAACGTGATGAGAAAAATTGGAATGTCGTTCGAAGGTGAATTCGAGCATCCTAATGTTGAAGCGGGACATTCCCTCAGAACACACGTCCTCTACAAAATCTCCAGTTCTACATATTCAACGAAGGGAACATCATGAGATCTTTTCGAGTTCACATTCTTGTCCTATTTTCTCTTCTTCTTGGATTGAGCGTGTCGGTAGCGCAGGAACTGAGGTATCTGCAGGTTCGCACTGCCAACGGAATACTGGAAGGAGTCGTGAGCCCGGATGGAAAAGTTTGCACGTTCAAAGGCATTCCGTATGCAACTCCTCCTCTCGACACTTTGCGATGGAAAGCTCCCGTGCCCCCTTCATCATGGACCGGTGTTCGCAAGGCGGTCGACTATCCCAGACGCGCGATGCAGGGGCACATCTGGGACGATATGATTTTCCACGATGACGGACCGAGCGAAGATTGTCTTTACTTGAATCTATGGATTCCTGAGAATTACCCCGCCGCAAAACTGCCGGTAATGGTTTGGATTCACGGAGGCGGATTCGCCGCCGGTTCATCTTCCGAAGCGCGCCAGGATGGAGGTAATCTCTGCAAGAAAGGCGTCCTTGTAGTCAGCTTTAATTATCGCCTCGGGGTTTTTGGATTTTTCGCTCACCCGGAGCTCACAAAGGAATCCGGGCACAACGCTTCGGGCAACTACGGACTACTGGACCAGGTGGCTGCGCTCGAATGGGTCAAGAAGAATATTGCCGCCTTCGGCGGCGACCCCGACAATATCACAATATTTGGTGAGTCGGCCGGATCGTCCTCTGTCAGCGGGCTTATGGCATCGCCGTTGGCGAAAGGACTCTTCAATCGAGCCATTGGAGAGAGCGGCGCTTTCTTCAAATCTACTTCGCCAATGAAGTCACGCGAAGAGGCAGAGAATGTGTGCGTTAAGTTCGCCGACTCATTGCTTGGAACGACGTCAATTAAAGATCTTCGTGCCATGCCGGCTCAAAAGATACTCGATGCCGCATTGAAAATTCCCAGAGAGAATTTTTCAGCAGATGTTGATGGATATTTTCTCCCCGACGACTGTCCTGCAATATATGCAGCCGGTAGGCAAAGCCGCGTTCCCCTTTTGGCCGGATGGAATTTGGATGAAGGGAATTTTGATTCTTTCTTGGGAAATGACGCACCGACTCTCGTAAATTACATCGCTCACGCCCACGCGCGGTACGGTGAACACGCAAAAGAGTTTTTGACACTGTACCCTGCAACGACCGATTCTCAGGCAAAGCGTGCAGCTCAGGATTTCGGCGGGGACAAGTTTACTGCCTTTGCAACATGGAAGTGGCTCGAGGCCCACTTGAAATCCGGAGGTTGTCCTGTCTATAGATATGAATTCGATAAACTCCTTCCGCTTCCGGCTGACGCGATGTCGGACACCGAACCAAAAGCATCGCACTCATGGGACATCGAGTACGTGTTCCGCGTCCTTTCGTCGAAGAATCTGCCGTGGACCAAAGAGGACGACCAGGTTTCAGAGCTTATCTCCTCGTATTGGACGAACTTTGCCAAATCAGGCGACCCGAACGGTGAGGGTCTCCCGCACTGGCCTTTGTACTCTAACGATGGGTACCAAGTGATGCGTATCAATACCGCATCGGTAGCCGCCCCCGACACTCATCGAGCGCGGTATGAATTTCTTGAAAAATTCGGATTCGGAGAGGAGTAGAAGCCTGTCCCGACTGGAAGGGTGCAGTATGAATCCTATTCAGGACAATGAAACCCAGTTAGTATTATGAAAGGAAGGACATTGTCTGCCGTTTCATCACGGAGTTGCGGCGGGATCTTTTCGTAGTTGACTTTGCCGGCGAATCGTCCTACCTTTTGTCGTGATTTTACCCTGAACTTGGATCCGTTAAGAATATTTATTATTATCAACCGAGAATTATCCTTCATTTATGGCGATTGAAGCACGCAAAAAAGTCCTTATTGTTGACGATGAACGGCTCACGAGGGCTGTTTTGCAGCACAACATTGTTCTCGAAGGCTATGATGTGATCGTTGCGGGAGACGGGCGGGAGGCGATGAACAAAATTCGCGAAGTGACACCGGACCTTATCGTTGTAGATCTGGTTATGCCGGATATGAACGGATTTGAGATGTGCCGCAGAATACGAAGCAACAAAGATACAATCAAAACTCCCGTTATCGTCGTCAGCGCACTTCAGAGTCTATCGGATATTGAAGAAGCAAAGATCTCCGGCGCAAACGTCTATCTGACAAAGCCCATCAAACCCGATGAATTCATGAGCCACGTAAAAAAATTCCTCGGATCACCGTTCAAAATGCCCTCCTGAACCGTGCTCTTTTCTCCGAGCTGCTTCCCCCTCGGCTTGTACAATTTTATTGACGGTTCTCCGTTGCGAATGTTGATATCCGCAGTATATTCTGCACATATTATTTCATCACGTTATGAAATTCCCCTGGCTTTAGCCTCTTCGAGGATCTCAATTGTCGCAGTGGCGCCGATCCGCGTGACCCCGAGGGAACGGACGCGCAAGACATCGTCCAGCGTGCGCACGCCGCCGGCAGCCTTGACCTGCACCGACCCGGAACATTTCTCTCTCATTAGTGTTAACTGGTGGTCAACTGCTCCCTTATACGAGTACATTCCATTGGGCTGTTTCACAAATCCGTACCCGGTAGAAGTTTTTATGAACGCGACGCCGTGTTCGGAACATATTTCGCAAAGCTTGGCGATGTGCCTGTCGGAGAGGAAATCATTTTCGAAGATCACTTTGAGAACAGCATTTTTCGATGTTACAGCCTCATTAACATGTCTGACCTCTTCGGAAACGTAGGTCCAGTCTCCGCCTATGACTTTTCCGATATTGACGACCATGTCAATTTCGGTTGCACCTGCCTCAATTGCGTCTTCAGATTCTCTCACTTTCATCGACGTGGTGCTGTTGCCGTGGGGAAATGTGGTCACAGAACAAATCCCCACGCCGCTTCCGTTCAGATGTTCTTTGCACATCATTACGGCGTACGGTTTGATGCACACGGCAGCGACGTCATACTTCCGGGCAACCTCGCAGCCGCGGAGGATCTCCGCATCGGTCATTGTTGGATGAAGGAGGGAATGGTCGATCATTTTGGCAAGCGATTGAAGAGTGATTGTTTGATGCATATGTGCTCCAGTCTTGTATACCCGGCCGCGGGTTTTTATCCTTACGGTGTAAATTTCATCGTCGCAGTGAAAACCGGCGAACACCGCGCGAAATATGTAACTAAATCCAAGGATTGTCAACATTAATATAGGTCGGTTGGATACTTAGGGAGTTGCGCTTCCCGATCAATCGTTGTTCAATATTGCTGAGCACAACAGGAATTTCCTTCACCATTCCCCGAAGCCCGAAGAAGTTGATCGGGGTAATATTCTGCGAAAAGGGATCGAGATGATGAAGCTTCATACAACATCCTGATCTGAGATGTACTGCATGCACTGACGATATTATGAGCCGTGCCTATGTGTGCCGGATTCCCCTTCTGGCAGTTCTTTTTATATCTTGACTCTTCCCCCTCTTACTCCTACATTTATGCGGGGAAATAAGTATGCAGGAGTCTGATCCTTGAAGAATTTACGCACGAGTCTACGCTGATGCGGGATATCCGTTCCGAAATAGATGAAATCAACGAAATTATCCCATTCCCGGCCGTCATAACCGAGATTCTTTCCGCACTCAGCAATGACGACGTATCGACCGTGAAGATCACACGGCTCATCGAATCGGACCCGGCGCTGACCGCCAATATCTTACGCGCGGCAAATGCGCCCTACTATGGTATTCGCGGGTACGTGAAAAACGTCAACAGTGCCATAGCTCTCGTCGGCCTCGACGAGACCAGCAGGCTGCTGCTTGCCTACCATATGAAGCAGCGCCTGATCTTCCTGAATATGCAGCAATGGGGACATCTAGAAGCGCTCTGGAAACATTCCGTCTCGACTGCGACTCTTTCGCGCGTCCTCGCTTCGCACTACAAGATCAAAACCGGAGACAAGGAATTTACAGCCGGCCTCCTCCACGACATGGGCAAGCTCGTGCTGATTCAATATTTCCCCGATTCGCTGGCAGTGATTCAGCAGATGATCCGAGAATTGTCGATGCGCGATGTCGAAGCCGAGCGGCAAACGCTCGCGATCTCGCACACGGAGATCGGCGGACACCTCGGCAATAAGTGGTCGCTCCCGCCGGATTTTGTGGAAGTGATGCAGTGTCACCATGATGCAGGCGAAGCGGTTGCCGATCCGCTCTTGACCGCGGTCGTCCGGTTCGCAGATCTCTTATGTGAACAATGGGGACACGGAATCGGCGAACAGCCGCAGGGGTTCTCGATCGAGGATGATGCATGCTGGAATGTGCTGACAGCAGCGGTCCCTCTGTTCGCCGGACGAAGTTCGACGGACCTCGGTGAGGAGATAAAGGTGGAATTCGAAAAAAGCGAAGGTTTGATACAACTCCTCGCGTAGGCGGACTCCAAAGCCGTTTAAGCGTTTGTGAAAACGAGGAGAAGTTCATTGCACGTACACAATATCGAATAGCTTCAATTACTCCCTCCGATAAGCCGCCTCAGTCAAACAAGAATCTAGAACAGACTCCGAATAGAGTATATCCTTTTTCATATGCAGACTGTGAAATCAATTTATTTATATAAGGCAAGTTAGCTGGCCTCCAATTACGCGACAAACACGAAGCTGAAGGGAATGGGCACAAGCAACACAGGCAAATCATATGCGTTTACAGATAAAAGCGTCACTTCAGGGAAGACCTATGGTTACAAGATACAGAGTGTCTCGGCGACTGGAGATGTAAAAGATCTGAATACGCTCGCAGTCACCGTCGACGTCCCGACACAATATGCTCTCTACCAGAATTTTCCCAACCCATTCAACCCGTCGACAACGATACGGTTCGACCTGAAAGAGGTGTCGACGGTGACAATGGAAATCTACAACACGCTCGGGCAGAAAGTGATCAGCAGGAACTTCGGGCTGATGAGTGCCGGGAGCTACAATAAGAACGTAAACTTCAGCGGATTAGCCAGCGGAGTGTACTTGTACCGGATAACTGCGGCAGGCAGCGACGGACAGAGATTTACTGCGTTGAAGAAACTGATGTTGATGAAGTAGCCTCTCATACGGGGGCGGGGTTCATCACCCGCCTCCGTTATTCTTCTTCTTCTCGAAGCTCGTGTTCGACGAAGCGTTCCCGCTCATGCTGCAATTGCCGATACTGTTCTTTTTGTTTGGGATTCAGGAGCGCTTCGATTTTTTGATTCGTCTCTTCCAGAAAGGCGTCCCTCCTTTTGTGTGCCGCTTCTGAATTCTCCATTCCCGGTTTCGCTTCTCTCATGATTCTATCATGCGATTTCCGGATAAGGAGTAGCAGGTTCTCAGTTTGGGCGCTGTCCAGATTGAGCTCGCGTTGGAGCCGCTCGGCGTATTCATACGAGAAGGCCATCGATATCCCGAGTTTCTCGTGGGAACTGTCACCCGGCTGCGTGAAGGTGAGTTCATGATCCAGGCGCATCTGCTGTTCAGGCCTGAGCACCGCGGACAATTCGCGCTTCATCGAATCGACAATTACCACCATCTCTGCCTCATGATGGTCGAAGAGGATTTCTATCCTCTGTGCTGTTCGTATTGCGATCTCGCGGACCTTTGGTTTCTGCGAAGAGTCGGGGTCAACGATCTCATTGACGCGCGAAAGGAAAAACTCTGTGCGTTCCACGGAATCGAGTTTCTGATAATGATGCCGCATGAAGACTCCTCTCCCCACCGCTCCGAGAACAACACCAATGCCGAGTGTTGTGATGATGATGATCGTCACTTTAAGTTTCGTTGTCATTCGAATGGCGTCTCCAGGGCGAGGATCTGTTCCAGCGTCTGATGATGAATTCCCAGTGCCGAGTCGAACGTGAAGGAATTCTCACGGCTGATGTTATAGACGCTAAGAATGATGACGAGGGCCGCAGCTCCGATGGCCACGCTGCGAAATGCGGCGACGAAATACTCGGCGATGGGCTGGCGATGAGTGCTCAGACGGTTGATCACCCGGTCGGCAAAGAAAGGCTTGAAGGATTCATTGCCTTCCGTTCGAAGCCCAGTACGCAAACGTACCAATTCTTCCCGCATTGCGCGGAGGTCCGCGGACGTATCTAGAGCAAGAGTGAGACGCCGCTGCTCTGTCTCCGGCAACGGCGCATCGAGAGATCGTAGAAGCAAATTGTAGAGATGTTGTTCCATCAATAACCCTCCTTATATGTTTGCAGGATTAGCCGTAATTTTTTTTGTGCGCGCTGAAGCCTCGACAGGACGGTGCCCACCGGTATGTGAAGCATGTCGGCTGTTTCTTCTGTAGAATATCCTTCCGCAAGGCGTAAATTGACCACCGCACGGAACTTTGGCGGAAGCGTTTCTAATGCCCGGCGGAGTATTTCCTTTTCTTCAAAGCGATCGACGTCGTTCTCGGCAGCGGGTTCAGCATTTTCCTGATCCGGATCGAGTTTCGTGAAGATGAACCGGTGGCGTTCACGCCTTTTCAATTCGTTCAGCGATAAATTGATAGCGATCCGTGTAAGATAAGTTCCGACGGAGGATTCGCCCCGGAAAGCATGCAAAGCGTGATAGAATCGTATGAATGTCTCCTGCCCAACATCGTCCGCCTCCTCACATTGCCCCAGCATGCCAATCACTGTTGCGGCAACCTTAGATTCGTAGCGCTTCACCAGCTCCCCGAATGCTCCAACATCGCCATCACGTGAGCTTTTCAGAAGCTCTATGTCCGGCAGTTTATTCAGATATGTATCCAAAGTATTAGACAGTCTCAATCGGCGTTTTATTCCGCGAATTTACACCCGAAGTGAATAGCTGAAACAATGATAGCGACCAGTATGGAATAAATGAATCGCTTCGGATGTCTAACATTTAACCGAGCAATAACTGTCATCTTCCGATTAATGTCGCGATAGACCAGCGAACAATCAACATTATTCTTACATGCGTCAGATTCACATCCCTTCTTCTCCAGGAGCACAACTCGTTCTGAATTGATACGATAATTCTGGCCGTAGTTAATGTTCGGTAAGGACTTTGTACATTTGCCTTTCTATATTTGTCCCCTGAGTGGATAATACTCAACTAATACTGGATACAGGCAATCGGGGGTAGAAGTCGCATTTTCATCTTACAAATTCAATTAGGTCCAATGGACAGAAAAGAATTTTTAAAGGCTCTCGGATTGGGGGCTGCAACAGTCGCATGCTCCTATTGTCTCAATGGCTGCAGTCCGTTGAATAACCCCATCACGGCACCGACGAATGTCGATTTTACTCTTGACCTTACGGCCTCCGCAAATGCGGCGCTAAAAAGCAGCGGAGGATATCTCTACAATAGCGGGGTTATTGTCGCCCGCACGGCGAGCGGGACATATGTCTCAGTAAGTCAGCAGTGTACGCATGCCGGCGGAACTGTGCAGTATGTTGCGAATGGAAATTTCTTTTACTGCCCGAATCATGGTTCCACCTTCTCAACAAACGGCTCAGTGATCAATGGCCCGGCAACGAGCCCTCTGAAGTCTTACCAGACATCCCTGACCGGCAATTCGCTGCGGGTATATTCATGAGCGCGCTGCCTCAATAATAATGTTTTCAAACCTCCACGTGAGAAAGATAAAATGAGCATAACTAGATTTATCGTTATAGCTGCAGCGGCTCCCTTCCTCGTCGCTACGGTGAGGGCACAAGATGCCTCCTTACCCCTTACGATTGAAGATAGTTTAGTCGCCGCAGGAAGCCGGCTGCCGTCGGCGGATTCCGCCAAAGAATTCAGCGCTGCACGGATCCCTTCGCAATTTGACCTCCAGGGCCAATTGATCGCCGGCTCTGCAGTCTCACCGGGGGCCGATTCCGTCGTGTCAACGCCAAGGACAAGATTACTTCCCGCCAATCTGAGCATCATGGAGCGGGCGGTCTGGGGCGAGGACGGATTTGTTCGGGAGATCGGGCTTGAACCGCCGCTGACACCGGATGAAAGACGAAGCGAGCTCAGTCTTCGTCGTACGATGCTCACGACGCATCAGATCGGCGGATTTGTGACGCTCGGATTGATGGGAGGCGCTGTCTACTTCGGTCAAAAGATCATAGACGGTCATCCCGAATACCGGCGGAATCATCAATATTGGGTAACAGCAACAATTATTTCATATTCAGCGACCGGCCTGTTGGCGATCCTCTCGCCTCCGCCAATGATCCGTCGAAACGAGTTCAGCACCACGACGCTTCATAAGACCCTCGCATGGATCCACGTCGCCGGGATGATCATCACTCCGATTCTCGGAGGAATGATACAACGGCGTTCAAAGAACGCCATGCAAAGCGAACGCGTCCACCAGGTATCGGCCTATCTCACGACGGCAACATTTGCCGCTTCGATGATCGTCGTAACATTCTAAAGGAGCAGTATGGCAAGAATAGTGAACGCAGCAGTGTGCTTGTTTCTTCTCATCGGTTCAACAGGCTGGACGCAGACCAAACAACTCGAATTATTGAAAGATGAGTCTTCAATCACGTACCGGATTGTACATCCGCTTCATGAAATCGAGGCGACAAGCAGAGATGCGACGTACCAACTGCAAGCCGATCCGTCGAAAAAAGAAATTGTGAGTGTGGCGGCATCGGTCGATGTTATGACGTTCGACAGCGGCAACTCAAACAGAGACTCTCATGCGATGGAAGTCATCGATGCGATCAGTTATCCGGAGGTATCTTTTGTCAGTTCGTCGGTTACGGAGGTCGGCGACAGCTTAAAGGTAACGGGAAAGCTGACGTTTCACGGCGTCACTCAGGACATTGTTGCTATGGCTTCATCGAAATGGTCGGCGGACAAAGTGCAGGTCAACGGCGCTTTTATCCTTAGTCTAACTGCATTTAAAATAGAGCGCCCTTCCCTGCTGATGATTCCCGTCGAGGATGCATTGCGGTTCACATTTACTGCGGCGTGGAAACTGTAGCATGCTGATCGAATCCATCGCGGAATGGCAACAGGGAAGAACTACTTTGAACTTGTTGCCTTTGCCTTCCGAGTGCTCTCTGTTCCGGCAAGATTCTTTTCTCTCTTGAGAGCGTCCTCAAGGAGTGAGAGATTAATCCCCTTCACTGTCAAGGTCACGGCATTTGACCGCTCGATCGAGACCTCTCCAAAATCATTTACCCTTGTATAATAGAGCAAATGGCTGATGCGGTTATTCTGCTCTCCGATGGGAATGGTTGCGTCAAACTCCATCTCATTTCTCCCTTTCTTCACGAGGGGAGTAATGGTCGACGAGAAGACGCCGTTGAATTGGGCCGCGGAGATGATAGGGACTTGATTCAAGGTGAGAGATTCGGTGCCAATGTAGAGATCTCTGGCAGTAGAATCGACAATGGTCGCTTCAAGAATCGACGCCGATGGATTGGAGAAGATGCTGTACCGGAAGATTACGTCGTCCCCTGGGATGACAAACATCGAATCGCCGAATTCCTTCTCCGATCGGGGCACGGTCCGCACTAACGATATGGCCGAAACACTCGAACCGGTGTCTCTAAGCACGAGCCCGTTTGCAAAGTAATTCTGCACCCGAATTTCCAGATGCTGCGGCTTCATTTGTGTACCGTGCATTCCCTGCGTCATCGAAGGGAGGAGGTCCTTGCTGGAATCGCAGCGAAATACGCTGCATGCCGTAATACGGATTGAGTCGAGCGTTATTCTTCGCGATAAGAAATCCACTGCCACGCTGGCGCGTTCCTCGGCAAGCTTTTGCAAACTCGCAAGCGAAGTTCCCTGTTTAACCGGGATGTCGGGATAGCCGACGACGATGATATCCGCAAAATGATATTTTTTGATGAGCGTGATGATCGGCTGGAATAACTTGAGCGCATCTTTTCGCAGCGTTGATTCACCCGGGGTAAACATCAGCTTATCCACAGGGAAGGACGTTTCAACATACGGGATCTTTTCCACCGTGGTCGCAGTCCAGAGCGTATCGGTTTGAATGGTTACGCTGTCGGAGGTCATAAGCTCGGCATATGAACTTGACTCCAATCCGGTTTGCTGCCGAATCGACCGGTCTACCCCTGCACTGTATTTGAGTTCGCCTTCAAAGAGAGCAGATCCTCGTCCTAATCCCCACGTCAACTGGCGCCCCGATACGGCCGGGACGACTTTTCTTCCGTTAAACGTCGCTGATCCTTCGATGTACGTGAACCCTGCCGGCAGTTCATCGAACACCTGTATGCGCTGAAGCCACGTACTCCCCGAATAATTCAGCCGGACACTGAACTGAACCGAATTGGATTGTCCGGCCGATTCGCTATTACGCAAATAAAGATTACGTGGATAGCCGGTTCGCAGTACCGCGGTCTTTGCGACTTTTCCCACTTTTTGATGGACGCTGTCCTTCAGTACCCTCTTCACAAAGAAATTCGCCCGCGCGATCCCGCCTTCTGTGAGGCGTACAAACCTGGAACTTGCGTCCCCGGCAAAGTCGCGCCCTCCTTTCAATAATTCAGTTCTCGGCGGAAGCGAACGCTCGTTCACTCGAAGCACATGCTGGCCCGGATTCACGTTCGGAAGCGAATACTTCCCATCGTCTCCGGTCACGACCCGCGTTCCATCCTCCATCCATAATTCCACCCCTTTGATCCCGACTTCGCCTTCGCTCTGATAGGCGTTGCGATCGTCGTCGTAGAACACCTTTCCGATGATCAGCCCGTTGCTGGTGAATACGCCCGGCTCTACCGTTATTTGTTTCTGGGAAGGAAGAGAACAGAACTTGATGGTGGTATCGCTCGCATCAACTGCTGTTGCATAGACTGTATTGATACCTTGACTTTCCATAGCGTCGGAGCCAAGGACAAGTTGATAAACGAGTATTCCGGTGCTTCCAGCTTTCAGCGTATCGCGTGAAGAAGTCGAGAGTACCCACCTTAAGCTCGTGCCATCTAGAGAAAGCTGAGTTTCAACCGGTTTCCCATTATAGCGTGAGGATTTGGCATAATACTTAAACGCGTGTGGAAGCTGGTCGATGATCGTCAGCTTTCTCATCAAAATATTTCCGGCATTGTTGGTGATCGCAACCTGGTACGTGACAACGTCGCCGATCTCCGCAACATTCTTGTCCGCAGATTTAAGCACCTGGAGGTACGTCGAGAATTGTGTGTTGCTCTTCAGCAGAACCGATGCCGACGACGATTGGACTACAGCTCCGTTTTGAAGAATGAATGCCGTCGTCTGGATTCTTTTTCCGGTCTGCAGCGTATAATCCGTTCTGACATTCAGTATCAACGAGTCGGTTCTCCCCGGCGGGATGCTGCCAATATTCCACACAACGACGCTGTCGACGGCAGTTGTATCGTTCCCCTGTTTGTTTGCAGACCAGTGATTATAATGGAGGACGCTCTTGCCGGCGCTAAACAATGAATCGACTATACGCACGTTGCGGAGAGAATCGGTACCGGCATTTCGGTACCAGACTTCAAATTGAACGCTGTCTCCTGCCACAACTGTGTCTTTGTTCTGAAGAACAAAATTTTGCAGCGTCATTAAGGGGGCTGAGAGGACGACCGTGACCGCCTGTGTGCTTTGGCCGGCGAGTTGAGTTGAGCTGAACCATGAGCGGTTTGTGACCGGCGTGCTGTCGGGAATGTTCTTGATCACGGCCAGCGCCAATCCGACAGAGTCCGATATGCCGACAGACAGAGTATCCATCGTCCATCGGACGATGCGCTGAGCCGTATCGTACGTCACCGCCTTGAATAAACCCTTTTGAGCCAACACGAGTGCTGTGTAGCGCGGGAGCGTGTCGGCCAGGACCGCAGTGGTCTGTAGTACGTTGCCTTGGTTCTGATATTTGATTGAATATTTGATAGTGTCTCCCGCGACAACCTTTCGTTGGGCCGACATCGAGAGCCCGAGTGAAATAGAGGGACGTACTAGGATGTTGAGATTTATCGTGAATGTCCCTCCCGTTGTATCATAGACGGTCGTGCCGCCGGAGTAGTTCGGGAACTTGACACTGTCGACGCTCACTTCATAGACAGCGGGCTCAAGATTCTGAAACTTAAATCTTCCGAGAGCGTCGGTTTTTGTCGCTTGAATTCGGCTGTAGATCAACTTCGCCCCGGATGCTCCCAAGGTCTTTTTCGGTCCCGCTTTCCCGCTTGCCCCCGCAGACAAAGAATCCAGGTAGACATCTATTCCCTGAATTGATATCGGTGAATTGACCGTCGCATACTGCAGCCGGCCGGCGATCGTATTGAGGATCTTCACGGCCTTGCGGTCGAACAACGTATCCGATGACATGCCGGTAGAAGTCGACAACGTATCTCCAAACTGATCGACAACAATGATCTTCAGCGAATACATCATTGTCTCTTTGTTCAACGGGATAAAGAATGTTCCGTCGTTCCCTGTTGTATCCCTGCCGACAATCTGCTGAGTTAAATCAAACACCTCCGCGATCGCGCCTTTGTACGGCAGCACCTGACTGCTCGATCCGCCCTGAACGGACGCACGCACCGTTCCCCTGACCGCCCCCGGATACATCAACACGGGCACCGTTTCCGTGATCGTCCCGGATTGCGGGGCTCCGGCCACGACAGTGATGATGCCGTTCTTCACCAGGTTGTTCACGTTTTCAGCGATGAGGTACGTGGATGCGCTCCCTCCGCTTGTCATTATTGTGATCGACCGTGAACCATTATCGAAGAAACCAAGAGTCGTTGAAAATGTAACGGGAACTCCGTCCGGGATGGGAGTGCCGAGAGAGTCGGCGATCACGGCGATGACATCGGAGCTGTCCCGGTTTGCAGTGCCCCAGACGTATTTCTCTGAGAGCGACAAATTCATCGAGGCGGGACGGACCGGTACTATGGTGGTTATGATTTCCGGCGCAGACAATGTCGCGACGGTAGAAGAACGGACGTTTGCGTCGTTCTTCAATTGGTTCATGCCGAGGTTCGATGCCGTCAACACGGTAAGAGTTATGTTTTTTCTTCCGAACATCGGAACTATTGAGCCGAGGTTCCATGTAACTATCCGTTTATCAGGGCTCACGCTTGTCGGCGTCACAGAAGCGCTCGCGAAAGTCCCGTTCGCTGAAATAGTGTCTACCAGTACTGTCGTATCAGACTTTACGTTTCCCGTGTTTGCAACTTGAAGTTGATAGTCGATTTGCCGTCCGGAACCGACAAATGAAACGGCCGTTGTATTTGTGAGTGTGAACCGTGCAAAATTTCCCACGACAAGGTCCTGCGACGTGCTCACCAATTTTCCCTGCCACGAAAGAGTTCCGCTGAGTGGGAGAACTGCCTGGCCCGTTGTTGTTGTGTCGATCTTAAGCTGGACCTGGAAAGAATCCTGCTTCGCTGGAGGCACATTGAATTCTTTCCATGTAATGACATTTCCGTTGACGATGCCGCTGTTCGATACGCTCACAACATTCATTCCAGCCGGCAGGACACTTTGCACGGTTATGGTGTCCGCCGAAGCGTTGCCGATGTTCGTGAAACCGAGCCACAGGCTGACAACGTCATTGAAAACGACATTTGAGTCTTTGACCGAATAGTGGATCTCGAAATTTGGCAGACTGCCGACGGTTACAGTGACAACGGGACTCGATACCGAAAAGGCAGTCGACTTATAGGTATATTTTCCCGCTGCCTGAATGGAGATCTGTGTTCCGACGGGCGTTTGTGCATGCACGAATTCACTGGTCGAGAGTAGGAGCGACCCCAGGACGAAGAGAGCAAGAATCCGGTTCGATGCGATGAAAGATTTCATGATTGAATGATGCCTGTACATCTCAGCCACTATTATTTTATTTTCACTTTAAATTCCACGGTTCCGGCCGTCGACTGCCTGAGGCCGGCTGTTTTTATCGATACGATTCCGTTGCGGATCGCCGTAGAATCGGGCAACGACAGTGTTCCCAATTTTGCGCTCCCTGGAATGTAGGCAGTGCTGTCGGGTATCCTGGCAGTGACGATGTAAGAGGTGTCGATGTCCGCGTGTCCGTTATTTGAATAGGCAATAGTGTACGTCAGCACTCCTCCGGGGGGCTGGGGCTGGCTTGGAAGCGGCGAGACCGAAATCGCGACGTTCACGACGGGAATGTTTGTGGTTGTCGCTGCAGCGGCGTTCTGAAATTTCAGGGCGGTACCCGACGAGGTCGCAGTGAATGTCGTATTGTCCATTGTTTGATCTATTGCAACCATAGGAACGATCGCCACGGCAAAGACGTGAACGCTGTCCCCTATAGCAACAGAATCGACGTCGACGCCGGCTTTTCCGTTCGTGTTCGTCAACGGCGCATCCGCGGCATCGATCACTCGGTTATTGTTCACGTCCCTGATGAACGTCCATGCAAGTGGTTCTGAAGAAACAGCGGACAACTCTATCACATCTTTGAATGCGCCGCTGTTCTTTACTGTCAGGTAGTATTTCGCGGAATCTCCCGGCTCTCTCGACGAAGATGAACTGTCCGACAAAAGCGAAACTCCGTAGGAGGCGCCCACCGTGATAGATCGGCTGTTGCTCGAAGAGTTGAATGTATTTCCCCCGGCCGTGTAAGTAACATTGAACAAGTTATTCAAAACCGTGCCGGTGATCGCGGCTATTGGAACGTTCAACGTGATCGTCACCGTTACCGAGCCTCCGCTCGGGATCGTTCCGACGGTCCAGACGACCGGATTACCAGTGGAATTAAATGTGCCTTGCGACGTCGTTGCAGAAACGTACGTGAACCCTGAAACAAGGTCTGAAAAACTAACTCCTGTGGCAGGGACTGCTCCGTTGTTTGTGAGCGTAAAAGTGTAGGTGACGTTCTGCCCCGGCGACGGGGTGGCATTATCGACTGTGAGGCCCGAGCCGATATTGCTGAAATTCACGGTATGAACCGTTGTCGTGAGGAGGCTTCCCGAGCTTTTCGATATATTGAATTGCGATGCAGCCGTAGCGGTTGTTGAGTCGGTCTGGTTATTCAGCGCTGGATTGCGGGGAACAACGACCCTGACAACGACTCTGAACGTTGAATCTTCTTTTACCGAATCCGTCGCAGCGATCGCTCCCGCGGCGAGTTCGGCAGGATCGATGATGCCATTCCCGTTAGCGTCTTTGTAAAAGAGCACCGTCCACCCTTTTGAAGATATTCTGGAGAGGGTGAATTTGTCGGTTCCATTGCCTGAATTGAGGACAGCCAGTGCATAATCAACGTTCACGCTGTCCGTCGAGGTCGTGACAGCCCCGTTGGGCGGCGTAACGTTGACCGCCGCCACTTGAGCAACTGTAACGGACACGATATTGGAAAAAGTGCTGTCCGCATTTGCACCCAAGGCGTCCGTAAACGTAACTTTTGCCCTGCTCGCGATGACGGTCCCGGCTGGTGTTCCTGCACCGTAGAGCGGAACAGCGCTCAGCATACCTGTGATAAGCAATGCTACAATAACTTTAAGGGTATTCATGAAGAATCTTAGACGTCCAAATTGTGAAATTCTAATAACGTTATCTCTTCGTTAGCGGACGACTACTTTCATCGTCAACGTTCCCTCTTCGCCCGGCATGATCTTCTTCGTGAGCTTCCAACGGACAAGCGAAGGAGTGCCTGATTCCGGTGCAGGAGCGGTCTTGCGTTCGATCGTGACTGCAGCATCTTTCGTCTCAACGGATTTTTCAAGGAGCATGACGCCGTCCGGAACAGGATTTGTGATTTCTGCATCTTGCGCAAGTGCATTCCCGATGTTGCAATAGGAAATCGTATAGGTCACGGTGTCGCCCGGAACCGTGCTTGTGGGAGATGCGCTGTTGAAGATGACCAGCTCGGGTTTTGACTCTTTCAATCCGACCCTGTTCGATTGCTCCGATGCTTTGTTCGCGTCCTTCACCGTTGTTCCGACGGTCTCGAAGGTAAAGAGCGTTGCCCAGGCTTTCTCTTTCACCGATACATTTTCTGCCTTGACTGTTATCTGTTGAATCTCGCCTGAACGCGGCGCGACATCAACATTGACCGGGCTGAGCGACGTCATGACAATTGCCGGGAACGTCGGCTGTCCGTTTTCAATCCTCGTTGATGAGAATCCGGCTGTGCCGATTTTCTGCGCGTTCCCCTCGGTCTCTAATTTAAGGACAGCATTAACTTGTTCGGTTTTTGCAAGCTTAAGTTTGTACGTCAGGAGCATTTTTTTGCCGAGCGGTGCCGACGCGTCGGCGACAGATTCCCCGCTCACCTGCAGTTCTATCATATCGGCGCCTGTTCCGAACTGATAGGTTGCAGCGACGCCCGTGCCTTTATTGAGCGACTCTGTTTTCGAAGTCCCCGCAAGGTCGGCCGCTGTAATATTCTTCACGATGTTCTTGGTTGCGGCATCGGCGATCTCTATGACCACGTCGGACATCGCATTTTCATTCTGGGCATACCAGAAACCGAACGCCTTAGCGTTCTTCGCACTTTTTGGATAATTGACGCGAACAAATCCGAGCGCACCCGCGTCTTTCTTGGGAGATACCCCGGCGGTAATAGTATAGTCGTTCATCTTCAACTGCGATGTCTGCGCTTGAACCCGCGGCGTAGAGAGAATGAACCAGCACACTGCGATAACAGGTATGAAATACTTCATGACTAAACTCCTCATTATTGTGACACTAGCACTTAGTTAACAGTCGTTTGAAATTTTATCTGCGTCGTTACTCCCGGCGCGAGGCTGGCGATTGTAACCGTTATGGATCCACCGCTCACCGTGACTCCGTCGCCGTCTGAAACGTTTGTCTTTGCGACGCCGTCGATCTGCACGCCCATACCGGCACCATAGCCGTTCGCGTTGAATGTCGTGTTGTTTGGGATGGCAGAGTTCAGCGTAATGTTTGTTGCGTTAGCCGTACCGCTGTTCTTGACAGAAAGCGTATACGTCAGAATATCACCCGGGACCGGCGCGAGGTTGTTCAATGAGTTCGTGATGACAAGGTTAGGAAGATTCGTCAGCGTCACCGGTACCGAAACGTATTCCACATTTCCGCTGCCGAAGTTGATCTGCGCAGTATTCGTGATCGTCGTCGAAGAACCGATCGTTGAATCAGAACAGAGTTTGAAGGTGCGAGTCAGGGAGGCGCCTCCGTTCACAGAGAATGCGGGCCAGGTTACGGTTCCTCCCTCGAGATTCTTGCCCGACAGCGCTTGGCCGGCAATTGAGCCGCCGTTGCTGATGCTGCTCGGGACGAGTATAACGTTCACCGGAAGGGCGTCGCTGACATTCACGCTTGCCTTTGTGACCTTATACGGATTGACGATGGTGACCGTATAGGCCAGCGTATCTCCTGCATTTGCGCTGCCGCCATTAACGTCAACGAACGTTTTCGAGGAAGCGCTTGCACCGATTGCCCACGACGGACTGAAGGACGGTATGCCGGTTGTCTCTACAAAATTGTTGACGCTATCATGGCTGGTCGCTCCCATGTTGACCCATGCGCTCCCGCTGTATTCCCAGAGTTTCAATCCGGTTTCATCGAGGCTGTTGGTCTCGCTGTTTTCATAATGAAGCCGAAGGGTCGCAGTGAAGCTTCCGCCGGTGTTTGAAATCGTGACAGATCTAGTCACAGGAATCATTGTAGGACTTGCCGGGGTCGTTTGCGTAACGGCAACCGTGACCGAACTCGGCATCGAGCCGGCCGTGAACGTGATGAGCGTATTCGGTCCCTCGAATGCATACGGCGTGGATAAGGAAAATGCCTGCGTACGTGTGACCGTTCCAAGTATCAATGCATTTCCCGTTCTCGTCGTGGTTATCGTGACCGAATTTGATCCTGTCTGCACCGTTCCCATCAACATGTTCAAGGTACCGACATTTATGTTGTTATTCAACGTGATAGCTGTTGCAGAGTCATGTTTATTGACGTTCAGCGCGGAGAACGACGTGGCTCCTGCGACCGTAGTTGCCGGAACGCCTCCGAATTCAACGGTTGAGGTTGACGGCGTGAAACTTCCGCTGTTTGTCCAATTTCCGAAGAGAATGACGCTTGCCGAACCGCCGGCGGCGGTGGCGCCGTTGTTGATGACCAGATTTCCCTTGACGCTGTCCGTTCCGGCAAACGTTTTGGCCGAAACGCCGCCATTGGAGAGGACAAGAGTATTGTATGTAAACGCGGATATGCTCTGAATACCGGAGCCGTTGTATTCAAAGGTCGTTCCCGTCGCCAGATAACCGCCGGTGCCGGAAAATGTCGCAACTGGGTTAAAAACATTTGCTACATGTATTGTATCGGTTGAAGAAAGTGTAACGGTGTTCGTCGTTCTTGCGCCGCTGATGGTCAGACTATTATAATGAAACGCTGCAACCGTTTGCGCACCTGTGCCGTTATACTCAACGGTATTCGGAACAGCGCTCGCATTAAATATGCCCGCCGACATCAGAACGCCGCTTACCTTCAGTGTTGAATTTGCCGCATTGATCAAAGAGGCGGTGCCGCTGCCTCCCGTTGCTGAGTGGAGTGCAAGTGTTCCGTAATTTGTAAGTGATTTACCCGATGCTATGGTGACGTCATAGAGCGTTGCATTGGCACTTGCGAGAACGATCTTATTTCCATTCGCTTGAAAAGTAGCCGTCCCGCTCACCGAGCCAGCTCCACTGAGAGTATCATTATCCATTGTCCAGTTTAATATACCGCTGCCGCTCCACGTGCCATCCAAGAGAATATTTCCCGTAACGCTCAGTGTATGTCCCCCATCGGCTAATGTACCTCCGCCGCTCAACTTAAACGAAGTGATGGAGGGATCAACATCAAGTGTCACGGTAACGGGAGAGGGATATGGATTTCCAATAGCGACAGTGTCTTTGGATCCAGGGACAATCCCGGTGTTCCAGATCGAAGGAGTATCCCACGTCCCGTTTTGTATTGCCCAGATAAGCGTTCCAAGAGGCACAATCGCTGAACCAATCGTAAAGACATGACTATCGAGATTAATCAACGTTGAAGTAGCGACTGTTCCGGAATCAAGCCCAAAATCGGACACCATTTGACCGACACTGTTCCATTTTGAAGAAACCGGCGTAGTCCATTCGGCCACCACCGACTGCGCGCGTGTTGTCGCAGAGCTGCTCATTCCAGTGTAAGAATCCCAGCTCAATAGAACATTTGCGCTTCCGCCTGCGGGCCCAGTAACGCTCCAATATTCGTTCGAGACAAGCCAATTAAGCGGCGATGCAAGGTTTGCAACATTATATCCGTCGGTTGTCGGGTTCTTATCAAAAAACTGCGCCGTCCAAACTTGCGTGCCGCTCGTTGCCGTGCCGGTGACAGAAACATACCCGAACCGATGACGGTTTGAAGATATTGCATCTCCAACTGGGAAAAGAAAACTTGAACCGCTATTTATTGCTTTGCTCAGAGGTCCATTGACAAATGAATTCACGCTTCCGCCGGAGACTGCATTCGTTGCAGTATTATTTATCGTCAATTTGTTCGTCGCGTTCGTAGTGATAGTTCCTAATGTCAGAATAAGCTGGTTACTTACGCTTGCGGTTCCGGTTTGTATGATAAGACCGGCAGCATTGTTCATAGCAAGATTGTAAAACGTTTCCGTCACAGAATTGTTCGTCATAATAAGATATTCAATTGCAGTTCCGGAAAATCGTACAGCACCGGTGCCGGGGGCGAAACCGCCCGTGCTCGTGTTATTATCGGACCAATTTCCAAGAATATATAAGTCTTTATTATAAAGGCTGTTGTCCAATTTACTCCCCGCTGCAAACGTCAAATTTCCGCCGACTTTCATATCGACACTGCTGATGTACTTGATGCCGGTTCCGGAAAAGATGACATTCTGATACGGTTTCGTTACGCTGCCAACATCCAACGGTAATGTGCCATTGCTGTTCCCATAAAACTCTACAGCGCTTGCGGGATTTGCAAATAATGAGTCGTATGTTCCGGCAGGAAATACAAACATGCCGCCGCCCGTACTTAAGATTTTTATCCTGCCGCTCCCTGACACCTGCCCCAAAGAATGGAACGTTGTATTCTCCGCATCAAGCACGCCGTTAATCGTTACGGACGACGCAAACGCCCCGTTCGCGCTGAGAGCAACTGAATCCTGCGAGCGTATCACAACCGGGTTGCCGTTGGGCACGGTGGCAAGGTCCCATGTAGTCGCGTCGCTCCAATTTCCGGATTGTTTACTCGTTAGCAACGGTAAATTATTGAACACATCGCCGATTGTGTACGCACCATCTAAAAGTGAAGTGGTGGTGAATGAAAATGTCGGTGAACTTATTGTCCCGGTTATGGTCGACCATTGTGAAGTGGAATTATTATACTGTTCTATGTGAACCGGATTTCCCTGAACATCGCTGGTAAGGTATGTATAAGTATGAGTCACGTTATAGGAAGATGAAAATCCTGTTGTTGATACACTCCAATAGTAATTGAGATAATTTGTGTAGTTACTGGGATTGACACTCGGGTGTATGTTATTTACGGGAATTACCTTGATTGCTCCGCCTGTGTTGCTATTGGAAGTGAAATTGAACGTACACGGAGTATACTTTCCGTTATCTCCGAACGGAAAGGTAAACGTTGATGCTCCTGTCGGGAAAATTTTTGTCACTCCTTTGTCGCTCGAAACTCCATTCAGTAATATCATATTCGACGCACTAAAAGTACCGCTTACGGTCGCGCCGGCGCCTAACGTCAAAGCATAGTCATTAATATAAAAATTCCCGTTTGTAAATTTAAGCTGACCGTTTACGGTTGTATTTTGCATCAAATTGACGCCATTGCCGCCGTTGTTAATTTCAATATTACCAAAAACGCCGGTCCCGCTTCCGCCGATCAACTGGTTGGCCGTTCCGATAAATGTCATCCCACCGGTTGAAGGACTGGTACTGATATGCACAGCGTTATTGGCAACATTCCCGAGCAGATATATTGCCCTGCCGCCGTCATTCAACGTACCTGACGTCAATGTTAAAGTACCGTTTACGGTAATGTTTGAAGTACCGCCGCTTAAAGTCACGGTGTGCCCCGACGCTGCAGCTATTTGTGCGTTGGCGAAGTTGGTCCGGTTGCTTCCTGTGCCGGTAATGCTTTGATCTGCTGTCCCGTTAAATACCGTATTTTGTGAAACCGCTTGAGCCTGGTATCCGCCGACGTTGAGGCCGTTCGTGGCATTGGCATTGTTATTCGTCAGGGTGCCGCCGATGTAAAGATCAAGTCCATTCGCATTGTAATAGCTCGTTGCACCTCCGATCGTCAGACTTCCCATCAAATGCACTGTTTGTATTTGTTGTATGGCTTGAGCATTTGTAGTCGACTCAAGGGTGAGATTGTTTATGGTGTTGGATGAATTGAAATAGAACAATGTTGGATTGGGTGTAACCGTGGCTAATCCGAATTGTATCGTTCCTCCTGTAACGGCTGCAGTGTTGGCCTCCAAATCCAGATCAAAAGGAGCCGAAGTACTGACATGATTTGCAATAATCAACGTGCCGCTGCTCATCACAAACTTGCTTCCAGTGTTCAACACTTCAAAAGCAGCCCTTGCAGCACTCGCATTTTTTGCACCTATCGTAACTACTCCCCCTGATTGTGTATAGTTTAACGCGCCGGAAGCGAGCAGGAGTCCACGCCGGATCTGAGTATAGACATTGAGTGCTCCCGCCGAGACGACAATTTCCGGAGTGCCGGCGGATGCATAGACGATGTTGAAAGCGTTCGCGGAAGCCGACGAAATCGCGGGACCTACATTTATTGTGCCGTTGAGGACTTCTAGCCTGCCGTTAAGCGTCAGGTCGGCCGCAGCAGCGCCTGTGACGATATTGAAGGATCCTCCGTTCGCTGAAAGGCAAGCCGTGCTCGGTATGGTATAGCTTCCTGCAGAAAGATTCATGGTCACACTCGTCGTCAATCTGAAAGTCCCGTTTTGCAGATTGAGGCCGCCGTTACCCATCTGAAAACCCGTCGGATCAATAGTAACGTTGATGAGCGAGTCCTTTGAACTCCCGATATTCACCGTGATATTGTAGAAACGAGTTCTTGTCGGCGTCGATGTGCTCGAAAAATATCGACTCGATGATCCCGCAAAAATGAGATTACAATAAAAATTATCATTCGTCGGATAATTTGAATCCAAATCGAAGGTGCCGTTATTCACAATCCCGCCGTAGACGGTGAGTGAATTCGCCACTGAGGCTCCGCCGTTCCTTACCTGTAATGCTCCTCCCGACGAAATCGAGACAGAATTGTTAACAACTACATTCTGTGCTGCGGCATTCATGAACTGTAAGATACCATTTTGATTAATGCTGATATTTCCCTGAACTGTTACTGTGGTGGTGACAGCACTTGCATTAATTTGAGTGATGCAATTCGCGGTACCTCCTCCTGCCGAATACCCCGCCGCGACATTGTTGTAAACCGTGAGATTAGTATTCGGTAGAATAATGTTAGATCCGTTATATGGCGAAGTGGTAAGATTGTAGTACCCTGTAATGTTTGCGGAACTGCCGCTTGGCAAAAGATACGTTGTCGGCAAGTTCAATGTCCCTGATGCTGTCTGATAGTATTCTACAGTCCCTCCCGTCGAACCCAAAAAGTCTCCCCAATCTCCTCTGGGAAAATAATTGTTGCTCGCAATTCGCAAGAGGCCGTTGCCGCTGCTTGAGCTTATGATCGGGCCGAAATTATGTCCCGTCGTTGCACCGATATCTAAGACTCCGTCTGAAAGAATGGATACGTTCCCCGAAGTAATTTGGTGGACTCCGGTAATAATAATCTTATGCGTTGTTGCAGAGCCGTCGCCGATAATAAATGAAGCGTTGCTCTTATTGTCCGGCAATGCTGCAACAGGCGTCCCCGTATTGCTGCCGGTGCACCACGTATTGGCGGCATTCCAATCCGCGCCGGTTGAAGATGTCACACTGGCATTATTGCTGTTGCTGTAGTACGTCGTCAAGCCCGCAAACGCCGCGGGGGTGCCGGCGGTATATTCCCCGTCAAGGTATGTGACGCTATCAAAATGAACTTCGCGCGGCGTCAATGTCTCTAACACTTTCGAGACGTTGTTTATCATGACCCAACTCGGAGCAATATACGTCCCCGGAACGTAACTAACTTCATCGGATGGAGTCGGGGCATCTGCTGCATAGTAGTAGTACACTTGGTTGACGCTATTGCTCTGAACTCCCGAGAAACCGGAACTTTCCGTCTTCCAGTATAATGTAATCGCTTTTCCCGCCGCCTGAATCAGAGGATGGGCCGACAGAATGGGCCGGATGGAGATGGAGCCATACTGTGCCGGATTGGACATGAATGATACCTGAGCCGGCCGGTACGATGTGCCTGTACCGATAGGATACAGGAAAGTCGTATGAGAGTTATCGAATGTTTTTGAGACACCTCCATCGCTCGGCTGACCGTTCGTATACACCATGTGCGTATTATCGAAGGTCTGCGCCGTCGTCGCCAGCGTCGAGTAGACGTTTGCACTCGTTCCCAACGACAGACTTTGGGATCCAATATTAAAGTTTGCGTTCGTTACCAGCCGCAAGTTACCGGCAACCGTCACGCCTCCGATGAGCGAGACGCCGGTGGCATTCGGCTTGTCAATAATAAGGTTATAGAAACTTCCGCTTCCGCCGCCATCAATCGTTTGAGCCGTTGTACCGGTAAGCCTGATTCCCCCGGCACTTGCCTGGCCCTTATGGGTTCCTTTATTGACGATGTTTCCCAGCACATAGACATATCTTCCACTGTCGTTCAATGCTGCGGTGTTATTAATTGTCAAAGCTCCATTTACTGTCACGTCGTTGTTAATGATCGACGTTACGGATGAATTAGTAACAGTCAAATTATTCAACGCGTTGCCGGTGATAGTGCCGACATTGTTGAATGCCTGGGCAGCTGCCCCGTTAAATGTCGTGACGTTTGCGGCTCCCGTTGCAGGTGTATATATCCCGCCGGAAGCAATAGTGAAGTTGCGGCCCACAGCAAGGTCAATCGAGGCGCTGTCCTTCAAGTCGAGCGTCGTATTGCTTCCAATTGTTAAATCGTTCGGAATAGTGAGTACTGTGCCGGGAGTTTTCCATGCTATCGTGACTGTCCCCGCTCCGGTTCGTCTGGAGAGGTTCAAATTATAGAAAGGAATCGTAGAGTTTGCCGTGTAGAAAGTTGCGGAACTTGGAAGATTGAAATTAATCGTTCCCCCCGTTACCGAATAATTTCCTGGCTGACATTCGATATCCATTATATTGTAATCCGTCGTGGCGTCGATAAAAGTATTATTCGTAAAATTTATCGTACCGCCGGTCATAATAAACACCGCATTCGTATTGCTCAGATTTAACATCGGCCCGGGTTGGTTTTCGCCTTGCATGCGGAAATTCGCCGTTCCCCCCGATTGAATATAACTCATCTGGTTGGATCCTCCGGTTGCCGTCCATGCCTGGCTCGCGTCCAACGTCCCCGTTCCTTCAATTGTCATGACCGGCGTTCCCAACGTTCCCAACACAATTCCCGCCGCATCGCCGGTCGAAAATTGTCCAGCGCTAATGCGTAAAGAACCATAGAGCGTGGCTGCCTGATAGCCGGTTCCATTCACTCCGCTTACAGTAGTGGAAACAACTGCCCCGTTGATCCAGAGTCCGGCAGTTGGTATGACATTAAAATCTTGTCCCCCTTCTGTCAAAGAAGGAATGCTGATATTTTGATCAAGTTCTAATGTCCCATAATGGATAAAGAGAGCTTTGTAATATGCTCCGTAGCCATACCCTTCAGGCCCTCCATTAAATGTGCTATTCCCTTGATTGTCGGGAGCGTAAAGAGCAAAGTCATTCGTGTTGGAAGAAGTTACTTCTAATGTGTACGTCCTGTCCGATCCCTTTTCGACGATTAACCTGAAGAAGTCGGTGACGCCGTTGCAAGTTACGGTATTATTTGTTGCTCCCCTGAAATAGACTTGAACGTCGCCGTAATTTATTCCCCCGGACGCCGTGGTGGTGAGGATGTAATATGCGTTGTTGGCCGGAGAAGGCAATCCGGTAAATCGGACCGCTCCGTTGTTCGTAAAATTGCCATACAACACTAACGTGTGAACTGGATACGCCGTAGTATTATTCGCCGGATTTGGAATAGCCTGCGACCCGGCAAAGTTGTTAACCAAGACGTTGCAGCCGGCATCGACGGAGAAATCGCCGTATACCGTCATGGTGATAAGGTTACTGGACGGCGCAGGGTTACCAAAATAAAACGTTTCGGTCCCTGTCGAATTATTTTTTATGTTGAAATTGCCGTTGATTGTATATGTCGTGGGATTGCTGAAATTGTTCGCATACGTACTATTGGAACTTCCCGTGTAGTTTGAGATGATCAAATTATTGTACGTCATTTGCGTCGTGCTAAGGCCGACGTTGTTCAGATTATAATATTCAATTGTTCCTCCGCCGGCTGCGACAAAACTTGTGAGCGTTCCGCCGGGAATAGTATTTGAGTTGAGCATGAGTTTCCCCTGCCCAGTCACTATTCCGAAATTATGCCCTGTCGTCGATGCGACATCAAGAATTCCTCCAGAATTGATCGTCAGCGAACTGACTTGCTTATTATTTGCAGTGATGGAGATAGTTCGTCCGTTGAGAATTGTAACAACATCCGAACTTCCGGGAACGCCGGGATTGATCCACAACGTACCGGAAGGATCGCTTGTCCACGCAGTCGCATCTGTCCAATTTCCCGATTGATAGGAATAAAATGACACCGATGTCGCAGGAGCGGTAGAGCCTGCAGACCATCTTCCGGAGATCGCAGCAGCCGATACAGCGGAGACGTTCGAGCCGAAAGGATTAACTCCAAGCGAGGTGTGCGTCCCAGGAGCTGAAACCCAGGAAGAACCATTATAGAACCATGTATCGTACTGTGATTGAGCGCCGTGTAATTCTCCCGTGTTGTATGTAAATCTCAAGTTCGTGGTTATCGTGCCTGTGTATCCGGTCACGGCAAGCACCCAATACTTGCTCAACGCATTGGCTCCTTGATTATCCACCACTGCGCTAACTTGGAGATTTCCCGTACTTACACCCGTAACAATGAAACCACTGGTTAAATCCAGAGGATTATAGTACCCACCGGAACCAATCGGATACACGATATTGATTCCAGCCCCTCCTGATGCGCCCGCTTTTTGAACGTAGCCGATTCCGTCGGTTTGAATCATCGTGGAAGCGCTAAACGGCCCGCCGGCAATTGCGCCAGTTGATGTACTAGATAATATGATGTTGTAGTCGCCAATTCGTAAAATGCCGGAATTCAACGTTAAGATATTGGACACTGTAACATTTCCGGTCTGTATTAGTTTTGTGGTGCCATTTGTGATTTGGAGATTGTAGTACGTGATACCGCCTTGCACAACCTGATCCGTAGATATGCCGTTATAATTCACTGTGCTCGTGTTGGCGTTAAAGGTACCGCCGCTTGTCCAGTTACCGGCAATGGTCATCGTACCGGTGGCGCCCGTTAGCGTACCCGCGCCGGATAAATTACCCGAGACGCTGATTGTACTGGAACCAAGGTTTAGAGTTCCATTCGTTAATGTTAAATTGGCAACTGAATGTGTCAGACCGGTGCCGAGGTTAAGAGTACCGCCGGTTCCATTCAAGACCAGATCGCCCGTAGATAGTGCCCCTTGCAAGGTGGCTGTTCCTCCGGTCTTCGTCATTGTTGCAGTGCCTGTTGTTGTGAACCCTGCAATATTCTGCGTACCTGCATTGCTGATTGTAATATTGGAACTCCCGGCGGTAAATGTTCCCCCACTGTTCACGAAATTGCCGCCAAGCGTCAGACCAAAATTATTGGTCGCTAACGTTGCACCGTTGTTGATTGTGAGAGGAGCATTCACAACTTCAGCGGAGTTCATAGTTATCACACCTATATTAGCGATGACGATTCCACCTGTTCCTGCAAACGGGGTTAACCACTCCACACCTGCGGTGAGTGCGGTAGCTGTATTATATTGGAGTGTAGCCGCCGCACCGTATGTCGGCACTGCAGAGGCTGTTGCAGTCCCTTCCATCGAAAGAGTGCCGTTGATCGTACAATTCGCGGTTGTCAGCGTCTTTGTTCCTGAACTTGAAAAAGTAACATTATTAAATGTCGTTGCCGAAGCCGAGAGCGTTTGATTTCCTGCTGCACCAAAATTAACAGTTCCTGTCCCTGCCGTAAAAACAGTTCCAGTTCCGTTCCACGCTGTTGCGCTCACGGCATCCTCATACAAAATACTTGACCCGCCATTTAATGTACCCGCAGTCAGAGTCACGATTCCAGTAAACGTATGAGTCAATGCAGCCCCAAGGTTCAACGTCCCGCCCGCTCCGCTAATCGTTAACGCACCGCCGTTCACGTTACCTGTGAATGTTGCCGTACCAGCGGTCTTCGTCATCGAAACGGTACCTGTGGTTGTGAAACCGGCAATGCTTTGTGTCGCTGCCGTATTTGTGATGATAATGTTGGAGCTGCCGGCGGTCAATGTCCCGTTATTGACAAAGTTGCCGCCCAAGGTTAATTGAAAGTTTCCAGTGGCTAATGTTGCACCATTGTTGATGGTCAGAGGAACCGAAGCGTTAAAAACTTTCGCAACACCCAATGTTATCGTTCCTATGTTGGCAATGACGATTCCACCTGTTCCTGCAAATGGGGTTAACCACTCTACACCTGCAGTGCGTGCAGTCGCTGTATTATATTGCAGCGTAGCCGCTGCTCCATACGTCGGCACTGCAGAAGCCGTCGCAGTCCCTTCCATCGAAAGAGTGCCGTTGATCGTACAATTCGCGGTTGTCAGCGTCTTTGTTCCTGAACTTGAAAAAGTAACATTATTAAATGTCGTTGCCGAAGCCGAGAGCGTTTGATTTCCTGCTGCACCAAAATTAACAGTTCCTGTCCCTGCCGTAAAAACAGTTCCAGTTCCGTTCCACGCTGTTGCGCTCACGGCATCCTCATACAAAATACTTGACCCGCCATTTAATGTACCCGCAGTCAGAGTCACGATTCCAGTAAACGTATGAGTCAATGCAGCCCCAAGGTTCAACGTCCCGCCCGCTCCGCTAATCGTTAACGCACCGCCGTTCACGTTACCTGTGAATGTTGCCGTACCAGCGGTCTTCGTCATCGAAACGGTACCTGTGGTTGTGAAACCGGCAATGCTTTGTGTCGCTGCCGTATTTGTGATGATAATGTTGGAGCTGCCGGCGGTCAATGTCCCGTTATTGACAAAGTTGCCGCCCAAGGTTAATTGAAAGTTTCCAGTGGCTAATGTTGCACCATTGTTGATGGTCAGAGGAACCGAAGCGTTAAAAACTTTCGCAGCGTCGATAGTTATCGTCCCGGTATTGGTAATAATGACACCGCCTGTTGCCGCAAACGGGGTGATCCATTCTTCCGTCGAAGTTGTACGCGCAGTTGCCGTGTTGTATTGCAATGTTGCATTTGCACCATAGGTAACTACTCCAGCCGTTACCGTCACTGTTGCGGTGCCTTCCATAGAGAGTACGCCGTTCACCGTCGGCGTAGTCGCGAATGTCTTTACGCCTGAACCTGAAAGTGTAAGATTGTTATATGTTGCAACCAGGGCAGTTTGGGCGCCTGCTCCGTTATAATTTACCGTTGAACCCGCAAATGTTGTTAATGTCGGCGTATTGGAGAAAGAACCGCCGATATTCATTGTTCCTGCACCAGTAAAGGTAAACTGGCAACCGGTAGTGCCGGTCGTGATTGTTCCTGCAATAGAAACGGCCCCGGTCGAAATCGACAGAATATCGTTTTGGGTCGTTGTGGTAGCGCTCATGGTAAGCGTGCCGCAAGAAAGTGTTCCAGCGCCGACGGCGATTGTACAGGTTTGACCAAATGTCGGCCTAGGCATGCTTACAAGACCGGTCACTGTCAGAGAGTTCGTTCCACTTATCGTGATAAGGCTGGTTGCGTTCACAGCCGCAAATGTAAGAGAAGCGCAGCTTCCGGCAACATCAACGGTGCAATTTGCACCGCTTGCTATCGTAACTGCGGTTGCACTTGTCGGGACACCGTTACTCCAACGTGCGGCATTGCTCCAATTGCCCGTTCCGCTAAAAGTAGATTGCCCCAAAGCTGCGACACTTATAAAAACAGATAACAAGAGGAAGCATCCCAAGTGCTTCGATATATTTTTAATTGATGTAGGCCGGATAGGGTTCATTTTTTGTCAAAGGCTATTTATTAAACATCTCCAAAACCTTTTCAGTGAACTTAACACCCATGGTAACGTATGGTCCACTCGACCAGTACGTGTAGCTTACCAGGTCAATGTCCTTGTTGCCGACAAAGTTATAGCCAACGGCGACGTGCACGTTCTGCATCAAAACGTATCCGACTTCCGCGCTGTACCCGATCTTTGCGTCGTTCGCTTCGCGCTGGCTGAGTATTCTGTACTCTCCTGCAACGTCGAAACTGTGCCAGTTCAGATCGTATTCCGCATGAAGCAGATAGAAGTCGGTCATCGTATTTGTATTAAGACCGTATGAGGTTGCATCGTCCAATTTCAATGCGTACTTGAGCCCCAATTCCAGCCTGCGGAAGGGTTCAATAAACGTGTGAAGCGAAACTATCGAAGCGTTGTCGTACGTCTCGGGCGATACCATGCCGTTGTACGACATTCTTTGCTCAAACTTGCCGATGGCGTTCAGCCAATCCCAGGATACCGGCCGGTATGCGATGCCGATCGTGTTGTGGAAATTCCTCAGCGTGCCGTCGGAAAGCGATGAACCGATTTGATTCAACGGGTCTGCCGTCAACGTTCCGCCGACAAATCCGTTTGACGGATCCTGCGCCTGCGTTCTTACTTCCTGGTAATACGTCATTTTTTCGATCAACGTGAAGTCCCTGGCTAACCGGAGGTCTCCGCCGAATGTCAAGTCGCGCTTTGTGCTCTGCCCGTCGCTGGCAATTTCGCCTTTAATCGTTGCTTTGTACGATGCTTTCGGGAGGTATTCAAATCCCAGGGACAAGGAATTGTGATCCGGGGTCGAGATTTCGAGCACGTTGCGGTCCAGGTCCCTGGTCTTTTCATACATTAATTCGGAGGTGAGATCGTCGGTGATTTTTGTGGTGTTCTTCAATCCGATGCTCGCCTCGTTCCGCCTTCCGCTGATGCCGTTTCCAAGTTCATATTTACCAGTGACCGTCGTTCCGTAACCAACCGAGGAACTCACTCCGAAAACGGATGAGTTGCCCGAGCCCTGGTAGATCTTCTCTTCTAATGATAATGTCACCGGGTCGATAACGCGGTAGTCTACGCCGATGGAACCGAC
>CAYTOA010000024.1:40361-60367 GCA_964439265.1 uncultured Chitinophagaceae bacterium
CTAATGATAATGTCACCGGGTCGATAACGCGGTAGTCTACGCCGATGGAACCGACAGACGGTTGAATTACATCCTGGCTTGATGAGCTGAGATTGTCCACATACTCACCCGTCACGTTCAATCGACCCGTAGCTTTGACGGTAGCCTTGGCGTCGACGAGCGTGGATTGGCGTTTATCTAACGTATCGTTCGAAATGCTTTCGTACTGTGCATTTTGGACGCTCACGGAGGTGTTGACCACGTTCGCAAATGTATGTTCGATTCCGCCGGATACTGAATTGGTGGTCACCGTGCTTGCGGCGGATTGCGATATTGTGTGGTAGTATTCACTTTCCAGCTTTGTTGCGGCAATGAGCTCGAGCGATCCGCCAACGCCGTAGCGTTCTGTGCTCACTCCGCCCATTCCATCGCTCAACCCGCCGCTGCCGACCGTCGGGTTCAGGAAGCCGGCTTCGACTTTCCGGAAGTAGGATTTCAGATTTAGCTGCTGAATCGGCGAACCGCTCAACTCGACATCCCATGCGGCGCCTTTTTGATCGTTGTCCTGGCCCTGAGCAATTTCTCCGATCGCTTTCAATGAATTGCCGAGCGTGTATGCGCTGTTCAGTCCAAGCAGGGTATAATTTTTTGGCTCGCGTTTTTCGGTGACTGCGGATGCGCCGACGGTCAGGCCGGCAGCGATTTCCTTTTGGCCTTCCGCTCCCGCTATGTAATTATTCGCGACGCCGGATTGTGATTCGTACGATACGACGATATACACGGGGTTGCCGTTGTTGTCGATGCTGGGCACAGGCTGCGCAAAGAAGAGTGTTCCTTGCGTGTAATCGATGTCATAATCATTGATCCTAGTTTTGTCGAGGCGGTTCAGTACAACTTCTGAATGCAGTTTGTCTCTGACCTCGATACGAACTTTTTCCGAGCCCTGAACGACATTGCTGTTGTCGAGGAAGTAGAATCCTGATATGCCTTCGCCCCGAATTTCTTTTTGAACTACTGCATGGTTGGTGATAGTTCCAAACGCATCTGCTTTTTCAGTCTTCGTTTCGTAGTGTGCTTTCACTCCGGTAAAGCTCCTGTCGTAACGGGCAAGCTCATTTTGCGTGAATGCAGTATTGAAGTCTCCAAACATGAGGAAGGAACGGTTGCGTTCGAGTTTCACATAGAGCGGGCTGCTTGTCTGGGCGGTATAATCAACGTTGCTGTTGTCGCCGTAGATCGAATAGAGGATATCCGGATCAAGATCTTTGAAGAGGCGGTCTTGCTGAATTCGCTGGTTGTCGTACGACGCAGTCAGCAAATAATTGCTCCAGATCGAACCGCGTCCGTAGAAGGCAAGCCTGCCGTCGGTGTGGATACCGTCAGAGATCGAATTTTCGCTCTTCAGCGACGAGAACGCGCTGTCCGACATGTTTCCGCCCGTGCTCAGAGAATTGATCGTTCCATTGGCAGAACCGACAAGCATCAACGGCTCGACTGGGGTGTTAAACTCAATTTGCCTTTCAACTTTCGCATTTCCCCATGAAGCCGTGAGCGTCACGATTGCGGCTTGGGCGGGCGACAACAGGTCGATCCCGACTTTTCCATTCTCGATCTTTCGCTGAATGCCGTCCTGGTTCGGGTCGATGTCGGGCGAAATGATGGAGCCTGTATCGGACTTCACGGTGATGATATAGGACGAAGGTATGGCAACGCCGAAGGTGTCTCTGACCACCAGGTCAAAGTGGGTAATGGTTTTTCCGTCCGCCAGGAACGTATTCGCATCGGTATTGATTTCGATCGATCGCGGCTGGCCGGCAATGTGAAGTCGTACTGAATCGGATTCGTTATTGCTGCCGATGTACGAGATCCGGAACACAACGTCCCCTGTCGAAACAGGAACGCCGAGGATATCGCACACGCCGTCGACCCGCACAACGCCGGAATCAACAGGTACGCCGTTCGCTTCCAAGAGAACCTTGCGGCCGGCGACGCCGTTGATAATGACTGCCTGGCGCGTCAGCATGCTGACCGTGTTCGGCTTCGGCTCAACGATCGAGAGCTTCTGTCCGAACGCAGCCGAAACTGCGGCAAGAAGTGTTAACAGGCAATATGTGAGTTGGCGGATTTTCATTTTCGTTAGCGAGACTGCTCGGTATCACTCCGAGCAGTCCCAATGTATTACTGGACGGTTGTCGCGTAGTGTATGATTCTGCTCGAACCTGCCGTTAGAGTATTAATAGTGATGACGATGCCCGTACCGTTGGTCGCGATGGAACCGTATGTCGCGGCATTACCACCCGGTATCGGGTTAATGACGTGGTCGGAACCATCATTGATCGTTGCCACCGTCGGGGCGTTTGTGTAGCCGCCGGTCGCGGAGACGTTGTCGGTGATAACCACTGTTGACGCGGTGCCTGTGCCAACGTTGCTGACGTAAATGTAGTAGGTGACCGTGCCGCCGGGGACAACTGATACGCTTGCACCTGTTCCGGTGCTGTCTGCCGGGTTGATGACACGCGCCCTTGTTACC
Organism: uncultured Chitinophagaceae bacterium; assembly: GCA_964439265.1. Lineage (GTDB taxonomy): Bacteria > Bacteroidota > Ignavibacteria > UBA10030 > UBA8401 > JAGVPT01. The sequence goes on from CAYTOA010000024.1 coordinate 42,871, forward strand.
ACGATGTTCGGAAGCAACGGATGTATGTAACCGTCTACATGTTCACCGCTCACCGTTGCCGAGTCGCGCGCCGATGAGATCGTGATCGTAAGATGAACGACGAGTCCACTCAATCCGGACGGGACCTGGGTGCGGATGTAGATTGTCGTATCAGTATTCCGCGCGATCGTCGGGCTCGTGACGTATTGAGCCGAAGGATAGGTTGCGTTGTTGAAGCGCGGGTCTGTTCCGCTTGTGTACGTTCCGCCGGTTGCGGGATTCGATTCGGAATAGTATCCTGCTCCCCATGCACCTTCCGATGCTGAAACGAACTTGATCGTATATGCGTCAGAACCGTTGCTATTATTCTTGACGATCCATTTGATCGTGATAGAATCGCCTGCCTGAGCATTGATCGCCGTGTCGGCAACAGCTGCTGCGAAAGAGTTTGCAAACGCTTTGAATGCGTAGTTCGCAGTGTTGAAGGTGGAAGTCTTGATGCGGGTTTGCGTGAGACCGTTTGTAACGTTCTGTTTGTAGATGATACCGAAAGAACCGAGTGAGGTCGGTGTGGTTTCAACAAGCGCCGCTGAGTTCGTTACGGAAAGAATAAGCGGGTTGACAATGCTCAGGAGACCGCTGGTTGCTGCAATGTTGCCGACCCTATAGGTGGCGTAGGTTGCGTGATCAACCCAGCTCGCGTTGGATTGCGAACTGTAAGACATGTTGGCTGGATACGTGATAAAAACTATCGCGCCAGTATCGGCCGCGCTGCCGGTGTTATTGTACGCGATGTTGAAGCTTAACGTGTCGCCGGGGCGCACGGTCGGCCGCATCGGTGTAGCAGTGATATTATAGATAGACTGTGCGATCGTCGTTGTTGTGCTTCCGCTTGCGTTGAATGTTGCATTCTGCAAACCGGTTCCGATCGGTATGGTGATCGGGCCGGCGATGATGATTCCCGAATCCGCTGCGACGTCTCGTGTTGAACGGCTTCGGAATGTGCCGACGATGGTCTGGGCATCGTATGAATTAAATGACGCATCGTATTTGATGAACAGTTTTGCATACACATCCACGTTTCCGTCGGTCGGAATTGTGTCGCGGAGGATGTTCTTTGCGGATCCACCGAGCGCTGCAGTCAAGCCGGCGTTTGAATAGTAGCCGATACTGTCGTACTTGGTGGATGCTGAATTGAATTCCACGGCATAAGCATCGCCGTAGTTACCGCTGTTCACAACGTTCAAATGGTAGACAACGAAGCTGCTGTCGACGCCCGTCTGCGGCGAAGTGACAACGGTGATCGTTGATACCGGTTTGTAGGCAACGTAGATGCTCAGGGCAGTTGCTGAAGCGCTGTATGAGCCGCCTCCTACCTGGTCATGATACGTAGCGCTTGCGTTGCTGGTTATTTGCGTTCCTGCGCGTGTACCTGCGGCGTAAGAAGTTTCTCCTGCAACAACCAGGAGAAGAGCAAATGCAACAAGCATTGCTCCGAGTCGAGAGAACATATTATTTGTTCCCATGTTTGTATCTCCTTTAATAGGATTGTGAGTGGTTATGTTGTTAATTGTTTCGTTTCTTATTTCGGTATTGATATCGCTGGTATTCATTTTTGTATTCCGTATGTTATGTTGAAAATGTGTTTTTTAAAAGTCGTGGACAAGAGAGACGAATCTAAGGGGGTTGTGCATCCATGATCAGATCTCCTATGTTGTTTTGATTTTTCATGTTTATGGCTTCAGGTTTGCTAATCTAATTTTTATTGTCAGCGTTGGTGGCTGCTTGCGCCACGGTGGATTCGTGCTGCACGTCGGCAAATTCTTTGAACGTGGTGCAGTATTTATCGAAAGCGATGGCAGTGTCCGTCGGATAGTTCTTTATCGTATACGCGGCGCCCGAGACAATGACCTTTGCTCCGCATGATTTCGCTGTGCTCGCGATCGCCGTATGATGATTGAGAAACGAACTGTTGTCGGAAACATGGAACGCAAACAGGAAAACGAACTGAGGACGGCGGCTCTGGACGAGCTGGCTGATGGTTTCGGTGGAAGCACCCACGCCGAGGTTCAACACTTCGAAGCCAGCGCTTTCGAGAAGAAGGCCGAGCGCTTTCAATTCGATGTCGCGAGTCTCCCCTTCGACTGCTGCGCAGATCGCGCGCTTTCCGATGGCAGCGGGTTTTACGATGATGTCGGACAAAAGGACGATTGCGTTGGACAATGCGTTATAGGCAAGCTGCATTTCGCCGGTCGAAATTTTTCCTGAAAGATTGAGGTTGTGGATTCGTTTCAGCGCCGGCCGGAGGATCTCATCAAAGAGTGACGGAAGGGTTAAACCGTTTTTGTAGACTTCGGAAAACAATTTCACGAGCTCGTCCTTTTTTCCATTGATGGATGCCGAGAAACAGACGTTCGCCAATACGTTGAACTCTTTTCGTGCGATGATGCGGCGAACGATCGCTTCGTCGGTGGCAAACTGCGGATACAAGTTGGTCGGCGAGATGCCGTAATTGTATTCGGACATGAACTGATAAAGATCTTCTGCGCGAAATTTTCTATGGCCGCCCGGAGTTCGAAAGCATTTCAGTTTGCCCTCATCCGTCCAGCGCTTCACTGTCGACTTGTCGACTTGAAGCATCTTCGAAACGTCCATCGTGTTGAAGAGAATTTCAGTCATGACATGTAGCTCCTGCCTTGTTGATCGGAAAACTCTTTTTAATCGATATTTTCAGTTTAAACTGAATGAGCGTTTTGCCCTTTTTCCACTACTAAGGTAGTTTTCATGCCTATTAAAAGCAATTCGAATCGGCCCGTTTTTAACCGTATTTCTTAAAATACGGTCATCACGGGACACAATTGGAAGCGGTTCCGAATCGCTCCTTCCAACCCTGATAGCTGTATAGCAGGAGCCCTCACTGCATTATTTATATCTACTCATAGGTTACTTTTTATGCAGTGAAACAGAGAGACCCCTTCAAACAGGGATAGCCGACCAAGGGTCGGCTATCCAAGAGATCTTTGACTGGGTAAGTACCGAGGGCCGGACTTGAACCGGCACGGAGCTTGCGCCCCTCAGGATTTTAAGTCCTGTGCGTCTACCAATTCCGCCACCCCGGCAATACACCCGCTCATACCACCATCATATTCACAATTGAGGCGCCGGGCGGATTCGAACCGTCGCATAAAGGTTTTGCAGACCTCTCCCTTACCACTTGGGTACGGCGCCAATCTCTGAAGAACTATTTAGTCAAAAAAAAACGCGCCCAAACAGAACAGCGCGGCCCACCTAACATATTCCATGAACACTCTCACCCATCAGAATGATAAACGATCCCTCTCGTGTCATTGAGAGCGGGAAACGGGACTCGAACCCGCGACATCAACCTTGGCAAGGTTGCGCTCTACCAACTGAGCTATTCCCGCTTTGGATTAAGAAATATAAGCTTTCAATCTATGCAAGTCAAGAAAAAACAACCGTAACCGTCGGAAGAAGCATCGGATACGAGATATGCATCGACCGATCGGAAATTCGCACTCCTACTTCACCTTCGCTGAGCGCAGGTTTTTCCGGATAAGGTCGGCGTACGAACATTGAATGATGTTTTCCGTCCCAATTTCGAAGAGATTTACAAGCTCTCTATAAATACGGAAAGCGTGTTGCGGGTTTCTTGTTGAATAAACCTCGAACTCAAGATACACTCCAAGTCCCTTGACCCTGTCGAGATGAATCCTGGCCTGTTTCTTATAATAATAGACAAGCCTCGATTTCCTAACAACCACAACTATGCCTAAAGCCTTCTTTAAAAAACCCTTCGTCTCAGCCGGATCTGGTATACGAAGCATATCGTATTTACTCCACCGTCTCCCTTTTGATTCCTTACGGATATAATATATCAATTCGCTTTTCCCATTGCCGAACTCGCGCAACTTCAACCGTCCCACCTCCACCTGAAAATACGTGTCTGTCTGAACCAATATCTCCGAAGGTCTTCCCAGTGACTCTAGCAGCCGCAGAGTTTTTTCCGGACGGACGATTTTCGCTTTTAGCTCCAGGTTAACCGGCATTTGCAGTATTTTTCTGATGGAGAGTGGCTATGCAACAACGGGGCGCTGGCGAGAAACGAACTAGGGCCGAAGTAGATTATCGGGAAATATCGATGATCTGGTACGATAATTCACCGGCAGGGACCGTTATCTTGACGACATCGTTGACCTTTTTCCCGATGAGGCCTTTACCGATAGGCGAAGTCACGGAGATCTTGTTGTCATCAAAATTTGCTTCTTCCGGAGAGACAAGTTTATACGTGAGAACTTTCTTTGTTTTTATGTCTTTCAGTGTAACGTTTGAAAGTATATAGATCTTGTCGTTTGGAAGATCCTTGCTGTCGATAATGCGAGCCCGGGCCAGCGTCTGCTCAAGCTTCGCGATCTTCAATTCAAGATGCTGCTGTGCCTCCTTCGCGGCGTCATACTCGGCGTTTTCGCTCAGGTCCCCGTGACCGCGCGCTTCGGCGATTTTCGAGGCGATCTCGGTACGTTCGTGCACTTTCAACTGCCGCAATTCCTGCTCCAATTCGACCAGCCGCTCACGCGTCAGGTACACTACTCCGTTGTTATTAGCGTCATTCATACAAACGTCCCGGTCATCCAATTATTATTGAGTAGGGCAAAAATAAAAGCCATCGTTCGGATGAACAATGGCTAATCAAATCCTCTTCACAAATGTATACGAAATTCCTTCTAGATGCAAGAAAAAAAGCTATCGGGCCAAGTCTCGGGTACTTTTTATTTCTTCCCCGCCTGGTCGATCAGAATAAGGTGACCCATCTTATCTCTTTTTGTTTTCAAATACCGCTCGTTGTTGGAATTTGCAGCAATTTCGATCGGAACGCGTTCGACGATCGTCAGTCCGTATGCGTCAAGTCCCACCACTTTCTTCGGGTTGTTGGTCATGAGACGCATTTTCTTTACGCCGAGATCTCTGAGGATCTGCGCGCCAATTCCATAATCGCGCAGGTCGGCGCGGAATCCCAGCGCTTCATTCGCTTCGACGGTATCTTTTCCTTCGTCCTGAAGTTTATATGCTTTTAGTTTATTCATAAGCCCGATTCCCCGTCCTTCCTGCCTCATGTACAAGACGACGCCGTTCCCCTCTTTCTCGACCATCTTCATGGCGGAGATCAGCTGATCATTACAATCGCAGCGCAGCGAACCGAACACATCGCCCGTCAGGCACTCCGAGTGAACGCGGACAAGAGTCGGCTGAGTTTCGTCGATGGTTCCTTTTACGAGGGCGATGTGTTCTTTCTGATCGGTCTCCGACCTGTACATGTGAACAAGGAATGTGCCGTGCCGGGTGGGCAGTGTCGTGCTGACGACGCGGGATACGAGTTTCTCCCGGTGCATGCGGAATTCGATCACTGATTTCACCGTGATCATTTTGACTCCGTGGGTCTTCGCAATGTGCTCTAGTTCAGGAACTCTGGCCATTGTACCGTCGTCGTTCATGATCTCGACCAACGCGCCGACCGGATGCAGACCCGCGAGTGAACATAAATCAGTTACCGCTTCTGTATGTCCTGCTCTCCGAAGAACACCTCCAGGAGAAGACTTCAGGGGGAAGATGTGACCCGGTCGTGCCAGGTCGCTCGCTTTTGTCGACGGGTCAACCAGCGATCTCACCGTGGCTGCGCGGTCAGCAGACGACACTCCAGTGGTCGTTCCGTGTATGTAGTCGATGGAGACGGTGAACGGAGTTTCGTGGAGCGACGTGTTAGAGTCCACCATCAGGTCAAGCCCGAGATGCTTCGCGCGCTCGCCGGTAATCGGGGCACAGAGGATTCCGCGTCCGGCCTTTGTGAAAAAATTGACAATATCCGGCGTGATGAATTGGGCAGCAACAACGAAATCTCCCTCATTCTCGCGGTCTTCATCGTCAACGACAATGATCACTTTACCCGACTTCAGGTCGGCAATGGCCTCTTCGACGGAATTAAATTTACTCATAAGGATATTTGTAGTTAGGTCGTGGGTGCTTCTACTTCTCCGACTTTGTTTACCACTGAGATCGAACTTCGTTCGACTTTAACTTTTACGTTGTCTGCAATTTGCACCAGGAGCGTCTTGTCATCAATTCCTACGATCGTACCATGAAGTCCGCCGGCAGTCACAACCTTGTCTCCCTTCTTCATCGACTCGAGAAGCTTCTGCCGTTCCTTCTGCCGCTTCTGCTGTGGCCGCATGATCATGAAATAGAATATTCCGATGATGACGGCGAACATTAGTATTGTTGTGGTCATATCGCCTCCTCCTTGCCCTCCCTGCGACGGTGCCATTGCGAGTACTAGTGACTTCATACGAAATTTCTCCGAAATATAAATATGATAAAAGTTATTGATTTATGGTCGAACAACATCCGATTGCAGCTGGTGAAGAAAGTTTCTCTTCCAAACTGAAAAACTATTTTCGAGAATACGGCGGCGCGCCTCGCTCACCAGCCACAAGTAAAAAGAGAGATTGTGGAGCGATGCCAGCTGTAATGCAAGAATTTCTTTTGCATGAAACAAATGGTGAACATATGCACGAGAGAAAGTTCTGCAGCAATAACAGGAGCATTCAGCGTCTACCGGGCTTCCGTCGTTCTTGAACTGAGCATTGCTCATGTTCAGCTTTCCGCGGCGGGTAAAAAGTGTCGCGCGTCTGCCGTTACGGGTTGGGATGACGCAGTCAAACATATCCACCCCCCGCTCAATACACTCGAGCAGGTTCTCGGGCATTCCAACTCCCATCAGATAGCGCGGCTTGTCCGCAGGCAGCCGGGAAGCGCTGAATTCTGTAAATTCGTACATGGTCTCGGTCGGTTCACCTACCGCCAATCCCCCGATCGCATAGCCGTCAAAATCCAATCCGGTGAGCGCGTCGATGCTGTCCGACCGAATATCCTTGTATGTGCTCCCCTGAACGATGCCGAACATAGCCTGACGATGTCCATACAGCGGAGGCAGTTCCTTGAAAGACTGCAGACATTTTTTCGCCCAGCGCAGCGTCAGTTGGTTCGACCGCTGAGCATACTCATGCTCGCAAGGAAAGGGGGTGCACTCATCCAGAACCATCATGATATCCGAACCAATGGCTCGCTGAATTTCAACAACTTTTTCGGGCGTAAAGAAATGTTTCGAGCCGTCAAGGTGCGACTTAAAGGTCACGCCTTCTTCTGAAATCTTCCTCAAATCTGAAAGGCTGAACACCTGGTACCCGCCGCTGTCGGTCAGGATCGGCTTCTTCCAGTTCATAAAACTATGAAGGCCGCCCAGTGAAGTGAGAATTCCCGTTCCGGGGCGGAGATACAAATGGTATGTATTGCCAAGAATGATCTGCGCGCCTAATTCATCGAGCTCACGCTGTTCGAGCGCCTTGACGCTCCCTTGCGTGCCGACGGGCATAAAAATTGGCGTCTGGATAACGCCATGGTCTGTTTCAATGCTGCCCGCTCGTGCAGACGAGTCCGTTTTCTCTAACGTAAATCTCACGTGCTACAAAGATACTGAATTTACCGGGGCAAGTCAACGCAGTCGGGCAGTGGCCTAATTTGAGTGGACATGTAGGGGCCTGAGGAATATTATTCCCCCTCTGAACGGAGCGAAGCTGAGTGAACGCCGAAGGCATCCTCCGAAGGAGTCTGGCAAAGCCATCCCTTTGGGACTTCGGACCTTCGGGAGAATCATTCTTACCGCATAGACCCTCCCAAAGGTCGCGAAGCGGTCCCTTTGGGAGATGCCTTTGGCATTCGCCGCGCTCAGGGTGAAACATAGTTGCCGATGTCTTCATCATTCTCAAACACCCCACCCAAATAAATGTCATTCTTGGAACATCTTGTGCTGCTCACATTATTCAAATTAGGACACTACCGTTTATAGCTGTGGATTCTGGTTTATTCAAGAAAGAGCTGCTCGACATACCGGGCAATAGCTGGCGAGGCAGTCAGGCCGGGCGATTCGATTCCAATTAAGTTGACGAATCCTACGAGTCCCCTCTCCTTTTCATGTTTAATGATGAAATCCTGCGCGAGTCCTTTTTCCGAACGGATCTTCGGCCGTATCCCGCACATGTCCGGAAAAATGTCGTCATCCGAAACTGTCGGAAGTATCTTTTGAATCGCCTCCAAAAAAAGAGCACGTTTGTCGTCTGAGACAGAATAATCGAGATCGTTGTGCGCAAGGTATTCCACATCCGGTCCAAATCTTAATCTCCCTCCAAGGTCAAGGAGCGCATGCACACCCAGGCTGTCCTTCGTCGGAACGGGATAGACAAGCCGTGTTACGAGTTTGGATTTTGAAGAAGAAATGCTGAAGTACGATCCCTTACAAAAACGGAGACGGTACCCAGCCTCATCGATATCAATCCCAACCAGCGCGGCGACCCTGTCTGAATAGAGGCCTGCGGCGTTCACTACTTTTTCGGCAGTGAACTGGCTGCGTTGTCCCGCTTCGCTGACCGTGATCGTATAACTTCCCGAAATGGGTTCGATGCCGACAACCTCGCATTTCTGTTGGAGTGCAGCCCCGTTATTTTGGGCGGTGTGGTAATAATAATCCATCAAACCGTGCGCACTGATAATTCCCGTTCGAGGAGACAGGAGCGACCCGAACGTCCGGATGTTCGGCTCCAGTTTCTCGGTCTCGCGGGCATTGAGCTGACGCAGTTCAACTCCGTTCTTCATCGCATTCGCCTGGATCTCATCAAGCTTCGAAAGCTCGTCCGGGGAACCGGCGCTTATGATCTTGGTTATTTGAGAGTACGGAATGCCGTGTGTCGCACAAAGAGAATACAGCTCCTCACGTCCTTCGACACACAATCTCGCCCGAAGGCTTCCCGGCTGATAGTAAATTCCCGCATGGATCACCTCACTGTTGTGACTCGAGGTTTCCATCCCGTATTTCTCGTTTCGTTCGATGACCACAATATCAGGATGGTGTTCCGACAATCGAGCGGCGATGGCAAGGCCCACAACTCCCGCCCCGATGACCGCAAATTCAAAATCAGCAGATCTCAATGAAGCGACCTTAGAGAAATGTTAGAGATTGATTGACTAGCATTTGAATGCATTTGAAATAGATAGAGTAATCGCCGAGATCTGCCTCCCGAATTCTGTCTCCCGCCTCCAGCTTGCTACGGAGAGAGTCGTTCTATCTTCCACGCTTTGTTCTTTTGACGCGTATATCGAATCCGGTCGTGTAATCTGCTCGGTCTTCCCTGCCAGAATTCTATTTCAGTCGGAGCGACTCGGTAGCCTCCCCAGTTCGGCGGCAGCGGAATTTCTCTGCCGTCGAATTTAGCTGCAATCTGCACAACTGATTCTTCAAGCGGAGTCCGACCCGCGATAACCTCGCTCTGTCTGGACGCCCATGCTGCGATTCGGCTTCCCGTGGGGCGCGAGAAGAAGTATTTTTCTGATTCTTTTCGTGACACCTTTTTGACGGTGCCAACGATTCGTACTTGCCGTTCAAGCCCGGTCCAGTGAAATACAAGAGCCGCGTAGGGATTGGCGGCAAGCTCTTTCCCCTTCCTGCTCCCATAGTTGGAAAAGAAGACAAAGCCGTTTTCGCCGAAGCTTTTTAAGAGGACGATCCGCGCCGACGGCTTTCCCGATCTTGTTGAAGTTGCCAGCGTCATCGCGGTCGGTTCCGGAATGTCAGCTTCAAGCGCCTGGCTGAACCATTTATTGAATTGATCGAGGGGATTCCGTTCAAGGTCGGATTCTGTTAATCCGGCAAGCGCGTATTCCTTTCGCAGGTGGGCGATGACAGGCGGTGTACCGGCGATCTTCGTCATTGCTTTATCCATTGGGCAGGCTTCTCTTATACGGTTCCTCTTTCGCAATATCATTTAAGTCGAAGTTGAATCTTTTTGGCTGTCAATTCCCGTAACGCGTCCGCTGCTATCCATCGCGCGGCAGGTGAGTCGATGAGGGCAATCCTCTTTGCCGTGTCGATTGCTTTCTTATTTAACGCCCTATTCCGTTTCCCGATTTGCCGCAGAGCCCAGTTAACCGCTTTCTTGACAAAGTTCCTTTCATCCATGCTCTCTCTTTTGATGTGAGGCAAAAACTTCGCGAATGTGGAATCCGAGGACAGCTTATCGTGGACCGCTAAGGACGCCATGAGAACGAATCCGGCGCGCTTCACGAATTCCTCCTTCCGATCGCTCCATTGAACCGCTTTCTCCAAAGCAGACGCAGTTTTGTCGAAGAGATTGCCGCAGCACTGATCGCACACATCCCATGAATTAAAATCTCTCACCCAATTTTCCATTTGCTGCGGCGATACCAACTTCGGGTCGTCGATAAGACAAGCAAGGATCCTTGCTTCATGAACTCCGCTCTTCCATAGCCCCGCGGCCAGTTGGTGGTTCATTCCCAGTTGTCTGGCAAGGTGCCGGAGAGCCGGGATCGGAACACCGTAAGCGACCGCCGCATTGATCCCAAGCCGGGCCATTCCGGAGCGATTACTTTCGTTCCCCAGAGATCTTAATTCTTTTAATATTGCACTGGCGTTGTGCACTTCCGGAATCCAAATTCGTAGCCGAAAAGTTCAGCGGAGGTTAATTTCTTCGATGCTTCAATAAATTCGCTGTAAACTACCAACTGGAACGTAGAAAGTCAATGAAGCCTTAAATGATGATAATATTGCGAAACGCTGAATTGGCGTGCCAAAACAGGAAGAGGCAACCCTCTTATTTAGGATTGCCTCTCTCATGAAAGCTCTCTGACAGGAAGTTCGTCAGGCCTTCTTCTCTTCAAAATATTTCTTTAATAACGTCCAGTAATGGTCTTTCCAACCGGTAGCAAAGGAAGAGGCCAAGCCCGCGGGAACCTTTGAATGAACCATCGTTAACTCTGTTCCTTCGCCTTTTTTTGTAAACGTCAAGTCAAGCACAGATGACGGATAGCCGTCGACCCAATCGGTTGTGATCCATTCCTGTTGAATGCGCTTGCCTTTAACGAGCTTTAGATTCTTCCCGCTGATGTAACCATCCCAGGCTGTCATCTTTCCGCCCACTTTCGGTACGCATGTTGCTTTACCTCCGGTAAACGCCGCGTGCTTCTTTGGATCAACAAATACATCATACACCTCAGCGGGCGAAGCCGGAATGAATGCTTTTTGTTTAATGACTTTGGTCTTGAGGGTTGTTTTCTTTTTCGTTGAACTCTTCATAGGCGTTGGCTCCTTTAAATTAATTCCATGGTTCATCGGCGGTGGGACCGTAAATTGAAGGGAGCTTCCCTCCGGCAATTCGGAGATAGATCGAGAATTGCCCCCGATGGTGAACATGGTCGAATACCGTGAGCCAGAAGAGATCGCTTGCCGGGACATCTCCCATTTTTCGAGGCCCGACCGGAAATTTTACTTTCCGTTTGAATTGCGCAGGAGTTAATTTCTTCAACTTGCGCATGTTCGACTTGTGAACTCCCTCATAGGCCGACATGACCTCCTCAAGAGTAGAAGGTGCCGGCGGCCCGGGAACAAGTTCGACTTTTCCTGCAAGCACTCCTGTCATCATCATTTCGTCGGCGCACATTACCCAAGCAAGTTCACGTGCTGTTCGAGACTTTTCGGCCGGCCGTAGATCCAGCTTGTCGGCGGGGTATGCTTTAAATACACGCATCGTCGTCTGGAATTCTTTGTTCCACGTGTTGATGAGCATTTCTTTTTCTGTCATAGTAGACTCCTCGGAAAAAGTAGCATTATGAATCAGTGGTTACTTGGGTGGATGATCTGTGATGAGATCAATGCTTCTTCAAATAAGTTGCCGGGCAGTGTTCAGGAAGGACTGTGAATGTCAATGTAACACTCCCTGCATCTGCAATAGTTCCGGAGCAAGGCACTTACTCCCAACGCCCGGCGATAGCGAATCCGCATTTAGGACATTTCCCTCTTACGATAATGTTAGATCGAACTCTGAATCCCCGTCGTTCCACCAACGTTGTACTGCACGACGGACAGACAGTGTTTTCGGATTCACCGACTTCACCCGGCCTGTTTCCCGCGTACACAAAATGCAAGCCTTCGGTGTAGCCGATCTCCCGGGCCCGCAGAAGTGTATCTGCCCCGGTGTTCCCGCAATCTGTCATTTTGTAGTCCTCGTGGAATGCCGTCACATGCCACGGTATGTCAGGCGATACAGAGACCAAGAAGTCTGCGATATCCTTCAGTTCTCCTTCTGAATCGTTGAAGCCCGGGACGATAAGCGTAACAACTTCGAGCCAGATCTTCCGTTCATAAATCATCTTGATCGTATCCAGGACATTTTGCAAAACTCCGCCCAGTTGTCCGTATGATCTCTGACGAAAGCCCTTAAGGTCCACTTTATACAGGTCAACATGCGGCTGAACATAATCGATAACCTCCGGCGTTCCGTTTCCATTGGAGACGTATGAAGTGATAAGTCCGGATCTTTTTGCAAGTGAGAAGATCTCCATCGCCCATTCGCTCGTAATAAGGGGTTCATTGTAGGTGCTTGTCACGACTTTTGCGCCTCGTGTGAGTGCAAGATCGACGAACTCTTCTGGTGTGATGGATTCCGGATTCGATTCGGCGAGGGGATCTCTCAAAGCCTGCGACGTTATCCAATTCTGGCAGTAGCCGCAATGATAATCACATCCGAGCATTCCAAAGCTGAGGGCTTTCGATCCGGGATAGGCGTGGAAGAAGGGTTTCTTTTCAATCGGGTCGAGCTGGAGACCTCCCACATAACCGGTTGGTGCATAAAGTTTGCCATCGCGATTAAATCGTACCCGGCATATTCCATCTTTCCCCGGCGGAATTTTGCACCTGTGGCCGCAGGCAAAACATTGGACCCAATTCGAGGGCAATTTGTTGTAAAGCTCCGCTTCCTTTGTTCGAGCCGCGAGCAGATCTTTTAGAGCTATTACCTCAGCCATGCGCCACCTCAATGGAAATATACAAGAGTACTGAGGTGTTTGCAAGGGCTGACAAATTCTTACTTTTTTCAATTCCGGATTTGAATCAAGTGTTGTCGCAAGGGGTCCAGGCATCCAGCGACAATTAAATTTATGTGACGGCAGAATTCCTCCAGCATTTTTGTCGAATTTGGCTTGAGATGGAGCTACGAAAGTCCCCAAAATCTGATTGCAAAAATGAGAAAAATACCTTATGTTTGTTCACTCAATTTCAAGCTGGAGAGAGGCAGGATGGTTTTTTCAGATACACCTGCCGTCGTTATTTCTATAGAGGGGAATTCAGTCTCTTAGGTCAGATGCCTGCTTTGGGGGAAGGAATGAAGGGCTAGGCGCCGGCATTCTCGCAATGGAAACTTACCGCTATCGCACTCTTTCGTTCTCTCATTAAGAAGAACTGATAGATGTATCGCTCCATAACAGCGGAGGATTTTATTTGTCCAGGCCGACAATAATAATCTCGTGAAGATGGCAGCAACCGAACGGCACGAATTTAAACGGGCATTGAATCTTCTCGATTCAACGACAATCGTCGTTGGATCTATGATCGGTTCGGGAATCTTCATTGTTTCATCCGACATCGCCCGCACGGTGGGCTCCCCCGGGTGGCTGCTTGTCACCTGGGTGCTGACGGGTCTGATCACAATGACCGCGGCTTTGAGTTACGGCGAGCTTGCAGCCATGATGCCGAGCGCGGGCGGACAATATGTTTATCTGCGGGAATCATACGGGTCGCTTATCGGATTTTTGTATGGGTGGACCGTGTTCCTCGTCATACAGAGCGGTACGATCGCGGCCGTCGCGATCGCTTTCGCCAAATTCACCGGAGTTTTCTTCCCGGACGTTTCTGCTGCAAACTGGATTTTGAAGATTGGAACCTTCGGTCCCTATCAAATGCCATTCGGTTCGATGGGACCTTATAATGTTGGATTGCATACTCAAAATTTACTGGCGATCATATCGATCTGTTTGCTCACCTGGATAAACACCCGCGGCATCCAGGGAGGGAAAATTGTCCAGAATGTTTTTACGTTCACGAAGACCGCCGCTCTTCTCGGATTGATTCTTCTTGGATTCATCATCGGCAAGAACGCGGGAGCGATCAGCGCGAACGCGGCCAATTTCTGGACTGCTTCGATTTCGCAATTTCAGAACGGACAACTTTCTGTCCGCCCCCTGTTCGGGATGGCGCTGTTCAGTACGCTGGGTGCTGCAATGGTCGGCTCTCTATTTTCTGCCGACGCATGGAACAACATCACATTCACGGCAGGAGAGGTCATTAATCCGAAGCGGAATGTTCCGCTGAGTCTCGTGCTCGGGACAGGAATTGTTTCGGTGCTCTATATCCTGGCCAATATTGTCTATCTATCTCTCCTGCCTCTCCAGGGTTCGCCGATCGGCGCAACAGTCGCTGAACGAGGGATCCAATTCGCAGCATCGGACAGAGTCGGGACCGCGGCAGCTCAGGTGATTTTCGGTTCAAGCGGAGCGTTCGTTATGGCAGCCTTCATCATGGTGTCAACGTTCGGCTGCAACAATGGTCTGATCCTCGCCGGGGCTCGCGTCTATTATGCAATGGCAAAGGACAGACTGTTTTTCAAAAACGTCGGGGAGTTAAATGTCCACGGTGTTCCGTCGAAAGGGCTGGTAACGCAAGGGATCTGGGCGAGTATCCTTTGTCTCTCAGGAACATACAGCGATCTCCTCGATTACGTTGTTTTCGCAGTTCTGATATTCTATGTTCTCACAATTTCGGGAATATTTGTTCTCAGAAAGAAGATGCCGGATGCCGAAAGGCCCTACAAGGCATTTGGTTATCCGGCGGTTCCAGCGGCCTATGTGGTCGTTGCAAGCCTAATTTGCGCCGATTTGCTCTTTGTGAGGCCGAATTTCACCTGGCCAGGCCTGTTCATCGTGCTCCTGGGCATCCCGGTATACTATTTGTGGCATATTACCAGGAAGAATTTAGATCCATCACCATAACGACCCACTATCACCAAGGATTCATTCCGTCATCTCCGCAACTAAAGAAAGGACATTTTCAGAAGCATGGAACTTACTTTAATTTTTGGAATAAGCATCCTCGGACTTTTGTTTGCTTTGTATCTCGTTCGCAACGTGATGAAACGCGACACGGGAAACGAAAAGATGCAAGAGATCTCGAATGCGATCAAGACTGGAGCCGAGGCATTTCTCCGGCGCCAGAACAGGACTATCGCGTATCTCGCAGTTGCCCTGGCAGCACTCATCTATATTCTCTACGCATTCGTTCGGGCCCACAACGTCAACGACCCGGCAACAACCGCCAACCTCGCACTATGGACGACGCTATCGTTCGTTCTCGGCGCGGCGTGTTCGGTGGCGGCAGGATACATGGGAATGTGGGTCGCGATCCGCTCGAACATCCGGACGGCAGCAGGAGCGACGAAGAGCATGAACAGTGCTCTGCAAACAGCTCTTCGCGGCGGTGCGGTTTCCGGATTCTTCGTCGTCTGTATGAGCTTGCTCGGCGTGGCCGGACTTTTCAGCATTGTAAAATATCTTGATATCGCAAGCGACGTTTCTCACATTCCTTTGATGATCGTCGGCTACGGATTCGGCGCCAGCTTCGTCGCATTGTTCGCGCAGCTCGGCGGCGGAATCTACACAAAAGCAGCGGACGTCGGTGCGGACCTTGTGGGCAAAGTTGAAGCAGGAATTCCTGAAGACGATCCGCGCAATCCGGCAGTGATCGCAGACCTCGTCGGCGACAATGTCGGCGATTGCGCAGGCCGTGGAGCCGATCTTTTTGAATCCACAGCGGCAGAAAATATCGGTGCAATGATCCTGGCGGCTGGTTTGTATAATTCAAATACCGCAGTATTCCAGGCACAGGGATTATCGCTCCTCGGTGTCCTTCTCTTCCCGCTTGTTGCCCGCGCATTTGGAATTATTGCCTCCGCGATCGGGATCATGACAGTTAAGACAAACGAAAAAGAAGACCCGATGAATGCATTGAACCGCGGATATTACCTCGCGGCCGGGCTTGCGATGGTAGGATTTTATGTCGCGTCACGATGGCTCCTCGGACCAGAATATTATTTTAATTTCTTCCTGTGCGGTGTGGTTGGCGTACTAACATCAGTCGCATTCGTTTTTATCACTCAATATTATACAGATTCCCGGTACCGTCCGGTTCTTTCGATCGCAGAAGCGTCACAAACCGGACCTGCGACAAACATCATCGCGGGCATTGCGGTAGGCATGGAGTCGACAGGTTTTCCGATCTTCGTTATTGCAATAGCGATCATCAGCGCATATCTTCTTGGCGAGAATTCAGGCCTGGCGCACGCAGGACTCTTCGGAACTGCTGTCGCGACAATGGGTATGCTCGGAACCGCTGCATACATTCTCGCGATGGACACCTTCGGCCCGATCACTGACAACGCCGGCGGAATTGTCGAAATGAGTCAGCAGCCGAAAGAAGTCCGCGACAAGACGGACCGCCTCGATTCAGTCGGGAACACGACCAAGGCGTTGACAAAAGGATACGCCGTCGGGTCAGCGGCGCTTGCAGCGTTTCTTTTGTTCGGTGCGTACATCGACGAAGTGCGGAATTACATGCCTTCCTTCCAGGGCGTGATCAATCTTAACAAACCGGAAGTGTTCGTTGGCGCGATGCTCGGAGCTGTGCTCGTATTTCTTTTCTCCTCACTCGCGATCAAGGCAGTAGGAAAAGCAGCATACGCGATCATCAACAACGTTCGGGAACAATTCAAGAAAGACCCGGGTATCATGCTTGGGACATCGAAACCGGACTACGGTCAGTGCGTCGACATTGCAACGAAAGCAGCATTGCAGAAGATGGTGCTGCCGGGATTGCTTATTGTCGGCATGACGGTCGGTGTCGGACTTGTCTTCAAATGGCTCTACTATGCGGGCGGCCAGGCCGCCAACGCAGCGAGCGGCGCTGAAGTGATCGGCGGATTCCTGATGGTCGGTACGATCACCGGTATCCTGATGGCCCTCTTCCTGAACAACGGCGGCGGCGCATGGGATAACGCCAAAAAATATATCGAAACCGGAGCCTTGGGCGGAAAGAAATCAGAGCCGCACAAAGCGTCGGTTGTCGGAGATACGGTCGGCGATCCCTTCAAGGATACTGCGGGTCCGTCATTGCACGTTCTTATAAAATTGCTTTCGACGCTTACGCTTGTGTTAGCGCCGCTGTTTATATAAAAAAGTGAATACAGGATTCAGAATATAGAATACAGAATGCCTTGAGGGAATCAATCTTCTTAAGAAACTTCTGGATTCTGTATTCTGAATTCTTTTTTTAGACTTGTAGAAAGTCTTTTGAAAGAGAAAAAATTTTTGATATATTGACTGCGTTGTTTTTGGACAGGTAGCTCAGTCGGTAGAGCAACGGCCTGAAAAGCCGTGTGTCGCCAGTTCGATTCTGGCCCTGTCCACTCTTCCCTTTAAAATCATATGTGTCGCCAGTTCTCCCGTTTCGGTCTCCGGCCTCACGGGATCGTTGAGATTCTGGCCCTGTCCACTC
>CAYTOA010000025.1:0-59439 GCA_964439265.1 uncultured Chitinophagaceae bacterium
CTCCGAACTGCCCACTCCATTTTAAAATCCGTCGGCATAATGCCTGGATCGTTTACGCCTCCGTTGCGAAGCCGTTTTTGGCGGGATAATATCTTTTCTCCGGTTCTTCAGCGCGAGTCAATGACTGAAAGTCTTCTTGCGCTAGGAATGCGGTACAATAGTCTCGCGCAGTTAGCCAGTAGAATGGTCTTTCGGTAAGAGGGGGCAATGGTCGGTAACCAGTGAGCAGTTGACAGTAATCCGCTAACAGTGATTTGAAAAAAGGATGCTGAACTAAAAAATATGGACCAATTGCGCCTATGATGCAGCGCACGCCCGGCAATTCTCCCCACCTTCTCGTTTGTTTTTTGCTTTTTCGGTCATATCTTTATGGTGGTCATTTCCGGGCGGTCGAATATTGTTTCAGCCATCACCGGATCGATGAAAACAGTGATCATTGATCATTGGTCCTTGATCAAGGTAGTCTTGCTCGACGCTCAGTTTGATCGATCCAAAAAAGTCGGATAGCTGCGTCCACATCGAAGAAGGGAATTATGATGATACCGAACATGAACTCGTTTCTTTGCTCGCAGAATTGTTCGCATGTCGGAAATGCAGGCAGATTTGTCGCGCAGAAGATGAATGCGAGAGCATATCGCTGCAATAATAGTTTGAGAGGAACGATCCTGGCATCGTTCTTTTTGACGATGTGGGTCAGCTTTTTTCAGTTGGCTCCGGCTGGGCAGCTCCATTCAGGCCGAGTCACAGTCGACAAAAACAAACGAACGTTCCTGTTTTACCTTCCGAAAAACATCTCTGAGACTCCAAAGCTTATCTTTGTTCTTCACGGTTCGGGTATGGAAGCAAAAGGAATGCAGGTCCTGACCGGAGGACAGTTTGATAAACTTGCCGATGCCACGAAAGACATGGTCGTTGTCTATCCCCAGGCATACGGACGATATTGGAATGATTGCAGAAAGTCGGCAACATTTGATTCGCGGAAATTGAAAATCGATGACATCGCTTTCTTCGAACGTATGGTCAAATATTTTAAGGAGAATTACAGTATCGACGAACATGAAATCTTTGCGACCGGCTACTCGAATGGTGCACAAATGTGCTTCAAGCTTGCGAAGGAACGGCCGGCTGTTTTCAAAGGGTTCGCCGCAGTCGCCGCAAACCTCCCGGCGGCAGCGAACGATGACTGCGTCCAGGCAAATCAGCCTGTTTCCATGCTGTTGCTGGATGGGACATCGGACCCCATCAACCCGTTCAATGGCGGCGTGGTTAAAGGGGGGGACGGCAAAGAGCGGGGAGAAGTGATGTCAACCGCTCAAACAATTCAGTACTGGCTGGGAGTGGATAAAGGAGATTCCGTGTCGGCGAAGGAGTATGATTTCCCCGACATCACAAGAAACGATAAATCGACAGCGGTTGAATATACTTATGACTGCGTTCAATCGGGAAAAAAAATCGTGTTCATCAAGGTGATCAACGGCGGGCATATTTTCATGAATGCAGGGTTTCATCTGTGGCCGAGAGTGTTCGGAAATGTCAATAAAGACATCAGCGCTCCGCAGATCATCATGGAGTTTTTCCGAAGTCTGTAAGGAACAATCGATGAGATCTTTGCAAGGTAATAGATATCAGGTAATTCCTGCCATATATTTTTGTCGCATCGGGCACTAGAATTTGTCACAACTAGTTTTATCATCCAGAAAATTAGCGAACTCCTTTACCACAGCTTCAAATGATCACTATTTGCAGCGGAATCCGAAATTGTTTTCCAGCCCCATTTATCGTATCTTTGTAGCATGAAACGGTAATGGTCCAAAATGATAAAGGAAGAACATATGGCCGAAAACATATCCATCGAATTACGGTGCAATAAGAATAATGGCGGAACCTACACAGCGCAAACGTACATAAACGGCAAAAGAAATGACGGAGCAGAGTTTTCCGTCAATCGAGGCAACCTGGATCTCGTCGTTCTGTTGCACGCCAGGGTGAAAAAGCTCTATCCAACCGCGGAAATTCGTGTGAAAGGATTGGATAAAATGTCGATGGATCTGATCCTGCGTGCGGAGCGAATCGAACCTCAGGAAACAAAAAAATAGATTCTCATCCCAGCCTCCTGCCTCCGGTCTCCGGTCGCCGGAGGCAGGAAAAATATCATAGACCATCTACTTACGAAACCCGCAGCCGACATAGCACTCCCACCGTCCCGTTCAACGTTTGTCTCAGGGCTCGCTCTTGTTTCGATGATCGTAGCCCTCTTTTTGTCGGTCACTGACATCACGGGCGTGATCTCGTACGTCAACCTTACGAACAGTTCTGACTACCAGATGACAATGCGATTGTTGCAGACGTACCAGCCGGATGCATCCTCGGTACTGGGTAATACTGGATGGATGTTAACGTCGAGCATCGTCGGTATGGTGCTCAATTTAGCGACAATCGTTGTTTCGTATGCTCTGTTCAGGCGTATACGATGGGGAAGAATATCCTTCATCTCGGCCGTTTGGCTTCAATTGGCATATTATATTCTCTCATCGGTCGTCGCATACTTCATGGCGGAATCCTTCCTCGGAAATGCTGGAATTGCGCAGATGCTTGGCGGTTCCGGCATCATGGCATTCGGGGCCATTGGTGCGGTCGCTGGAGGAATATTCATGGTTGTTATATCCATTTTCGTTGTGCGTAAGCTCTCGTCGCCGGACGTGAAGCGCGAATTCAGTGCTTAGAAGACCAAACTCTTTCAGGATTCTGCATCAAGAACCTTCCACTAAGGACCACGGAATAACCTGCTGTTTACTTCTCCAACTGAAAGTCGTATCTTTATAGCCGATGAACGTTTTCATCATTCTCGAATACTTAAATCACGATCATGTTGTACAAAATAACTATTCTCAGAAACCACGCTCATGTTGAATATCGCATTATTTGGCCCCCCTGGAGCCGGAAAAGGGACTCAGTCAGAATTCCTCATTGATAAATATAATCTGTTCTACATCTCAACTGGTGATCTTTTAAGAAAGGAAATCGCAAACCATACAAAATTAGGGTTGGAAGCCCAGAGTATTATCGCTTCGGGAGGATTGGTTTCCGACGAGATCATCGTTCAGATCATTGAAAAGACGATAACCGACAATCCGGATTCCAACGGCTTTTTGTTTGACGGCTTTCCCCGTACGTATATTCAAGCCTACATTCTCGAAGGGTTGATGTTGAAATTGAACACTTCGTTAAATTGTCTCATCAGCCTTAGTGTGCCGGAAGAGGTTTCCGTCTCACGACTCCTGAATAGAGGCAAGACGTCCGGCCGTAGCGACGACAATGAAACGGTTATCCGCAACCGGCTCAAAGAATATCACGAGAAAACGCTTCCTGTCCTGCAATTCTACAAAGATAAAGGCATTTACTTCGAAGTCGACGGAAGTGCCGGCATCGAAGAGGTTACCCGGAGCATAACAGAAATTATTCAACGGGAATTGAGCAAACGTCTTCTCAACATCGTCCTCTTCGGTTACCCTGGCTCCGGCAGAGGGTCCCACGGGAAGGCGCTCGCAAAAGAGTTCGGGCTAGAATACGTGGCGACGGGCGAGATGCTTCAACAGGAGATCGAAAAGAAATCCGAGATCGGAAAAAAGATCAATGAACTTTACGAGAACGGACAGCTCGTGGGAGACGAGATCGTCGTTCAATTGATAGAAAAGAAGCTGGCGAATCACCAGGGAGTCAAAGGATTTATCTTTAAAGGATTTCCAAGGACGTTGGTTCAATCATACATTTTGGACGGGCTTCTTAAGAAACATGACTCGTCAATTGCAAAGATCATAGAGATCGAGGTCCCGATGCTGGAGCTTATCAATCGGCTTGATACGCGAAGTAAGACAGACCGTTGCATGCCCTACGATACCAGTACTGCAAAGATCGTCAAACGTCTTGGCGAACACGAAAAGAAAACAGTTCCCGTTATCGAAAAGTACAATCAATTGCACGGGGTCGTAAAGATAGACGGCATGGGAGCATTTGAAGATGTGTATAAGAGAATCTCATGTGAAGTACAAAACGGATTCAAGAATATGCGTTAACAGTGGAGTCAGATCGCGCACGATCCGCATCGGCCGGCATCTCGTAACGTCGGAGGCGACTCTATGGGATTAATACACGTCAACTATCTTGCTATCGTCGCAGCCGCGATCGTCAACATGATTGTCGGTGCGCTCTGGTACGGTCCGATGTTGTTCGCGAAGCAGTGGATGGAATGGAACAACATATCCGTCGAGGAAATGAAAAAGATCAACCCGGGCCCGCTCTATGCACAGTCCCTGGTTGCAACCCTCGTCGCGTATTTCGTCCTTGCGTTGTTGATACGGGGATTGGGTGCGACAACGGCGGCCGAGGGAATGAAAACCGCCTTCATGATGTGGCTCGGGTTCGTTACCACCGTCCAATTTACCGCGAACCTTTTTTCCCAGAAGAAAATTCAATCATACCTCCTCGATACCGGATACCAACTTCTAACGATGCTGATTGCAGGGGTCATTCTCGCATTGTGGCAATAGACCTGAGAAGTGACCTATGGCATTTTTTGCGCAGAAAATCGTTGCAAAATGAACAGGGAAATAATAAATTATCGATATGCAGGTTTTTTATTTCTCTCTATCACCACAGGAGGCAACACCATGGCCGATGATACAGCACAATCCAATAAGCTGCAGTGGAAGTGGGTTGGAATTACCTTCCTTCTGGAAGTAGTGTTTTATCTTCTGCCGATTCTGTTTGTTTCCGGGGTGTTCGGCAATAACATGATCAGCATTAAAGCGGAAATGTTTATCGGTGCATGGTCGTTTGGAGGGGCGATCCTTCTCCCGGCAATCGCTGCGTTTCTTTCCGAAGGGATCACGATCTGGGAGCCGGCCATCGCTGGCGTTATGCTGGTTGCCATCTGGTATGTGGCGTTTCGCCTCTTCTTTGCACGTTATATTGCTCCGGGTATTTCGGAAGATCTCCCCTACCTCGCCCTGATTATGGTCTTGATATTTCTCCTGTCATTGTTGGGTGCATGGTACGGTGAACGAGCGCAAGCGCTCTGGAGGACCAAACCTCCTAAGTGACCTGCAGAGCTGACGAAAAATAAACCGGTTGGCATTTCGAATTTCCGGTGCCCAACACTTCTTTTTGTAACGATTTTTGTCGCGACATTTCCTACGAGAAAAGTTTATTGAAAACGATCGGCCTCATTGGCGGAACAAGCTGGCTTTCGACGATAGAGTATTACAGAATCATCAACCAGTTGACGAACGAACGACTCGGCGCTCTCAATTCAGCTAAGATTCTTCTCTACTCGATAAACTTTGAAGAATTCAAACCTCCATCAGACCCCGGTGGATGGGGACCGGTCGCCGAGACGTTTACCGGCATTGCCCGCCGCCTCGAAGCCGCCGGAGCCGATTGCCTCCTTCTCTGTGCCAATACCCCGCATATGGCTGCTGACGCCGTTCGAAAAAATATCGGCATACCTCTCTTACATATCGCCGAAGCGACGGCAGAGGAAGTGGTAAGAAAGAAAGTTTCTACCGTCGGTCTGCTCGGCACCAAGTACACAATGGATCTCCCATTTTTTAAGGAGAGGTTGTCGCGTGGCGGCGTTCAGACTCTCATTCCGTCCGAAAAGGATAAGGAGTTCATACATTCATCGATCTACGCCGAACTCGGAAAAGGTATCTTTGCCAGCGAGACGAAAAAGAGATACCTTCATATCATTGATGACCTGAAAACCAAGGGAGCGGAAGGAGTTATTTTTGGCTGCACGGAAATTCCGATGCTGCTCAACCAAAGTGACTGCGATATTCCTGTCTTCGATACGACCGCCATCCACTCCCGGGCTGCCGTCGATTTTGCTTTGGCCGATAGCGGCATCAAACATTAATACACGGCAGACATAAACGCCATTTTTACATCATACCTACTCTTACCATCATGAAAAGATTATTAATTGCAGTACTCTACATCGCTTTCCTGGCCTTGGGAATGTCCAGTCTCTTCGGTCAGGCTAAAATGCCGGCGCAGGGATATGACGCGCTCGCATCGCATATAGATTCAACCGTCCAGGCCAGGGACGATTTCTTCCTTTTCGCCAATGGAAAATGGTTCAAGGAAAATCCTATTCCTTCTACTGAAGCATACAACGGACTCTGGCAAATGATTCAGGATACGATCAACGCACAGGTTCGCGATGTCTGTGAATCCTCTGCCGCATTGACCAACGCGGAAGAAGGGAGCAACAAGCAAAAGATCGGCGACTTTTTCTTTACCGGGATGGACAGCGTGTCGCTCAATAAAAAGGGGATCTCGGACCTGAAAAGTGACCTGGACATCATCGATAACATTCAAAACCTGGACGGCGTCATGAAAGCTGCTGCTTACATTCACAGTGTCTCAGGCTCTCCAATCTTCGGTTTTGGAGTGAGTCAGGATGACAAGATTAGCAGCAAGAACGCGGTTTTTATCTGGCAGGGAGGATTGAGCTTGCCGGACCGTAAATTCTACTTCGACACCGATTCCCGGGCATTGATGATCCGCCAAAAATTCCTTACGCATCTGAATAATATGTTTATGATCATGGGCTATGACAGCGCAAAAGCCGGTGTCGCTGCCGCCCATGTCATGGTGATTGAAACGTCGCTCGCAAAAGCCTCACGCAAACGGGAAGATACCCGCGACCCGATAAAAAATTATAACAAGATCTCGTTTCAACAGCTGACAGAGTCAACACCAAATCTTGATTGGGCCGTCTTTGTCCGTGCCGCCGGGCTGAAGAACGTTGACACCGTCGTTGTCGGCCAGCCGGAGTTCTTGACCGCCGCCGACAGCGATCTGAAATCTTTCCCGCTCGGGGACTGGAAAGAGTATCTCAAGTTTCATCTCGTCCGCGGCCTGGCGCGTTATATGGATGACAAGACGTATCTCGAATCGTTCAGTTTCTACTCCACCACGCTGCGCGGGATCCAGGAACCGAAGCCGCGGTGGAAACGCGTCGTGGAACAAACTGACGGCTCGCTTGGCGAATTGATCGGCCAGGTCTACGTTGCAGAATATTTGCCGAAAGGGACAAAAGAAAAACTGCTGGAAATCGGAAATGCGATCAAGGCGGTTTACGCCGAGCGCATCAAGAAATTGGACTGGATGAGCGAACCTACAAAAGAGAAGGCGCTCAGCAAACTCAATGCGATCATCATGAAGGTTGGATATCCGGATAAGTGGAAAGATCTACGCAGCATGGAGCTTGACCGTTCGTCGTTTGTGAAGAACGTCATGAACGCCAACAAGTGGGAATTCGAGTACATGATCTCAAAATACGGCAAGCCTGTCGACCGCACCGAGTGGGACATGGAACCGCAAACATACAACGCGTACTATAACTCTTCGAACAATGAGATCGTGGTTCCCGGCTGTAACATCATCGTCTCCGGATACGAGCATGTCCTGGCGGACGATGCGATCCTTTATTCGGTCATCGGCGGCTCTACTTTCGGCCACGAGATCACTCACGGCTTCGACGACCAGGGGAGCAAGTATGACGAAAAAGGGAATCTTAACAATTGGTGGACTCCGGAAGATTCCGCCAAATTTACCGCGAAGACAAAAATGATCGTTCACCAGTTCGACGAATACGTTGCAGTCGATAGCCTGCATATCAACGGGGATATGACGCAAGGGGAGAATATTGCCGACCTTGGCGGCATCATGATGGGATATGAGGCATTCAAGAAGACCAATCAATACAAGAATCATGAGATCATAGCGGGACTCACTCCCGACCAGCGATTCTTCCTCGGTTATGCCTTGGCCTGGATGATTAACGAACGTCCCGAGGCAATTGCAAACCAGGTAAAGAGCGATGTTCATTCGCCCGCTAAATACCGGGTTATTGGTCCGCTGACAGACATGCCCGAGTTTTATTCGACCTTCGGGATCAAGCAAGGTGACGCGATGTGGCGTGCAGATAGTGTGAGAGTGAAAATTTGGTAAGCGGATCTCGTTCTGCACGGAACTGAGCAACGATGAGTGACAGGAGTTTATGAAGAGCCTATTCAACAAATCTGAGAACGAGGAAATCCTTGTCCGCATCAATTCCCTGACCCCGGCATCCAAGGGGGGATGGGGAAAGATGAATGTGTCTCAAATGCTGGCCCATACTCAGGCACCGATCAAGGTTGCATTCGGTGAATTGACATTGCATCGCTCTTTGGCCGGATTGTTGTTTGGAAAGATCGCGAAGAAGAAACTCTCGAGCAACCGGCAATGGGCGAAGAGCCTGCCCACCGACAAAAACTTTCTTGTGTCCGACCAAAGGAATTTTGATGAAGAGCGAGGCAAGTTGATGGCGTTGGTGCGGCGATTTGCAGAATCCGGCCCCGGTGGAATTTCACAGCAGACACATCCGTTTTTTGGCAAATTGACCGTTGACGAATGGGACAGGCTGATGTGGAATCATCTCGACCATCATCTCCGTCAATTTGGTGTCTAATGCAGAGGATGAACATAGCTTGGTCGGGTTCCCATGATCGGCATGAAAACGTATCCTTTCCAATACCAACCTCAAGGAGACAAAATGAGAAAAACTATAGCCGTGACTTTTGCACTTCTGTCCATTCTTTCGTCATCCCTCATTGCTCAAGGCGCATCTCCGCTTCAGAAATTCAGCCCGGAGCAAGCTAAACTTTCGTTTCTGATCGGTACATTCACGACCGAAACCCAGGTCATGCCGGGCCCAATGTCTCCGACAGGCAGTAAAGGGGCTGGTACTTCGGTCTTGACATGGAGTCTGGATTCAATGTTTGTGGCGCTCGACGAACAGAGCATTAATCCGGTCTTCGGAAACTACAAAGGACGCGGTATGCTGGGATTCAATAAACGGGAGGGGAAGTACGTTCTGTCGATGTTCAACAATTTTGGAGATGCTCCTCAATATCGGGGAAATTTTAGCGGGGACACGTTGATTCTCACAACCAAGGTAGAATTCCCGGGCAGGTCGTTCGAACAAAGACTTGTGTGGTTCAAGGACAATAACGCCGTTCGTCTGATGATATTTAATGACATGGGTAAAGGGCCGGTGCAGACGATCGATCAGACGTATATTCCTGCCGCGCAAACGAAGAAGTAGAGTCCTTATCGATGATGAATGAAACGATATTTTATATTCCGCTGTTTGATTATCTAGAATGTTGAACGATCATTTTCGACAGCAGCGTGGGAAAAAAAGACAAAAGAGTAGATGCTTATATCGCGAAGTCGGCTGATTTCGCACAGCCCGTTCTTATCCGTCTGCGTCAGCTCGTCCACAGCGGATGCCCTGATGTAGAAGAGACCATCAAGTGGGGTTTCCCAAATTTTGTGTATCACGGTCTTCTCTGCAATATGGCGTCATTCAAACAGCATTGCAGTTTCGGATTTTGGAAGGCCGTGCGGCTGGCCGATTCCCGAAACCTCCTCTCGAGGAGGGGGAAGACAGCGATGGGGAACTTCGGGCAGCTGAGATCACTGAGTGATCTCCCGCCGGATGAAATATTCGTCGCGTACGTTCAACAAGCCGCGAAGCTCAACGCTGAAGGAGTTAAGGTTCCATCCCGAAAGAAGGGAACGGAAAAGAAAATATTAAAAGTACCGAAATATTTCAAAGATGCTCTCGCAGGGAACAAGAAAGCACAAAAGACTTTTGACAGTTTCAGTTATACGAACAAGAAGGAGTACGTCGATTGGATTACCGAAGCAAAAACGGAAGAGACAAGGGATAAACGGTTGGTCGATTCAATCGAATGGCTATCTCAGGGGAAAATTCGTAATTGGAAATATGCAAAGAAGTAATTCGTTTCAACCCGCAGCGGCGGTAAACTGGTGGTTTGCATTTTGAATACGAAGAATGTCGTTCTTACTGGACCTCCTTCCATTCTCGGTCAAGCATTCTATAGAGCACCAGGTCCACAAAGTGATCGTAAAGCCACTCACCATCCTTGATGACCCCCTCTCTTGTAAAGCGTAAACGTTCCGGGATCGCACAGCTCCTCGTGTTTCCGGTTGCGCACCTGATCTCGACGCGATGGAGTTTGAGTTCGTTGATGGCATGATTCACAAGTGCCTGGCAGGCCGCCGTCATAATTCCTTTACTCTGGAATTCCTCCCCAAGCCAATATCCGATCATCGCCGCCCGGTTCTGCCAATCGATGGGATGGTAACCGATGATTCCGGCAATTGCATTGTCAAACCAAATGGCGGTCTGAAACCCTCTCTTGTTGGAAAACTGTTCCTGCGATTGGCGGACGAACGAACGGGTATCATCGATCGATGTGTTGGCGTCAAGCCAGGGAAGCCATTGACGAAGGTGCCGGCGGTTTCGTTCAATCAGACGAAAGAGCATCTCGGCGTCATTGTCTCCAACGAGGCGCAATTCTGCAGGAAAGTTATGCAGGAATGGTATGATCATCGATCAGTTTGATTAATGAAAATCAAAATAGTCCTAATCCTCTCCATTTGCAAGCTGGATCTTCTCTCTGTTCAGTCGTACGGGGAACGATGCCACGACCAACTGTCTTCTGTTTGAACCGTATTTCTTTTTCTCGTTCCCAATCTCCGAGGGGGAACGGAGCGATCCTGGCGCTCGATGTCTTCAGGCGAAGAGACGAGATATGTAAGTCGCTCCCAAACAGAGTTTGGGAGCGAGAAGGGAAAAATAGCCCAATATCAAAAGGCCTTCCAGGTTGAACCGTGTGCTGGAAACTCGTATTTTATTCTCTCATGGCCGACAAAAGAAGATATATTGCTCATCTCGACCTCGACTGTTTCTTCGTTTCCGTCGAACGGATCAAGAACCCCGCGCTCAACGGAAAGCCCGTCGCTGTCGGAGGCAACGCCGACGGAAGGGGAGTTGTTGCATCGGCCTCGTACGAAGCGCGAAAATTTGGCGTTCGTTCTGCCATGCCGACCCGGCGCGCTCTCCAGCTTTGTTCGCAATTGATCGTCGTCGGGGGAGATCATGCGTCCTACGGAAAGTATTCCGACAGATTATATAAGCGCATGCTCGATTTTACTCCCGTCATCGAGCGGGCGTCCATAGACGAAATGTACATGGACTTTACCGGCTGCGAATCTCTTTACGGAAATGACCTCCCCGGATTCATGAAGACATTGCAACAGTGCGTATGGAACGAATTCTCGCTTCCATGTACTATCGCTCTCGGTTCGAACAAATACATCACGAAGATAGGAGCCGGTACGGTCAAACCCGCCGGGGTCTGTCATATTCCTCACGGCGAAGAAAAGAAATTTCTCGCACACTTACCGATCGATGTCATACCGGGAATCGGTCCCAAAACCGCTCCGCTGCTGCGTGAAAAAGGGTTCATCTCGGTCGCCGATATTCAACAAAAATCGGCGGAACAAATGAGCGCGCTTCTTGGAGAGGCCGGCCTCCATCTTCTTGACATCGCAAACGGAAAAGGCCCCGACACATTGACGGTCGAATGGGAGAGAAAAAGCATCAGCAGGGAAGAAACGTTCGGACACGACATTGGCGACGTCGGCCAGCTTGTGAAAATACTGCATTCCCTCTCCGAAGATACTTGCTCGACGTTGAGGTCCTATCAATGGAAAGCAAAAACCGTCACGCTGAAATTGCGCTATGCCGACTTTAAAACATTGACGCGCGCTGTATCGATCGAACCAACCGATGATGATACGGTAGTTCTGGAATCAGCGCTGGCTTTGCTGCGTGCAGCCTATTCGGGGAAGGAGGCGGTCAGATTATTGGGAATCAGGTTGTCGAATTTCAGCGGCAGGGGGGAAGGAAATCTTAGCCTGTTTCCCGATGACAGCAGGCGTTCACAGATGTTCGATGCCGTTGACAAACTTCGCAAAAAATTCGGAGACGACGTGATTCATGTGGGAGGTTGACGAGGGTTTCGGAGGCAGGAGCTATTTAACTCTGTGATTTTCGGTGCCGCACTTCATAAGAAAAGAATACGGAAACACTCAGACCCTGTATTAAGAGATATCGGTCCTTTACCTTTCACTTTTCACCATTTACCGCTTACCTTTTATCTTCCCGCCGACTTCAACGCTTGCTTCAGCAGTTCCTGGATCGAAGCTTCCTTTCCGTTCAGCTCCTGGAGCGCCGTGCGTATCGCCTTTTCCGCCGTGGCACGAGTGTAGCCGAGCGAGATCAAGGCCATGAGCGCTTCCGCGCGGATGCCTTGGTTTTCTTGTGCCGGTCCGGACGTGAGCGAACCGGAATCGAGTTTCGCGATTTTATCCCGAAGTTCGACGATCAACCGTTCTGCCGTTTTTCTCCCGACACCCGGAATTGCCGTCAATGCGGATACGTTTGCCTGGGCGATCAAGTTCTGCAATTCATTCGGTTGGACTCCCGACAAGATACCCTGGGCGATTTTTGGCCCGATTCCGGAAACTGAAATTAACAATCGGAATATTTCGCGCTCGGCGGCTGTTGCGAACCCGTACAGTTGTAAGATGTCTTCGCGCACATGAGTATAGACGAGTATCGTGACGGGGGAATCCGTTTCGCCAAGCTTTTCATAGGTCGACAAAGGAATGCTCACGGCATATCCAATTCCGTTTACATCTACAACGATTTCAGTCGGAGCTTTGTGGAAAAGTATTCCTCTTAGATGGCTGAACATGAGAAGATAATTAAGAATTAATAATTAAGAATTAAAAGTTAAGGTCAAGTATTGCTACACAATCGAAGAATGGGTTTAGATACTATTTTGTGACCAGTTCATTGTACCATTTTTTCATTACGAAGAATGCTTTCTTCTTTTGCCCTTTGTCCGACACCAACCCTTTTCGGTTGAACTCGTCCTGCACGCCAGGAAGTTGACGGCGTGGTGATCTAAAATCTTTCAAGATCCACGGTGTCGAACCCGCCAATCCGGGAATCCGTTTCAACATGTTCACGCTGTGAATATACAGATCTTCCTGATAATCTTCCGTAAAACGATCGGTTGTCGCTCCGCGCAGTCCGTAAACACATTCTCCGCCAAATTCACTGACGATGACGGGCTTTTGTTCTGAAAATGTCCAGCGCACACGGTCACACTTGTCAGGTAATCCGTCGTACCACCCGACGTATTCATTGAAGCTGATGATGTCGAACAGTTTTCCTAACCGGTCGTTCACTGTCATGAGTCCGGGTTCTATCTCTTCCTTTTCGAGGGCGGCAGTGATAAGACGTACGCTGTCGATGTTGCGTGCTTTGGCAGCCAGACGGCTTAAGAAGCCAAATCGTTCGGGGCTTTGAGGTGTTTCGTTGGCGATGGACCAGATGATGACGTTGGTTCTGTTCTTGTCGCGGGTGATCATGTCCACAAGCTGATGTTCAGCATTGTCGTATGTTTCTGAGTTCGTCCATTGGATCGTCCAATAAACGGGTATTTCAGACCATACCATGATCCCCATTTTCTCAGCCTGACGGATCATCTGTTCGTTGTGCGGATAATGTGCCAGGCGGACGAAATTACACCCCAATTCTTTGGCCCAGCCCAGCAGAATCGCATCTTCTTCCGATGAATACGCCCTTCCATTTCTGTAGGCTGCTTCTTCGTGAATGCAAACGCCCCGGCAAAAAATCTCTTTGCCGTTGAGCAGTATGTTCGTCCCTTTGGCCTCAATCGTTCTGAATCCGATTCTATCCGAAATTTTGTCAGTTTCAGATGCGATCAAAACTTCATAGAGTTTAGGAATTTCGGGACTCCAATACTCCGGCGATGCATTTATTTCGAAAGAGGCATAGCCGTGCTGGTCGGTATTGAATTCATGACGGATATTTAATTCAGGGATCTCGATGCTCACTTTTTGAGCGGTTTGCTTTCCATCTAGTTGAACCCATCCGCTGATGATGTTCTTATCGCCTTTTTTTAATTGAACATAATAATCTCGTATGAACGTAGCGGGCGTTTCTATCACATTGACTTGTCGGGTTATTCCTCCATAGTTCCACCAATCCGTGTTGGTTGTTGGGACACCCTCGACCAATCGCTTGTTATCAACTTTCACGACAATTGAGTTCTCGCCGGGTTTCATCATCCCCGTGACTTCGAAATTGAACGGCGTGAATCCGCCGACATGCTTGCCGATCTCCTTTCCGTTGATAAATACAATGGCCTCATAATTGACGGCGGCAAAATGCAGGAATTGGCGGGATCCATCAGCAGGGCGGTATTCGAACCGCTTTCTGTACCACACCGTTCCCTCATAATAGTATAATTCGGCCCGCTGCGTATTCCAATCGCCGGGAACGGAGAGCGTTTTGTCGGCGTCAAAATTATACTCTTGCAGCACACTTTTATCACCGAGGTCTTCATCACTTCCGAAACCGTCGGCCAAAGGCTTCCGACGATAATCATAATATCCGTTTTCATAAGGATCAACGATGGTTTTCCAAACTCCATCGAGTGATGTGGTAATGCGGCCATCCACATTAATAATTTGCGGGAAAATTTGACCCGCCGCGGATAAAGAAACACTGGTCACGATCAGGAATAAACTCTGGATTAGGAGCTGAAGACTTTTCACAAAAGTGGATTTGAATGACTTGATGATTAAAGCATCGCTTGTGGCGTTATGGTTATGCTGCTGTTAATTCCCTAGTCCGTGAGAAAAGAATCCTCCCCGGACTTTCCTGTAGGTCATTGACCCGATCTTTTTATTTTTGAATTTCCCTTCACAACTCTCTCCGGATGCGCTTCGACAAATGATTTCCAGCTCTTGAATCCGCTCCGTGGACGCGTGATGCGATGGGAATGGCAGACGGCGACCGCAAGCGCGTCCGTTGCATCGAAGAATTTGGGCGTTGTCTTTAAGTTGAGGAGGCTTTTGATCATGAATTGAACTTGCTCTTTTGAGGCGGCGCCGTTTCCGACCACGGATTTTTTGATCTCACGCGGAGAATACTCCGACACGGGAACTTCGAAGTTGACTCCAGCCAGCATTGAAACTCCCCGCGCCTGTCCGATTTTCAGAGCCGATTGAGCGTTCTTACTGTAAAATGCTGTCTCAATGGCGAATTCATCAGGATGGAATTTTTCGATAAGGCGGGACAGTTCGGAATAGATCCGGCGAAGCCGGAGCGGCATCGAGTCGGTCGGCGGAATGCGGATGACGCCGACATCAAGCACGCTCAGCGATGCGCCATTTTTCCTGATGATGCCGTAACCCGTGATGAGTGTTCCGGGGTCGACTCCGAGGATGATCATTGGATATGTTTACGTCAGTTGCTGAAGTTCGCCAGGACTTTTTCGTCGATGTCAAAATTGGCGTATACATGCTGGGTGTCGTCGTGCTCTTCAAGCGCTTCCATCAACTTAAGAACCTTCTCCGCGTCCGGACCTTCCACCCGCACCGTATTTTCGGGCACCTTGTGAATCTCCGCTTCCTCGACCGCGATGTGCTTGTCCTCGATCGCTTTCTTTACCGCTTCGAACGCTTCGG
Organism: uncultured Chitinophagaceae bacterium; assembly: GCA_964439265.1. Classification (GTDB taxonomy): domain Bacteria; phylum Bacteroidota; class Ignavibacteria; order UBA10030; family UBA8401; genus JAGVPT01. The sequence continues at coordinate 15,490 of CAYTOA010000025.1, forward strand.
GCGACGTCGTTATTTCGAACGAATCGCCGTCGATGCGCAGGTCGTCCGCTCCCGCATCAAGGACGATGGCCAGCATGTCATCCTCGGTCATCGCTCCCTTCGGAGTTCGGATCGTCCCTTTCTTGTGGAACATCCATGCAACGGAACCGGTGGCGCCGAACTTGCCGCCGTTTCGTTCGAGCAAGTGCCGGATCTCGGAGACTGTCCTGTTCTTGTTGTCTGTCACGGACTCGATGATCACAGCGACGCCGCCGGGGCCATAACCTTCATACGTGACATCTTCATACGAAACACCAGGAAGCTCACCGGTGCCCTTCATGATGGCGCGCTTAATATTGTCCGCGGGCATGTTGCTGGATTTGGCTTTGTCGATCGCAAGCCGGAGGCGCGGGTTCCCCGCTGGGTCGCCTCCGCCTGACTTTGCGGCAATGGTGATTTCTTTGATGATCTGCGTGAAAATTTTACCGCGGCGCGAGTCGGTGACCGCTTTTTTTCTCTTTATCGTTGCCCATTTTGAATGTCCAGACATACTCAGTCTCCTTGCAATTCCAGTTTCAATAAATTCTAGTGAACTCCAACATCCGCTGTAGCAATACGTACATCTTTGATCTTTAACTGCGGGAGCTGAACACCGGAAAAGTCGCTCTCGTCGACCGCAAAAACGATATCGTAGTATTTATTCCCGCTGTTGATCCGTTCCAGCAAGTATCCAAGGTTGAATCCGATACAATCCAGTGTTACGGTGTTCTTCCTGATCTTGAAGCGTAGATGATTCCGTCCGACGATCCGTGCCTGTCCTAACGATTCGACGCGGCGAGTAACGAACGTGGGCCGCATGTTCTTCGGCCCGAATGGCGCGAATTGTTTCAGTACGCGGGTGAACTTCGGTGTCAGTTCTCCAAGGTCGATCTCCGCGTCGATGGTGATGACGGGCGTAAGCAGCTCTTCCGTCAAGAGCTCTTTGGCGACTGCGTTGAAGGCCTCCTTAAATTCTTCGACGCGGTCGACTTCCAGCGTCAGCCCGGCTGCGTACTTGTGTCCTCCGAACTGGAGAAGCTTATCTTCGCAGCGTTTCAATGCCTGGTAGATATTGAACCCGGCAATGCTGCGTGCTGAGCCTTTTGCCACGCCGTCGACGGTCGTCATCATGATCGCCGGCCGGTAATATTTTTCGACCATCCTTGATGCGACAATGCCGACGACACCCGGATGCCATTGCTCCTGGTGCAGGATGATCGCCCCCTCGTTCTCGACGTCAAGGAATTTCTCGACAAGCTGCTGCGCATGGATGAACACATCCTCGTCGATTTTTCGCCGGTTGATGTTCTCCGTTTCCAGCACACGGGCGAAATCGACAGCCGAAGCATAGTCGTCGGTGACGAGCAGTTCAACGGCCCTCTTCGCGTCTCCCAGTCTTCCGACCGCGTTAATTCGCGGTGCCAGGACAAAAACGACCTGGCCGGTTGTCATCGCATCCGGTTTTAATCCTGCACTGTCGAGTAGCGCCTTGATGCCCGGCCGAGGGTGTGTTGTGATGATCTCAAGCCCGAGCTTGACGAAGACGCGGTTCTCGTCGATCAACGGTACGATGTCGGCCGTCGTCGCGAGCGCTACGAAGTCAAGATACTTCCCGATTGTTGACTCGATCCCAACCGTGCGGGCGAGCGCCTGAACCAATTTGAACCCGACTCCGGTTCCGCACAAGCTCTTGAAGGGATACTTGCATCCCGGTTTCAACGGGTCGAGCACGGCGACCGCTTTCGGCAGCTCGTCGTTCGGCTCGTGATGGTCGCAGATGATAACGTCGATCGCGAGCGACCGTGCATATTCTACCTGATCGACCGCAGTGATACCGCAATCGATAGAGACGAGAAGCGTCGTTCCGCGGCTTTTAGCGTAGTCGATGCCGGCACGGGATATCCCGTAGCCTTCTTTGATCCTGTCAGGGATGTAATATTCGACATCGCACGACAGTTCTCGAAAGAAGAGGAAGAGCATGCCCGCGCCGTTTGTACCGTCGACATCATAATCCCCGTAGACCAGGATCTTTTCGTTCTTCGACCGGGCAGAGAGTATCCGCTCGACCGCGAGGTACATGCCGTCCATCAGGAACGGATCGTGAAATTCGCTTTCGGAAGGACGGAAATACCGCCGCGCTTTGTCAAAATCATCGATGCCGCGGTTGACGAGGATCGTTGAAAGCGAAGGGGCGATAGAAAGTTCATCGGACAGCTTCTTTACGAGCGATGGGTCGGGGGGATCAGTGATTGTCCATCGGTATTCTTTGATCGGTGTCAATGCTTTCTCCTCCAAGTGATCGAATGCGCCGCACGAGGCGGCCATTCAACTCCTGATTTGAAAAAGCATCTACATCACGGGCGAAATCGAACTTCCTGCAATATTTCTGAGGCACGTCGGTAAGCCGAATTCTGTCTTCTTCCGTCCATGCTTGCGCACCGGCGGAAGGAGGCAATCATTTATCTCGAATCGTTTTTACAAACGAACTGAAGCGACCTACCCATTCCGTTTCTGCCTTCGCAGAGTTGAGTAGGCATCTCTTCTTCCGGCGAACGTTGACCGTTCACAGGAAAACGGAATTTACTTGGTCTTTCTCCCGGTGGGGTTTGTCATGCCGGCATTATCACTAACGCCGCGGTGCGCTCTTACATTAAGGACGCCGTAGGCGTCCCGCACCTTTTCACCCTTGCTCCGGCAAATGCGAATGCAACTGCCGGGGCGGTATATTTTCTGTGACACTTTCCGTAAGATTGCTCTTCCTGGACGTTATCCAGCACCGTGCCCGTCCCGCGAAATCTCTGCGAGATTCCGCGGGATGGAGTTCGGACTTTCCTCCTAAATAATAGACAGCAGTATTTAAGCGATTGCCTGACATACGCTCAGTGTTGCTTGCAAGAATATTGAGTGAACGAGTCAGCACGTGATATAGATGAATGAATTAAATTCTTCGTTTGCCCGCGGCCAGGCGTTCCTCGTTACCGGGATTGCTCGTCGATGCTCTCATTTGCCAAAGCGTCGGCTTCCTTATTTTTCTCTCTCGGAACATGTTTGATGCAAAACTCAAACGATACTGAGTGCAGGATCTCCTGTACTGCGTTGAAAAGCTCTTTCAGCTTACGGTCTTTCACTTTGTATTGGCCGTTGACCTGCCGGACCATAAGCTCGCTGTCGGAGTGGATAACCAACCTGCTGCAGGAATACTTATTGGTTTCTCCGTACAACGCCTTCACTTTCTGAAGGCACTCGATCAGTGCCGTGTATTCAGCGACGTTGTTGGTTACGTTTCCTAGATATTTCTTTCTTGTCGCAAGCACATTTCCCGATTCATCCTTCAGCACGATGCCGATTCCCCCCTCACCCGGATTTCCTCGTGCAGCGCCGTCGGTGAACCCGAGGATCGTCATACTGCTTTTTCGCTTGCCTGCGCGAGTTCCGCCGAAATAAGAATTCTGCCGCAATGTTCGCACATGAACATCTTGCTTTGTGTGCGCAGCTCGAGCAGACGCTGCGGCGGAATCCTGTTGTGGCAGCCGCCGCACGAGCTTCGCCGTACTGACACGACGGCTTGTCCGTGACGTCCTTTTCTGATTCGGTCATACCGCGAGAGAGTATCCGATTCCAGCCGGACGACGATTTTTTCACGCTGATGTTTCAGCTGCAGTTCCTCGTCCTCGTTAGCCTTGGAAACTTCGGCAAGTTCTGCCTTCTTCTCGTCGAGCAGCACTGTGTGTTCTTCAAGCTGTTTCGTGAGAATCTCGATCTCCGATTTTGCGCTCGCCATCGTATTCTCGAGAGTCTCGAATTCCTTTTGCAGATTATTTATCGATTCCGTCGCAAAATCGATTTCCTTCGTCAATGCGTCGTATTCCTTATTGCTTCGCACTTCGTATTGCTGCGCTTTGTATTTTTCAAGTTTTTCTTTGAATTCAAGGATGTCGACATCAGATTTATCCCGCCCGATTATGGAGGCGGTAACCAGGTCCTGCTTCTCTTTGATGAGTCCCCGCAGCCTGTCGGCCTCGGTCTGCAGCTTTCTTACGGCTTCAGGTAAATCCCCCTTCATCTCTTCCAAGTCGTCAAGTGAACTATCGACTTTCTGTAACCGGTATAACAGTTTAAGTATTTCGTCCAATTCCAACTCCTTTACGGCAATTCAATGCTAATAATATGAGACTGGGTTTGTATTTTTCGTTGTGATGAAAACTTTTGACGTTGCTTTTTCTCTTCTCACGATCTCCTTCACCCGCAGCGCCAGAGTGCGGAGGATAGGGTGTTCTGTTTCAAAATGTCCCGCATCAATAAGCAAAAGATTCCGTTCAGCATCCTGGAATCCATGGTACTTCACATCAGCGGTGATGAATGCGTCGGAACCCTTCCGAATAGCTATTGGGAGAAGTTCGCTCCCTGCTCCTCCGCATACTGCCACTTTTCTTACTGACTTTGTCGTTTTCCCGGTGTATCGAAGCATTGGTGTACCGAATGCCTTCTTGACGAGAGCCAAAAATCTGCCACGTGGAAGAGGGCTTGGCAATTCTCCGACTGCTCCTAGTCCGAATTCCGAACTTTCATTATTGAGAGGATAAACATCGTAAGCGACCTCTTCGTAGGGATGTTCTCTGAACATTGCGGCCATTGCAGCGTCGAGATCCCAGGTTTCGACGAGCATCTCCAGTTTCACTTCCGGTGTCCTTTCCAGAACGCCCTTTGTGCCGATAAACGGTTTCGCGCCTTCCATCCCCTTGAATGTTCCGATCCCCTCGCTGCGGAAACTGCATTCTTGGTAGTTCGTGAACCTTCCGCCTCCCGCGGCGTGCATTGCCGCAGCCACTTTTTCGAGGTGACTCGCCGGGACAAATACCGCGAGTTTGACCAATGTCCCAGGCAGGGGAGAGAGCGTGCGGATGTTCTCCAATCCCAGGAGGGTCGCCATCACGAAACTCACTCCGTCCAGAACTTGATCGAGGTTGGTGTGGGCAGCGTAAAGGTTGATCTTCCGCTCTGCAAGATGGAGCGCGATCTCTCCCGCTCTCGATTTTTCCGTCAAAGAACGCAAAGGATGAAAGAGCAGCGGATGATGAGTGACGATCAAGTTTGCGTTCCGTGCGGTTGCTTCGCGCGCAACGTCGAGCGTAACGTCCAGCGCTAAAAGAATATTGCTGATCTCCGCCGACGTGCGGCCGACCTGCAGTCCGCTGTTGTCCCCTTTCCATGCGGTGGCAGGTGGAATCCATTCCTCCAAAAGGTGTTGAAACTTTCCGACAGTCACTGAGCCTGGTATCAAAAAAAAGTCCCGTTGGTAGGACGGGACGTTAAGAGTGTGCTAAATCTGAATTCTGATCTTCAAAAACTTCATGGAGTGAACTTCCTCCACACGCGGGAATTTTTCTTTTCTTCTACTCATTCGATTTATGATAGTTTCTACAAACAAAATACAAATTTTAGGCGAAAAATGCAAGAAGGATGCTCTTCTGAATATTCATTTAAGCTTTCTAATCTGAGATCGGGTGATCATGGGTTTCATTCCGTTACCTTGACTTTGCCTCTTTTTTTCGCTATCATTTCACGGGAATTCGTCAATTGACCTCATCGGCATCATTCTTCAGGCACGTTCCGGAGCGCAGCGATTGATCACGGAATATGGGTACGATAGTTTTTTCACGGTAACGGTTGTCTGCTGTATTGTCATCGCTGGTTCTTACTTCTTCATCCCCAATCCCTTTGTCAAATACACGCTTATCGCAGTTGCCGGCGCAGTCTTTCTTCTCACGCTCAATTTCTTCCGCGATCCGGACAGAAAGTCTCCCTCCGGGGATAATATCGTGATCTCCCCGGCGGATGGAACCGTCGTAGCGGTGAAAGAGGTGACGGAAGGCATCTATTTGAAGGGAACTGCCGTGCAGATCAGCATTTTTATGTCGCCCCTTAATGTTCACGTCAACAGGATTCCCGTCTCGGGCAGGGTAGGCTACGTCGACCATGTTAAAGGAAAGTATTTTGCGGCGTTTGAAGACAAAGCGTCTCTTGATAATGAACAAACGCATATCGGGATCGATAACGGCAGGTTCAGAGTCTTCTTTAAACAGATCGCCGGTTTCATCGCGCGCAGGATTGTTTGCAGTCTCAAAGTCGGAGACGATGTCGTTGCGGGAAAGCGGTTCGGGATGATCAAGTTTGGTTCGCGAGTAGATGTTTTTGTTCCAAGAAATTCCGATATTAAGGTGTCAGTAGGAGGCAGGACGGTAGCGGGAGAATCCGTACTCGCCGTCGTGCGCTGATGAATACTGAACAAGGCCGGAATAAACTATGAAGATAACGCGGGCCGTCGTTCCAAGTCTTTTTACCGTGTTAAATATGTTTTGCGGGTTCCTCTCCATCGTCAACTCGAGCGAGGGGCATTTTGACGTAGCGGCATGGTTTATCATCCTTGGTGGGGTCTTTGATTCGCTCGACGGGGTGATGGCAAGAATTACAAAGTCTTCGAGCGAATTCGGTGTCCAGTTCGATTCTCTCTCCGACGTTGTGACCTTCGGGGCGGCTCCGGCGTTCCTTGTCTACAAGCTCCATCTGTATCAGCTGGAAGGCCTGGGACTTATCATCAGTTCCATGCTGGTCATTTTCGGCGGAATCCGGCTGGCCCGCTTCAACGTGCAGCTGGTCGGATTCGATAAGGACTATTTCAACGGGCTCCCGATCCCCGCAAGCGCGATTACGATCGTTGCCTTTGTTCTCAGTTTTCATGACGAAGTCTTTGGCTTGCACGGTCTCGCAGCCGACATCCTCGCGCCGATGGTCGTCGGCGTATCCCTGCTGATGGTCAGCAAGGTGAAGTACGATCCGCTGCCGAAATTATCGAAGAAGGAATTCAGGAAGCATCCGGTGCGCATCATTTCTTTTGCCGCAGCGGGCCTTATTATTGTCTTCTCGCGCGGGAAAGCGTTGTTCTATATTTTCGTTGTGTTTCTTTTATTCGGCATCGTCCGCTACCTGTATGGCGCTCTTCGTAGACTGCTCGGTTTCGTTGACGAAAAGGCGGAGGAAGAGCAGGCCGAAGAGGCGACAAGTTACGACATCTGAACGGAGAATCTGTGTACCATTCGAACATTTCAATTACGTTAAGAAAGTCTATTCTCGACCCTCAGGGCAAAGCAGTTGAACATGCTATCCACACGCTGGGGTTGTATTCGGTCCAGGGCGTCAGGATCGGAAAACATATCGAACTTTCTATCGACAGCGCTTCAAAGGAGGAGGCCGAAAATATAACGGAACAAGTCTGCAAGAAGCTCCTCGCCAATCCGGTGATGGAAGATTATTCGTTCACGGTTGAAAAGTCTTAGAGAGGGTGAACCGATGGCAAAAACGAAATTCGGAATTGTTGTATTTCCCGGTTCGAACTGCGACCACGATGCATACCGGGCCGCGAAGCATGTTATGGACCAGGATGCGCACTTCATCTGGCATAAGGATACGTCGCTCGGCGACGCCGACGTTATCATTCTGCCGGGGGGATTCTCGTACGGGGATTATCTTCGCACGGGAGCGATTGCGCGCTTTTCCCCTGTCATGAAAGAGGTCGTCCGGTTTGCAAAGAACGGCGGAACCGTTATCGGGATCTGCAACGGATTTCAGATTCTACTGGAAGCAGGCATGCTTCCCGGAGTCATGATGCGGAACGGTTCTCTGAAATTTGTCTGCAGGTTCATCCAATTGAGAGTTGAAAATGCGGACACCAGGTTTACTTCGGAGTGCAAAGCCGGCGACGTGCTCCGCATTCCGATCGCGCATGGCGACGGAAACTATTTCGCCAGCCGGGAAGTTGTTGATTCGATGGAAGAACATGGTCAGATCGTCTTTCGGTACTGCAGCAAGACCGGCGAGATCGATGATGTCTCCAATCCGAACGGCTCGATGGCGAACATTGCAGGGATCATGAACAGGGAAGGAAATGTGATGGGGATGATGCCTCATCCGGAGCGTGCAGTTGAAATGTCTCTCGGGTCCGCCGACGGAAGGAAAATCTTTCAGTCGATGATCGAGAGTTTAGTGCTAAGCTGATTCGAGAAAGGAGCTGGTGATGGGCCTCGGATTCCCGGAAATGATTTTGATTGGCCTCGTAATTTTGGTGCTGTTTGGTCCGAAGAAAATTCCTGAAATTGCCCAGGGTCTCGGCAAAGGGATGAAAGAATTCCGCAGAGCGATGAAAGAAGTTCAGGACAAGGTCGAACAAGCCGCTTCTGAAGACAAAACTCAAAGCAAGTAAGAGTGCGCGTCACTTTTTTTTCGGTGAAGGAGAATATCGATGTTCGAAAATATAGGTTTTCCAGAACTGATGCTCATCATGCTGGTGATCGTCATCTTCTTTGGTCCGAAGAAAATTCCTGAGTTTGCCAAGAGCCTCGGAAAAGGAATAGCGGAGTTCAAGAGGGCGATGCGCGATGTTCAAACTGAGCTGACAAAGCCCGAACATACACCGCCGGAAAAGCCCTCCGATCCCCCCACTTCAACGCCGAAATAATGGAGGGTATGATTCTTTGCCAATGGGAAATCCACGTGTGAACGTAAAGGAATCCTTCGATTCATATGGCGCCGGTCTTCGTGCAGAAGTCGGTTCATGCGAATCACGGATCCGCGAGTATCTTTCAGTCATTTCAAGAAGTACCAGCCTCAACGCATTTCTCTCCGTATTTCCCGAAGAAGCACTCGAACAAGCCCGTTCCGTCGATAAGAAAATCAAGGCAGGAACAGCCGGACCGCTTGCAGGAATGGCCGTTGCTGTGAAGGATGTTCTTTCCATGAAGGGAAAGAGGACGACGTGCGGATCAAAGATCCTTGAGAATTTTGACGGGATTTATGACGCGACGGTAATCGAGAAACTGCGGCAGGCGGACGCGATCGTCGTCGGGAAGACGAACATGGATGAATTTGCGATGGGATCGTCGACGGAGAATTCGGCCTTCGGCCCCGTAAAGAACCCCGTGGACGAATCGCGCGTACCGGGCGGCTCAAGCGGAGGTTCGGCGGTTGCCGTGGCTGCAGGGATGGCGGCGGCGGCGCTTGGGACCGATACAGGCGGCTCCATCCGCCAGCCGGCGGGGTTGTGCGGAGTCGTCGGGTTGAAGCCGACGTACGGAAGAGTCTCGCGCTACGGGCTTGTTGCGTTCGCCTCATCGTTTGACCAGATCGGACCGTTCGCAAATTCAGCCCGCGATGCCGCCAGGATCCTTGCGGTCGTTGCAGGACATGACGAACGCGATTCGACCTCCGCTAACGTCCCGGTTCCGGATTATCTCGCCGCGATGACTCGCAGCGTGAAAGGGCTGAAATTTGGACTCCCGAAAGAATATTTCAACGACGCGCTGAATCCGGAGATTCGTTCTCTCATTGAAAAACGTATCGCTCAGTTGAAAGAGCACGGTGCTGAAATTGTTGAAGTCTCTCTTCCGCATTCTGAATACACCATCGCGACATATTACATCCTTGCCACCGCAGAAGCATCGTCGAACCTTGCCCGATACGACGGTGCGCGGTACGGGTACAGGAGCAAGCATGCCGGCACGCTTTTGGAAATGTATACGAAGTCGCGCAGCGAGGGCTTTGGCGCCGAGGTCAAACGGCGCATCATGCTGGGCACCTACGTTCTCTCTGCGGGCTACTATGACGCGTACTACAAGAAAGCACAAAAGGTAAGGAGGTTGATTCAGGGGGATTTCTTCAACGCATTCAAGACGGTCGACTGCCTGATCACGCCGATTTCTCCCACGACGGCTTTCAAGTTCGGAGAGAAGGTCGATGACCCTCTACAAATGTACTTAAGCGACATTTACACCGTTTCGGCAAACCTTGCGGGAATTCCCGGGATCAGCGTTCCTGCAGGCGTTGACAGTCAGAATCTTCCTGTTGGTCTGCAGATTCTTGGCAGGCAGTTCGACGAAGCAACGTTGCTGAAAGTTGCAGATTTTATGGAAAACATGAACCGGTAATTCGTTTGCAAGGAAGAGACCAAAGATATCCAAACGCTGTGGAATGCACGTCTCCCGCTCCGATTTCTTATCATCCAAAATCATGAATGAATTGCTATGAGCATACTCGTCAACAAAAAGACTAGGCTTGTCGTGCAGGGGATTACGGGAGGTGAAGGGACCTTTCACTCGTCTCAAATGCTGGCGTATGGTACGAACGTCGCTGCCGGCGTCACACCTGGCAAAGGGGGAACGAAGTATAAAGGGAATGAAAAGGACCAGTTCAAAAACGAGGTGCCGGTATTTAACACTGTCGCTGAAGCAGTCAAAGGAGAGGGAGCAGACACATCCGTCATTTTTGTTCCGGCGGCATTTGCGGCTGATGCGGTCATGGAAGCGGCCGATGCCGGGATCGGACTTATCGTTTGCATCACGGAAGGAATTCCGACGAAGGACATGATCCGCGTCTACGAGTACGTGAAGCAAAAAGAATCCCGCCTCATCGGTCCCAATTGTCCAGGCATTATCACGCCGGGTGAATGCAAGGTCGGCATCATGCCGGGGTTTATCCACAAGCGCGGACGTGTTGGTCTTGTCTCGCGCAGCGGAACATTGACCTACGAAGCGGTGTGGCAGCTCACCGAGCGCGGAATCGGTCAATCGACGTGCATTGGCATCGGCGGCGACCCGATCATCGGAACACAATTCATCGATGCCATCCGGCTCTTTAACGCCGACGAGAATACGGATGCGATCGTGATGATAGGGGAAATCGGAGGGAGTGCGGAAGAGGAGGCTGCCGAATTTATCGCCAAGCATGTGAAGAAGCCTGTCGTCGGATTTATCGCGGGGCGCACAGCGCCTCCAGGAAGGCGAATGGGGCATGCGGGTGCGATCATTTCCGGCGGGAAAGGAACCGCGGCAGAGAAAATGGAGGCGATGCGCGAAGCGGGGATCCATGTATGCGACAGCCCTGCAATGATCGGCGAGACAATGCGCATCGCGCTGACCAAGAAGCACGTCAAACGAAGATCCGGAAAGATCAAAAAATCTGTCAAGAAAACTGCCGGAGCAAGAAAATCAAAGACGAAAAAGAAAAGATAATACTTGAAATCAAAGGAGTCGATGAGTGATAGAACGTACTCTCTGTATCCTAAAGCCGGATTGTGTGAAGAAGAATCTTCAAGGCGAAGTGTTGTCAAGAGTTCAAAAGGCAGGATTCAAGATACTCGGAATGAAACAGCTACGGTTGACGAAAGAAGAAGCCGGGGCGTTTTATGCGGTTCACAAAGGACGTCCGTTCTATGACGGCCTTGTGGATTTTATGACATCGGGTCCCTGCGTCCCCGTCGCTCTTGAAAAGAGCAATGCGGTTGCCGACTATCGCAAGATCATCGGAGCAACCGACCCCAAGGATGCCGACCCGGGCACAATCCGCAGACTTTTTGCGGATAGCAAAGGCGAGAATATTGTTCATGGCTCAGATTCCGTCGAGAATGGCAGGATTGAGGTCGCGTTCTTTTTTGCAGAAAGTGAATTGATTTGACAGAATTCAGTAAACAGTAATCAGAAGTAAGAGCGAATACGTTCATTGCGTTAGCTCCTCGTATAGTAATTCTCAGAGTCTGTTGAAATGCTCTCCCACTGGAAGAAACTCACATCCAAGATCGTCCATACAAATCCCTGGTGGAACTATCGCCTCGACACGTTCCAAATACCGAACGGGGTGAAAGGCGAATATCACTACGTCCATACTGAAGGATCTGCGCTCATCGTTCCGGTCATGGCTGACGGCAAAATTATCCTCGTTAATCAGTACCGCTATTTGCTTGATCGGGAGAGCGTCGAATTTCCCTGCGGCGGAGTTAAGCCTGGACATGGCTACGATGAAATGGCGCGGATTGAATTAGAGGAAGAAACCGGTTACGTCGCAAGTTCGTGGGAGACGGCGCGGGAGTTCGATCCGTTCAACGGAGCAACTGACGAAATGTGCAAAGTGTTCATTGCGCGCAACCTTTCATATAACAAGCCAAAACCCGAAGAAACAGAGGAGTTTGAAGTCTTGTATGTTTCTCCGCAAGAGCTTGAATTGATGGTTGAAAGCGGGAAAATCTGGGACGGAATGACTTTGGCAGCGTGGCTTTTAGTGAGGAAGCAGTTTGTAAAGTAGGTGAGTAGAGATGCTATGACTCAAAGTCATGGCATCTCTGTTCATTCAAATCCCCTTCAGTGCGTTTTTTAAATCGTCGATCAAATCTTCCACGTCTTCGATGCCGACGGAGATGCGTACAAGCCCGTCGGTAACTCCGTTTTTGATCCGTTCTGATTTCGGCACCGAGGCATGCGTCATCGATGCCGGGTGAGAAATGAGAGTCTCTACGCCGCCCAGGCTTTCGGCAAGCGCGCACAGCCGGACGCGGCTTAAGAATCGTTTGGCATTCTTCAAATTCCCGACATCAAATGAGATCATTCCGCCAAAGCCGCTCATCTGCCTTCTCGCGAGCGCATATTGGGGATGACTTCGAAGGCCGGGGTAGTTCACTTTGACCACTTTTTTCTGAGCGGTCAGCCATTCCGCAATGATGGTTGCACTTTCACAATGCTGCCGCATTCGCACGGCTAATGTTTTTGTCCCGCGCAGGCAGAGCCACGCGTCGAAGGGACTCATGATGCCCCCCACGGCCTTCTGAGAAAAGCGCAGCTTCTCAATGACCCCCGCGTTGTTTGTGACGACCACTCCTCCAAGCATATCGCTGTGTCCGTTCAAATACTTTGTAACGCTGTGAACTACAACATCGATTCCGAGTTCGATCGGCCGCTGCAGGTATGGAGTCGCGAAGGTGTTATCGACGACGGAAATCAACTGGTGCGCGCGGGCAAACTTCGCAGCCGCACCGAGATCGGTAATTTCCATTGTCGGGTTGGTCGGCGTTTCAATGAAAATCATTTTTGTGTTGGGTTTGCGCGCCTTCAGCACGACATTCATGTCGGTCGTGTTGACAAAATCGAACTGGAGCCCATATTGCTCAAGGACCATCTTTGCGATGCGGTAGGTTCCTCCGTACACGGTGTTGGTCGCGATAACATGGTCTCCGGGAGTGAGAATCCGAAAGATGGCATCGATAGCAGCCATGCCGGATGCAAAAGCCATTCCCTCATCGGCGCTTTCGAGCGCAGCAATATTTTTTTCGAGCGCCGTTCGGGTCGGGTTCGAAACGCGGGAGTATTCATACCCTTTGTTTTTCCCTAGACCTTCCTGGACGTACGTGGAAGTGAGAAAAACAGGAGTCATGACGGCACCGGTTGTCGGGTCGGGCTGCTGACCGGCATGGATCGCTTTCGTTGAGAATTTCATAGTGCTCCGCTCTTGTCGTACGTCGTAAATTCTTTTTCATCGATGCCGTATTCCTTCAGCAGCATCAATCCTTCCTCGTTCAGTTTGTGCGACCGGGCGCGCAAAAAACCGAGCACGGCATCCTTCATAGTGACGTGAGGTCTCTGCCGCTGTGCCGCATACCGTTCGGCATGAGTCTGCGCCGAATTCTTAATGATCTCGCGGAACGGGTCTCGCACAACCTGTACCAGCTGGTCAAGCTTATCGATCGCAGATTTTTCCCATTGCATGGTCGGTTTATCGGGAAAGGTAGCCTAAAACGTCGAATCGGGTGATGATCCCGATCAAGTCTTCATCGCTTCTCACGAGCACCGCAGGCTCTTTTTGAGCAAAATATTCCACTGCGCGGCTGATTTCCTCGTTCATGTGAACTTCGGGAAATGGCGGTTCCATCACCGAGCGTACCGGCGCATCGAATTTCGAGGAATCCTTCAGCAGAATGGTGAGAAGGTTTCCTTCGGAGACGCTCCCGATGCACTTTTTGTTGTCGAAAACGGGGAGCTGAGAGATATTCTTCCCGGTAATTAAGTCGAGTGCCGTCCGGATCGTTGACGATGCATCGACGGTTATCATTTGGGGAAGTTTCGAGGATTTCGCTTCAAGCACGAACCTGAGTGTAATCCGTTCCGGGGCGAGGAAGCCGTTCTCTCTCATCCAATCGTCATTATAGATCTTGCTCAGATATTTGGATCCGCCGTCCGGCAGGATGACGACGACAACGTCTTCCTCAGAAAGGCGGTTGGCAAGTTTGAACGCGCCCGCCACCGCGGCACCGCTGGAACCGCCGGCAAAGATACCTTCATCCCGTGTCAATTTTCGTGCTGCGAGGAACGATTCTTTGTCCGTCACTTCTATCACTTCGTCGATGTACTCGAAATGCAGCGTCCCTGGAATATAATCCTGTCCGATTCCCTCCACCTTGTACGTTCTGAAAACCGGAGAGAAGCTTTTCGTATAGAAGAACTCGCGGAGGATCGAGCCCTTCGGGTCGATGCCAACCACATTGACCTTTGGATTCTTCTCCTTCAGATATTTTCCTGCCCCGCTGATCGTCCCTCCAGTGCCGATCCCGCACACAAAATAATCGATCTGACCGCCGGTCTGCTCCCAAATTTCCGGACCCGTTGTGTGGTAGTGTGACTCTTCGTTTTTCGGATTATAGTGCTGGTCGGCGAGGATCGAGTTTGGTGTTTCGCGGACGATACGCTTCGCAACCTCCGCATAGCTCTCGGGCGAATCGTGCGGAACTGCCGTCGGCGTAACGATCACTTCCGCTCCGAATGAACGCAGGAGCTGAATTTTTTCGCCGCTCATTTTATCGGGCATCGTGAAAACTGTTTTGTACCCCTTGATGGCGGCGACAATCGCAAGTCCCATTCCGGTGTTGCCGGATGTCGACTCGACAATCGTTCCGCCGGGCTTCAGCCGTCCCGTCCGCTCCGCGTCCTCAATAATCTCTACGCCGATTCTGTCTTTCACTGACCCGCCGGGATTGAAGCTTTCTACCTTGGCAAAGATATTCGGCTTGTATCCTTTCGCGATCTTGTTGAGTTTAACGAGAGGCGTCTTGCCGATGGTCTCGAGGATGTTCTCTTTATATTGGATCTTTTTTAGGTCTGTGAGCATGGAGTTTCTCTCTCTCCCTCGCATCGATTTTCGATCGATGAAAATGTTTAGGTTCTCGCTATCAGGCTGGCGGCGTACGCTGCACCAAAGCCGTTGTCAATATTCACGACTGTGATTCCAGCCACGCATGAATTGAGCATCGTCAGGAGCGGTGCAATGCCGCCGAACGAAGCGCCGTAACCGGTCGACGTTGGAACCGCGATGACGGGAACCCGCACGAGTCCTCCGACGACGCTTGCGAGAGCGCCGTCCATGCCGGCAACGACGATAATGACCCCTGCTTTATGCAGCTTGTCGCTTTGATTCAAGAGGCGATGGATTCCGGCCACTCCGACATCGTACATCGTCTCGACTCTTTGCTGCATCATTCGTGCCGTAACAACTGCTTCCTCGGCAACCGGGATATCCGAAGTTCCTGCCGTAATGACGAGGATCATTTTTGCGTTTGCATCACCGGGCTTAGGCTCGTTCGCAGTTATCGTGCGGGCTTCAGGATGGTAACGGGCATTTTTCACTTGCTTTCGCACAGCAGCGAAATCTTTTTTCGTCGCACGCGTTGCCAGAAGTGCGTTCCCTTGTTCAACGATCTTTTTTGCGATGATCGAAATTTGCTGCGGAGTTTTTCCTTCGCAGAGAATGACTTCCGGAAAGCCCTGACGCAGCTGGCGGTGGTGGTCGATCGTCGCGAAACCGAGCGATTCGTATGAGAAATGCTGGATCGCAGAGAGGGCTTTCTCTTCGGAAATCCTCCCGCGCTTAACGTCGGCTAAAAGTTTTTTTAGGTACGTTTGGTCCATTCTATAATTTCTTTTCTGAATGAATATAGTCGTTTCAGCTGGAAGAATCAAGGAACGGCCGCTCCAACTGCTGTTATTGCATCGAGTTATGCGGAAACGTTGGTTCGTCCATCTTGACTATCGGACGTTTTTTCCCTACTTTGCTCATACAAATGCAAACAAACATTACGACGATAACAATCTCTTGCTGATCCTTGAAGCCTTTGCTCTAAGTTATCTCATCGGTTCCCTTCCCACTGCTTACATTGTTGTAAAACGAAAATCACACATCGATATCCGGTCCGCAGGCAGTGGCAACGTAGGTACACTCAATGCGTACGAAGTAACCGGGGAGCGGCTGGTTGGTATCGTTGTTTTGGCCGTCGACGTTCTGAAAGGTTCGTTTGCGGTTCTGCTTACTGCCTACGTTTGGGGTTTGACATTCGATCCACTTTCGGCTTCACTCGTCGGAATCGTCATTGGTCATTGTTTTCCAGTTTGGTTGAAGTTCAAAGGTGGGCGAGGCCTGGCAGCCGCAGCCGGCGCGATGCTGGTGGTTAGCTGGATATTTGTTGCAATGTGGCTTGTGTGCTGGTTTGTCGGATATTTTTTCTCAAAGAACATTCACGTTGGAAACATTGTTGCAATCATCGCGTCACCGTTGTTGGGGTATGTGCTGCCGAAGGAAACCATATCGGAATTCACAACCGCGGCGTTTTCAGCAGGGAACATACGATTCGTCTATTGCGTCATGTCGTTGGTCTTGTTCATCCGGCATCTTGGGCCGCTCAGAGAATTGATTACATCACAATTAACGGGTAGAAAATAATATGTCTCGAAAAGCGATAGTGCTGTTTGGCGCCTGTATTCTTGCTGGTGTCATCCTTGGTTATTCGGTTGGTACCAGGATGAATTCCTCTAATACGTCCGCGACGGCATCCGAGCAGAAGAGCTCGCTATTCAGTCTTGGAGAACAGCAAAAAAACTCGGACGATGATATTTCGAAATCGCGGAGGAACGCGATCACAAATACTGTTGAGGCTGTCAGTCCAGCGATCGTCGGCATTACCGTGACTGAGGTGAGGGAGTATCGGGACCCGTTTTCGAATTTCTTCGGCGACGACCCCTTTTTCCGGCAGTTCTTCGGGAACAGAAGCCTGAAGCAGGAAGTGAAGGGACTCGGTTCCGGCTTTCTTATCTCATCCGAAGGCTACATTCTCACGAACGACCATGTTGCAGGGAACGCAAAAGAAATTATCGTCACGATGACGAACGGTGAGAAATATCCCGCAGAGCTTGTCGGCACAGACATGATCTCGGATGTTGCACTGCTCAAGATCAAAGGGAAAAATTTTCCATTTGTCAAACTTGGAAACTCCGACGACGTCATTATCGGTGAATGGGTGATTACGTTCGGCAATCCGTTCGGATTATTCGAGAACATCGATAAGCCCATCGTCACCGTTGGGGTCGTGAGCGCGAAAGGGATGAACTTGAGCGTGGAAGATAACCGATCCTACCGCGGATTGATACAGACGGATGCCGTGATCAACGCGGGAAACAGTGGCGGACCTCTTGTCAACAGCGCCGGAGAGGTCATCGGCATCAACACGCTCATTTACACGGCTGGCGTAAGCCAGGCGTACATCGGCTACGGTTTCGCCATTCCGATTAACCGCGTGAAGTCGATCGTTGATGAACTGCAAAAGAAGGGAAAGGTCGAAAGGAATTTCTGGACCGGGATGGAGGTCAATATCGTTGACCAGCGGATTGCGAAGTACTTCGGTTTGAAAACTGCAGAAGGGGTCATCATCAGCGACATCAAGAAAAACAGTCCCGCTGAGAAGGCGGAACTAAAAGTGGGCGATATTATTCTGGAAATCAACGGTGAAAAGATTCAAAACGAGGAAACGATTATCGCCATCATAAACGACGCAAAGGCGGGCGATGTCCTTGATCTGAAAATCTACAGAGACAAGCGTACCTTCAATGTAAACATGATACTGGAAAAACGAACGTAAGGTTGTCGACCAATGATCACACGATACACTCGCCCGGCAATGGGCAAGATTTGGAACGATGAAAACAAATTTGCCATCTGGCTTCAGATAGAGATTCTGGCATGCGAAGCACAAGCTGAACTCGGCGTCATACCGAAAGAAGCAGTAGCCGTCATCCGTGAAAAGGCGAAATTCGAAGTCGCCCGCATCGATGCGATCGAACTCGAAGTAAAGCATGACGTCATCGCATTCCTGACCAACGTCGGGGAGTATGTCGGGCCGGAATCACGGTACATTCACCTGGGAATGACTTCGTCGGACGTGCTCGATACCGCGCTAGCCGTGCAGATGAAGCAATCTGCAGAACTTCTTCTCAAAGGATTGGAAGGATTGCGGGATATCCTCGCCCGGCGCGCCAAAGAATTTAAAATGACGGTCATGATCGGACGATCTCACGGCATCCATGCCGAGCCGACCACGTTCGGGCTGAAACTGGCCCTTTGGTTCGATGAGACGAGGCGGAACATCGTGCGGCTGCAGCATGCTATCGAATCTATTTCTGTGGGTCAGATATCCGGTGCGGTAGGAACATTTGAGCATTTGAGCCCGAAGATCGAAGAGTATGTCTGCGCAAAATTGGGATTGAAACCTGCTCCGGTGTCGACGCAGATCCTGCAACGCGACCGTCATGCGGAATACATGAGCACGATCGCCGTTATCGGGAGCTCTCTCGAAAAATTCGCGACGGAAATCCGTCATCTTCAGAAAACGGAAGTGCTGGAAGCCGAAGAATATTTTTCGAAAGGGCAAAAAGGTTCTTCTGCAATGCCTCACAAGCGAAATCCGATCACGTGCGAACGCATTGCCGGCCTGTCGCGCGTTCTTCGGGGAAACGCACAGGCTGCGTTGGAGAACGTTGCTCTGTGGCACGAACGGGATATCACGCATTCTTCTGTCGAGCGGATTGTTATTCCCGACAGCTGCATTCTTCTCGACTACATGATCTCGCTCACGGCAAACGTCATCGATAAACTTCTCGTCTATCCGGACAACATGAGGAAGAATATCGACCTTACCCACGGACTTGTCTTTTCACAACCTGTGTTGCTCGCGCTGACGACAAAAGGGATGAAGCGGGAGGATGCGTACCGTGTCGTTCAAAAAAATGCTATGGGCGTCTGGCAGTCGAAAAAGGACTTCAGGGAAGTGTTGGAAGAGGATAAAGAAGTAAGCGCATTGCTTTCTCGCAGCGATCTTGACAGCGCTTTTGACCCGACAAAAAGCTTGCGCCATGTCGACTACATTTTCGAAAGAGTCGGGTTGGGAAAATAGCCACGCACGATACGTGAACCCCAGCATCACATCGCGATGTACGACTGTGCGGAATATTCTGGAGTAATCATGCCTCACAAATATCAAAATCTTATCAACGGTAAATGGCTCGACGCGAGATCGGGGAAGACATTCGAGAACCGTAATCCTGCGCGGTGGGATGAACTCATTGCTGTTTTTCCGAAGTCATCGAAAGAAGACGTTGACGATGCAGTGAAAGCCGCCCGCGCGGCATTCGAGAAATGGCGGCTCGTTCCGGCGCCAAAGCGGGGAGACATATTGCGGAAAGTCGGCGACATCATGGTTGCGCGCAAAGAAGAGATCGCGCGCGAGATGACCCGTGAAATGGGAAAGGTGCTTACGGAGACCCGCGGCGATGTTCAGGAGGGGATCGATACAGCTTACTACGCATCGTCGGAAGGACGGCGTTTGTTCGGCCACACCGTTCCATCGGAACTTCCGAACAAATTTGCGATGGCGATCCGCGTTCCGGTGGGAGTGGCAGGCATCATTACTCCATGGAATTTCCCGATGGCGATTCCGACGTGGAAAATTTTTCCCGCGGTGTTATCCGGTAATACCGTTGTCTTTAAGCCAGCGACGGATACTCCGAAAACAGCGGCAACGTTGGTTGAGATCATGATGGAAGCAGGCGTTCCTGAAGGCGTCGTGAATATCGTTCATGGAACGGGGAGCGAAGTCGGAAATGCCATCACTTCGCATCCAGACGTCGATCTGATCTCGTTCACCGGATCGACTTCTATCGGCAAGCAAATTCAAAAAGACTCTTCGGATACGCTCAAACGTGTTTCTCTTGAGCTCGGAGGGAAAAATGCTCAGATCGTGATGGACGATGCCGACCTTGACCTCGCCCTCGAAGGAGTTTTGTGGGGAGCATTTGGGACTACGGGACAGCGATGCACGGCGACAAGCCGGCTTATTCTCCACGAAAAGATCTACGATCAATTCATGTCGAAGTTGATTGGCCGGACAAAGAAACTACGGCTCGGCGACGGACTGATGCCCGGTACCGACGTCGGCCCGTGCGTCAACGAAAAGCAGCGCGATAGTGTTCATTATTATGTGGAGGTTGGAGAAAAGGAAGGGGCAGAGCTCGCGATAGGGGGAGCGATCGCAAAAGGGAATGAACTCGACAAGGGATGGTTTTACGAACCGACAATTTTCATCGACGTGATACCCGAAATGAGAATAGCGAAGGAAGAGATTTTCGGTCCTGTCCTCTCGGTGCTTCGCGCAAAGTCGCTGGAAGAAAGCATCTCAATTCTCAACGATACCATTTATGGCCTGTCTTCGTCGATCTACACTCGCGATGTCAACAAAGCGTTCATTGCAGTGCGTGATATCAAGGCCGGCATCACCTACGTCAATGTTCCTACGATAGGGGCGGAGGCGCATCTGCCGTTCGGCGGCGTGAAGCAGACCGGCAACGGGCATCGGGAAGGGGGCTGGACCGTGTATGATTTCTTCACTGAGTGGAAAGCCGTCTATGTCGATTACAGCGGCGCATTGCAGCGCGCGCAAATAGACAATTACTAAGATGACAATCGTGTTGCGCCTTTATATCGTTTCATTCTATGAACATCAGGAATTTTTCTGATTGTTGGTGAGTGAGGTAAGGTTATTGCGCCACTCATTCATCGAACTGAAAAATTCCGGAGGTGCAGCATGTCAGAGTCAGCAATAAAAACGCCAACCATCGAGGCAGGAACCAAAATTAACGGGGGCGAAAGCCCTCAAAAGAAAACATTAACCAAGCCCACCACGAGAACTTCGATTACAGTCCCGTCGACGGATGTCCATCTCACCCTCTCTCGTCATATGCTTGTTGATGGGTTCGACCTCGTCGTCGATCTGAAGAAAAGTCAGGGATGTTATTTATATGATTCACGATTTAATAAGCGGTATCTTGACTTTTTCTCATTCTTCGGATCGTCCGCGATCGGGATGAACCATCCGAAAATGACTGAGGCAGGATTTCTTCAAAAACTTGGTGCGGTTGCGGTAAACAAGCCTTCTAACTCGGATGTGTACAGCGTAGAGATGGCTGAGTTCGTCGAGACGTTTTACCGGATCGTTCAGCCGGATTATCTGCCGTACGTTTTTTACGTGGATGGCGGTGCGCTTGCGGTTGAGAATGCACTGAAGACGGCATTCGATTGGAAGGTCCGCAAGAATTTTATCAAGGGATATACCGAGGAGCGGGGAAGGCAGATCATCCATTTTCGGCGGGCGTTCCACGGACGGAGCGGCTACACGTTATCGCTGACGAATACCGATCCCACGAAAACCAACTATTTCCCAAAATTCAAATGGCCAAGGATCTTGAATCCGGCCATCACATTTCCGCTCAACGGCGTCCATCTCAAAGAAGTCATGGACGACGAAGAGACCGCCGTCCGTCAAATCAAAGAAGCGATTATCAATAACCCGGACGATATTGCCGCGATCATCATCGAGCCGATTCAGGCTGAAGGAGGGGATAATCACTTCAGAAAAGAGTTCTTGGCGATGCTTCGTCAGATCTGCGATGAGAACGAGATACTCCTGATCTTTGATGAGGTTCAGACCGGGATCGGGCTTACGGGAAAAATGTGGGCTCACGAATATTTCGTGAGGCCGGACATAATGGCGTTCGGCAAAAAGACCCACATCTGCGGTTTTATGAGCAGTACAAGGATCGACGATGTGCTCGACAACGTTTTTCATAAGCCGAGCCGTCTCAACTCGACGTTCGGCGGGAATCTGGTCGACATGGTGCGTTTTACAAGGATTATGGAGATCATCGAGGAAGAGCGGCTCGTAGAGAACGCACAGCTTCAGGGCGAGTTCATGCTTCAGGAACTCAACGCGATGGGAGCGGAATTTCCTTCGCTTGTTTCCAACGTCCGTGGGCGCGGCATGATGTGCGCGCTCGATATGGATTCGGCACAGAACCGGGACCAGCTCCGTCAGAAAGCGTACGAGGAAGGGCTGATCATCATCGGCTGCGGCGACCGATCTATCCGTTTCAGGCCGCCGCTCACGATTCAACGGAGTGAACTGGAAGAAGGATTCACTATAATGCGAAAAGCTCTTCGAGAATTAAGCGTTGGCGAACTTTAAAAACGGAATGAATTATGGAGACTACAACAAGAACTATTAGCGGCAAAGAACTGCTTCTCAATCCGGCATTTGTACGGAAGATGTTGGTGGACTTTGTGAAAGATCAAATTCACAATGCCGGATTCACGAAAGCGGTGATTGGCCTGTCCGGCGGCGTTGACTCTGCCGTGTCGGCCTATCTCGCGGCGGAAGCGCTGGGGAGCGAGAACGTTTTCGCCGTCATGATGCCGTATTCATCGAGCAGCCCGGAAAGCAAGGCCGATGCGGAATCGGTAGTGAAAGAACTGAAGGTTCATTCTGAGACGGTCGATATCACGCCGATGGTTGATCCGTTCATTGTGTCACAGCATATTAAGGACAATGTGCGCCGCGGAAATATCATGGCGCGCATGAGAATGATTGTTCTGTACGACCGTTCCCTTCACTACGATGCACTTGTTGTTGGTACATCCAACAAAACTGAAATAATGCTCGGCTATGGAACATTGTTCGGCGATATGGCATGTGCGGTCAACCCGCTCGGCGATCTCTTCAAGACCCAGGTGTGGCAGCTCGCAGAAACCTTGGGCGTTTCCCGAAAGATCATCGACAAGAAACCGACCGCCGACCTGTGGCAGGACCAGACGGATGAGGGAGAGCTCGGCTTCCGATACAACGATGTCGATCGGCTGCTCTATTACATGATCGACGAACGCCGCAGGGATGATGAATTGAAGGCGATGGGATTTGAACGTAGTTTTGTCGCGAAAATAAAGAAGCGAGTAAAACAGAACCAGTTTAAACGCCGCCTTCCGGTCGTGGCAAAGATCTCTCAACGCACTGTCAATGTCGATTTCCGTTACGTAAGAGATTGGGGTATATAGGCCGATGCCGGAAGAAATTCGTCCAGGTGTACTCTATATAGTTCCGACTCCGATCGGCAATCTCGACGACATAACAATTCGGGCCGTGAAGATCCTGTCGGCGGTTGATCTTATCGCTGCTGAAGACACACGCACGACAAAGATACTGCTCGACCATCTGCAAATTCAAAAACCGCTGTTGAGTTTCTTCACTCATAACGAACTTATTCGCGTTCCGCAAATTATTGAGAAACTGAAAGAAGGACTGGCCGTAGCGCTCGTATCCGATGCGGGAACGCCGGGAATATCCGACCCCGCGTATTCCATCATCCAAGCGTGCATCGAAAATGCGTTGCCGATCATTCCACTTCCCGGCCCCACCGCCTTTGTTCCCGTTCTGGTAGCAAGCGGGATGTCGACGCAGTCGTTTGTCTTCGAAGGATTTCTCCCTCACAAGAAGGGCCGTTCAACAAAACTCACCAAGCTCAAAGAAGAACCTCGTACTATTATCTTCTACGAATCTCCCCACCGCATCCTCAAAACTCTGGAAGATCTCCAGAACGCCTTTGGTGACCGGCAGGCCGTTATTGGCCGAGAAATGACGAAAAAATTCGAAGAGATCCTCCGGGGAACCCTTTCTTCCCTTCAAAATGAGCTGTCTTCCCGCCAAATCAAGGGCGAGTTTGTCCTCGTCGTTTCCGGCGCGAGAATCTGATCATTCTGGCTTGACTTTGAATACTCATATGAGTATATTAGCACTCATTGATAGAGAGTGCTAACAATGATCATCGATCTAACCTACCAAAATAAATACAGTTACACGGTACCAACTTAAAGTTAAGGAGACTTGTATGAAATTACATCCTTTGGCTGACAGAATCGTTGTAAAGCCTGCCGAGGCTGAAGAAAAAACAAAGGGCGGAATTATTCTTCCCGATACTGCCAAGGAAAAACCGGTCTGGGGCGAGGTTGTCGCTGCAGGACCCGGAAAGTTGACAGATGAAGGCAAGAAAGTTCCGATGGAAGTGAAGGTTGGCGACAAAGTTCTGTACGGAAAATACTCGGGAACAGAAGTCACGGTCGACGGGGAAGAAGTTCTCATCATGCGCGAAAGCGACGTTTTTGCCATTATGCCCAAGTAATTGAAGCAACGAAAAACCAAATCTAAAGGAGTGTAAATTTTATGGGAGCAAAGATAATTCAGTACGACTTTGATGCTCGCGCAGCGCTGAAGCGCGGCGTTGACCAGCTCGCCAACGCAGTCAAGGTAACGCTGGGACCGAAAGGCCGCAACGTTGTAATCGACAAGAAATTCGGTGCACCGACCATTACCAAGGACGGCGTTACCGTTGCAAAGGAAGTTGAACTCGAAGATCCGATCGAGAACATGGGCGCCCAGATGGTTCGGGAAGTCGCGTCAAAGACGTCGGACGTCGCAGGAGATGGAACGACGACTGCTACCGTTCTGGCCCAGGCGATCGTCCGCGAAGGTCTGAAAAACGTTACTGCTGGCGCGAATCCGATGGACCTGAAACGCGGCATCGACCTTGCAGTTGCTAAAGTGATCGAAGAATTGAAAAAGATCAGCCGCCCTGTTGAAGGGAAGAAGGAAATCGCACAGGTTGGTTCCATCTCTGCGAACAACGATACAACGATCGGAAACCTCATCGCGGATGCGATGGAAAAAGTAGGCAAAGACGGTGTTATCACCGTTGAAGAAGCGAAAGGGACCGAGACCCTGATGGATGTTGTCGAAGGTATGCAGTTCGACCGCGGATATCTGTCTCCGTATTTCGTTACAGATGCCGACACGATGGAATCGGTCCTCGAAGATCCGCTCATCCTGATCCATGACAAGAAGATCAGTTCGATGAAGGATCTTCTCCCCATTCTGGAAAAAGCAGCCCAATCCGGCAAGGCCATGGTTCTGATCGCGGAAGAGGTCGAAGGCGAAGCTCTTGCAACGCTCGTCGTAAACAAGATCCGCGGAACGCTCCGTGTTGTCGCAGTTAAAGCTCCGGGTTTCGGCGATCGCCGTAAAGCGATGCTCGAAGACATTGCCGTTCTGACGAATGGAACGGTCATCTCTGAAGAAAAAGGATTCAAGCTCGAGAATGCAACGCTTTCATATTTAGGAAGCGCAAAGAAGGTCGTCGTCGACAAAGACAATACCACAATCGTTGAAGGTGCGGGCAAGAAGGAAGAAATCAAGAAACGCATTAACGAGATCAAGGGCCAGATCGATAAAACGACATCTGATTACGACAAAGAAAAACTCCAGGAACGTCTCGCAAAACTTTCAGGCGGCGTTGCCGTGTTGAAGATCGGCGCATCGACCGAAGTCGAGATGAAGGAAAAGAAGGCGCGAGTCGAAGATGCGCTCCATGCAACAAGGGCCGCAGTCGAAGAGGGCATCGTCCCGGGCGGCGGCGTTGCGTACCTTCGTGCAATTCCGAAACTGGATGAAGTGAAGACGAGCAACGAAGACCAGAAGACCGGTGTTGAGATCATCAAACGCGCGCTCGAAGAGCCAATTCGCCAGATCGTCGCAAACGCAGGACTTGAAGGTTCCGTGGTTGTCGACAAAGTAAAGAGCGAAAAAGGCAACTTTGGCTTTAATGCATTTACGGAGAAATACGAGAACCTTGTTGAATCGGGTGTGATCGATCCGACGAAGGTGACCCGTATTGCTATCGAAAATGCGGCGAGCGTTGCAGCGTTGTTATTGACGACTGAAGCAACAATTGTTGAAAAGCCGGAAGAGAAGAAGCAGATGCCCGCCATGCCTCCCGGCGGCGGAATGGGCGATATGTACTAAGAAGTCCTGCTGTAACCGTAGCACAATATCCCCGAATGCAAAAATGCGTTCGGGGATTTTTTATTGAGCGGGATTTATTTATATTGGCGGATAAATACGGTCCAACGATATTCTCCGACATTCGATGAGGACATTTTCCATGTCAAAAACCGACGAGTTAACGAATAGAATTGCAGCGATTCAGACCGCGCTCAAGAATTATAAACTTGACGGATGGTTGTTGTATAATTTTAGACAATCCAATGTGTTTGCGTCGAAACTCCTGGAACTCCCAGCTCACCTGACTCAAATGAGGAGGTATTTTTATTATATTCCTGCTGCCGGGACGCCGCAAAAGCTCGTTCATGGGATCGAGCAGTACAACCTGGACCACCTCCCCGGCAACAAAACAGTCTATGTGAGCTGGCAGTCTCTCCAGGACGGTCTGAAAGCCGCGCTCAGGGGACTTAAATCGGTCGCTATGGAATATTCTCCCAACAACGCGATTCCGTATGTATCGAAGGTCGATGCCGGAACGGTCGATCTTATCCGGTCGTTCGGTGTTGAGGTCGTGTCTTCGGCGGATATCGTTCAATATTTTGAAGCCCGTTGGACCGATCAACAGCGGGATGAACAGTTTGAGACTTCCAAGATTTTGCGTGCAACGGTCGACGTAGCGTTCGGCTTTATCGGCGAAAGACTGAGGTCGGGGAAAAAGGTGACGGAGTTTGATGTTCAGCAGCGGATGGTCGAATACTTTAAAGAGAATTCGCTTGTTATCGATGATGCACCGAATTGCTCCGTGAACGCGAATGCCGCAAACCCGCACTACGAACCGACTAAGGAAATCTTTTCGGAGATCAAAAATGGGGATTGCATTCTGATCGACCTGTGGGCAAAGAAAAATAAACCGGAGAGCGTTTATTCGGATATTACCTGGGTTGCCTTTGCCGGGGAAAACATTCCTCCAAAATATCAAAAGGTCTTTGAGATCGTGAAGGGAGCTCGTGATGAAGCTGTCGAATATCTGAAAAAGGAATTCTCGAGCGGGAAGAAAGTGAGAGGATGCGATGTCGACGATGTTACACGCAAATACATCGCTGATCGAGGATTTGGTGAATATTTCATTCATCGTACCGGCCATAACATCGGGGTGGAGGTGCACGGAAACGGGGCCAACATCGACAACCTTGAAACTCACGACCAGCGCGAGATTCTTCCCGAAACTTGCTTTTCCATCGAACCGGGAATTTATCTCCCCGGGGAATTCGGAGTCCGGCTGGAAATTGACGTCTATGTTTCCAAAGAAAGAAAGATCATTATTCCCGGGGAACCGATCCAACAGAATATCGTAAAGATTCAATGTTAGCAGACCAAAATCCCTCGCAGCATAATGCTAACAATAATCCACAGCTCGCTCGAATACATTAAGAGCCATTTATGAAACCAAAGCTCTTGTTGAGAATTGCTTCCATCGTGATGATCCTCCATGATGTCGGACACATGGTTGGAAGCCTCACATGGAAACAGGCTGTCGATCAGGAAAAACAACAGGTCATAGCCCAAATGACCGGGCACAAGTTTCCTTTCATGGGTGCGATGAGGAGCATGGGAGATTATTATGATGGGTACGGATTTGCCGCAGCTCTCGCAATATTGTTGATCTCGATCATTCTCTGGATAGTTTCCAGTTCGCTTGGCGAAGCTCCGAACTTTGCCAGAAAAATTCTTATCACAGTTTCCGCAGTTCTCTTGGCGTGGGGAATTAATGAGCTGGTGTACTTCTTTCCGTTTGCTGCCTCATTTAGCTTGCTCGCAATGGTGCTGACGGTGACAGCCATTTTACGGCTGAATGCCGGGACAAAATAGTTGGAGCAACCGAACGCTTTTTGAAAAGGATTATCTCGTGAAAGAAGTTTTTATACTTATTCTGTTTGTGATGAGCTCGGTCATCGGCCTGCGTGCCCAAATGACTGAGAATGAACAACAAGCTTTTGCCGCCGTAAATGCACACGTATTCCAGAGTCATTTGAAGTTTCTTGCGAATGATTTGCTCGAGGGACGCGCACCAGCCACTCGTGGAGACGCAGTGACGGAAAAGTATCTTGTCTCCCAGTTGCAGCTTCTCGGGCTTGAACCGGGGGGGGAGAATGGGACATATCTCCAGCAGTTTCCCATCCTCGGAGCCACGGCCAGTCCGTCAATGGAGCTCGTCGCACGACACGGTTCGAAGGAAGAACACTTCAAGTTCCGCGATGAATTCGTCGGCTTTTCGGGAACACAAGAAGAGGACGTGGACCTCGCGAATGTAGAAGTTGTTTTCGTCGGGTACGGTATCGTTGCACCGGAACAGAAGTGGGATGACTACAAAGGGCTTGATGTCGCCGGGAAAGTTCTGTTGATGATGAACGACGATCCTCCCGGAGAAGATCCGAAATTTTTCGGCGGCAAAGCGAGGACATATTACGGGCGTTGGACGTACAAATATGAAATAGCCGCCAGGAAGAAAGCCGCAGGGGCGATCATCATCCACACAAATGAGTCTGCCGGCTATCCGTTCCAGGTCGTCCAGACTTCGTGGACCGGAGAGAATTTTTCCCTCGCGGATTCCAGGGAGGACCCGATAAAAGTAAAAGGCTGGCTTTCGTCGAGCGCCAGCGCGAGGTTGGCTGCGATGTCGGGGAGAGACCTCGAAGCGTTGATGAAGAGTGCGCAATCGAGAAATTTCAAGCCGGTTTCCCTCGGCACGAACGTCTCCGTCCATATTCACAATACCTTTCGCGAGATGAAGACTGCGAACGTTGCGGGTCTTCTGCGAGGCAGCGATTCAGTTCTGTCGAAGGAGGTCGTTATTTTCACGGCTCATTTCGACCATTTGGGAATTGTTCAGCCGGTGAACGGAGATTCAATTGACAATGGTGCTCTCGACAACGCATCCGGTGTCAGCATGGTATTGACGCTGGCGAAGGGCTTCGCAGAGCTTGCGCAAAAGCCGAAGAGATCCTTGCTCTTCTTGCTGGTAGGGGGAGAAGAGGCCGGCACACTGGGGTCCGAGTACTACGCTGCTCATCCAACATTTCCCGCAGAAAGAATTGCCGCTGATATCAACCTGGACGGAGTGAACATGTTTGGAGAGACCCGCGATATTTCCATGATCGGAAAGGGGCGCTCAACGATGGATGATGCTGTTGCGAAGGCGGCGGCCGTTGCGGGGTTTGTCGTCAAGCCGGATCAGTTTCCTGAGCAGGGGATGTTCTACCGATCCGACCAATTCAGTTTTGCAGCGGTCGGAGTGCCAACAGCATACTTCGACCCCGGGATTGATTTTGTGGGGAGACCCGCAGAGTGGGGAATGAAAATGGCTGCGGAATATAACGACTATAATTACCATCAGCCGAGCGATGAGATCAGAAGCGATTGGACGTTTGAAGGGACAATCCAGGAAGCAAAATTCTACTTTCACCTCGCGTACCTGCTTGCCAGCCAGCCCGCAATGCCTCAGTGGAATAGTGGAGATGAATTTGAGGCTGTGCGGCTGAAATCATTGAGTCACGCCAGCCAATAGACAATAGTTTTTTCCCCTACCGGCTACAGTTTTCTATTCTTCAGCATCCTTGTCCAGTGCACAATTTGCTTCTTTACTTCCTGCGGCGAGGTGCTTCCCGCTGATCTTTTGTTTTCGACGCTCCGATGCGGAATGAGAAGGTCGAAAACATCCTCCTCAAGAAGAGGAGAAAAATGTTTCAATTCAGAGAGTGTGAGCTGCGTGAGACTCTTCTTGTGGTCGACCGCATGTGCGACAATTTTTCCGGTGATGGAATGAGCATCCCGGAAGGCCTCCCCTTTCTTCACGAGGTAATCCGCAATCTCCGTCGCGGTGAGAAAATCGTTCTTTAATTCCTCCTCAAACCTGTTCTTTTCAAATTTTGTGTGGACCAAGATGTGCGAGAAGATGAACAGGCATTGCCGCGTCGTCGCGACCGCATCGAGGAGCGGAAACTTGTCTTCCTGCATGTCGCGGTTGTAGGCAAGCGGCAGCCCCTTCATGATCGTCAGGATATTCATTAAGTCGCCGTAGACCCTTCCCGCTTTTCCGCGAACGAGTTCTGCCATGTCGGGATTCTTTTTCTGCGGCATGATGCTGCTTCCGGTGGTATACGCATCGTCCGTTCTGGCAAAGCCGAATTCCTGCGAGCTCCAGAGGACGATCTCTTCTCCGAGCCTGCTGAGATGTGTCATGACGATGCTGCACGAAGAAATAAACTCTATCAGATAGTCGCGGTCGCTCACCGCGTCGATGCTGTTTTCAACGATGCCGTCAAAGCCAAGCTTACGCGCAACCAGTGCACGGTCGATCGGGAATGAGGTGCCTGCCAGTGCCGCGGCGCCGAGAGGGAGCTTATTTACTCGTTTATAGCAATCCTGAAGCCGCTCAAAATCCCTTTCGAGCATCGACGTATACGCGAGCAGATGATGCGAGAGATATACCGGCTGAGCCCGTTGAAGGTGCGTATAGCCAGGCATGATCGTGTCAAAGTACTTCTCGGCTTTGAACAACAGCACGCGCTGCAGCTGCAGGATCAGTTTTTGCATTTCACGGATAGCGCCGCGTAAATGAAGCCGTTCGTCCAGCGCGACCTGGTCGTTCCTGCTCCGTCCTGTGTGAAGCTTCCCGCCCATCGGTCCGACCTTCTGGATGAGACGCTGCTCGATCGCCATATGAACATCTTCCTTCTCCCAGGAAAGCTCAAGTTTTCCTGTGTCGATTTCCTTAGCGATAGCCCTGAGGGATGTGCGGATACGGCGCGCCTCTTCCTGCGAGAGAATCTTTACCGCCGCAAGCATCTCAACGTGTGCGATGCTGCCGGCAATGTCTTCCTGGTATAGATGTTTGTCAAGGTCGATGGATGAAGAGAATCTCAGCGCTATTTCGGACAGCGGTTCTTTGAACCTACCGCTCCACAACGGCTGTTGATGAGCCATAGTCAACTCCTTTTGAAAAGGCATGAGAAAAAAAATACCTGACGGTCTCTTGTGCGACGTCAGGTATAAAACAGGAATTCCGACAGGTTATTCCCGGACGACCCAGACTTTTGCTTTTGCACTGACTTTTGTGTGCAGTTTCACCGGCACTTCGAAAATGCCGAGGGTTTTGATCGGCTCTTCGAGTTCGATGGTCCGCTTGTCGACCGTGAATCCCTTTTCCTTCAAGGCATCGGCGATCATCTGAGAAGTGACCGAACCGAAAAGCTTATCGTCTTCGCCGACCTTCATCGGGATCGTCACGGAGAGTTTTTCCAACTCGACGCCGAGCTTTTCCGCTTCCTTAAATTGTTTCTGTTCCTGCCGTTCGTGCTGCTTCTTCTCTTCGTCGAGCGCATGCAGGCTGCTTGTCGTGGCCCGGTATGCGATGCTGCGCGGAATAAGATAATTCCGTGCATAGCCGTCTTTCACGGCAACGACTTCGCCGATTTTTCCCAGGGTTTCAAAATCCTGACGTAAGATCACTTTCATACTTTCTCCAGCATTCTAATTGAGTGCGATTTATTTAATGGCGTCGGACACAAAGGGGAGCAGCGCAAGGTGGCGCGCTCGTTTGATCGCCTTCACCAGCTGACGCTGATGTTTGGCGCACGAGCCGGTAATGCGTTTGGGAATGATCTTGCCCTGCTCGGTGACGAAACGGTACAATTTCTTTTCATCTTTGTAATCGATGTAGATTTCTTTCGAATCGCAGAAGCGGCATGTGCGTTTCTTGCGTATCGCATTCGAATCGCGTTTTTCGCGCCGGTCATCGCCGCCTCGCCGATTTTGACTTTGATGGAACACTGTGAATTCTCCTTATTAAGTTCTGTTGCTGTTTTCGAAAAACCTTCCTGGGTTTGTGGATTTCGACGACGCCTATACGACGACGTCTCCGACGCCTGGTGCGGCGGCGGCCTGAGTCTTCAGGAGCGCGGCAGCAGCAATTTCTTTTGCCTTCAGCGCCTTCTTATCCAATTGAATGGTCAGGTAGCGGATAATCTGCTCGTCCAACTGGTAGTGCCGGTCGAGCTTCGCGATGAGGTCTCCGGGTCCCTTGAATTCGAAAAAGGCATAGAACCCATTGTTCTTCTTGTCGACGGTGTAGGCAAGCCGTTTTCGGCCCCATTTTTCCAGCGAACGAACGTCACCGCCGTTTTTCACGATGACGTCCTTTACTTTTTCGATAACGGCGTCAATCTGTGCGTCGTCGAGCGCGGCATTGACGATGAACGTCGTCTCGTAGATCTTGTGTTCTTTTTCCAACGATGTACCTCCTATGGACGTATGATGATGGTCCCATCTCATTGATGATGGAACAGGGTGTTGATTGTTGAATTAAAAGTGAAAAGTTAAGAATCAAAAACTCTTAGCAACTGTTTTCCAACCTGGTTACTGATCACTGAATACTCACTCCTTCTACACTGAACTATCATTCCCCAGAAACGATCTGTTGAAATTATTCATCGCATATTCAATTCCGTTTTGGATCAAGGCCAGTGCGGCGTCGTGCGCGCGGGCGAACATTTCCGCTGCCTGCGGGATTTCTTCTTTTTCAAAAGGGGAGAGAACGTAATCGGCCATTAATTCCTTTCTCTCCTCGGTCGGACACGTCGGCCCTGCGATTCCTACACGAAGGCGCGGAATCTTCTCCGTCTGCAAATGATAAATAATCGATGCAAGTCCGTTATGTCCTCCGTCGCTTCCCTCGGCTCGAATTCTCAGAGTTCCCAGCGGGAGCTGAAAATCGTCGAGGATGACGAGTAATTCAGAAGCGGTAACCCCGAACCGTTCCATGATCTGAGCGACCGCTACTCCGCTCTCATTCATGAACGTCATCGGAGCTGCAAGAATAACGCGCCGGTCATTAACCGCACAGTCAGAATACAGATAATCGCCGCTGCCGTCGAGCATCGGCGATCGCAGCGATTGCGACAGCGACTCGATAACGTTGAATCCGACGTTGTGCCTCGTTGAGGCATAACGCCTGCCGGGATTTCCCAGCCCGATAATGCATGCTGTCTTCTCTGAATCCGGTTCTTCGTCAAAGAATTTCTGCAATGAGGGGGATGCCAGTTAGAAAATAAATCTCAAAGAACGGAGAAAAAAGATCTCACGATCGGGTGTTGAGTTACTTCTTATCTTCTTTTTTAGCGGGAGCGCCGGGTGCTGCTTTTGCAGCCGGTGCCGCTTTCGCCGCTGGGGCTGCTTTTGCTCCGCCGGCTGCCGGTTCCGCTCCTTCTTCGCCTTCCTCAGGCTTCTTGCCCTTGGCAATGACTTCCGGTTCGGCCAGGGTTGTCGCGGCGGCCGCATCCGCGGGTGTTTCCTCTTTCAAGATTGTCGGAGGAACGACGGCGACAATCGTGCTGGATTCGCTTTCGAGAATCTTCACGTTGTCGATCTTGATATCGCGGATGTGGACAGACTGATTGATGCCAAGTTCCGCGATATTTATTTCTACATGGTCGGGAATAAATTTAGGTAAGCAGGATACTTTGAGTCGGTGCATCACATGCTGAACCGTTCCGCCGTCTTTGACACCTTTCGGCGTACCGTTGAGCATCACAGGCACCTCGATGGTTAATTCTTCGTCTGCACGAACGCCCTGCAGATCGAAGTGGATTGGTAAATCTGAAACGGGGTCGAACTGAACGTTGCGAAGCACGCACGTCTTCGCTTCGCCGTTGTCCAGCTTCAAGCTTACGATATGCGCTTCTGAAGTATAGATGAGCGGTTTCAATCCAAGCGGAGTTGCCGCGATATGAATGTTTTGTTCGCCGCGCGAATAGTATTCGCCCGGAATTTTACCGGACCGCCGTATTGCCCGTGTACGCTTCCCGGTGCTTGTGCGGACTTCTGCTTGAAGAACTACTTCTGACATGACTTACTCCTTTAGAAAACTAATCGTCCTGAGTTTTATCTTTATCAACATCAAATAGGGAACTGATCGACTTGTTGTCGAAGGACCGGTGGATCGCTTCGGCAAATATCTTGGCGACAGACATGACTTCAATTTTGGGAGATGCTTGTTTCAGTTGGATGCTATCCGTTACGAGCAAATTCGATACTGCCGAATTATTGATCCGCTCCATGGCTTTTCCCGATAGGATCGGATGCGTGCATGCACCGTACACCTCTTTTGCGCCGGCATCTTTGAGAGTCTTTACCGCGCTGGTGAACGTTCCCGCCGTATCAATGAGATCGTCAACGATGAGAACATTTCTTCCCTTGACCTCGCCGACGATATTCATGACTTCGACCTCGTTCGGGGCCGGTCTCCGTTTGTCGATCAAGACCAGATCTGCATCCAGCCGCTTTGCGTAGGCTCTTGCCATTTTTATTCCCCCGACATCGGGGGAGACGACAGTCAGATCGGGGATTTTTTTCTTCCGGTAGTAATCGACAAAGACAACCGACGAATACAAGTGATCGAACGGAATATCAAAGAATCCCTGGATCTGCGGAGCATGTAAATCCATCGCGATAATTCTGTCGGCCCCGGCCTTTGTCAACAGGTTCGCAACAAGTTTTGCCGTGATTGCGACACGAGGCTGGTCTTTGCGATCCTGACGGGCATACCCGAAATACGGGATAACCGCTATCACTTTCCGCGCCGACGCTCTCTTTGCGGCGTCGATGGTGAGCAGGAGTTCCATCAAATTGTCGGCCGGCGGATTTGTTGGCTGAATGATGAAAACGTCTGCCCCTCGTACATTGTCAATGAACTTTACCCAAATTTCGCCGTCACTGAAATTGCGGATGTCTATTCCGCCCAGTTCTTCACCGAGATTCTTCGAAATCTGCTCGGCTAGTTGGGGGTTTGCCCTGCCGGAAAATACCTTTAATCGATACATTCGTAATTTACACGTTAGTACGAACAGGGGGTATCTGATAGCCGATCGGTTATTTCTTCCCGCAACGGCGGGGACACGCGCACGACTTTTCTTTCAAACTTATAAATATAATAAATACCGTGCAGAGAGTCAATTATTTTTTGCGGTAAAGAAATAGCTGCGGCAGTGTCTTAACTCCGTTCGTTGAGAAAAACGATGAAGCAGAATCGGCCATTTCCTTGACATTCACCCCGTCGTTGGCTATTTTCTAACTGGTTTTTTATGGATGAAATCAAAGAACGTGTGTTCCGCCTTGTAATGCCGCTGGGAGCTGATTTGTATGGCGACATCAGATGGAAAGAAGAGAGTACTGGACCGGGGGGGAAAAAGCTGCCGGTTATCATTGTCTGCCATGGCTTTAAAGCGTTCAAGGATTGGGGCCCGTTCCCTGCGATAGGCCGGTATTTTGCCGAGTCCGGTTTTGTTTCTATCGTCTTCAATTTTTCTCATAATGGCATCGGGAAGAACTTCCGGAAATTTTCAGAACGGGAAAAATTCTCGGTAAATACCTTCAGTATTGAGCTAGAGGACGTTAGCACAGTGCTCAGTGCGATATCGGCCAATCAGATTGAGTGTGATCGCATCGATGAGACAAAGATCGGAATTGTGGGACATTCTCGCGGAGGGGGAATTGCGATCATATCGGCTCGTGAGAACAGAAAGATTAAGGCGGTTGTGGGGTGGTCGACGGTTGCCTATTTCGACCGATATACAGAAGCGCAACGGAGGCTGTGGCGGGATAAGGGTGTCGTAGGACATCCTTCCAACAATCCGCACACTCTTTTTCGATTGCGCACAGATTTGCTCGACGACCTGGAAAACAACAGAGAGAGATTACAAATCAAGCAAGCTGTCCACGACCTTGGGAAGCCGTTGCTCTTGGTCCACGGGACCGCAGACATTTCAGTTCCAACGGACGAAGTCAAGTCCCTGTTCGAAGCGTCAGACAAAACGATGACCGAGTTGATTCTGCTGGACGGAGTAGGGCACATGTACGGAGCACACCACCCGTACGTAAAGCCCGCCCCGGCAATGAGCCGTGTTCTGGAGTTGACATCTGCATGGTTTCATAAACACTTGTGACAATAAAAGGAGAAACGATGGAGACAACGCGCAAGTTCTTTCAGCACGCATCAGTACTGCCTTTCGCTGGAGAAAAATCGAGTATTTTCGTTCAGGCCATTTGGATTTCCCTCTTTGCGGCGCTGACCGCTCTCGGGGCCCAAGTCGCCATTCCTCACCAGCCGGTGCCGTATACATTGCAGACATTTTTTGTTCTGCTGGGGGCTGCGTTCCTGGGAAGCCGCAACGGCTCTATCAGCCAACTTTTGTACATCGGCATGGGTGTAGCCGGTCTGCCAGTATTTTCCGGCGCCAGTTTCGGATTTGCACGAGTCATCGGCCCGTCGGGAGGATACCTCCTTAGTTTTCCCCTTGCGGCACTTGTCGCAGGGTATCTTGTGCATCTCCGTTCAGGTTATTTGTGGACTCTTCTTGGGATGTTCTTAGGACTTGTCGTGGTCTTTGCGTGCGGTGCGACATATTTGAATTATTTCTATTTACATGATTTCAGAGAGTCTATGTTTAGCGGATTTTTGATCTTTTCATGGTGGGATATGTTGAAGCTTTCAGCGGCGGCGGCCATCTACAATGAGTTTGCAAAACGATACAGGAAACTGCCGGCGTAGAATAGCAGAGATCAAGAACGGAAAAAGCCTCTCAGAAAACGGGAGGCTTTTTTGTTTCAGGCCGATTGCACGCGACTCCTTATTTCTTTTCAACCTCCAACGGCAACTCGGAAGGGAACCAATCTCTTGTCTGGTTGCAGAAAGAACAGACAGAGAGCATGACCGGCACCTCGACAAGTACGCCGACGACAGTTGCCAGCGCCGCACCGGAAGCGGGTCCGAAAACGGTAATAGCCGTGGCCACCGCTAATTCGAAGAAGTTGCTGGCACCAATGAGCGCTCCCGGCGCGGCGATGTTGTGCTGCACCTTAAAAAGTTTCATCAATCCGTACGCCAGCGATGAATTAAAATAGACCTGGATCAGGAGGGGGATTGCGATCAGCACAACATCAAAGGCATGCAATGATAGATTGTCCGCCTGAAAGGCAAAGATAAAAATTAAGGTAGTCAAGAGTGCGATCATTGTTATCGGATGAAAGAAGCCCATGTACTTCGTCTCGAACCATTCTTTGCCTTTCATCCGAAGCAGGAGAGCCCGGCTTACGCTTCCCAGGGTGAGCGGAATGACGATGAAAGTAAAAACACTGACGAGGAGAACCTGAAACGGAACCGTCAAGTTGCTTGCCCCGTTTACGAGCATGCTCACAATCGGTGCAAAGAGAAGGAGCATCAGGAGATCGTTCAGGGAAACCTGCACGAGAGTATATGCCGGGTCTCCGTCCGTGAGGTACGACCAAACGAATACCATGGCCGTGCAGGGTGCCGCTGCAAGGATGATCGTCCCCGCGATGTACTGGTCAGCAAGGGCTCCGTTGATGAATGGCGCAAAGATCTTCTTGAAAAAGATCCAGGAGATGAGCGCCATTGAAAACGGTTTTACCATCCAATTGACGAAAAGTGTGACAAGAATTCCTTTTGGTTTTTCGCGAACGCTGAGGATGCTTGCAAGATCGATTTTCAACATCATAGGATATATCATCAGCCAAATGAGAATGGCAATGGGAATATTGATGTGGCTGTCTGTGCCGAATTCGAGCC
Source organism: uncultured Chitinophagaceae bacterium (assembly GCA_964439265.1). Taxonomy (GTDB): domain Bacteria; phylum Bacteroidota; class Ignavibacteria; order UBA10030; family UBA8401; genus JAGVPT01. Next base: position 52,995 of record CAYTOA010000025.1, read on the forward strand.
GGCGCAGAGGGTCGATCACAGTGGGGAAGAGTTTTCCGAACAGGACGCCTGCTGCCATGCACGCCGCGACCCAGAGGGTGAGATATCGTTCAAACCCGGAGATCTTTTTTGATCGAGAGTCCATGCGTGCTCTCAATGTTGGATTACCCGTCTTGTAATGTTAGGTCTTCGAAATTTCTTGTTTGTAGAACGTGGAGAATGCTTCTTTTATCTCATCCCGAACCCGCCGGAACTCTGCCAGGACTTCTTCTGCTGTCCCAACTGCTTCGGCAGGATCTTCGAATCCCATGTGTAACCTATGATGGACTTTCCCGATGAAGACGGGACAAGTTTCTTTTGCGTTGTCGCACACCGTGATAACATAATCGAAAGAATCATTGAGAAACTCTGCGACGTTTTTCGGTGTATTCCCTCCGATGTCGATCCCGGCTTCATTCATCACTTGTACGGCTAGCCGGTTGACCCGTGCTGCAGGGATGGTACCCGCTGAAAAAACATGAAGCGATGGGTCTCGAGATTTCAGAAATCCCTCGGCCATTTGGCTTCGGCAAGAATTGCCGGTGCAGAGAATAAGTATCTTTGTCACTTTGTTCCCGAGATTGTTATTGAGCTTAATTGTGCCGCATCGAGTTTATAGCCGTAATTCTTTTCCGAAACAATTTCGATATTTGTGAAGCCGGCATTCTTGATAATGGCGAGATATTCTTTTCGGTCTATGGCCCCGCTGATGCATCCCGCCCATAGGGCGGCGTTGTTACGTTCTTCCGATGACACGGCGCCGTCTATGACGATATCGGAAACGGTGAACTTCCCGCCTGATTTCAATACGCGGTAGATCTCCTGGAATGCCTTTGATTTATTTGGCACAAGATTGATAACGCAATTGCTGATAACACGATCGACAGAATTGTCTGGCACCGGAAGCGCCTCGATCTCGCCAAGCCGGAATTCCACGTTCGCCGCTTTGATTTTTTTTGCGTTCATGTTCGCTTTGTCGACCATCGCTTCGGTCATATCGACGCCGATTGCCCTTCCCGTTGGCCCGACCTTCCGAGCAGCGATGAACACATCGATACCAGCGCCGGAACCGAGGTCAAGGACTGTATATCCTTGTTTTAAGTCCGCGAACGCAGTTGGAACGCCGCACCCGAGCCCGAGGTCTGCTCCATCCGGAATGGCTGACAGATCTTCAGGATGATATTCCAGTGACATTTGGACGAGCGAGTCAGATCCCGTTCCGCAGCAGGAACTTGATCCTGTTCCGCACGAGGTGGCTTTCGTAGCGATCGATGAAATTTTACCCGCGGCGATTTCAGCATATTTCTCTTTCACATCATTCTTGATTTCGAGATCCGTTTTCATAGTGGAAATCCTTTCATCAAATAGTATTGATACGTTAGTTCAAAAAAAATCAGCAGCAGATTTGCATTTTCTTCTTTACTTTGTCCAGCGTCATTCGATCTTTCTCAATGATGGAATCATCATCGACCCATCCGGAGAGAGACGAGAGAAGTTCCTTCTTCATCGGATCCAGACTGCTCATGTCGATCCAGTAATAGTTCCATTTGCCTCTTTTGTTGTCCTTGATGAATCCCGCATCGCGCAGGGCGATGAGGTGATGAGAGAGTTTCGACTGAGCCATATCGAACGTCGCCATCAATTCGCAGACGCACGCCTCGTCCTTCAGCAGGACAAGCAGGAGCCTGATCCGTATTTCTTCTGAAAGAGCTTTGAGGGCAGTCGTCACTTCTACCATAAACATTCCATCAATTAAGTTTGATACGTAATGATACGTAAAAAAGTTGCATCCGTCAAGAACTATTTTTGCTGAAATCGAGGTATTGGCTCCACCGCCTGAACAACTCCGCGGTGGCCTGAGCATCGCCAAAGCAGTACTCGGCGATCTCATGGTACCTTTTTTCCTCCACCAATTTTCCCATATCAAGCCCCGTGATCCCGTGAGCTTTGGGGCTGTCGATGCCGAATGACTTGCAATAAAAATCGAGGCTGAACCTGCGCGTTGTGTTGTAGAACGTGAGCTGTTCGAGAAGGTCGCAATGCTGGCTCGCGTCGTAGCGGTAAGGGACCAGGTTTCGCGTCGGCTGAACATTCAGAAGTGCCGACCGCACCATCAGGAACGGACAGTCGAATCCTCTTCCGTTGAAAGTAACAAACTGGTGATATGCCGGAATCAACTTCCAAAACTCTTCAAGGATATCCTTTTCAGAACCTGACTTGTATTGCACGAGTCCATCAGGGGAGATATAGTCTTCCTTTTTCTCCGATTGGAAGAGAACTTTCCCCATGTTGGAATCCGGATTGACAAGCGCAATTGCGATGACCTGCGAGGTAAGGGCATGCAGGTTCAGATTCTGCTTCGTTTCTTCTATCTTTTCATCCGTGTCCGCAAACTTGAAAAGATATTCCCGGCTTGACTGGTCGAATGAATCGAGAGGAAGAGCAAGCGTTTCGATATCGAAAACGACGCGCGACATTAGCGTGTTATCCTGTAATTTTTTAACCCCCAGTTAGTTTCCCGAGCAGTAACCTTGATCACGGTGTAGATCGGGATTGCAAGCACCATCCCCACAATTCCGAGCAATTCGCTGCCGACGAGGATGGTGAGCACAATGGTCAGCGGATGCATATCCAGGATCTTCCCATAAACGTTCGGCTGGATAAACATCTGGTCGATTTGCTGGACGACGAACGTCGTGAGCACAATGGGTACCAGCATGCGAAAGTCGCCGAACTGGATCAGCGATGCAATGACGATGGGAATCGCAGCAAGCAGCGGTCCGGCCATCGGGATGATATTTGAAAAACCGCAAACGATGCCAAAGATGATCGCATAACGAAAGCCAAGGAGTGAATACGCCGAGGCATACAAAATGGCCACTGAAATCAATTCTATACACACGCCCCGGATATATTTACTGAGTTGCGTTTCCAGTTTGCTTATGACGTTCAGCGACATTTCGAAATACTTGTTCGGGACATTTTCAATGACCGCCTTTTGAATTCGATGGTAATCGTTCAGAAGAAAAAATGTGATAAACGGCACGACGATGAAGGACCCCGCCATTCCGATGACGTTTGTGATCGTTTCTTCTGCTTTGCCTGTCAGAGCGGGAAGTGTAGTTTCGATTTTGGTCGCCAGATCGCTCGATTTGAGAAACGGAATGAATCCGCTTATCGAGACGCTGAGCTGGTTCAGCACACGGGAAAGACGGTCTCCCGACAAAAACACCGCGAGGTTTGTGAGCTGGCGTACCATGACCGGATAGATGGTCACAAAACCGGCGAACAAGAGGATGCCGATGACAAGATAGAGGCCGAGAATTGCCGCGACGCGGGGTATGTCTTCTTTTTCGAGATAGTCAACGAGAGGCTTAAGGACCATCGTTACCGCAAATGAGAGCACGAGCAGAATAAAAACCTGCCCGAACATAGAAAGGATAAATATCGGAGCCGCGATCGAAAAGGTGACGATGAACACCTTCCAGTACCGGCTGGTGAAGAAATCATCCATGGCTTTCAGTGATCCGATAATTCTTGAGCCCCCAGTTTGTTTCGCGGGCGGTAACCGTAATGACGGTATAAAGAGGAATTGCCAGAACCATTCCCAGAATTCCCATCAGTTCGCCCCCGAGAAGAATGACGATCATGATGGTCAATGGATGCATGTTAAGCAACTTCCCGTAAAGATTCGGCTGAATAAAAATATCATCTAGCTGCCGTACCGCGATCGTCGCAATGGCGATCGGTATGATCATCCGAAAATCTCCGTATTGGATGATCGATACGATCATAACGGGGACGGCGCCGATCACCGGCCCCGCCAGCGGTATGATGTTGGTGATCCCGCCAATCAGACCGAGCACCGTCGCATACTGAATGCCGATCGCTTGATAGGCAACAGCGTACAGCAGGGCAACCGAGATTGAATCGATGCAGACTCCGCGCGTATACTTGCTGATCTGGCTGTCCAGCGAGTGTACGACATTCAATGCCATTTCGAAATACTTGTTCGGAACATTTTCGATAAGTGCTTTCTGCATCTTGTAATAATCGTTCAGGAGGAAAAAAGTGATGAACGGAACGATGATAAGCGAGGCCACAAGCCCTAACGCACTGGTGAGCGATTCCTCGGCAGTCTTGGCAGCTTCCGGCAGGAGCGTGTTGAGTTTAGCGGCAATGACTTCGGCTTTGATGAACGGTACTTTTTCAGAAATAGAGGCCGCCATCTGATTCAACATTGCGGACAAATGCTCGCTGTTCATCAGCGTGGCCAGGCTTGACAGTTGAAGGATGACGATCGGGTAGACGGTGATGAATGCAAAGACAACAATCCCGCCGATGACGACATACATGGCGAGAATCCCGGCGGGACGCGGGACGTTGTTTTTCTCTAGGTAATCTACGGCAGGCTTCAGCACCATGGTCAGGACGAAGGACATTGTCAGCAGGAGAAATACCTGGCCGAGGAAGGAGAGCGCAAGAATTGCGCCGATGATGGCAGCTGTTACGAGGAATACTTTCCAGTGCCTGCTTTTGAAGAATCTATTCATGGCTGTTTTGCCAGAAATTTTCTTGTCGCGCTCAATGCTGTGTCAAAGGCAAAGCCGCGGCGCACCAAATAATCGAGTATCTTTTTTTTGATATGATCATCGTCAAGCTGACGCGACGATCGTCCGATACGCGCCGACTGCCGTTCCGCCGCTTTCATCGCCATCTGAAATTCCGATTCCGGCGTGGAAAATTCACCAAGGACTGATTCCATAAGAGAAGGCGGAACCCCTTTTTTCATCATCATCTGACGAAGCATCTTGGCGCCGGCTGGTTTTTTTGCCAGAGCATCCCGGCACACCATGCGCGCGAACGCAATGTCGTCGAGCATGTTCAGAGATTCCAGCCGGCCGATGACTCTTTCGCTGACCTCGGCGGGAATTTCTTTTCTCAGCAAATAATCGCGCATCTCTTTCTTGCTTCTGGGGCGGATGGAAAGATACCGAAGTGCCTTCTGCTTCGCCATCTCTTCATTTTCGGAGTCGAGAATTGCATCGACCGCTGCCTGGTCCAGAGCAGTCCCTTCGTGAAGTGCATACCGAAGCATAATATCATCGCTGACGCCGAACGCAAAGTTTCCGTCGATGAAGATTGACACCCGCGATGTCCGCTTTTTTTGCCGCTCTATTTTCGTAATGCGCATCGCGCTTCGACATCTAAGATTTCGGAGCTTTTTTTGAAGAGGCCGGTTCAGCTTGCTTCGCCGTTGCCGGGGCTTGTTTCGCCGGCGCAATGGCTTCGTCCGCGATGATGCCGAGCTTCTTCTTGACCGTGATAAGAATTTCGTCAGCGATCTTCGGCGACGCGGTAAGGTACGCTTTAACGGCGTCGCGTCCCTGGCCGATGCGGTCCTCTTTGTAGGAGAACCATGAACCGCTTTTGACGATGATGTTGTGTTCGACGGCGACGTCGATCAAATCACCCAGCTTTGAAATTCCCTCATTATAGAGAATGTCAAACTGCGCTTCGCGGAATGGAGGAGCGACCTTGTTCTTTACTACTTTTACCTTCGTTCTGTTGCCGATGACGTTGGTCCCGTCTTTCAGCGCTTCGATTCGCCTGACGTCGAGACGAACCGACGCGTAGAATTTCAGCGCGTTTCCGCCGGTCGTGGTCTCAGGGTTGCCGAACATGATGCCGATCTTCATCCGAAGCTGGTTGGTAAAGATGACGGAGGTCTTCGATTTGCTGATGGCAGCCGTCAGTTTCCGTAGTGCCTGGGACATCAATCGCGCCTGCACGCCCATCGACGGGTCACCCATCTCTCCCTCGATCTCAGCCCGCGGGGTCAGCGCAGCAACTGAATCGATGACGACGACATCCAAAGCGCCGCTTCGCACGAGCGTCTCAACGATTTCAAGCGCCTGTTCGCCGAACTCGGGCTGCGACAAGAGTAAATTATTCGTGTCAACACCGAGGCGCTTAGCGTATGCAGTGTCGAGTGCATGCTCGGCGTCGATGAACGCTGCGAGTCCGCCGGTTTTCTGAGCTTCTGCGATGATATGAAGGCAGATCGTTGTTTTGCCGGAAGATTCCGGCCCATAGATCTCCGTCACTCTGCCGCGGGGTATTCCGCCGATCCCGAGCGCGGCGTCGAGCGAAATCGAACCGGTGGGGATGAAATCGATCTTCACAATGGGACCCTCGCCCAACTTCATGATCGATCCTTTGCCGTGCTGCTTTTCAATTTGATCGATGGCAACTTTCAGCGCCTGGATCTTCGACTCTTTTTCTTCGGACATAAAAGCTCCTATTGTTTCAATGGAATACTGGATAGTTGTGAATATGCTGAACCCGAGGGGGAGAGGTCGCTTTTCATGATGAGCAACTCGGTACAGAGGAATTGCAATGGTTCAAAGGTAGTATTTTCAATCTT
>CAYTOA010000026.1:0-23343 GCA_964439265.1 uncultured Chitinophagaceae bacterium
CCATTTTCCCGTTCAAGTTGTCTGAAACCCGGTTCAAACCGTTCCGCTGCGGAGGGATAATTGTTCTTTTTCTTTTTTGCTCCACGGTTTCTCGGGCCGGGTTCGAGCGAACTCCGCAGCCGCCGGCGGTTTTTGGAGATGGAGCCTCATCGGTGTTCAGCGGAGATGTCGATCATGTCTTATTGAATCCATCTGCTGCCGCATCTTCGAAATTATTTTATGCCTCGTTTTTCTATTCTCCCTCTCCGTTCGATCTGCCGCAACTTTCGAACGGAGGATTGATCGCGGCATTTCCGGTCGATTCCTACACCGCTTGTATTGCCTTGACACGCATGGGATTTTCGCTGTACCGTGAAATGACAGTAACTGCAGCTGCTGCTCGGTCCTTTGGTGGAATAGTCTCTGCCGGATGCAGTATCAACTACGATCATCTAACGATTTCACGGTATGGTTCGGCATTTACCGTCGGGATCGACGTCGCTGCAGAAGTGCTGTTGAGTGACGACATCCGGTGGGGCTTTTCCATTCTTAACCTGAATCGTCCGACGATTGGCGGTGAAAAGGATCAATTGCCGCAACTTTTTCTCACGGGAATCAATTGCGAAGTGCTTTCGACTGCCGGTGTATCATTTGCGGTCATAAAAGATGCGCGGTATCCTGTGTCGATCCGAACGGGTGTCCGGTTCGAACCGATCGAAAACATCGTCCTTCGGCTCGGGGTGTCAAGCGATCCGTCGAGGTACTTTGCCGGCTTTGGGATCCGGTATTCGTCCGTCTCAGTAGACTATAGCGTCGCGACACATACCGAGCTCGGATTGACGCATACCATTGGGATTTCTTTTAGTCAGTAGGGAAAGGGGGGATCATGCGGAGAATTCTGTTTTGCACTGTGCTTTGGTTTTTCAACACTACGCTGTATTCACAAGACTCTAGCAATGTTCGGGAAACTTCACCTGAGCTTGAGTCAATGATGGAAAACGCAACTGATGATGGAACTGGAAAATCTGCGACCCTTGACGAATTGGAAACGTTTAAATTAAACCCTGTGAATGTTAATGCTGCGTCGTTTCAGGAGCTGATTTCAGTTCCTTACTTGTCAGAGCATGCAGCAATAAGAATTCTATTCTTGCGAGATTCACTCGGGAACATATCTCCGGCTGACATGCGCCTGATCCCCATGATGGATGATCAAACACTATTCTTGATCATGCCGTACATCTCATTCTCATCGGGACGAACGAGGAGAAACTCATCCGAGGGGGGTGACAGCATTGCGGCAATCTCATTTCGAGCGAGAGGGAACGTGGATGTTCATCCACAAAAAAAGTTCATTAACGGGGAATACTCCGGGAGCCCGGTTGCGCAATACGATAGGATGGAACTCAGAACTCCGCGATGGAGCGGCGGCATCTTGCTCGACAAAGATGCAGGGGAATCTTGGAAAGAGGGTTTTGTGAGCGGGTACGTTGGTCTCGACAATGACGGGATTGTGAGGAAGTTTGTTGCAGGCAGCTTTACGATCAACAGCGGCGAAGGGATGATGTTCTCAAGCTCACGCTCATCGTCGAAAGGGGGAAGTGCGGTGAACCAAATCAAAGCGACGGGAAGAGCGATCGTGCCCCATCTCGCTACGGACGAATATCATTACTTTCAAGGCGCTGCTGCGACGATGGAGGTGTACCCCGCCTCCGTAACAATATTTCTCTCCCGCAAGCCGGTCGCAGCGACGCTCGATTCAGCCGGTTCTATTACAGGCTTCTATTCATCCGGATTGTTTCGCTCTCAATCGGAGATAGAAAAGAAGGATGCGGCATATGAAACAGCAATTGGCGGGATTATCGACTGTCATATCGGGAACACATCTACGGTGGGCGTGAGTGCAATGAAGACATTGTACGATAAACCTGTTGCTCTTCAATCGCCCTACATCTTAACCAGAAATGAAATTTCGGCCATCGGAGCTCACGCGAATTTTACATTCGAATCATTTACCCTCTTTGGAGAAGCCGCTGGAAATTCATTCGAAACCCTGAGCGGCCTTGCAGGCTGTATATTCGAAGTCTCCAAACGCCTGTCATTGTCTTTTCAGCTTCGGTCCTACTCGGTTAATTATGTCGATCCCCATGCGTATGCCTATGGCGAACAAGATGGCCTGGTGAATGGGGAGTTTGGCCATTATGTAGGGATGGAATATCGAGCGACCGCCAGGCTCAAAATTTCCTCATCCTACGATGAGTATACGCTGCCATCATTAGGCACATTTTCAAAGTCCGGGAATGAATATCTTGTCCGATGCGAAGGTACGCTCACAAAATCTGTCAACGCGTCTCTCCAGTTTAAGCACTCAATGAGAACTGAACAAAATAGTCTGACCGATGCAGAGCATTTCCAAGCAAAAATATTCGAAGAAAGGAATCAGGAAAACCTGCGGGCGTCATGTTCTTGTGAATTGAACAAGTGGATGGAACTCACACAACGGCTGGAACTTACAGGAATCTCATACTCCGTCTCGCACAACTCTGCTGCCGGGATGCTGATGTTTACGGAGTTGAATGTATCTCCGGCGAGATCATGGCTGTACGGAACAGCGAGGATGATATTTTTCGACACGCAGTCGTACGATTCCCGTGTTTACGAATACGAAAGCGATGTCCGCGGCGGGTATTCTTTTCCACCTTTGTACGGCCGGGGAAGCCGCTGGTACATAGTGGCAGGATCAAAAATTTTGAGGAATGTGGAATTGTCGTGTAAATACGGCGAAACCTTTCTGGTCCGCAGCGTTGTGCCAGCCTCTGGAAGTTCAGAGACGATAGGGCCTCTTGACAACAGGATAACGTTTCAATTGGATATCGGACTCTGATAGCGGTCGCCGTCTGTTACACGGTTGTTCCCTTGTTTGAGAGTCTTCGGAGATTTCACTATATTTAAAGTGTAGAGTTTGCATATCACCCCAAAAGTACTGCCCGTATGTGACCCAATGCGATGGCTTCGCCAGATTGTACGCTGCGAAATGATTCTACGAATGAAAGGTCGCGGTTTGGCGAGAGACGATTATCGAGATGGCTCAATACAATGATTGAGAATAAAAATACTACTGTCGTTGTCGGCATGAGCGGCGGAGTCGATTCATCGTCGGCTGCGGCGCTTCTTGTCGAGCAGGGGTATGATGTTATCGGCATTACCATCAAGACGTTCAACTATGACGACGTGGGGGGGAACGATGACAGCGACAAGAGCTGCTGCTCGCTCGACGGGATCAACGATGCGCGGAGAGTTGCGGCAAAGCTCGGTTTTCCGCATTACGTGGTCGACTTTTCGGAAGAGTTTGGCGCTCAGGTCATCGATAATTTTGTCGAGGAGTATATGCACGGCCGGACGCCGAATCCATGCGTGATCTGCAACCGAAAGATCAAATGGGAAGAGATGATCCGGAAGAGCCTGAAGCTTGGGGCAGATTTCATTGCGACGGGTCATTATGCGCGGGTTCGGAAGGACAACATTACTCGGCGTTATGTCGTTTCCCGGGGCAAAGACATTCAGAAGGACCAGTCATACGCGTTGTGGGGGTTGACGCAGGACTCATTGAGCCGCACGATTTTTCCTCTGACAGAATTGACGAAGCCGGAATCGCGCGCAGTGGCCGAGCGTTTCGGACTGCAGACGGCCGCAAAAGGGGAAAGTTATGAGATCTGTTTTGTCACCGATAATAATTACGAACGTTTCCTGAAACACAAACTTCCCCAGCTTGAAGAATCGGTCGGCGGCGGCGATATTGTGATGGACGGGAAAGTCGTCGGCAAGCACCGCGGATTTCCGTTCTATACAGTGGGCCAGCGGAAGGGGATAGGTGTTGCATTTCCGGAGCCGGTGTACGTGACGGGCATTAACTACAAAGAAAATGTCATTACCGTCGGCCATGACAATGATCTGCTCAAGACGACGCTGACGGCGAAGAAGTTAAACCTCATCAAATATGACAATCTCCGAGACGGGAAACGGTTGACAGTAAAGATCCGTTACAAGGACGCCGACGAGGCGGCCCTTGTCACTCAAATTGAAGGAGCAGGAGACGGCGAAGGAGTTGTGCGCGTCCAGTTCGATTCGCCAAAGCGGGCGATCACCTCGGGACAATCGGTTGTCTTCTATGAAGAGGATGACGTCGTCGGCGGCGCGATCATCGATAGCGTTGAATGAAAACACTTCAACCACGTAGCACCTGGCCGACGGGCGAAACTGTTTTCGCCTTTTTTTATTTCTCTTAAGGAGGGACACACGTGAAAAAGTCAATCGGTTTCATCGGGCTCGGATTGATGGGAACTCCCATGGCGACGCGTCTTCTGGACGCAGGCTATCCGCTGTCAGTATTCAACCGGACCAAGGAGAAGGCAGATGGCCTGATCAGCCGGGGTGCAGTTTGGTGCCAGTCCCCTAAGCAAGCGGCTGAACGCTCCGATATTGTCTTTTCGATGCTCGCGAACTCTAAGGCGTTGGAAGAGATGGCGGCAGGAAAGGAGGGAGTCATTCACGGCCTCCGCAAAGGGTGTGTTCATGTCGACACGAGCACTGTATCGCCGATGACAACGAAGAAATTGAGTACCGTGTACAAAACGCTCGGCTGTTTTTTTGTCCATTCTCCTGTGCTGGGGAGCGTTCCTCAGGCGACCGATGGATCGTTATTGCTATTTACCGGCGGAAGCGACGAGGCTTTTCTCAAAGTCGGGGACGTTTTGAAAACTCTTGGAGGAACGAGCTGGCGCTTTGAAAGGCCCGAACAGGCATCGTACGCGAAACTGCTTTGCAATTTGTTCATCGGTGCGATGGGTACCACTCTCGCGCAGGCGCTCGTGCTCGCGCAAAAAGCAGATGTCAACCCGGAAACATTGCTTGACATCCTCAGCCATTCCTCCTTAAGTGCACCGATGTACCAAACAAAAGGGAACTCGATGCTCGACAGGAATTTCTCCCCCCGGTTCTATGTCGAGCATATGCTAAAGGACGTCAGCTTGATCCTGGACGCGGGAAAACAACTGGAAGTCGCTCTTCCCGGAATCGAGGCTGCGCAGAAGCTATTTGCCGCGGCGGCCGCAGCCGGGTATTCACATGAGGATTACTCCGCCGTCGTCAAAGTGCTGGAGCAGCAATCGGGAGTAGAAGTGCGAAGGCCGTCGCACGAGCCTGCCATCGGCTGATCCATGCATAGCTTTGAAATGATGCAGAAGTTTCCTCGCTGTCTTTAATTATTAGAAGCCGATAATATATTTTATTCTTCTTGATGACATTCAACTCCGGGGTGAATTCGACAGCGGGATTGGCATGACACGTCAGCGCAATGAGATTCCGCATTGGAAAACTGCCTCCCGCAAAATCGCTTGGAAAACTATTCTCCCTGGAGTTGCGCGATTCCCTGCCCATTGAAATAGCAAAAAGGAAAGTGTATCTTCTTGCCATGAGCGACGAAAAACGGCTCTGCCAGAACTGCGGCAAAGAACTTGCCGGCGAATACTGTTCGAACTGCGGTCAGCGCGGCGTCGAGATGAAACTGCCGATCCAGGATCTGCTCAAAGAACTGATTGAAGAAGTCCTTTCGTTCGATTCGCGTCTCTTTCACAGCCTTATCCCGTTTATTACAAAGCCTGGGGAGTTGACGGTGGAGTACGTTTCCGGAAAACGGGCGCACTACATCTCTCCGTTTAAACTCTATTTCTTCATGAGCTTCCTCTACTTTTTTACGGCCGCAGTGGTTGAGCGGCCTGAGGACAGGGTGCAGGTGCAAAAGGGGATCAGCGTAGATTCCATGATGACCGCGGTGCCGCAGGACTCGACGGTTACTCTCAGCAAACAGGGAGCGTTCAAGATTACCATCACGAAAGATAGCTCGGGGGAGGTCGGAAAGAAATTCGGACGCAGGTTCGCCGCAGGGCTCCGGAAGCTGAGTTCGAACCCGCAGTTGTTCTTTGATGAATTGCACGACCATACACCTCAGGTCGTGTTTCTTCTTCTCCCCATTTTCGCTCTTTTGTTGAAACTGGTTTACTTTCGGTCAAAAAGCTACTACATCGAGCATCTCATCTTTTCTTTTTATTTTCATTCGTTCGTCTATTTTATTCTGATGGCTATCGTGCTCCTTAAATCTACGGCATGGCCGCCCGTCACCGACTATGCTGATGTACTTTTCCTCACTATTCCGCTGAACCTCTTCCAGGGGATGAAGCGGGTGTACCGTCAATCGGGCGGGAAGACGTTCATGAAGTTCTCGCTCCTCACGATTGCCTACGTCTGTATCCTGATCGCAGCAGTTGCAGGCACTTTATATGTTCTGATATCATTACTCTAATATTGAGGCCCTCATGTCGAAGGACAAACTCAAAGATCTCCGTGAACGAAAGTCTGCAGCATTGCTTGGCGGCGGCAAACAGAGAATCGACGATCAGCACAAGAAGGGAAAACTCACCGCCCGTGAACGCGTCGAGCTGTTGATCGACGAGGGAACGTTCGAGGAGATCGGAATGCTCGTGCAGCACCGTTCGTACGATTTTGGAATGGAGACACAGAAGTATTTGGGCGACGGCGTCATTACGGGACATGGCAGAATCAACGGGCGCGAAGTTTTTGTCTACAGCCAGGATTTCACAGTGTTCGGAGGATCGCTTTCTGAGGCGCATGCAGAAAAAATCTGCAAGATCATGGACATGGCGCTCAAGGTCGGCGTTCCCTTGATCGGGTTGAACGATTCGGGGGGGGCGAGGATACAGGAGGGAGTGGTGAGTCTCGGCGGATATGCCGATATTTTTCTCCGCAACACTATGTCCTCGGGCGTCATTCCGCAGATCTCGGCCGTTCTGGGACCGTGCGCGGGTGGAGCCGTCTATTCACCGGCGATCACGGATTTCATATTCATGGTCAAGAATACGAGTTACATGTTCGTCACCGGGCCGGGCGTCACGAAGACCGTTACGCATGAAGATGTATCGTCCGAGGATCTGGGAGGCGCACTTACGCATGCGACGAAAAGCGGCGTGGCACATTTTGCCTGTGAGAGCGAGGCCGAGTGCATCGACCGAATAAAGACATTGCTTGCATTCCTTCCCTCGAACAACATGGACGACCCTCCGGCAATCGGTTCGGAGGATCCGATCGAACGGAAGGACGAGGAACTTAATTCGATCATCCCCGAAAACCCGAACAAGCCATACGACATGAAGCGGATCATCGATCTGGTCGTGGACTCGAGCGAGTTCTTCGAAGTTCACGAACACTATGCCGAAAATATTATCGTCGGCTTTGCGAGGATGGACGGGAAACCGGTCGGCGTCGTTGCGAACCAGCCGTCGGTGCTTGCCGGAGTGCTGGACAACGATGCATCGGTCAAGGGAGCCCGATTCGTTCGATTCTGCGATGCGTTCAATATTCCGCTCCTGGTATTTGAAGATGTCCCGGGATTCTTGCCGGGGACGGCGCAAGAGTGGGGAGGCATTATCAAGAACGGCGCCAAACTCCTCTTTGCTTTTTGCGAGGCAACGGTTCCGAAAATCACGGTGATCACGCGCAAAGCCTACGGGGGCGCGTATGACGTCATGAACTCGAAACACATCCGCGGGGACATGAATTTCGGATGGCCGACTGCGGAGATTGCCGTGATGGGGCCGAAGGGGGCGGTTGAGATCATCTTCAAAAAAGAAATCGAGAAAGCGGGGGACAAAGTCGAAGCGGCGAAACAGAAGGAAGATGAGTTTAGGGATAAATTTGCTAACCCGTATATCGCGGCCGAACGCGGGTACCTGGACGATGTTATTGAACCGAGAGAGACCCGCGCCCGCGTCATTCGCGCATTTCAGATGCTCGAGACGAAAGTTGACCGCAATCCGAAAAAGAAACACGGCAACATTCCGTTGTAGTTAAAAAGAAGTTGCAAATCTTTTCTCATTTCGCTACATTTGTGCAGGAAATTTAAGCGTCTCCCGGAGAGGTGGGTGAGCGGCTTAAACCAGCGGTTTGCTAAACCGCCGTACGGGGTAAACCTGTACCGGGAGTTCAAATCTCCCCCTCTCCGCTACCTGTTTTCGCAGTTTTTCTTCTCGTTGGCTTCCTCAGATGAGTGGAAGTCTGTAAATTTACTAACCACTTCCCGTTATAGTTTCCTGCCTTGCCTCTAACACAAGAGGCTTTCTATGTTCCTTTCCAAGCGTTCCAATGGCATCTACTACCTTTGGTATGAGGATGAACTTCGCAATCCACAGAAAACATCCACACGATGCCGGAGAAAAGCTGATGCCCTCCAATTTGTAAAGGAGTTTGAGTCGAATCAGGCAGAGCGAAAGGTCAAGCTTCAACGAATCTCCCTCAGTCTGTTTAAGGATGATTTCCTGGCTTACTCTTCCGGAGTTCACACGATTAAGATTCAAAAACATTTTGCAGCCGCATTCCGCGAGTTCCTCTGAGTAATTGGCGACCTGCCTTTACACAAGATTTCGAGCAGAGAGATTGAAGAATTCCTTAACATCAAGAAGGCAGAGGCCAGTTCATGGACTGCTCGCAAATATCGGACTGCACTTGCGTCCGCTTTTGAAAAGGCAAAAGAATGGAATTTGATTGTTGAAAATCTATTCCGTAAGACACTAAGCCCAAAAGTTCCAGAGGTAGCGCCGACCTTACTTACCAAACCAGAATTTCAGTTGCTCCTGAATCTTATGCATGACCAAGATTTGAAAGACATCTTGGTTGTCGCTGTCACAACAGGCATGAGGTTGGGAGAGCTGTTAGTCATGAAGTGGGAGGATGTCAATCCCGTGAACAAAACTATTCTCGTAAGATGCACGAAGGAATTCCTGACCAAGAACCGAAAGAACAGACAGCTTCCAATTAATATATCATTGGGCTCGATTCTAAATCAACGACGAGAGGGTTGCGAAGTAGGGAGAGTGTTCAAATCGAAGATTCGCAGGTTCGACGCGGAGATCGTTTCGAAGAGTTTCAAGCAACTGGTAAGAACTGCTGGGTTGGATGAGCGAGTGCACTTTCACAGCTGGCGCCATACAATTACCTCATGGCTCGTTCAAGATGGAGCATCTCTGTACGAGGTTCAGAAGCTTCTCGGTCATAGTAGTGCCGCTGTGACTCAAATTTATTCTCATCTGCAACCTGAGACACTTCATGCCACGGTGAACAGAATCAGTCTAAACCTGAACTGATATCATCTATCACCGGAACGCGCATTATCTATGACTGGTTGGCGCAAAATCTGTCACCGGTAGGAGCAGGTACGTCAAAAGCACCCAACAAATATGGTACTGAAAACGATGCTTTGGACCCTTATGATACTATAATGAATTTTGTAAACCATCCCTCCGCAGTACTGCGGGATGGTGAGAGAGGATCCCTTCGTGTAATTACATTTATGCACTGTTTGGAAAAAAGTGCACTAATCCCATTCTTTTGTTGAGCACAGAACAGATTCGCTCTCTTTTTGGTGACTATGAGGATCCCACACAACAGTCAGCGAACAGGCAATCAGGATAAAAATGATCCAAAGGTGGTTAAAATGCTCATTCCGTATGATTTTGAGGGTTGCACATTGCCAAAGTCTGTAGGTGCGTTGTATAATACATGTTTCCGTTCTATCACGAAATGATTCTCGAAACCCGGGACAATAGGTCTGACGGTTTGTATGGTTTCTTGATAAAATCTACAGGATGAACTTCTCCGAATGCTGATTTCACTTCCTCTTCGGAATAGCCGGAACACAGGATGACCTTGACGTTTTTATTGACCTTTATCAGCATTTCAAAAGTCTGCTTGCCATCCATGTCTGGCATTGAGTAATCAAGAATTATCATCGAAATCTCTTTTTGATATTTACGATAAAGTTGAATGCCTTCAATCGGATTCGAAGCTTCGATCACTTTAATATTCACATCGGCGAAAACATCCCTCAATAGTTCAAGGACAGCCAGTTCATCATCGATCACAAGAATGGTTTTTCCAGATCCGTTAATCACCGCTTCATTTTTAGCCTCATAAGTTTTGATCACAGGGGAAACGTCTACTAATGGAAAGACGATTTCGAACTTAGTTCCTTTTCCTTCCTCGCTTTCAATCCTTAGTCCCCCATTGTGTCCTCGGATAATACCGAGAACAGCCGCTAATCCGAGCCCTCGTCCTGTGAATTTCGTGGTGAAGAAGGGGTCAAAGATCCGCGCCAGCACGTCCGGCTTGATTCCATGTCCAGTGTCACTCACTTCCAACAAGACATACGCTCCAGGCGTGAGCCGATTATTCGTATACTTAGTGTATTCCGTCTCATTCTCTCTGAGCTCAATGAGGTTTGTCCGAACTATGATGAATCCAGAATTTGCACCGATGGCATCACCGGCGTTAATAATAAGGTTCATGACGACTTGTTGGATCTGGCCTGCATCTCCATGGATGAACAGAATCGATGGATCCAGCTCATACCTTAATCGAACAGATTTTGGGACTGAGACTTTCAGCAACTGCGCGTTTTCTTTTACTAAACGGTTGAGGTCAATTTCCTCTGTGATAAACTTCCCCATGCCGGAATATGCAAGAAGTTGCTGAGTAAGGTTGGCTGCTCGTTCGGCCGCTTTAAGGGCTTTTGCAATGTTGTTTCCCGCGGGACTTTCTTTCGGCAATCTGCCCAGGGCCAGAGAGGATTGCCCCATGATGGCGTTGAGGAGATTATTGAAATCGTGAGCAATGCCGCCGGCCAAAGTTCCTATACTTTCTAATTTCTGAGCATGTCGCAATGCTTCTTCGGCTTGCTTGCGTTCAGTGACGTCTTCTTTCACTTCAACGAAATTAGTGATGACATTGTCTGCATTCTTGACCGGAGAAATGAACGACGACTCCCAATATAGTTCACCATTTTTCTTTTTATTATGAAATTCACCTCGCCACTCATTACCCGCTGAGATTGTCTCCCACAATCTTTTGTATTCTTCCCGTGAAGTCTCACCAGATTTCAAAATGCTGGTATTCTTGCCGACAGCTTCTTGGATCGTATAGCCGGTAACCGTTGTGAACTTGGGATTGACATATTCGATCTTTCCCTTCGTGTCTGTGATGACTATTGAAACGGGACTTTGTTCAACTGCCAGAGAGAGCTTATGCAATTGCTCTTGTGTGCGTCTACGTTCGCTGATGTCAAGCAGCGATGAAACCCGCACATCTTTCCCATGCCACTTCATCATATGGGAATGAGATTCTACTGGAAAGATCCTGCCATCTTTGCGTTGGGTGAAATGCTCAGTCGATCCCTGGTAGTTCGTGCGGATATTATTGAGTACAAGGTTGACAGACTCTGGGGCAATAAAATCTGCAACCGGTCTACCAATCATTTCTTGCAGCTCGTAGCCCAGCATCGTTGCAAGCCGAGTATTTCCGTCGACGAGAATTCCTTTATCAGTGAATGCAATTCCCTCTACGGCCGCCTCGGCGAGCTGACGAAAACGTGTTTCGCTTTCGCGCAATTTGTCTTCAGCCTGCTTCCTCTCGGTGACATCGCGATCAATACCAATTGAAAACGCCTTCCCCTGCCATGTTATCGGCGCACCTACATACTCAACAATATTATCTTTTCCGTCCGGACGAATCCATGAGAAGGAGCCTTGAAAAGCTGTTCCCCTCGAAAGGGCATTCAAGCGATTCATGTTTGTTGTGCCTTCAAGCGGTTTCTGGAGTTCTTGCGTGGTTCCAAGTCTGAGTAATTCCTCACGGCTCCGGCCAGCCATTGCTGCATATCGTTCGTTACACTCGATGAGTTTTCTCTTTGCGGGGTCTGGATCTAGATCATAAATAGATATCCCATCAAAAGCGTTTTCGAACACCATGCGAAATTGTTCTTCGGACTCCTGAAGTGCCGCCTCCGCACGCTTGCGCTCGGTGATATCTCGGTCAATGCCTAGTATCAACTCCTGTCCCTTGAACGAAATGAGTGATGTAGAAATCTCGATCGCATAAACATGGCCATCACGATGGCGATGAGAAGATTCGAGATGCAACACACCTTCGCGTCTGATGCGTTCTACATAAGCCGCGCGGTCCTCCGGCGTCCCCTCTGAGGTGTTGAGAATATTGATCGATTTACCAATCAATTCCTCGCGAGTGTACCCGTTCATTTGGCAAGCGACTTCATTGCAATCCACAATTGGCCAGTCAGTGGTAGTATCAAAAGGATCGATTAACAGCAATGCATCAGGTGAGGCGACAAACAAACGATGGAACCGTTGCTCACTTTCAACCAACGCATCCTCGGCTTGCTTGCGCTCACTAATATCTTCTACGCTTCCATCGTAGTATAAATCGGTGCCATTTGTGTCTTTGATCGCGCGGGCGCTTTCCCGAACTTGAATCACCGATCCATCTTTGCGGGTCCAGGCCGCTTCCAAGCCATTAACTTCACCATACTGTTGCATTACTTCAATGAACTGCTTCCGTTCGTATGAAGGTTCGAATCCCTCGTGCTCGAGATTTCTTGCAGCGAGCTCTTCAAATGATGAGTATCCAAGTTTTTCGACGAGCGTGGGATTGGCAAGTAAGATTGTTCCGTCGGGAGCTGTTCGATAAAGGCCAATTGTGGAATTCTCGTAAACAGTTCGGAATCGCTCTTCACTTTCGCGAAGCGCCTCGTCCGCGCGCATCCGTTCTGTAATGTCTCGCAATATGCCTTCATGGTAAAGCACCTTTCCATTGTCATTTATCACCTGTCGTCCGTGATCTTCAACCCAGACCTCTGATCCATCCTTTTTCTTAAGTCGATACACAGCCATTTCTTCCTGCTTCTCATCCAACGCGGGGCTTTCACGGTCTTCCGGGACAAAATACAAATCTGATATTATGTCAATCGCGAGGAGTTCTTCCTTGTTTTTATATCCCAGAATTTTCACCATCGCCGGATTGACTTCAAGGAATTTACCTTCATGGGTGCTCCTGTAGAAGCCATCTGTCATCGCCTCGATCAATTGACGGTAACGTTCCTCGCTTCCCTCCAAGACTCTGGGCACCAATTCAAAGGGAGCGACGAACGCGATTGAGACTCCGCAGACGGTAACGATCATAAGCATCCAGGCAATAGGTGAACGCACATACAAGTCTGGAAATCCTGCAGAACTAAATATTCCGGAAACGAACAGATACCCCACGATCGATAAGTATAATACTGTTACAACCACGCTCATATATGCAGATTTTCGGTGCCCTAGAAGCATCAAATACAGAGCAATAATTGGCCCTAAAACAAACGTCGTTGAAAGAAGGCCCAATGCCGCCACGCCAATAATCAGGAGTGCGGACAACATCCCTACCATTATCAATGCGGATGCATCAGGTCGAATCTTGTTTCTTGCAACGAAGAGGATCGCCATCGCGCCTACGAGGACAAGATGCAAAAGCATCAAGGGGCGAAATCCCATGCTAGGGATTCTCGCGAGAGAGAGGAAGAGGCTGATCAGAAGAGCAATGAAAAGAACTGGGATGAGTCGGTTGGTGATTCGATTTCGTAACGACTCAACAGATATGTAAAGATTCTGATCGTTGTATTTCAAAGGAATTCTCCCTAAGAATTTAGATCTTGAATTTTCATGTTCACGGAATGTCGAATATCAAGAATTTCGAACGACTGAAACATAGCAGTTCTGAGTCTTGACACAAGTTTTTAGCCATCACTCTTGGATGTTAATAGTTCGCTCGGCTCCATTGTAATAAGAGAAGATAGACCATGTGTTCATGAGAGCTGTATTAATACTCAGCGACTTAATAAGGCGAACACTACCATCGGCCGGGGGCGTCAGGGATGGTCTTCAAGTAGATGAGTGGCCAGGAGGGGAGATTTGGTCGCGCAGCCAGAAAAAGAGAATCGGATCCTGAATGAGAAGCATCCTACACCACTAAGATAGGGCTATTCGATTCAGTAGTCAAGCAGGCTAATAAGAGCCATCGCCGGCTCTATGTGTTCTCAACAGCCTCTTCCGCGAGACTCCTCATGGCACGATCCATCGACGTTGCTTCTACTTGGGGACGACGGGGATCCAACGAAGCAGATAGGGACGTGGGATTTCTAAAATCTTATTCTGGTTTTTCGGACGGAGCTATAGGGGACTTCGCCATTTGCCAAGTTCTCTAAGTATAGTCTGGCAATGGCAAACCTGCCAGGAGACGAGATTGTTAGCAAAGTGGCAAACGTGGTTCGCCGTCACCTTACTCTTATACAGAGTTGGCGATCTGGCAGTGTCTGACTGATACAATTAATTACTACCTCGAATGATTCAGTTTCTATTCTGCTCAAGGCGATTACTGCGGCAGACTGTGATAAGACCAGCGCGTTCCAAATCTTTCCATATGTCCATGGGAAACTCGAATCGATCGCCGTTTTTTAGAACAACTGAGCGGAGAACGCCATCAGAATCGTGAGTAACTTCTTCGATCCCTTCGTCGCGAATCTTTCTATCGACGTCCATCCAATTCTCTACACGAACTTTCAATTTACTTTCTCACTTTCATCATCGTTGCAGCACTTTCTGTTAGGTTGAGCGACTGGCTAGGCCGCTTTACCACGCGGTTCTACGTCACCGTTTCCGATCCGAATTAGAATCGATCCGATAGCCAGCATTACGACTCCGAAAACCAGATAACTGATATCCCACGGCAGCTTGTTGGTGGTGTATTCGAATACGTGATGAATACCTAACAATTGGTGATCTAACGTCCCCTCAATAACATTAAATAGGCCCCAGCCAAGACTCAACGCCCCGAGAAAAGTTCGACCCGACCAAGGCACATCCCTGCGTTGTCCTGCACGCCACAGAAGGAAAAGTCCTATAACCGTCAGCACCCAGACAGCTGCATGAAACAGTCCGTCCCAATACATATTAATTTTTGCGCTCACAAGGTCATTCGGCGGAATCTTCGCAGAAAGCATATTGTGCCATTGCAGGATTTGATGGAAGGTAATCCCGTCCACGAATCCACCGAGACCTGCTCCCATCAAAACACCAGCCGCAATTAACGGACTGCGTCGTCGTTCTTCTGTCATCTGCTCGCTCCCTTCTTGAGTTTACCCGTAATTTCATCTGCATAATACAAGGCGATGCCAATGACTGCAATTACAACTATCGGCAGTAACACAACGAAAAGGTTAGCACCAAAACTTTGGTCGAAAATCCCGTCTTTCACCCGTGCGCGACATTCGGCACAGGCCAAGGCTGTGAGATTGAAACCCACCAGTAGAAGAAGTTGATATCTAATAATTTTCCAGATCCGCATCATATAATTGTGCTATTGTTGAAACTCAAATCTTACGACTGTTGACGAAGCGCACCAATGAACTGTTGAGCTTGGAGGACTCTTTTCTCTTGACTCTTTCCTTTCTAAAATGGTTAGGGCGTACTACTTGGCGAAGCATCGTTCGGATAAGTATGAATTTTGATGGCTGAACCGTATCTGGTTGCCTCTTCGAACAATGCCAATCCTTCTGAGGAATGCCCGTTATCTTAGTCTGAACGAGCAATTGTCTCGATATGATTGAGTGTTTGAATTTGCCATCCTTCCGCATCCAAGACGCCTCGAGCGAAAACTTCGGCATTCTTAAGATCGCTTTGGTCAATCCAACAAGTTATGAATGCGCCGCCATAAATTTTGTTCAGCGACGAAGAACGTTTCGGGGTGCATGAAAATTCTAGAAGTAGCATAGTTTGTGCGTCCTAACGGACCGAGCGAACCTGCGCCCAAATGATTCAAAGGTGTGTGTAATGGCGGCTCTTAAACTTCAAAGAGTTTATCCATCAGTTCACAATACTGATTAAATCCGTCCTCACGCAAAGCAGATAATGTTAACTTGCTTGAAGCGGCCACATTAGCCTCTAATATCTCGTTCTGGATTTTCTTCCAGAGGTCGGCATTTTTTTCTAATCCTTTCATTAGATCGTTGAGCACTGATCTTTCAAGATTCGAAATTGAAACCTCGACAGCCATTTCAATTTCCTGTAATATTGTATTATAAATTATAAACTGTTCTTCGTTCATGGGAAGCTCCCGTCGGATTGTGAAGTGAATTGGGAGATGATGATTCGAGGATCCAATATTGACCTGGATTCTGCTATCACTTCTATTGAGACGGGATATTAGATCTATTCTGAATGTATCGCGTCTCAGAGGACAAAATGAATATTGAGGGATTGTCTGGTAGGTATAAGCGCGCCCCTCTTGTGCAAAACTACTGCTAATCGGATACAAAAGCAACAGCCCAGAGGTGGGTCTGGGCTGAATGTGACGGTCAGGAATTTGGAAAGTTACTTTAATAACAACATCTTCTTCACCTGCATTTTCCCGCCAAACTCCAATCGCGAGAAGTAAACTCCGCTTGCAAGATTCGATCCGTTGAATTGAACCTGATGGACCACGCCTGCAGTTGTTTCATCATTGAAGAGCGTTGCTACTTCCTGTCCGATTGCGTTATAGACGTTGAGCGTTGCTCTTCCATCATTTGGCACGGTAAACTGAATCGTTGTCGATGGATTGAAAGGTTCCGGATAATTTTGGCTTAAGGCAAAGACTTTCGGTGCTTCAATTGTTACTTGCACCGTTTGTGAATAGACGAATGCTCCATCATGGTCTATTTGTTTCAACCGATACGAATATGTTCCTGCAGTTCCGGCATTGTCGATATATGAATAATTGTGGGAAGAGTTGCTCGTGCCTGAACCTGCGACTGATCCGATTTTTGTCCAGAGCTGAGTGCTGGATGGTTGTCGCTCAATCTCAAATTCTGAATTATTCACTTCTGTTGCGGTCTTCCATTGCAATTCAACATTGGAAAGACTTGCGTTTGCAGTAAAGGATACAAGCTCCACAGGAAGTACACTATCTGGAGGAATGAAGTTCGTAATAACTACTGTCGAAGACCCGGAAGAAGAGCCAAATGTCACTACCCTGAAGCCAAAAGTAGTTCCCTTGCTTACATACAATGAAATATCCCCGTTCGAGCTACCTGCATTACTCCATTCAGCAATATTATCTACTAGAATTTGGAAAGTACCTGAATTTCCAGATGAGCCAAAGCTATAATAAATTGAGAATGGGCCCGAGGCGATTGCAGTTATTGAATAACTAATAGAATCAGGGTAGCCAGGAACATAATTACAGGTCATTGAAATGGATGCAGGGGCGAGACTCGCATCAAAGGAATACCCCGAGCTGGCGTTTTGAGTCGATAGAAACCAATTGGACGGAGCGTAGTACTGGCTGAACTGCCCAAGAGATGTTGTAGCACCACAACAAATAAGGAGAAAGAAAAATAGTACCCACTGTCTCTTCATAAGAACCCTCAGATATATTTGTTTGAATGGATGAGAACAGAGCTGACATATTCTTAATATGCCATCCTTCAGAACAATTCGATTTCTTAGCTATTTTTTTGTATTGAACTCAGAGAAAAAAAACTTGCGTAAAAAATAATTTTGCCGAGGTTAAGGGCAAGTCTTTTTACCTTACCACGTCGAACAATCGTTGTGGCAACGTGCATCCGGATTGCCCCCGCACATTGTGCATGTGGCGATAATTCATCTTCTCGACAGAGATTTACTTCACCAACACCATTTTCTTGACCCGCACCTTCCCGTCAAACTCCAACCGCAAAAAGAAGTAGAATGGTTTTCATTGTTTTATCCAAAAAGTAAGTGGTTGATGCTACGACTTTGCCCGTGAAGCAACAGGTGCAAGAGTACCAGCGTCAATAAAAGCAGACAGTTTTATCGCGTGAACGAACAATTGAAACTTATCTGTGATAAGGCATTTTCAATGGAGGAGGGTACAACTATGCATAATTTAGGCTTTAATACGAGAATGTCAAATGAGTAAGAATCAAGCTAAAAAGAGCCATCGCTGGCTCTCTGTATCTTAGCCGACCAGCTAAGTCTTCGCAATGAACAGGCTCAACCCGATAGTGACCTGCCCCCCCGTAAAACGATCCACTCTGAAGTTTGAGAATGTTTTATTGTATCTCTAGTTCGTGCAATAATTTATCGGTATCTTCGTCTGCTAAATAGCAGTTAATAACAACAAAGAAGAGACACGGTGACTAACAAAAGTATTGAAGTAGTCAATTTCACAAAAAAGTTCGGCAGTTTTACAGCAGTAGATAATATTTCATTTGATGTTGAAGAAGGCTCCGTTTTCGCATTTCTCGGTCCGAACGGCGCGGGCAAAAGCACAACCATCAACACTCTTTGCACAATACAAGAAAAAACAGAAGGTGAATTACGAATAAACGGCAATGATGTAACACATCAAAAAGACAGCGTTCGAAAAGATATCGGCATTGTCTTTCAGGAATCGACGCTGGATGGCAAGCTGACAGTCGATGAAAACCTCCGATTGCATTGCGATTTTTACAAAGTACCGAATGAAAAGGTCAATGAGCGAATCGCTTTTGCGCTTGAACTTGTCGATCTTGCCGATTGGAAAAAAGCTCCAGTCGAGAGCCTTTCAGGCGGGATGAAAAGAAGGGTAGAAATTGCGCGCGGTGTCGTTCATTTCCCCAAGATTCTTTTTTTAGATGAGCCGACAACGGGTCTCGATCCGCAAACACGCGCAAACGTTTGGGATTATATTCTGAAACTCCAAAAGCAGGAACACATCACGATCTTTCTTACGACCCATTACATGGATGAAGCTGAAATATGCAATAAGGTCGCAATTATCGATCATGGAAAGATAGTCGCTCACGACACACCATCTGATCTTAAAAAACAATACGCGACGACAACGATGAAGATCAAAACATCTCGCGGAGATGATTTTGCAAAATACATCACAGAACATAAACTTACGTATCAACGAGAGAACCACTCTTTTGTCGTTCACGTAACAACAATAGAAGATGTTTTGGAAATCACGTCACTGTTCAGAGAATCGATCGAAGACATCGAGATCAATAAAGGAACATTGAATGAGGTATTTATTGCGATTACCGGCAAGGAGATTAGAGAGTGATGCGTCCAATTAAAGCAATCATTATGCGAAACCTGATGAAGTTTGTACGGGATAGGATGCGATTGTTCTTTACTCTTCTCATGTCCGGATTGTTTTTGTTTATCTTTTCCTTCGCTACAAAATCGATTGGGATAAATTTAGCTCACCCGATGAATTATCTGATCTCGGGAATCATCATCATGACGGTGTTTCAAACTTCACTTAATAATTCCATGAGCATTCTGGAGGATATTTCCAGCGGATTTATGAAGGAAATTCTTGTTGCTCCTATTGCGCGGTGGCAAATTGCCACGGGACAGGTCGTCTCCTCTATGATCATCTCCACGCTCCAAGGGTTGATCATCATTGTCGTCGGAATATTTATTGGACTCGATGTCGACTTCATCCACGGCATTCTTATGATCGCATTGATGTGTTTGGTGGGATTAACATTCAGCTCACTCGGGTTGTATCTGGCATCCATCACAAAAGAATCGGCGAACTATCAATTGCTTGTTACTCTGCTTGTCCTCCCGCTGACGTTTTTGTCCGGCGCATATATTCCGACGATGGCGCTTCCGAAAATGGTGGCTCCTATTGTCTATCTGAATCCACTTACTTATACAACCTCGGCATTCCGGTACGTTTCTCTGCACATGGAAAATCAATCCACAGCGGAGCTTATCGCATCGGGTGTTGCGTTTAATATAAACGGATTTATCATGACGCCGGCAATTGGTGTTGTGCTTATCATGGCAATGGGAGCTGTCTTTTTCACATTGTGTGTGAAAAAGTTCAGTGATGCGGATTTTTCGAGGGTAAAAGTTTTTAAGCGAGGACGCCGATAGGCGAAGTAATCGGCCTGTCCATGAAAGTCTATGAGGAAATTACACCCCTGGGTGTTGGACATTGTTGCAGGTGACGTGACTCCGGCGAAGCCGGAATGACAGAAGACTGAGAGGGGAATACGATGAAGGCCGCCGTTACGCAGAAGTGTGCGGATGCGAATGCAGAAGTATGTGAGGCTTTTCAAGTCCGTGTTCGAGCATGAGCGCTTCGTTCGACAAAATATCGCGCGTGATACCTTCGGCCACGACTCCTCCTTTGTCGAGAACGATCGTGCGCGTGCAGAGCTGGAACACGAGTTCCAGGTCATGGGACGCGATGATTTTTGTGGCAGGGATGGTTTTCAGCAGACGTATGAGGTCGCGTTTTCCCCTCGGATCGAGGTCGCTTGTCGGCTCATCGAGCACCAGGATCTTAGGCTGACATGCGAGCACGCCGGCAAGGCAAACTCGCTGTTTCTCTCCTCTGCTTAAGTGGTGCGGGGAACGGCTTTCGAAGCCGCTGAGGCCCACCTTCGCGAGACAATCGGCGACAATTCCCTTAACGGCATCGTTTGAGATCCCAAATTGTTGAGGACCAAATGCGACATCTTCATAGACCGTGGGGCAGAAGAGCTGATCATCCGGATTTTGAAATAGAACGCCCACGGTGCGCCTGATGTTTTCGAGTGTCTCTTCGCATATTGGCTGACCGTAGATATAGATCGAAGGTACGCTTGGCTGCTTCTCCGGCAAGATTCCGTTGAGGTGAAGCAGCATCGTTGATTTTCCCGCGCCGTTGGGGCCGATCACTCCAAAGCTCTCCCCCTCAGATACCGAGAACGTGATCCCTCCCAACACCGATTTAGCATCGGCATATGAAAAATCAAGCTTTTCAATTCTGACGGCAGGAATCATTTCCACCCCCGTGCACACATGGCTGCATATATTCTTTCGGCCCTTTCGCTCGATCGAATAAAAAGTTGACCGATCATACTCGAAAACATTCCCCATACGTGCATCCGTTTCCGGCGAAACATCCGGCTCGATCGAGCTCTCTGCATTCGTTCCAGTTCATCGATAAGGACGAAAACGTAACGGTACAGAAGCGCCAGGACGGTGATAAAGAGGGGAGAGAAATGATATTTTTTGAGAACCTGAAGAAGTTCTGCAAACGGAGTTGTGTTCGTGAGCAGCAGGATTGTCAGCAAAGACAACGTGCTTCGCGTGACGATCGATGCAAAAATGACGGCGCCATTTTCCTGAAGAAGGGTAAGGATCGCGACACAGACCACAAAAGGTTCCAGAAGGAGCAAGCGCTTGAAAAAAAACAGTTTTGGAATCCTGCTCATTATGACGAGAGCTATCAGAGCGGCAAGAATAGGAACGAAGAGCCATGAGGAACGAATTGGAACCGCGAGAATGATCAAGATGACGCCCACTGCCGCAACAGCTTTTTTAGCGGCAGAAATGTGCTGCAGTGGTCCTTCGGAACGGCTGTACCTGTCAAGGAAATCGTGGTGCATACGATTACTTCACCGCTTTCGGATGATTTTCTCGAGCGCTCGGGAAAAGGACATACGCAAGAATGACCGATAATCCAAAGACGAGGATCATTCCAAGAATTCCTGCGGTGATCGTTGAAAGCGACACGGACGAAATCCCCGGAAGCTTGTAATCCGTGAATGGGATCGATACAAACGGCTGCCGCACGGCCTTGCCGCCGAAACCTAATCTCGCAGCGACTTTCTCAAGTCCATCAGGCAGAGATGATGCGAAGGGTGCGACAAAAAGGATAAGACCGGCGGTAACGATCAACCCGTAAACAATGAATGCTCTAAGATCGCGCAAGTTCAGAGGATGCGCGTTATGCTCAACGAGCTCCGGTCGTGTTGCACTGATTGCCGCTATGACCAGCGCGGTAATGAGCCCTTCCCCCAATCCGATGATCGCATGGACGCCGCTCATGGCGAACAATGCAGTCTCCCAATGAACGGTTCCGGACAGTGCGAGTTCACCCGCGCAGCAGACTGAAGCAAGCACAGTTGAACACCACGCGGCGAACGCGGATGCAATGATGACTCCCCTGATACCGGGTAATGCCCGGCGGATCATCGCGTAGATGCCATAGCCGGTAAGCGGGGCAATGATCGCCATATTGAAAACGTTTGCTCCTAACGCGAGCATGCCGCCATCGGCGAACACAAAACACTGCACGAAGAGGACAGAAGAAATGACGACGACGGCAGCACTTGGGCCAAGAAGCACGGACGCAAGAACTGCCCCGATAAGATGGCCGGACGTGCCGCCGGCAACAGGGAAGTTCAGCATCTGTGCCGTGAAGACAAATGCGCCCGCCAATCCCATTAAGGGAATTCTCTGCGGCTGATTTTCTCGCTTAAGGTGTTGGAATGCGTAACCGAGCCCTGCGGCCGATAATACTGAAGAAACCACAACCGTTTTCGTATCCAGAAATCCATCAGGAATATGCAAAGATACTCTCGTCGTCTGCTATAACGTTTTCCGCCCTTCCAGGCCGATTTTTTATCGACTAATTCTAATCATTCTCGGTTCCATTGTCAAGATTAGAACCCGCCGGGTAGTGCCTTAATGAGAATAAAGGTCAAGGTTTTTTTATGGGGAGAGAAAAATATCACGCAAAGGCGCAAAGCCGCGAGGAAAACGTACCAATTCTCTTTGCGCCTTAGCGACTCCGCTCGAGCGAGCTTTATTCCTACCTCAAATTGAGGCACGACTACCCGCCGAGCAGCGGGGCTCATTGAACTGGCATGATGTTAGTTGCTAGGCCGTCGCCGGCAGGTCATCTCTATTTTAAATCTCGGTTGGCAAGATAAGCCTCGACCGTCGCAAGTGAGAGTCCATCTTCCGACCGCTTCAAAAGATTTCCATCGGCATCGAATAGAAATTTTGCCGGGAAAAGATGAACATTGAAATTCCGGCTAAATGAGTTCGAAGGAATGTCGAGCAAAATGGGATAATTGAGTTTAAAATCATCGACAAAAACCTTGATTCCTGCCTCATTGCGGATTCGTTCCACGAGGTCTTCGCAAATGGTCACCAGGACAAAATCCTTCCTATTCCGGTGCTTTTCGGCGAACACTTTGAGCCTGGGAAGTTCCTCGCGGCAACCACTGCACGTCGTAGTCCAGACGTCGACCAGCACAATCTTACCTCGCAATGAATCGAGGCATATGTCTTTTCCGGAAAGAATGTTCCGGTAGGTTCCTGAAATTTTGTGGACAGAATCCCTGGAGGTTAAGGTGAATTTGTGCCGGAGTACAACTCCTCGCTCGAAACGCGAGACACCCCCCGACGGGTCGGCCTTAACGCAGTAGGTTCGAAGTGTATCCCTTGGGATAAAACTATCGTCGGTCTGGGCAAGGAGCATATCCAGGGTTTTGCACGCCTCATCATTCTGTTTCTCTTCGAGGTATCGATCTACAACCTTGAGCGCAAAATGTCCTCCATATAATCTGTGTGCAGTATCTATTTTGAGATATCGGACGAGGCTTTCACG
>CAYTOA010000026.1:23443-58506 GCA_964439265.1 uncultured Chitinophagaceae bacterium
GAATTAAGCGGCGCATTACCTGGAGCGGTTGCATTACTAAAATGTGCCGCAAACTCCTGGCTCCAACGGACTCGGAAGCGGCCAATCAGTGTGTCAAAATCGGCGGTCGTGTTCGCTTCACGTTGTTCTTGTCGAAACTCCTGAATGAAGATATTAATTTGATAGATCGTAAGTTCTTCCGGGAACCATTCACCCCTATTGACTGCTTCAATTGCCCAACTTACCACAGTATCTTTTAGAACGAGGTCTTTTGCAGCGATGAATTTCCGATTCTCCCGATCCGTTCCGTCAGATTGTTTCTCAACGCCTCTCCACTCGCCCAATGTATATTTATACTCGATCGGTTTTCCCTCGGGAAGCGGTATATCCAACTCGTACATGTTTTTTCCCATTGAGTGAAGTATATAGGCAGAGTCGCCCGGAGACCAATTGTTGAAAGAGCCGGCGATGAATACGTATGTGTAAGGAGAAAGCGTCGAGGCGTGTGTTTCAAATCGCACGACGACGTTTCCGGCTATTACTTGAAACGTTGGCATCCCTAGTACGAATATTACGATGAAAACTTTCTTCACGTGACCCTCCGAATTGTAAGTGGGTGACCCAAGAGGAGACCAATTCAGCCCCAGTTATTTTGGTACTATTGCTTCAGATTCGTCAGCCTCATCTTCACAGAATACCTTCGACCATTTTCCGTCGAATCTGATGCTGTTCGCTGGAGGTATTCCTCGTACGCTTTGTTAGCGGCTGGCATATTCCCGGCGATGTCGTAGCAAACGGCCAGACTGTAAAGGGCGGCCGGATAATAAGGTCTTATGGCAATCGCCCTTTTGTAAGCCTCCACTGCTTTAGCCGTCTCTTTTTGAGGTGAATACCTCCAGGCGATCTGATAGTATAGACTCGCAACGGCATCGGGGTCATGTAATTCGATCATCTTCCGATAGACGCTGATTAAATCCTTAACAGAATCCAGCTTTTGATAGGCCAAGGCAAGATTTGTATAGTACGTAAAGTTCTGGTCGTCATAGGAGATCGCTTTCAAACTATAGATGATGGAAGAATCGCAGCGATTGATGTTGAAGTAACAATAACCGAGTTGAGCAAAATAAGCGGCGTTGGTCGAGTCAATTGCGGCTGCATCCTTGAAGTATGAAATCGCTCTATCGTATTCTTTCAGCTGACGGTAACATAAACCAACCTTGTACTTGAAATCCGCCGACGCCGGACGGATCTGGACAGCTTTTTGATAAAGATCGAGCGCATGCGCATAGTCCTTCTGAGCATAATAGAGCGATGCCAGAACATCGAACGCGGGTACAAACCCGGAATTGAGACGAATGCAGCTTTCCAGAAAACTTATCGCAGAATCTTCTTCATTCATAGTCACCATGATCGATCCCAAATAGTAATTCGCCAGGTAGTCGCGCGGATTACCACGGAGTACGGAAGAGAAATACAACGCAGATTGTTCGTAGAGCTTTTGATCGTAATACAATATGCCGAGACGGCTGAGCGCAGGAAGAAATGTGCTGTCGAGTGCAAGTATTGTCTTGTAGCCATTTTCCGCTTGAGCCATGAGCCCGCTTAGCGAAGAGAACGCAGCTAACTGGAACCGAAACGCGATATTTGAAGAATCAGCTGCGCAGGCCCGCTTCAAAAAAAGAATAGCATTCTCAAAATCATTGAGAGCTGCGTACGACATTCCAACGAGAGAGGAAGCAAGAGCATTTGTTGTATCGATGCCACGTGCGTGAAGAATCTCGATGACTTTGAAGTACTGACCATTGGCGTAAAGCATTTGTCCTCGTTGCACTATGACCGCCGTCGAATCTGTCGGGTTTCCATTTGCTGACAATCCGGTTGCAAGCAAAGACTGCGACGTTGCCACTAGAATAAGAGCCGTTGTAGCGAGATGGAGGAATAAAGTCTTCATGTTTCTCTCCAATATTGAGAGTTGGAATTGACATAACTGGATATGTTCAGCCCTCGTGACGACATCACCGGCCCTGCAGATTCTCACTCGAGTTCATACCTGGCGAGGTTGATTCTGAGAAAATTGTTGACATGATCTTTGTCGATACCAAAGACGTCGTGAACGGCGCGATACAGCTCTTCGTCTTCAGGGCCATAGGTCATGAGTTTTCTAATAAGAGATACCCCGCCTTTATCGTACGCCATTTTGCACAGTAACCCTCCAATGAAATATGCAGGGCCCACGTACGGGTCTACCCCCTTGAAGGAGAGAACATCAACATCGGGGTGGTCTTTAAGATATTGATAATTGCGTCGAATATGCCACCGTAATTCATGTCCCTGGCTTCCGCCGACAAAGGTTGCATAGCCTTCATGAAAATAATAATGTGCATTGGGAAACAGAGGGTTTAAGTAGATATGAACAAATTCGTGGGGGTACCATTCATCAGATCCCCCCGAATAAATAATTCGATTCTTGACGTCCGTGAAACCATGCCTTCCGCTGCTGTTGCCTTCCGCCGGCCAATAATCAAACCCGAGAGCTTTAGTCACGCGATCGAGATTGTCGGCAAAAAAGTACTGGACGGAAACGGCGGGCAGCTGCCAGAGAGCCGCTAACGAATCGGCGAACCGGTTCATCGAGTCCGCAAGCGTTCGATTGAATGCATGGTCCTGCGGACATATGAAGGTGATGCTGCCCAGCCGCTCTTTGTGCCAATACTTCGTATTGATCGGAAGGACATTCCCTAATTTGTAAGAGCCGTTTTCAATCCGAGCGGCGATCTGGATAATACAGTGAACGTTGATGCGGCCTGAATCTTTCGGAGCAGAGTCATAGAACATTGTTCGAATGATGTATGAGCTGTCGATCGGAGAGACGCTAAGAACAACGCCTGATTTCCAGTACCGCGCCAACGTATACAAGCTCGGGCTCCACCATGTGTAGCCGACAAGGTCAAACGGTTTGTACTGATGCTGCTCCGATTCTGACCAATAAAGATTAACGGAGATGCTGTCCGGACGAGAATTCAAATATTTCTGCCAGACATTGATAACCGATGCGACAATTTTGTTGGTGGTATCGACCGTTGATTGCACGGCGAGCTGGGGGATATTCTGTTGTGAATGCAGTGTCTGCGAGATCGCAAGGCAGACGATTATGAAGAATAGTCTTCGCATAATATGTCTCCCTTATTGCGCAGGCGTAAAACGTACTAGAGTTACTTCATCGAAGAAACGCGGCATGGGGCACCTCAGTTACTGCAATAACTAGGTCCTGCCGATTGTGTGATTTTGCTGAATGGTGCGTTAGCTCTTTGTCCCCCCTGTCGAATCGACTGCCGGCTTCTTTCCCGTGCTTTTTATTTAAGTTGGATTGTAACTGTGGGGCGAGCTCCATGATCCATTAACTTGCATCACCATTTTAGGGATCCGGGTTCAGTTCATAATCGACATATAAAAGCAAAAACCCCGCTGATCTTCCTGACGGCGGGAGATTCACGAGGCTTCTTGTGAGTCGAACTCTTAGCCTACTCCTTTTCCCCTTGCCTTCGCCCAGGTTGTGGCATAAGGAAGTTAGATGTCCCCAGGCCTTTTAGGTGCTACGTTCATGTTGGAAGCAGGGAGGAGAATAATTGATCCCACTTTCAGCACACTGGTGAGATGTTAGAACTAAATTTCATGAGAAGCAAGTGAAGGATGACAACGTGATTCGGCGGCAAATTCGAAAAATCGGAGTTCTTGAGGGATCATCCCCAAAGTTTTTCTTGTTTTCGCTCACTCACTTTTGTACCTTTAAGAAGAGTTGGAGAGCTGGCAGAACGGCTATTGCACCGGTCTTGAAAACCGGCGCCCGTAAGGGCTTGTAGGTTCGAATCCTACGCTCTCCGCAATACTGCATCAAGGCTTTTCATATGAATGACGCGCGTCAGTAGAATTCCGGCGTGTGACGAAAACGTGAAATACTCCCGAGTGTCCTCGAGGAGAACGGAGTCTCGCCTCTTGCAACGTTGCTCGTCATCGGGGAAATGACAATCTTGCGTTACAAGCATGTCGAAGGGAGGTGACTATGCAACTGAAAGCCACGAGTATTCATCGAACGACCTGCCTCATCGCGTTTCTCGCTCTCGTTATTGTGTTCCAGCCTCTTAGTCTGTCTCAAACACCATTTTGGCAGCAAACGAACGGACCGTATTATTTGCCGTTCAACATCATCGTCGGCGGAGGTCAGCAACCGCTATACGCTGTGGCCTCGTCGACAGTCGGCGGCGGAATTTATATGTCAACAGATAAAGGAAATAGTTGGAGAAAGATCGACAGCAGCATTGTGACTTATCATGTTCGTTCGATGAGCCTAAACTCAAACGGGTATATCTTTATTGCGACCGACGCATACGCATATCGATCGACAGATGAGGGGGAACATTGGACAACGTTGTACTTGAATTCTTGGTGCAACAGCATTGCAGTCCATACGAACGATGAGCTCTTCGCGGGAGCCGGCGGTGTGTTCCGCTCGACGGATAACGGCGATAACTGGATACCTGCGGGAATATCTTTATCTGAGGTCTATAGTGTGTATTCGGCCGGCGGATCGAGTTTATTGGCCGTCGCAGGATCGGGCTTACAACGCACAACAGATAACGGCGCCACGTGGACCCAGACTGCAATCACAAATCCTGCGGCATATTCCTTTGCGAAAGACGGGACAGGCGTTTTATTCGTTGCGATGCGCGACAGCGGCATCTATCGGTCAACAGATAGCGGCGCCACGTGGACTCAAGTTAACGTCGGACTGAAGAGCCTCGACGTTCGCTCTATTGCCGTTACGCCTGGCGGATTACTGATCGCAGGAATATTTGGTGGAGGGATGTATTCTTCCGTAAACGAGGGCGAAGAATGGACAGAGAATATCGCCGACATCGATAGTCCATTTTTCAATGTAGTTCATGTTGAAACTGACTCTGTTTTCTTTGCCGGTACAACGTCGGGCATCTATTCTTCCCCGGACGCTGGAAATCATTGGCACCGGGTAACAGTCGGAACTGCCAGTTCCCTGGCAGAGGTGTATGCTCTCAACATCTCTCCGACGGGGACTTCGTTGGCGGGCGCATACGGCGGTGTCTATTCGTCGACAAACAAAGGACTCGGTTGGACGCAGCTAGGGACGACATACGTGCTTGCTATTGCCCGCGCAAAGAACGGTGATCTGTTTGCGGGGACGGGCTCATATGGAGTTCTCCATTCTTCCAACGACGGCAGAACATGGCTCCAGACTGGGTTAATAGATTCGACAATTCGGTCGATTGTGATTGATGCTGAGGGAAGAATCTATGCGGGGGGCACGAGCCTAATGCAATCAACCGACAATGGTGCTACCTGGTCGGCTCTTGGCATTCGAAACGAGACCATCTATGGTATGGCGGTCACGAAGAGTGACGCCATTCTTGTTGCGACTGACTACCTCGGACTGTATCGGTCGACCGATCATGGCGCGACATGGGAATTCGTCAATAGTTTTTGGGAGGTCTCTCATGCCGTCGGGATGAATGCAAACGGAGACATCTACGCCGAAGTGGAAGACTACGGTGGCGGCAACAGATCGGTGTATCGTTCTACTGACGAAGGATCCACATGGACAACGTGCGGAGTGTTGAACGGTTCTGTGCATTGCTTTGCGTTCAACTCCTCCGGGAATATTTTTGCAGGCACCGACAGCAGCGGCGTCTTTCGTTCGACGGACAACGGGTCGAGTTGGAGCACCATCAACTCAGGCCTGACGTCTGGAAGAGTAAATGCTCTTGCCGTGGACGACGGCAGCTTTCTTTATGCTGGAACGGCCGCGGGAGTGTTCATTACCAATGCGCCGACAACCAATGTAGCAACAACTAACGCAGGGGCTTGGCACACGTTCTTGCTTTCTCAAAATTATCCGAATCCGTTTAATCCTAGCACGGCCATTCGCTACTCTCTTGCCTCGCTGAGCAAAGTGAAACTCATTATCTATAATGTTCTCGGACAAGTGGTGAGCACGATGGTGGACGAAGAGCAATCGGCGGGATATCACAATGTACGATGGACCGCCAAAGTTTCCTCGGGGATTTACATCTACCGCATCGAAGCAGCCGCTATCAACGACCCCGCCAAGCGTTTCGTCGATACTAAGAAGATGCTGCTCTTACGCTGAGTTAATCAGCCCGGAGATTCACCATCCGCAGCATTTTGTTTTTCTCATCACGTGATCACGTTCATTCTCTTGATTTTTATCGATTTTTAAACTAGGTTAGAGGCGTTCAACTCACATCGTCTTGAATTGCAGCACCATGGGGCACCTCCTTGTGGGAAGTCATTAACCAGCGTTCGTTATTGATCCGGGAACCGAACGAAGTACGTGTTCTTCGTCTCGTAAGGGACAGCGGTGAAATATCGCGGATCGAGATCGCCAAAGCGTGTAACCTCAACAAAGCGTACGTTTCCGAACTTGTCACGAAGCTTATCCAAACTGGATTTTTGGAAGAGACGGGGAAGGTCGCGACAAACGACAAGGTCGGCAGGAAAAGGATTCTCCTGCGGTTTCTTCCTATGGCTGGCTTGGTTGCGGGCGTAGATGTCGGCATGACCCATTCCACGATCGTCCTTACAGACCTTAACGCTACCGTTCTTCGCAAAAGATCTTTTGCCTATTCTCTCGAAACTCCCGCCAAAAAAGTCATATCGAGCGCCATCGATACGATCACCGATCTTCTGGCTGAAACAAATGATTCCCAAACGAAATTAGTCGGCATCGGCGTCGGCGTTCAAGGATTGATCGATTACAGGACTAATACGCTTATGGTTTCCCACAACAAAAAATCGTGGGAAGGGGAATCGCTGAGCACTGAACTGGAAGCTCATTTTAACGTTCCGGTGTACGTCGAAAACGACGTAAAAGCAATGACCCTCGGGGAATACCTGCTCGGGTCGGCGAAAGGGATCAAAAACCTCGTATATCTGTTTATCGGCAACGGTCTCGGTGCAGGAATCATGATCAACGGACATCTGCATCGAGGTTTCACCTCAAGCGCGGGAGAGATAGGTTACACGGAATTAGAACCGGCGTCTTTCTATAAAGAGCAGTTCCCGTTGATGTACAACGGGCAATCTATTTTCGGCCAAATTCTTACGGATACCAATATCATCGAGAGCTACCGAAGAAATAAGGCCGGATCCGGCGACGGGCAAATATCAGTCGAGACAATTGCTGAGAGGGCCCACAATGGGGACAACACGGCAATGCAGATCATCAAAGAATGCGCTTTGCTTCTCAGCAGCCTTAGCATTAACCTCATCAACACCTTGAATCCCGAGCTTATCATTATCGGCGGCAAGCTGTCGCAATGTTATCCGGAAATCATTGGCCAAGTCCGTGAAAACATTCATAAAGACTTGCTCTCAGTGCCCGCTGAGGCGGTCTTGGTAAGGGCAGCGACGAGGGGAGAAGAGGCGGTTGGACTTGGCGCAACAGGCCTTGTTTTGTATGAGATGTTCGAGCCTCTCCATACCATTTCCCTGCAAGCCTCCAGGAGGTACTCCTTCGTCCGACCGAACTCAGCCATATCGGATTAAGTGGTTTTGTTTGGTGCCTTTTTTGTCTCTTCATCCTCCCACGAGAGCTTTTTCCCGCGCCCTAAAATAAACTGAAATCAAACAAGAAAGTACTTGACAATAGTGAAAGAAAGGGCTATACTCGAATTAGTTGGTTCATACAACAAACTAATTATTTGTGATTTTACGATGGAATCGACGCTAAATTTGATATAATTAGTTTGTTGAAACGATGAATTAATTGCACGTTCACCGGACGAATGAAAAAAAGATACGACCAAATTACAAGTATCAATCCGAAAGTTGGTCGAAATATTAACCGTGCTATAATCCTGAACGCCGTCCGCGAGAAACAACCGATCTCACGTACCCGGATTTCTGAAATCACCGGCCTCAATAAGAGCACGGTCTCAAATATCGTCTCGTCACTCCTTGAAGAAGATCTGGTCAAAGAAGAGATCGTCAAGAACCAGGTTGTGGGAAGAAATCCGCTGGACCTCAGCATTAAAAGAGAAAAAAATTTCGTCGGAGCAATCTATATCGATTCGGTTCATACGACGCTCGCCATTGTCGATATTGACGGGACGCTGATCAACAAGGTCATGATCGAAACACGACCGGGTGATCCGAAAGCGTTCATTTCGTTCTGTCTTGATTCACTGAAGAAGATGCATCTCAAATTCCACTCTCGCTCACTGCGGGGCATTGGGATTTCAGTTGCAGGAATTGTCGATTCTGTTCACTCGCGCGTTGTCTATTCTTCTAACCTTGGATGGCAGGACCTGGACATCGGATCCATCGCTCAGGAAAATTGTCCGGAAATTGAGATCATCACCGTTGAAAACGACGCTAAGGCATCCGCGCTTGCGGAACTGGTCCTCGGGAAACACGGGATAGCATCCTCCAATTTTATTTTTCTCTCGATCGGGACGGGCATCGGCGCAGGAATCGTCGTCGACAATCATATCCTGAGCGGCAGCTCGCATGCAGCCGGAGAATATGGACATATGACGCTCATCGAGGGGGGCGAACCGTGCTCATGCGGCAACAAAGGATGCTGGGAAATGTATGCGTCTGATAGAGCGACAGTCAATTTTTTCCTGAGCCGCAATGGCACCAGCGGAATCCACGGCGAGAAGATCGGCACGGAAGATCTCATCGTTCTTGCGAAGGAAGGTAACGCGAGTGCGATTGCGGCGCTGCGGAGGTCGGCAGAATACATCGGGCTGGGGATCGCCAACATCATCCGCACGATCGACCCTCAGAATATCATCATCGGCGGATCGGTCGTCAAAGTATGGGATATCATCTATCCTGTCATCATGGACACTGTCTACAAGAGGGGATTTTTTGGCAAAGAACGGAATACGTTCATACTGCCGACCTCGCTGACCGATAATCCGCCGCTGCTCGGCGCCGCGGCTCTCTCTATTCGAAAGATCTTTACTGATTTTAGAATTGTCATTTAAATGATCACGAAAGAAATGCAAAGTCAAAAATTTACGATCGGTATCGACATCGGCGGCACGAACACCGTCGTGGGTCTTGTCGACGGCGGAGAGTGCGTCGCGAAGGTGAAATTTCTAACGCAGGATTGCCTGTCCATTGAAGACTTCAGATCGAAGCTGGTGGGAGGGATAACGGAACTCACGCAGCATCTCGGCGATGTGCAGCACATTGTCGGTATCGGCATCGCGGCGCCCGCGGCGCGGCATCGGGAGGGGACGATTCAGAGTCCGGCGAACCTCCAATGGGGGACGATCGACATCGTAAATTTGCTCAAACCGAACTACCGCCTTCCGATCGTGCTGACGAATGACAGCAATGCTGCCGCCCTGGGAGAGATGAAATTCGGCCTTGCAAAAGGAATGAAGAATTTTGTCGTCATCACAATGGGTACCGGACTCGGCGCCGGCATCGTGGTGGACGGACGTTTACTGTACGGAGAGAACGGAGTAGCCGGAGAGCTCGGGCACATGACCATTGAACCGGGCGGACGTTTGTGCGGATGCAAGAGGCGGGGCTGCGTTGAAACTTACGTTTCCGCGACGGGCATCAGGCGGACGGTCTTTGAACTGCTGGCCCGCACAACCGAAGAAAGCGAGCTGAGGGACGTGAGCTACAATCAGCTGACGTCGGAGAAAACCTGCGAGCTTGCGCGCTGCGGCGACCCGATCGCGATCGAAGCATTCGAATTTACCGGCAATATTCTCGGACGAGTGCTTTCTAACACCGTGGCGGTTTTCGACCCGGAGGCCATCATCCTCTCGGGCGGATTGATGCACGCAGGCGGTCTAATACTCGAACCGACGGTGAAATCATTTAACGAAAATGTTCTAAAACTCCACAAGGGAAAAACCGTCATCCTGAAGTCTCAGTTAAAAGACGGCGAAGCGGCAATCCTTGGCGCAAGCTCACTCGTCCGCGATGGCCTTGCGATTCCCGAAGACGCTCCTGCTCACCGTGAACCCATTTCGGGCGATGTGATGCTGGAGGGACGAGGATAATTTTACCACACAACGCACATACCAACGGGCGAACGCATGTTCTCGCCGGCGAATATTGGACGGGCCGAACGCCGATATCAAGCGACTGTTCCGGTCCGCTGTCCACACATCTTCAATGAGACCAAAGATCTTTTCTTCAGCGAGAATCTATATTGAAGGAGAATACAATGCTTAAAGGAATTACTCATCTTTCGGTTGCGCTCCTTGTCGTTTCCATCGTGGTTAGCCTTTCAGCGCACGCTTCGGTTAACGTGACGATCGCCGGATCGGTTAAGGATTCACAGACCGGTGATCTTCTCCCCGGCGCCAATGTTGCCCTTGTCGGTACCGGCTTCGGCGCTTCTACCGATGTCAACGGAAAATATGTGATACTCAACGTCCCGCCGGGATCGTATACGATTCGCGCAACGTATGTAGGGTACACTCCTACATCGACCGCCGTTCAAGTTGAGGAAGGGAAGAATCTCAAAGAAGATTTCAATCTTAACGCCGTCGGTGTCGAGGGCGAAGTTGTTGTGATCACTGCTCAGGCTCAGGGTCAAAATGCAGCGATCAACCAGCAACTCTCGAACACAAATATCGTGAACGTTGTCTCGGCGGCGCGCATCCAGGAGCTCCCCGACGCGAATGCAGCTGAATCGGTCGGCAGACTACCGGGAGTTTCCATCTTGAGGAACGGCGGCGAAGGAGCACAGGTCGTTATTCGCGGGCTCGCGCCAAAGTACAATGAGATCCTTATCGATGGAGTGAAGATCGCTTCGTCGAATGCCAGCGACAGAAGCACTGATTTGAGCATGGTCTCCTCAGAAATGCTCAACGGGATCGAGGTTTCAAAAACTGCAACGGCTGATCAGGATGCGGATATTTTGGGCGGGTCGGTGAACTTTACGTTAAGAGGCGCGGAGAGGGAAGAGGATCAGGTATTCAGGATCAATTTGCTCGCGCAAGGTTCCTACACCGGTCTTCCGGATGCTACGAACAAATATAATAATTATAAATATGTCGCGAGCGTCGAAAACCGGTTCTTTGAAAATCGGTTCGGCGTTTTTGTCCAGGGCTCGTTTGAACGGCGAAACCTTTCGTCAAATGAACTTGGAGCAACTTATGGGCCGAACGGCGCATACCCCGATCAATACCTCACCAAGAGCGTCAGCATCGACGATATCGACAGGGACCGGCAGCGCGAAAATGGCGTCGTTGCGCTAGATTACGCTCTGCCGCTCGGGACAATATCGCTTTCCAACTTCTTCAGTAAAGGTGTAACCGGAACGTCGGATCGGCAGGAGTTTTTTAATATCGACAGGGGTGCGAATGGTCAGACCTTTTCGTCGATCTATTCAAAGAGCACCTTGAGTATGATTACGAATGTGCTTGACGTTGAACAGCAAGTATCGGGCTTTCAGGTAAACGTAAAGCTCTCGCATTCCTATTCCGAAACACGAGACCCTAATGACTGGACGGTTAATTTTATTAACTCTTCCGCCGGAATAGGACAGTATGGTGACGCTGCAAACCTCAATCCACAAGACGTCGCAAGATCTGCCAACAACAATATCAGTAACACTCTGCTGCAAACCATCACGTCGACCAGCAGTTTCACGAATGAAAGAGACCTGACAGCGGCTCTTAATCTTAGTACGCAAGTCGATATTTCGAATATGATAACTTCTACGCTGAAGTTCGGCGGAAAGTATCGGCATCAGACCCGATCGTATAATTTAGATGCGCTTGATGGGGAGGCTTTTGGCT
This sequence comes from uncultured Chitinophagaceae bacterium, assembly GCA_964439265.1. GTDB lineage: Bacteria > Bacteroidota > Ignavibacteria > UBA10030 > UBA8401 > JAGVPT01. Next base: position 35,254 of record CAYTOA010000026.1, read on the forward strand.
ATTCGAGCGGGGGCGCCATTATCAATCAACTGTCGGCGAAGTTCCCGTGGTTCGCGTCGAAACCGGGAGATCCATTGAACGTCCTTATGTCTCCTTTCCTGGATCCACATTTCAGCTACGGGAAGTTTCTCAACGGAGATTACACGATGAACTATCCACTCGATTATTCACGCCTGGGTGACATGGTAAACTACATGAATGCCAATCAACTTCCCAACAATATCAGTTACAATCATGATATCGGCAACTCAACAGCAAATGATTATTCGGGAAAAGAAGACATCAGTGCAGCGTACGTCATGGCAACGATCAACGTAGGGCCATTGCTCTCGATCACTCCCGGTGTCCGTTTCCAGCAGCTTAAAACGGTGTATATCGGCGCACAAGGATTACAAGGCCCCAATCCATACGACACGTATGCGAACCAGCTGGATACCGTCACAGCATACCATCCGTACTGGCTGCCGGACGTCCTGGTCCGGTACAAACCTGTCGATTGGTTCGATATTCGCCTGGCATATTCCAATACAGTGTCGTACCCGGACTATTCTTCTCTGGCGCCGATCATTGATGTCGCGCAAACCCGGGGCACGCTCACGTGGAACGGATTCAAATTGGATCCTATACGATCGACAAATTACGATGCATACTTTTCTTTTTACAACAACGCCCTGGGGCTGTTCACTGCCGGAGGGTTCTTGAAGCAAATTACAAATCTCATCTATCAGCAAACGTTCACTCCTGCTACTCCTGCACTGTTGGCCAAATATTATCCCGCATGGGTGACCAACAAGACACCGATTCCGGGCATCGCTGTATCGGAATACATTAACAACCCGTATAAAATAAACGACTATGGTATGGAACTCGATTGGCAGACACACTTGTGGTACTTACCACGCCCGCTGGACGGGTTGGTGGTGAACGCAAACTTCACTCACATATTCTCGAAGGCCGAATATCCGTTCCAGTATGTCAATACAAGTGTAAGGCCGACAAAATATATCGATTCCAGTTATACCGCTCCGCTGCTCTACCAGCCCGATAATATTTTCAATTTGTCGCTTGGCTACGACTACAAGGGATTTTCTGTCCGCTTGTCGATGCTGTATTCGGATAAGATCTTTACAGGTCCAAATCCCTGGACGCAATTGCGGACCTACACATCTGCCTACAATCGATGGGATCTCGCAGTAAAACAGGAGCTGCCGATCGAAGGGCTCCAGGTATTCTGCACCTGGAATAATATTAATCATGCCAACGACGTCAGCGTGATAACAGCTCCTACGGGCGTGCCCGCGCAGGAACAGGATTATGATTATATGCTTGAAGTAGGCCTTCGGTATCAATTATAGCAGGATGCCGGGACGAATATTTACATGTGATCAATTGAACTAACAATATCAGGTAATTTCACACTCAATCCAATATGTCGCCCGAAAGGAGGTGTTGTACGGTATAAACAAGAGTTGCAGTTGCAATGCCATTTTCGAACCCCAGAAATCATCGGAAATGGAAAAGCAGTAGAATCATAATTACACCTAACAATTACAAGGAGAGTAATCATGAAACAAGTATTCACCATAGCACTACTTGCTGCGATGATCGTGCTTTTGTTTGCACCGGCACGGTCTATTGCATCAAACGATACACTCGTCGTGTATGCGACGCCAATAACGATCACTCTTGACAGCGTCATCGCGCAGGATCAGCGTGCCGCAACTCCCCACGGAGTGTATAAGCTTGTCTCTACCGACACACCCTACGTTTTTAATAAATCCGTGGTTGTGAACAATAGTGTGTCTTTTGTGGGCGTACTCGGAGCACAAGGTCGGCCGCCATGTATTCAGCCGAACGTGCTTACGGACAATTCAATTCCGGGTCATCTGTTTACATTTACGAAGAACGGTTCGGTCGTGAAGATCGCCAACCTTTATCTTATCGGGATTTCCATCGACAATTCTATCAATTTAGGAGACGGATTTGGAATAACTGTCACCGCCGATAGCGTGAAGACCTGGATCAACAACGTCGTGTTCGAACAATGGAGCCAGTTCGGCATTAATTACTCGGGGAACTGGGATAGTTTCTGGATCACAAACTGCAAATTCAGGAACTTTGTAAACACGGGAAGCGACTACACCGGAGAAGCATTCAGAAATAGAAACGACCTCGGTCATTTTCCGACTGACACCGTTGTTATGCGTTACAATACCTTCCTGTGCCTGAATGGATACGTGAGTGCTCCAGTGACCACCACGTATATGAGGTACTTTGATTTTACTCATAATACTGTCGTTGGCGTATTCAAGAACCCTTTCTTTGCAATGAATGCGACAAATTGGAATTTCCAGCATAATATTTTGTTCGCGACTTATGCGGGTGGAATGGGCAACGGCGAATATCCCTGGTGGGATCGCATTTGGACCGGCGGCCTCGGCGCAGTCATCGATCTTGATACGCTGAGCAAATCGGTTGCTGCCTGGGTTGTCGATACGACTGCGGCAAATTGGGTAACACTTGCGGAAGCGGCACGAAAGATCACGGTCAATGATAACCTTTATTATATGCCGTCATCGATTACCGCTGCGGTAACCGCATGGAATGCAGATACCGTTGACAATCATAATTGGATTTACCAGTGCCCTTGGATGAACGATTTTACCTCAACAATGTTTTCAAATCACAGCGGATTCCATAATACGGCGAACCAAAATGTCGATCCGGGATTCGGCTCTGGCATCGCCACGATGATCGCTGCTTCGGGAACACCGCCGGCAGCTGATGGTATCGGATTAATTCCATGGTTGCGCGAATTCAGACTTGCTGACGTTGCCACACACTTGTGGGGATATCAGGCAGCAGTTCCTGATTACAGTTCGGGAAACTGGACGCCGACATGGCCTCTTCCGGAACAAACATCGAATGATTTGAAATATACTGCTTCGTTGACAGCCTCAGATGGAAAGGTCTATGGCGATCCATTCTGGACGACGGGCGCTCAGACTCGCGTCGTATCGAATGTGAGTGCTGCACCGCATACCTTCAGCTTGTCCGAAGCGTATCCGAATCCATTCAATCCGAGCACAAATGTACAGTACAGTCTCCCTGTCTCAGGAGCAGTCAGCCTGAAAGTATACAACGTTCTCGGTCAGCTCGTGAAAACGCTTGTCGATAACGCCCATCAGGACGCAGGAACATACACCGTTCGTGTCGACATGTCGAACGTGACCAGCGGCGTGTATTTCTATTCTCTTGAGCAAGGGAACAATCGTCTCGTTCACAAAATGATGTTGCTGAAGTAATTGCTTTTCTTCTCCTCTCCTACTATCACAGGGGGCGCCAAAGTGGCGCCCTCTGTGATTGCGTATCGGGGCAGTGAATGTTCCGTCGATACCGCCTTCGGTGAATCCAGGTTCAATCATTCAGGAGTTCGAAATAGACCTTGGCGGACAACGATTTGTGAAGGCGAGACAGATGGAATCATTGAGCCATGATCTGATCGTTCAATGTTGAGAACTATCGATCGGCACAATGGAACCGAAGAAATTATTCCGTAAACTACATGATCATGAAAATCGCCGCTCGACATCTTCCGCTCTCCCTTTTGTTTCTATCGCTCGTATCCTCGCTGGCCGCGCTAGCTCAATATCGTGTTGTCGGGTATTATCCAATGGGGGAGCGTGCGGTGATGCCGGCGTCGGCAATAAAATATAATTCTCTTACCCATATCAACCATGCGTTTGCATGGCCGAATCCGGACGGAAGCCTCTCGTTCGACGATAATATTGTCGATACGGCGCTCATCAACACGACTCACCGCGCCGGCCGCAAGATACTTCTATCATTCGGGGGGGCAGGCACGGGACAAACCGAAAATCTTGCCGCCGTAACCGCGGACTCAGGCCTGCGAAAGACCTTTATCAACAACATCGTTTCACACCTCTCGGCATCTCACTACGACGGCGCCGATGTGGATTGGGAGGGGCCGTCGACGCTTGCCCAGAAAAACAACGAGGTTTCGTTCGTAAAAGAATTACGTTCTGCATTCCGAGCAATTGACACTACATGGCTCATCACGATGGCTATTGGCCCATCTGATTGGTCGGGGCAATGGCACAACTTTGCGATGCTCACGCAATATGTCGATTGGTTCAATGCGATGGAATACGATATCCACGGAAGCTGGAGTTCGGTTGCCGGGCACAATGCACCGCTCATGATCGGCACCGATCCTAACACGGACCCGGATGCCTACTCGATCGTTCAAAGCATTCAGTACCTCGCCGGAACCCGTGGCATTCCTAAAAACAAAATCGTTCTCGGCCTCCCGTTCTACGGAAAATCGTTTGGGACCTCCACACTCTACAGTACGTATTCTGGAGAAGCAGATCTCGCGTACAGTGATATCATGAACATGATCAGGAGCGGCGCATGGACGTACTCATGGGATGCAGGATCGAACGCCCCTTACTACACGTCATCGTCTCCCGCCAAACTCATCACGCTCGACGATTCTGTGTCGATAACGCTCAAGTGCCAGTTTGTGAAGACTCAAGGTCTGGCTGGAGTGATGATCTGGGAGATCACCCAGGATGTGATAGGACAGAATCAACCGCTCATGGACGCCATTGAGGCCCAGATGACAACGACTGACGTTGCGGTTGGGCGCGCGTTGACCGTCGTTCCGGAAGGCTTTGTCCTCTGCAACAATTATCCCAACCCGTTCAACCCGTCGACGATCATACAATTTGAATTGCCCAGCGCATCGCATGTGAACATAACAGTGTTCGACATCCTTGGGCGGAAGACCGCAACCCTGCTCGACGAACAGCGGAGTGCAGGGGTCGGCAGCGTTCGGTTCGATGCGTCGCAGCATAACGCAGCCAGCGGCGTTTACTTCTACCGGATTCAGGCAGGGTCATTTGTCCAAACAAAAAAAATGATTTTGATGCAGTGACGTCGGTATAATTAACATGCGATAGGAAATACTCAATGCAGAACAACATCGAAGCAAAACTGCGGCACCCTGCGCTCTGGGTACCAACGCTGTACATTGCAGAGGGCTTGCCGTTTGTTGCTGTGAACGTCGTTTCTGTTCTGATGTACAAGAGCATGGGAAGGTCGGATGGAGAGATAGCATTCTTTACTACGCTCGTCGCTCTGCCGTGGATGCTGAAACCGTTGTGGGGTCCGGTTCTCGAAATGTTCAAGACGAAAAAATACTTTGTCATCGCTACGCAGTTTGCTGGGGGCGTTCTGTTCGGACTGCTGGTGCTGACGCTTCAGCTTCCCAGCTTTTTTCAATGGTCTCTTGTTCTCTTTGCCATTATCGCATTCAATTTTGCCACGCATGACATCGCAGCCGACGGAGTGTATGTCAACGTCTTATCAGACAAACAACAATCGCAATACGTCGGCTGGCAGGGTGCATTCTATAACGTCGGGAAGATCCTCTCGCAGGGCGTCTTTGTCATTATCGCCGGGAAGCTTGAAATAACTCTTGGAGTTGTCCCCGCATGGGGGATCGTGATGGGAATGTTTGGAGCCATTCTCGTCGTCCTCAGTCTGTATCACGCGAAAGTGCTTCCGTCGGGGGGCGCATCGGGGGATGTGGAGACGACCCACGAAGCATTTGCTACCTTCAAGGATGTCGTCAAAACGTTCTTTCAAAAAAAATATATCTGGTGGGGAATTATCTTTTTAGTTTTGTATCGTTTTGCCGAGGGGCAAGCGATCAAAATTGTTCCGTTGTTCATGCGGGCTGCCCGATCCCACGGCGGTCTGGGACTTTCGACCGAAGAGATCGGTTTGTTGTACGGCTTCTTTCCGCCGCTCGCGTTTATCCTGGGCTCAGTGTTGTCGGGATATTTCACAGCGAACAAAGGATTGCGCAAATCGATCTTTGTTCTTTGCTGCTTCTTCAATATCCCGTTCGCCGTCTATACATTTCTCGCTATCGCCCAGCCGTCCAACTTCTACGTGATCGAATCAGCCGTCGTCTTCGAATATTTTGGTTACGGATTCGGATTCATCGGGCTGACCCTGTTCATGATGCAGCAGATCGCTCCCGGCAAGTATAAGATGGCACACTATGCATTTGCGACGGCGCTCATGGCGCTTGGATTCAATATCCCGTCGATGCTCAGCGGATTCTTGAGCGACATTCTCGGGTACAAAGATTTCTTCATCTGGGTGATCGTTGCGACCATTCCGTCATTTCTCGCGACATGGTTTGTTCCGTTCAGGGAGATTGAACAAATACAGAGTAATCAGTAAACAGTAAACAGTTAGAAGAAAGATCATTCAAACTTACAACGAAATGAACACGAAGAGAATATTATCCTCTTTAATATTATTGATGATTGTGGTCTGTGCCGCCGGCATGGGTCAGCAGAAGGAAGTTATTGGATATTATCCATCCTGGAATTGGCAGCACAAGAACTCCCACATGACGTTTGACAGAATTCCTTTCAAGAAGCTGACGATCATCGATTATGCCTTCTGGCATCCTCTTCTGGACGGGACGATCGCAGGGATCAATCCTACGGGCGACAGCCTCATTCTATGCAGAACGATAGGAAAACCATCCCTTGTATCGCTTGCCCACGAATACAAAGTAAAAGTCATGTTGTCGATAGGAGGGTGGGAAGATTCACAGAATTTTCCGGCAGTGGCGTCGACGGAGCTCCTTCGGGTAGCCTTTGCACATGCGTGTGTCGATGCGGTCCGAAAATTCGACTTTGACGGCATCGACATCGATTGGGAATATCCCGCCTACACAGATCACAACGGCACACCTGCCGACCTGATTAACTCAACCGCGCTGCTCCAGATCCTGCGAGACAGTCTCGATGCGTACGGATTGCAGAGGGACAAGAAAATTCTCCTCTCTGCCGCGCTTTCCGCAACGGCGGATCATCTCTCGGGGTATGATGTCGGGAAGTTGTCAAACCTACTCGACATGTTCAACATCATGACGTACGACTACAATGGGTCATGGTCTCCCCGCAGCGGCCATAATTCGCCCCTCTATGCGTCAAACACTGCCGACAACAGCTACAGCATTGATGAGACGTTCAAACTCTTTACTCATGACCTTCATATTCCTCCATCAAAGATCAATCTTGGAATTCCCTTCTATGGCCACTCGTTTGCGCAGTGCACAGCGTTGAACGGAGAGAGCCACGGAAGCGACACGACGCTCTTTCCCGGCGGCGACGTGAATTACTATTCCATCGTTCAATATCTGTACAAATACCGTCATTGGGATGAAAAAGCAAAAGTGCCATACCTTGTCCTGCCCGAGACTAACACCTTGGTTTCCTTCGATGACGCTGAATCGATAAAACTCAAAGCTCAGTATGTCGTCGATCATAAAGCGCGCGGCGTCATCATCTGGGAGATCACCGGCGATTATCTGGAGGATGGGAGCACGCCGCTCACGGATGCTCTCTACGCGGTTTTTTCATCTCATCCTGGATCAAAATAAAAAGGACATCAATGCGATACGGATATTTTGATAATGATAAGTTTGAGTATGTGATCGAACGGCCCGACGTGCCCGTTTCTTGGACCAACTATCTTGGCGTGAAAGATCTGTGCACAGTCATTTCCCACAACGCGGGGGGATATTCGTTCTATAAGACCGCGGAACATCACCGGATCACGCGATTCCGCCAAAACGGAGTACCGCTGGACCGGCCGGGACATTATGTCTATGTCCGCGATGATGATACGGGCGAGTATTGGTCGATCTCATGGCAGCCGGTTGGAAAAGACCTCTCGAAAACGAAATATCAATGCAGGCACGGCCTGTCGTACTCGAAATTTATCAGCGATGTCAACGGCATCCACGCGGAACAAACGCTCTTCATCCCGATCGCTGATGACGTCGAGCTATGGGATGTGAAGATCAAAAATAACAACGGCAAGCCGAAGAATCTCAGCGTCTTTTCGTACGTAGAATTTTCTTTTCATCATATCGAGATCGATAACCAGAATCTCCAGATGTCGCTGTATGCCAGCGGCTCGAACTACAGCGATGGCATCATTGAATATGATTTTTTTTACGAACCGTGGACGTATCATTATTTCACTGCCAATGTGAATCCCGATAGTTACGATTGCGTCCGGGACCGTTTCCTTGGCCCCTATCGTACTGAAACGAACCCCATTGCAGTAGAACGGGGAAACTGCGGCAATAGTACGGAGCTTGGCGGGAATCACTGCGGTGCGCTTCACAAGAAGTTGACGCTGGCAGCCGGTGAAGAAACGCGTCTTGTCTTTATGCTCGGTGTTGGGTCCCGCGCAGAGGGGAAGAAGATCAGGAAAAAATATTCTGTACTCAAGAATGTCGACGATGCATTCCTCGAACTTGCAACGTACTGGAGAAGAAAACAATCGGTATTTAAGTGTTCGACGCCGAGCGAGGGATTGGACACAATGATCAACGCGTGGACGCTCTTCCAGGCGGAGACGTGTGTTGTCTGGTCCCGCTTCGCTTCGTTTGTCGAGGTGGGCGGACGCACGGGACTGGGCTATCGCGATACATCTCAGGACGTGATGGCAGTTCCGCACTCAAACCCTGACAAAGTAAAAGAGCGCATTCTCCAGCTTCTTCACGGACAGGTCAGCAAAGGGTACGGCCTCCATCTGTTCGACCCCGAAGTTTTTTTCCCGAAAGAACAAAAGCTTCCCGGCGTGAAACTACCCACTGTCGTCCCTACTCCGGCACCGAACGACATCATCCATGGAATGGAAGATGTTTGCTCAGACGACGCCCTCTGGATCATTGCTTCGATCTGCGAGTTCGTGAAAGAGACCGGCGACGCCGGATTCTTCGACCGGCTAGTTCCTTTTGCAGATGGAGGCGAAGCGACGGTGTACGAGCACATGAAGCGTTCCCTCGATTTTTCGGCGGAACAAACCGCGGCAAACGGGATATGTCTTGGACTTCGCGCAGATTGGAACGACTGTCTGAATCTCGGCGGGGGACAAAGCGCAATGGTCTCTTTTATGCACTACTGGGCTCTTCGGGAATTTGTCGCCGCAGCCGAACATCTCGGCAGGTCAGCCGACGTCAAAGTGTATTCCGCGATGGCCGAGAATGTTCGCGAAGCGTGTGAAAGGGAATTGTGGGATGGAGAGTGGTACATTCGCGGAGTGACGAAGAAAGGACTCAAGATTGGGACGGGCAAGAACGAAGAGGGGAAAATATTTCTGGAGAGCAACAGCTGGGCAGTCCTTTCAGGCGCGGCATCGCCGGAACGGGGTAAAAAGTGCATGGATGCGGTCCATAAGTATCTCGCATCGCCGTACGGCATTCACCTTTGCTGGCCAACCTACTCTGAACCGAATGACGATATCGGCTATTTGACGCGCGTATATAAAGGCATCAAGGAAAACGGAGCGATCTTCAGCCACCCGAACCCATGGGCGATGATCGCGGAGTGCAAACTCGGAAGGGGCACCGCGGCCATGAAGCTGTACGACGCGATCCTTCCGTACAATCAAAACGATATGATCGAAGTTCGTGAATCCGAGCCGTATTCATATTGTCAATTCATCATGGGAAAAGACCATACCGCATACGGCAGGTCGCGTCATCCGTGGCTTACAGGGAGCGCGGGCTGGGCCTACACCGCAGCGACCAAATGGATTCTGGGGATCCGCCCCGGCTTTGATACGCTCATCGTTGATCCGTGCATCCCGAAGGAGTGGAAGGGGTTTGAGGTGACGCGGAAATGGCGCGGTGCAACATTTAAGATCACGGTCAAGAATCCCGACGGAGTGGAAAAGGGAGTCCGGTCGATTTTCATGGATGGGAAAGAAGTGACCGGGGAAATTTCGTCGGAACAACTTGGGTCGTTTCATGAGATCGTGGTGACGATGGGAAAAGAGTTCTCAGCAAATCGCAAATACGAAAAGAAAGGAACAGAAACAGCGTATGGTGTATGATGGAACGTCTTCTGTAGAAGAAGTCGAGCTTGCAAAGATCGGCAGGAAACTTCGCTATTCACCGACGGAAAAGATCGACGTCATTGAAGTCGATAACTTTCCTCTCCTCGGAAAACTCTCGGCGCTCCGGTTCATTGAATGGGTTCAGAAGAATCCCGGCGGCGTCATTTCTCTCCCCACGGGCAAAACGCCAGAACACTTTATAAAGTGGGTGAGCCGCATTCTTGAACGATGGGAGAAACCGGAGATACAGTCGATGCTTCACGACTACGGTATCGCGAACGCCAAGCGGCCGCAGATGAAGGACCTCTCGTTCGTTCAAATCGATGAGTTCTACCCGATGGATTCTCAGCAGCACAATAGCTTTAATTACTACGTTAAGAAATATTATATCGACGGGTTCGGCCTGACGCCGGAGAGAGCGCACTTGATCGATTCGACGAATCTCGGAATTCTTCCCGGAAAAAAGATGCAGGAAGTATTCCCCGGCGGTGTCGTCGACCTCTCGCTCCGCGTCCGCCAGACGCGGACGGAATTAGAAGCATTGCAGCGCGACACCATCAATCGCGTGGACTGGTTCTGCATGGAGTACGAACGGAAGATCCGCGAGATGGGGGGAATAGGTTTTTTTCTCGGCGGAATAGGACCGGACGGGCATATCGCGTTCAACGTGCGGGGGTCGAGCTTTTATTCCGTGACGCGGCTGACCGGCACGAACTACGAAACGCAGGCAGCTGCAGCAACTGACCTCGGCGGAATCGAGATTTCGCGAAGCCGTCTCGTGATCACAATCGGTCTTGCAACGATCACCTATAACGAATCAGCCACCGCCATCATCATCGCCGCCGGAGACGCAAAAGCAACCATCGTCCGCGAAGCTGTCGAAGAACCAAGGAATCCAAAAAATCCCGCTTCCGCGTTACAGGATCTCCGCCACGCAAAATTCTATCTGACGAAAGGCGCCGCGAGCTTATTGACTGAACGGCGCTTTATTGATTTTTGCGCGTTGCCGGCGTTCAACGACGTTCACAGGGATGATGTCGTTATCTCGCTTGCACTCAAGGAAGGGAAACGATTGGATGATCTGACAAAAGAGGAATTTGAAGCGAATAAGTTCACCCGTGAGTTCTTCAATCGTTCCAAGGAGAATCCGGCGGACGTTATCACAGCGGTGAAAAATTCTTTGGAGAAAAAGATTTCCAAAGGACTCGAGACGTTGGTGAAAACGACATTTCTTCACACGGAACCTCACCATGATGATATCACGCTTGGATACCTGTCGTACCTCTATCATCTTGTCCGCGACCCCACGAACGAGCATTATTTTGCAAACATGACCTCGGGGTTTACTGCGGTCTCAAACCATTATTATCTTTCTATCGTTAAGAAATTACACCGTCATTTGGCCTTATCCTCTTTCGCAGACCTTCGCAGCTCCGGTTATTTCGAGCCGTTGAATCAGACGAAGCGAGCTGAAGAAGTCTACATGTTCCTCGACGGCGTCGCTGCGAAAACGCAGGAGATAAAAGATGAAGCGGAAGCCCGCAGGGTATGCAGAAATTTCGTGGAAGTCTACGGAACAAGCGAATTCGATATCCTGAAACAAAAGGTGGTAGAGCTTGAACGCTATTTTGAGCATCAATACCCCGGAGCCAAAGATCCGACGGACATACAAATCCTCAAAGGAATGCTGCGTGAGTGGGAAGTAGAACTGCTCTGGGCATACTTTGGCATCAAACCCTCTTCTGTATTCCCGCTGCGCCTGGGGTTTTACCGCGGCGACCTTTTCTCTGAAGAACCGGAAGTGAACCGCGATGTGGTGCCAATTTTTGAATTGATCAAGAAAATCAAGCCGAACGTCATCACTGTTGCTTTTGACCCCGAAGGAAGCGGCCCGGATACGCACTACAAAGTTCTCCAGGCGACCGCGGAAGCAGTCCGGCTCTATCAGCAGGAAAGCGGTAATTCGAACATACGAATTTGGGGATATCGGAATATTTGGTACAGGTTTACCCCGTCGGAGGCTGACACGATGGTTCCGGTGTCCTTGAATACGATGTCGCTTCTCCACACATCGTTCATGAACTGTTTCGGCTCGCAGAGCGCGGCGTCCTTCCCGAGTTACGAACATGACGGTCCATTTTCTGAGCTTGCGCAGAAGATCCAGGTGCAGCAGTACTCGATGGTCCGCACATGCCTGGGCAAGGAGTTCTTTCAGCAAAATTCTCACCCGCGGCTTCGTGGTGCCCGCGGCATGATATTCCTTACCAACATGTCGTTGCAGCAATTCTATGAAAAAGTTCGGCAGCTCAGAAAACTTACAGAGGCAAAGGCGTAGGTAATGCGAACTGAAAGTCCATCGTTGCCTTGAATTGCTTTTCTGCCGCGTGAGCGGATAACAAAATTTTCATCGACGATTGCGCGTTTTCGACTAATTTCACACCGGCGGTCGTGAGATGTTGCCCGTCAGGGGAAATATTTGCCTCGCGAAGATTGCCTGCCGAGCATAGAGTTCATAGAACCGTTTACAAACCGCTTCTATTTGTCTTTATTGGGCTTTTTTCGTCTTCTGTCGGGCTTTCGACCTACGTACCACCACGCTTTTCCAGTTCCAGCCAACTATTCCAATATCTAATTTAGCCTGAACAGCGGATGCGGCGGAGCAGTGCAGATCGTCATTCATGGGAGCCATCGCGTTACTGATTAGTCGAAAGAAAAATAGAGTTGAATAGTAACTATCTGCTTAGTACCTTAAGAGCCAGCCTTGATCTTCTAGCTCAACAACAGGATTCACGTAATTTTGCAGCCCGCGTTTGACTTGCTAAAAATCCGCAGTTTATTGAATGAATAGTAAACCACGCTTGTTTTCCGTCCTTGCCCTTCTGCTGTCCGTTCTTCTCATTTCGTGTGAAGGGATGGCTGAGGGAGGACTATCCCAAAAGAGCAAGAAGGAAGTGTTGAAAGAGAAACGACTTGAGCAGAAAGGACTCGATCGGATCAAGGCCTCGGGGATCTATTCCACGTCTGCGTGGAGATACACCTATAGCTTCGGCAAGCCCGAGAAAAAGGGAATCCAACTCTCAACTGTACGGTACAACAAAAATGGCCACAAAGTAGGGGAAACTACATACAATCCGAATGACGGGACGATTTTCTCTAACAGCGAATATCGCTATAATGAAGACGGAAACCTCATCGAGGAAGTCACAACAAAAGGGGATGCCAAGACGAAGACGATTTATCGTTACGACTCAACAGGAAATAAGAAAGAGATGGTTTCGTACAAACAGGACGGGACCGTCGACCGGAAGGTAATCTATATCTACGACGGCGATAACAACCTGCTCGAGAGCCTGGGCTATCTCGATGACGGAAGATTGTTCTCGAAAGAATTGTACACCTACGACTCCGCCGGCAACATGATCGAACAGATAAACAGCGTATCCCGGTATACGTATGCGTATGACAACAACGGTGAGATGATAGAATTGGTTAAATACTCGAGAGATTTTAATACTCTCGATTCGGCGGAGTATAACGTTGCAAACAGGATCGCGTTTGTCTACGACAATGCTGAGAACCTGGCCGCCGAGTACGTGTACAGGCCGGACAGCAGCGTCAAGGCGAAGTCGACATTTCAGTACGATGCGAAGGGGAACATGACCGCCGAAACCGACTACACGGGAGAGGGGCGTGTGACGTACAGTGCTGTCTATTCATATGACAGAAGGGGAGACCTTGTGGAAGAGTCGGGTATCGAAAGAGATCGGCCTTTTAAAAACACTTACAAATTTGACCACAAGGGCAATAAACGGGAATGGATTATCTTCGACCAGGTCAATGAACCGAAGATCCTCGAAAAATATATTTACGGGAAATACTCGACGCAGACGAGGCCTGAATCTTCGGATTCAGGCGTGCAGGCAGAATACATCCAGCCGGATACTTCGGAAGCCCATGTGTTGAACGAAGACCTTTTTCAGTTCCTGGGCTGCCGCATAATCGCATCCGACGGGGCATATCTCGGATTAGTATGGGCCGATACATCGCATCCTCACTCCATTGTTAATCCATGGGGACAGTATGGATTTGAAGGCTCTCCCACAAGCATATTTAATCCGAATTGTCCGTACGGCGGATTGAGGGGAGTTTTCAGTCCGTTCAATAAGAGTTGTCCAAGCCCGCCTTCATTGTATCGCGAAGGAAAATTTGTATCGTACCTGAGCGATAATACTTCTTTTAATCCCCGCGTGCCCGCCTCGCGGTTGATGACGTTTCTCATGCAGCAAGCGAAATCAAGAGAGTGAAGATGTTGTTTCATGGGATTCGCTTGGAGTTTGCGTTCCCATCAAAAGTTTGCTATCTTTTTAATTACCGGATTATTTCCGCTGATCGTCACAGTCTCACGACATCGGGGTTCCGGTACGGAAATTATTAATAGAATACGGCAGCGCGTGCATGCTCGACCGATGGCGGCGTGTACTGCCTTTAAACTGATCTGCGTTGATCATATGTCGGGTTACTTTATGGGCAAAGTACGTACGCGATTCGCTCCAAGCCCGACGGGTTTTTTGCATGTCGGAGGATTGCGAACGGCTTTATACAATTATCTGTTGGCGAAAAAAGAAGGCGGTGAATTCGTTCTTCGCATCGAAGATACCGACCAGTCTCGTAAAGTGGATGGAGCAGTAGAGAATATCGTCGACACTCTCGCATGGGCGGGTATCAGGTACGACGAAGGACCGGGACGCGAAGGCGACTACGGCCCGTATATCCAGTCGCAGCGGATCAATCTCTACCAGAAATATGCAAATCAGCTTGTCGGAGAGCACAAAGCTTATTATTGCTTCTGTTCGCCGGAGCGGCTAAAGGAAGTACGTGAGAAACAATCCGCGGCAAAGCTTACGACGTCGTATGACCGCCACTGCAGGAATCTTCCTCAGGAAGACGTTAGAGAGAAGCTGAAACAAGGCGAACACCATGTCATCCGGATGAAAGTCCCGCTCGACGGTGAATTGACCTTTACCGACCTCATCCGCGGAAGCGTCACCATCGCGCATAAGGTTTTAGACGACCAGGTCATTCTTAAATCCGACGGATATCCGACGTATCATCTGGCTGTGGTTGTCGACGATCATTTTATGAAGATCACGCACGTCATTCGCGGCGAAGAGTGGCTTTCGAGTACGCCGAAACATGTGATTCTGTTCGGTCATTTTGGATGGGAAGTGCCTCAATTTGCCCATTTGCCGCTGCTGCTGAACCCTGATAAATCGAAATTAAGCAAACGCCAGGGCGACGTCGCGGTCGAAGATTACCGCCGGAAGGGATATCTCAAAGAAGCCCTCGTGAACTTCGTTGCATTTCTCGGCTGGAACCCCGGCGGCGAAAGAGAGCTCTTTTCGCTGGATGAGCTTTCAAGAGAATTCTCTCTCGACCGCGTCGGTAATTCGGGCGCTGTGTTTAACATCGAAAAGCTCGACTGGCTTAATTTCGAATACCTTCGGAGAAAATCCGAGACAGAGCTGCTCCAGAACCTGAGAGAGCAGCTTGCGGCCTCGACGTTCGACAAAAAAGATTTCGATGATGCCTATCTGTTAAAGGTCATCTCGGCGATGCGCGAACGGGTAACATTCGTAAAAGACTTCGTCGAAAAGAGTCCGTATTTTTTTCAGGCACCCGTGCAGTTCGACGACGACGTGGTGAAGAA
Organism: uncultured Chitinophagaceae bacterium; assembly: GCA_964439265.1. GTDB lineage: Bacteria > Bacteroidota > Ignavibacteria > UBA10030 > UBA8401 > JAGVPT01. Next base: position 50,924 of record CAYTOA010000026.1, read on the forward strand.
GCGATGGAAACAAGGATCGCCTGCCCAATTGCGGGAACTCGCCGGACAATTCTCCCGCATGGAACATTCGAACAAAGAGGATTTTGAAACCGTGCTGCACCAAACTGCTGAGTCTATGAGGATTAGCAACAGCGATCTTATTCACCCGCTGCGGCTGGCTGTTTCCGGGGTCGGGTCGGGACCGGGACTATTCGATATACTTTTCATCCTTGGGAAAGAAGAATCGGTGAGAAGGATTAATTCTGCAATTGAAAGATTACGATGACAATGATGGAGAAGCAAAAAGAGTCTGAAGACAACAAGACGAACGGCGAATTGCCCGAACGAAAGAACTTTGTCCGCGATATTATTGACGATGACCTGAAAACCAACAAGTTTGGCGGAAATGTGCACACGCGCTTTCCCCCCGAGCCAAATGGGTATCTTCATATCGGACATGCAAAATCGATCTGCCTCAATTTTGGGCTGGCAAAAGATTACAGCGGCTTCTGCAATCTGCGGTTCGACGATACGAATCCGGCGAAAGAAGAACAGGAATACGTCGAATCGATCAAACGGGACGTGCGGTGGCTAGGGTTCGACTGGGAAGACAGGTTGTATTATGCCTCCGATTATTTTGAACAGCTTCATGACTTCGCCGTCCGCCTGATAAAGAAAGGCAAAGCGTACGTCTGTGACCTTACCGCCGACGAGATACGCGAGTACCGAGGAACTCTTACCGATCCGGGGAAGGAAAGCCCTTACCGGAATCGAACCGTTGAAGAGAATCTCGACTTGTTCAGGCGCATGCGTAACGGAGAATTCCCAAACGGATCGCGGACGCTTCGAGCAAAAATTGATATGGCTTCGCCCAACATCAACCTCCGGGACCCTGTGATGTACCGGATCCTTTTTGCGACGCATCACCGCACTGGGGACAAGTGGTGCATTTATCCGATGTACGATTGGGCGCACGGACAGAGCGATTCGATCGAAGGGATCACACATTCGATCTGCACGCTGGAATTTGAAAATCATCGCCCGCTGTACGACTGGTTCCTTGCAGAATTGGGACTCCACCATCCGCAGCAGATCGAATTTGCCCGCCTGAATATGACGTACACCGTCATGAGCAAGCGGAAGCTTCTGCAGCTCGTCGAGGAAGGGCACGTCAACAGCTGGGACGATCCCCGGATGCCGACGATATCAGGTCTGCGCCGGCGAGGGTATACGCCGGAATCCCTCCGCGCATTTGCCGACCGCGTAGGAGTTGCCCGCCGTGAAAACACCTCCGACGCATTGTGGCTGGAGGACTGCCTCCGCAACGACCTGAACAAACGCGCTTTGCGCGTGATGGCAGTTCTCCGTCCGCTCAAAATTGTGATCGAAAACTATCCCGAAGGAACTGTCGAAGAACTTGATGCAGTGAACAATCCCGAAGATCCCGCAATGGGAGCGAGGAAAATTCCTTTCTCGAAAGTGCTTTACATCGAACAAGACGATTTTCGCGAGATCCCGCCGAAAAAATATTTCCGGCTTTCGCTGGGCACGGAGGTCCGCTTGCGGTATGCATACATCATTAAATGCATCGGCGTCGTAAAGGATGAGAATACCGGGGAAATCCTCGAGCTGCGATGTTCGTACGATCCGGAAACGCGAAGCGGTTCTCCTCAAAGCACGCGGAAGGTGAAAGGGACCATTCACTGGGTCTCCGCTGCTCACGCCATCGATGCTGAAACCCGCTTGTACGACCGGCTGTTCCTTGCGGAGTATCCCGACAGTGAAAAATGGAAAGACGGTATCAACCCGAATTCGCTCGAGGTGTTGAAGTCCTGCAAAGTTGAGCCGAGTCTTGCTTCCGCGTCGCCTCAGGATCGTTTTCAGTTCGAGCGTCTCGGATATTTTTGTGTGGACTCGGATTCGAAGAGCGGCGCGCTTGTTTTCAACAGGGCCGTCACCCTCAGGGATACGTGGGAAAAATTAAATAAATCGTGATCTATTGCCGTTTCTCATATTAAATCTTGTATTATAACCGCAAAGGACGCTAAGATCACAAAGATGTTTTTGTAAAACAAACTAAGAAATCCTCGCGTCCTTAGCGCCCCTTGCGGTGAATTATTTTTTTAAGAATACAATATTTGTTTTGGGAAATGACACTAGACGCGGTTTCGTTCATCGCTCTCACTTGAAGAAGATCGCATGAAAAAACTTGACATCATCCGCCTTCATAACGCGGTGTTCTATGCCTACCATGGTGTGATGTCGGATGAACAAAACCTCGGTGGCAAATTCGAAGTCGATGTCGAACTGCATTGCGATCTTTCGGAAGCACGAGCGAATGACAATCTGCATCAGACGGTGAATTACGAAAAAGTGTACGGCGTTATGAAGCAAACGGTGATCGGCAAGAAGTTCTTTCTTATCGAAGCTCTTGCTCAGGCGATCGCCTCGGCCATCTTGAAAGAATTTCCCGAAGTTCTCAGGACGACGATACGAATTCGAAAGCCGGGAGCGGCGGTCCACGGCATCATCGACCATGTTGAAGTGGAGATAGAGTCTGCAAGAGCTGGACAGGTCTAAACAGCCGCATGGAAAACGTTTTTTTGGGAATCGGTTCAAACGTCGGCGACAGGGTTCAATTCCTCGCCGGCGCGGTGCGCAAGATTAGGGAGATTCCGGAAACACGGATCGTAAAAGTCTCAAGCGTGTATGAAACAGAACCGGTTGGCGTGAAGAGTCAGGACGCTTTTCTTAACGCCGTGGTGTGGATCCAGACGCCTATGGCATTGACAGTTTTTCATTCCCGGATGAAGATGATCGAAAAAGAAATTGGACGGGTGGAAAGATTTCGCTGGGGGCCGCGCGAGATCGACATTGATGTCCTGATGTATGGGGATCATGTCATAAACGGCAGCGCGATCGTTGTTCCTCACAAGGAAATGGTGAATCGCAAGTTTGTGCTTAAGCCGTTTGCAGAGATTTCACCTGAAACGATCCATCCGTCGGAGCATAAAACGATAAAAGAACTACTCGCCGTGTGCAACGATACAAACGCCGTCGACGTATCGGCGGAAATGACTCGGTCGCTTTCCATAACCCTGCAGGAGTAACTTTGCCGGTTCAACATGCGGACGTTCGTTATATCGCGATAGAAGGCGTCATCGGAGCGGGGAAGACCTCTCTCGCAAGGATGATCTCCGAGCGGCTCAACGCGCGGCTCGTGCTGGAGCAATTCGAAGAGAACCCGTTTCTCGAGCGATTCTATGAAGACTCGGACCACTATGCGTTTCAGACTCAGATATTCTTCTTGCTGAGCCGTTACAAACAACAACAGGAATTGTTTCAGGCAGACCTCTTTCACAGCGCGCTGGTCACCGATTACATATTCGAGAAAGACAAGATCTTCGCGTATCTCAATCTGCGGGACGACGAGCTGCGGCTTTATGAGACGCTGGTCGGTTCGATAGAAAAAAATATTCCGGTCCCTGATCTTGTAGTGTACCTGCAGTCGAGCGTCGAGCGATTGATGTCGAATATTAAAGACCGGGGGAGAAAATATGAAGACAACATTTCAGAAGAGTACATCAAGGACCTGAATGAGGCGTACAACTATTTCTTCTTTCGGTATAAAAGCGCCCCGCTCCTTATCGTCAATTCCACGGAGATCGATTTTGTGAACGACAAAGCCGATTTCGAAGAGCTCTACAATGAGATCCTCCGGCCCACCCGGGCGGCAGTCGAGTACTACAATCCCCCCTCGAAGAAAGTGTAGACGACGTTATGTTTCGGCTTATTCTCTGGATAATTTGTGTATACATCCTCGCGAAAATACTTGGTGTCGTGCTCCAGTTTTTGAGGCCATTTTTCCAGCAATCGCAGAAACCGGGCCCGTCCGTCGGCATGAAAGAATCCAAGCAGCAGTTCGATAATGTTCAGGATGCCGATTTCGAAGACATTACCGATAAAAAGTGATCAAGTGACATTGCCAGCATTCGATGCCGCATATTGAAGTGACCCTCAAGCGATATCTTTTCCGCCTGATAAACGTTTTCCGATCTGGCACGCAATACACTGCTTCTCAGCTTCCTACCGAATCTTTCGGACGGATATTGATCGTTCGCCAGCACGACCAGCTTGGCGACCTGCTCATCGCAACGCCCGCGGTACGGGCAGTGCGGAGGAAGTTCCCGAACGCGTATATCGCGATTGTCGTGCGCGAATATACCGCGCCCGTCATGGAGCATAATCCCTACGTCGACGAAGTTATCGTGTTTTATGAAAAGCTGCGGCGGTGGAATCTGCGTAAGCTGATCCAATTCTGGAGATCCCTTCGGAATGGATTTGACTGCGTCATCGTTCTCAATACCATTTCCCGTTCTCTTTCTTCCGATATCGTGGCGCTGCTGAGCGGTGCGAAATATGTCGTCGGCCCGGGGCATCTTCTTCTCGATCCTGCACAGCCTGAGCGGATGTACAACGTTACCGTTCCCCGTTCTTCCGTGCAAAAGCATGAGATCGAACGCAATCTTGATATCGTTCGCGCACTGGGTGCTGATGAGAACGATTTGGAGTATGATCTTGTTTTAACTGATGCAGAGGTGAACGAAGCGGAAGTAATCTATCAATCGCTGCGGATTGCTCCTGATAAACGAGTAGTGGGAGTCCATTTCGGCGCATTGAATCCGTCGAAATGTTTTCCCCTCGATAAGCTCGCCGTTGTTATTGATTGGCTCGTGGAAAAATATGGCGTCGAAACGGTTCTCATTGTCAGTCCGAATGAACTTGAGCGAAGGAAGATCATCTTGTCGGCCGTCCATCACACACTGCATTCAGTTCCCGTTATGCCATTGAGAATTATGGCGGCGTTTATAAGACATATGGATTTGCTCTTGTGTAACGATACCGGGACGCTGCATATTGCAGCATCCCAGCGAGTGCCGACAATCTCGTTTCATTCGTTGAGCGACCCGGATATTTGGAAACCGCCGCACCCGAGACACATTGCAGTGCGGGCTGCAGATTCTCTGATTACCTCGATCACAATTGAACAAGTAGAAACTGCAGTCGCGAAAGCAATGAAATAGTGAACAGTAAACAGTGAACAGTGAATACATATCAATCATCATTGTCAATATTAACTATTAACTATTTACTATTTACTGATAATTGATAACTGATAACTGTGATGAAGAATGATTATTAGCTCTGAAAATAAAACAACCCCTGCCATTGAAGTTCCCTTCGACCTGGAGCCGGAAATTCTACGTTTGAAAAAGGAGTTGAATGCGGTTATTCTCGCACATTATTACCAGGAATCGGAGATTCAGGATCTTGCGGATTTCGTCGGGGACAGCCTCGAGTTGGCGAGGCGCGCGGCATCAACGGACGCCGACGTTATTGTTTTCGCTGGCGTCCATTTTATGGCGGAAACGGCAAAAATTCTCAATCCAGATAAGTTAGTATTACTTCCCGATCTGGAAGCCGGTTGCTCCCTGGCAGAAGGCTGCCCCGCGCCGGATTTTAAAAAATTCCGGGAAATGCATCCCGACCATGTCGCGATCACCTACATCAATTGCTCTGCAGAGGTGAAAGCCCTCAGCGATATCATTTGCACTTCGAGCAGCGCCGAGAAGATCATCAACAAAATTCCAAAAGAAAAACCGATCCTTTTTTCACCGGATAGAAATCTTGGAGCATATCTGGCCAAAAAGACGGGGCGAGAAATGTTATTGTGGAACGGGAGCTGCATTGTTCACGAAACCTTCAGCGAAAGGAAGATCATCGGGCTGCAGATGGAACATCCGGATGCAAAACTTATTGCACACCCCGAATGCGAGGCGTCTCTTTTGTCCAGGGCAGATTACATCGGTTCGACAAGCGCTTTACTGAAATACGTTCAGTCAAGCCCTGCAAAGAAGTTCATCGTTGCCACGGAAGTCGGCATCATCCATCAAATGCAGAAGATCGAACCGGCGAAGGAATTCATTCCAGCCCCGCCGGACGCAAACTGTGCCTGCAACGAATGCCCGCACATGAAGCGGAATACCATGGAAAAATTATATCTCTGCATGAAGAACAAATCTCCCGAGATCACGATGACGCCTGAACTGATCCGGCGGGCTCTGGTGCCTATCAAGAGGATGATGGAGATGAGTTTGTAGAACGCAGACAGTACGCAGTATTCAGTAGACAGCAGAAATCCCGCCGATGAGCGGGATTTCGTGTTTGTAGATGTGCCCTAAGTTTTGTATATTTTTGCGTATTTTTTTGAAAGGATGCCTCTTCTCATGAGCTCTCGAATTTACGTTGAAAATCTCTCTCATCATGTCGGCGAAACGGTAAGCATTTCCGGTTGGGTATACACAAAACGCTCCAGCGGCAAGATCAGGTTTATCGTTCTTCGGGACGGTACTGGTCTGATGCAGGCCGTTATCGTCAAATCAAACGTTGCTGAAGACGTCTTCAATCGATTCGATGAGCTGACGCAAGAATCCTCTCTCCGCGTTACTGGAAGTATCCGGAAGGAAGACCGTGCGCCCGGCGGCTATGAGATGGACGTCTCGGGCCTCGACATTATTTCGATCGCGAAAGAATATCCGATCACGCCCAAGGAGCATGGCGTTGAATTCCTTATGGACCGCCGCCATTTATGGCTGCGATCCGAACGGCAGCATGCGATCCTCCGTGTTCGTCATGAGATCATTCGTTCAATACGGGAATTTTTCGACAGCCGGGGCTTTCTTCTGCTCGACGCGCCGATTTTCACTCCCGCGGCATGCGAAGGGACAAGTACGCTCTTCGAGACCGATTACTTCGACCTCGGCAAAGCGTACCTGACGCAATCCGGTCAGCTCTACGGGGAAGCGGGGGCGATGTCCTTCGGCAAGGTCTATGTTTTCGGTCCAACATTCCGGGCGGAAAAATCCAAGACACGCCGTCATCTCGCCGAATTCTGGATGGTCGAGCCGGAGGTTGCTTTCAACGATCTGGATGACGATATGGACCTGGCGGAGGAGTTCCTGGAACACATCGTAACAAGCGTTCTGAAGAATCGGATGCCCGAACTGAAAACGCTCGAGCGCAATACGAAGTTTTTGGAAAATGTTAAACGTCCCTTGCCGCGAATTACGTACGATGAAGCTGTCGACATTCTTCACAAAAAAGGGATCGCATTCGAGTGGGGGAATGACCTAGGCGGAACGGATGAAACGACGATCTCCGAACAGTTTGACCGTCCCGTGATGGTCCATCGCTATCCGTCGATAGTAAAAGCGTTCTACATGAAACGCGATCCGAAGAATGATAAACTCGCCCTCGCTGTAGACGTGCTCGCTCCTGAAGGATATGGAGAGATCATCGGGGGAAGCCAGCGTGAGGACGATTACGATACACTCGTTGCGCGTTTGAAGGAACACAATCTTCCACAGGCCGCTTTCGAATGGTACCTGGATTTGCGCCGTTATGGTTCCGTTCCGCACGCAGGCTTTGGCCTCGGAGTAGAACGGACCGTCTCGTGGATTTGCGGACTCGACCACGTCCGGGAAACCATACCATTTGCCAGAATGATTTACCGGTTGACTCCCTAAAACGATTATCGGTGCCCG
>CAYTOA010000027.1:0-34383 GCA_964439265.1 uncultured Chitinophagaceae bacterium
TATTTGAGCGAGCCGCCAAGCAGCTTTGAGCCTATACTGTTCTTGAGAACAACGTTTAATTCCGGCGAGCTCGGTGGAGGAATTGGAATCTTGCTGATGAGATATTCCGTGTTAAATCTGAGAAGTGCGTACGCCTCACTTGTAATGTTACCTGCGCTGTCACCAATAATGTTCGTTACGACGGCTTGCAGTGTTTGACGTGCAGCAACTGGGTTATCTGATTGCAACTGTGTTTTAGCATTGTTAAACGAACTCAGATATTTGTCTGTTACGGATTCACTCCTAATCCAGCCAATCGCGGTTGATTGGCGGGTGTAGAATGTTAGTGTGTCGAGCCATGCTGAATTAACAAAGCTTACCGGCGGAGCAGTGGGACCAACAGTCCAGCCGTAGAATTTCACGGCATTGCGAACAGAATCGATTGGTGGTACGTAATATGTGATTGTCGTGTCGGCAGGATCGGGGAATAGTGCAATTTCATCGAAAAAAGGTGACACAATGCAATGACGGATTGTTGGGAGGCCCTCACTCATAACTTCAAAACCACCCAAACTGTGCCCCGGCTGAATTGCATAGCTCCTTGTTGTAAAAAAGGCACTCGTCAAGTAATCCGAGAGAACTGCAGTCCACTTAGGAGGCCTTTGAGTGAAACCCACCGGGACGATTCTCCCCTTCAAGTGCGCGAAATTCCTCCGAAAACTCTTTTCGGTAAATCCATCATTTATAAATTTCAGCCCAAGAGTATCGAGTTCAACCGTATTGGAATTCCTTGCTATATCAATCTCAAGCTCATCAATGTTACCAGTGCTCGAAATGCTGTTTGTCAGAATATAGTCATAAGAATACATTTGGTCATCTTTATTGGAAGTAACGTTTGCATGAGTCTGAACATAATATAACTTTGGATAAGGTTGTTGTTGAGCGGAAGCAAATACTAAGAAAGTAAGGTTGATCAGAATTGACATAGCTCTATTTCTTTTCATTTCAATTCCCTTTCGTAAAGCCAAAATGAATTTGCGGTCGTTCCCCATTTCGAAACAAATGATGTAACTCCATCAATTTCCCGAGTTGGTCCAGTTGATCGTTGTTTAGAACCCTGTTGTTTCCATCGTTAGGGTTCACATCGACGCTTGTACCTATTCGATGAAAGAGATGTTGTTGACTGTAGCGCAAATCCCACACTCCGCTAATATCAAACCGTCCTCCGAATTGCAAACTCATATCATTCAAACTCAGAATAACCGCAGGTTTTCCATCGGCTTGCGACATTGACCAGTCATAAAAATCGTCGATTCCCGCTTTTACACTATCTGCAAAATCCAAAGTGCACCAATTGTTATCAGAATGCCTCATTATTCCTTGATCAGATTGGAGTAGAGTCCACTCAGAGTATGGCGTAATGTTCCTGAAATTTAGCAACCCATTAACCTTTTCCACGACCGCGATCGAATCTTTGAGGAAGTTTTCTTTGTTTGGATCTGTTGATTTTAAATAGATTTTCATTGTATCTCCAAATATTGACGCGTGGTAGGTTACCTCACACTGTCCATTTGCGTCTGTTACACCATCCAAAGGGCGCATTTGCATCATGTCCTGACCGATCGTGAAATATCCAAAGTTGTCATCAGTATCTTGCCGTCGAACATTCCTCGTGTCTCCATGATCATGTCCACCCGATTGATCTACGTAATTGGTCCATAAACGAAACGGATGGTTAGAAACCGCCTCTTTATTTCTCGTCATTTGTACCTTGAAAAGTTTCTGACGAAGGTCGACCATCGCGTTGTCTCGATCCTCTGTCGGTATTGAGGGGCGAACTTCCAAGGGCACATCCATCACGATCTTGAGAGTCTGCTCAACAACGGTAATATCTTTTGTGCCTTGGACAGCATAATTGCTGTTTAATGCAACAACTATTTTGGGAGTGGCAAAATCCTTTGGGTTAGCGCCAATTGCAGAAAATTTTGCCAGGCCCTGCCTGGCGTTTCCATACGTAATGTAGAACGCTGACTGAGGATTTCTTATTATTTCACCGTTCTGTTCTCTGGGAATTCCGACTATCTCACCATTTGGCTTAATGAACGTTCCGTAAGCAAAATCTCCGTCCAATTGCATAACGAGCAGAGTAGAATTGTCCAGATTGATCTCAGTCCCCTCCTTACTCATTGCCTTGACATAAACCCTCGAGTCTTCAGTATACGCGACAGGATTTCTCTCAAGTGTAATATCAAAGTGATCGATATTAGTTATCGTTCCCTCGGCAACGGGCTCAGTACACGCGCCCCCGAGTTGTTCGACAAATGTCCGTTTCGGTGGTCGGACACTCTTGGGTGCTTTCATCGTTTTTTCCAACGACGATGGAGGTGCTGAGACAGGGACTGCGCGAATTGTGAACACTGCTGAGTCTCCGGAAATCGTATGCGCGGCAATAAAGCGAATCGGTAACGACGCAGCGGTCAACGTATCGGCCCTCGTGCCGGTTTGAACCTCGAGCAAATCGCCATATTCGCCTCCCGCAATAATGCGGACGTTGAACAACTGCCCGGAGGGATAATCTACATAATGGACATTCCCTAAATCACCTTCTATCTTTCCCCTAATAATGACATCAGAGGTATCACCAGGAACAATTGCTTGTGGTGAAAGAGTTACCACCGGACATGAGACTCCTTTTTTTATTATTATCGTCGCTGTCGCATCTCCACAAAAAGAAGTTTCTGCCATTTGCTTCACTTCTGCGTCCTTGCCCGCTTTGGCAGAAGGCGAGCGTGCTGTTTTTTCCGAAAGATTACGAGTCAGAACTGAGTCATGAGAACTGGTTTTTACAGCAACTTCCGCCCCACCCTGTGCGACTGCTGCGCGAAGATGAACGGTTACAGAATCCCCGGTTATCTGCTGTGCCGCAATAAATCGCATTGGGGGTTGAACGACGTTCAAATCGTTTCCCCGCCAATCATCGGTTTTGATCAGCGTGCCATAGCCGCTCTCGGAATCAGGAAAACTTATTTCGAAGTAATCATACAATCCATATGGAACCAGCCCCCCGCCGATTTTCCTCTGGAGTATATTGACAACAGCCGTATCGCCGGGTGAAAGCACCGATGGAGTGACTATGATACTCATACACGTCGGATCTAACATCATTGTTCCTGTTCCCGTTTTGCTCTCATCATTTTGCCATTGGATTGTCAGGTTCAACGGCGTCGGCTGATCGGGATTACTTCCATCGGCAATAAAGTATAAATTGCCGGAACGGGCCTGGCCATAGGTAAGATTATAAGCAGCTAGGCTCTCTGTCGCTCCTTTCTTCAACAAGAGATTTCGTTGGAACGCAGGTTTCTCCAAAGCAGATTTCGCCTTTGTAGCAAGCTTTTCGGGGAATGCCATGTTTGCCGTTTCGCCACTTTTGATCTTAGAGCTCCTGTCTTGACTTCCTATCACCTTTTTCAGAACAATCTTTCCTGCGTCGGTCTTTAATGTGCTCTGCCTGCTCGACGAGCGACCTTCAGCGGGAGACACCTGGTCGACATAATACAGATCTCCAAGATATGTATCAACCGGCTGAATAGAATAGGAAAGTAATGCATTATCAGAAAACGGGATATCGTTTCCTTGGGCATCTTTCGCCTGAAGCATTACCCGCGCCGTGTCGGTGTGAGATATCGTATCCGGCAACATCGATATGGCAAAATGATCGGGAGAAGCGGCCACGATTATTGTTCCAGTCCCGCTCTTCTGAGGATTGTCTGCCTCATAAACTGTCAGCGGTATTTCAATCGCGGAGCTTGGCGATTCTCCCCATGCAAGAAAGGCGGCGCTTCCCGATTCCAGCGTAGAGTACGGCACCGTAATCTGGGTCCCGGTCACTACATCATCACCAGAAGGCGCCCAAAGCCATCCAGCATTTTGCGGTCCGGCCTGGAGCGTTACAGGCGTCGATCCAACAATGAAGACAGTATCACCGTCTGAACTTTTTGCGACGACATGAAGTGTGGCAACGTCACCTTGTTGCAGCGTATCCGGTGCTGCATAGACGTCAAAATGGTCAAACGCTTTTTGTCTGCGTAGCGTGATATGACGTGATACGGAATCCGTATTTCCGCACTTCGTTACGGCGATCGCTTGGACGGTAATGGTCAGTGCGTTTGCCGTCATTTGTGGTAGATAATCGGCAGTGTTAATTGTCTGACCCGGGAACCAAAAAATTGTCGTCGATGAATCTGAATGTGTTTCCTGCATTGTTATTGAGGGCGCCTGTGATTCACCCACGTCTACTGTTGTATCACCCAAAGGGTTCGTAATCATCAGATTGATAGACTCAGGGTCCATCACTATATGATACTCACCTATTTGCACGCGGCCCCGTGTACCTCCATAGTCAACCCAGAGTTCTTTGCCGTCAAGTTCACCCGGTTGAAGGGGGACAGAAACAGGTTCGACAAGCCATTCGCCGTCGGGGACGGCGCAAGACGTCATCGCGTGAAAGTGTCCCATTATTCCGTTGAACGGTCCGTTGAAAACTCCTTCCCACTGCTCGGGACAGTCAAGGACTGTCACAAAAGTACTATCCGCTGTTTCAAAAAAGAGATGCGGCTTGGGGATAAGGATGGCATTGCCGTTGATAGACCAATATGTCGTGTAACACGATGGCGAAGGAGAAGAGCTCAATATATGAATGCGTTCTCGCGGAGTAGCTGGCTTAATCGCAACTGTATCTCTGATAACGACGCCCTGGGAAGACAAGAGCGATGACACTAAGAGCACGGCTGTGAAACTGCTCCGAACCCTCTGCTTAATAATAGTTCTGTTGTGAAAAAACTTCATGGAAAGATATAGCATGGTGAGACTCCCTGATTTTTCCCCTAAGCGACGTGAGTGCTTACGAATATCTCAGAAAAGGCGGGCAACGTCAAGATATTTTCCGGAGAGTATTCAATTATCAGGAAAAATTTTTCCTGTGCGGGAACTTTTGAAAATAGGGTGTTGGAATGTTAACGTGAGATGAGAACCTATCACGGATATAATCTCACGTCGGAGTGAAATTGACCGGTCTCACCCGTTAGCAAAAAAAAGCAGCGCTGCACTGAAAATGATCTCGCGGAAGTTGCTTCAGAGGGCCATCGAGCATATTGGGGCGTTGCCAAACAGAGTTTGGGAACGAGTTGACGATTTACGAAGAGAATCGCGGCAAGCAAGGAACACGCGCAACACCGAAGCATCACACCGATAAAACAGAAGCGAGGCTAAGCGTTCTTTCTAACGCGCCACCGTCACCAGAATTTCGCTTTCGAATTCAGCAAAGATGGAATTCAGCCGCGCCCTCTCTTTCTCAACACACGGAGGAATTGACGCAAGGTTTTCACCTTCATACGGTTCTTTCGCAGCAAACTGAAGGCACAGGTCCATTCCGTTTTCCAGATTCGCCTTGAACTCACGAAGCTTCTTTACTTCCATGTCGGTGTAGCTGCAGCGCTGAACGACCTTTTCAAAATAATCGACGTACATCTGTATTTCTTTGGCGAACATGTGAGGGCGTTCTGCAGGAACGAGTGATTCGCCTCTTCCGTAAATGTGGTCCACCATTTCTTTCAGAGTGTACAGCTTATTGAACCACGCAATGTTCGGACCGGGGCAAATTGCCTGCGGTGAGTTCGTCGGCTGCACGATACCAAGAGCGATGAGAGCACCGTTGCCCAGATGTTCGCAAAGGCAGGCTTTGTCAATAATTGCACTGCGGGCTTTTCCCTTTTCGGCCGTTGTCAACTCTGAAGCATCGATCTCGCTGATCTTCTGTTTCTGGTACTCCCTCGATGCAACGCAAATTGGGAAGTCTGTGTATTCCGTATTGGAGATAAGAAATCCTTTGGGGCATGTCGATCCGGGCGCGCCTTCGTCGGCTTTCTTATGGATCGCCAGTTCCGACCCGCTTCGTCGTACGTTATTAAACGGAACGCCGAGGGGTGAGAAATCGCTCACGTACAGGTCGTCTTCTCCTGCCTGCCGCAGCAGCTCGCGTGTCGCATCGTCGACGCACGTCGCCTCCGGCACGAGCAAAAAGGGGCTCGCCCATCCGGTGCGGTCCATTCCGAAATCTTCCATCATCCTGCGCGCTTCGCCGTTTGTGCCGATCCCTCCTTGCACGGTGATCAGCGGGCGGGCGTTCTCCGCGGACTTCGGATATTCCCATCCCATCGTTTCATAGTATTTATGAATGAGCGGCTGGAATTCTGCAACAAGCTCATCCCGCTTCTCCCTGAATTCTTTCAACAGGCTTGGAAGAAGATGACCGTTCGAAGCGAATGCGTGCCCTCCGCAATTCAACCCCGATTCGATGCGAAACTCAAATACTTCAAGCCCCTTTTTGGCGAGGAGCCTTCCCTGGATGAGAGTAGAGCGAAAATCTGTTACCTTCAGAATGATCTTCTTCTTCATCTCGCCGGTCGCGTCCCGGTAGAAATCCTTGAACCGCGTAATGTACCCGAACAAACTCTGGTTGATCCCCGCAGAAAGAATGATGCTCGATCTGAGCGTGCTGTTCGCATACCCGCGGAAAGCGGCTTTCGCGTCGGTGAATTCTTCGCTCAGCGGCTTGCCATGTTTATCAAGGTTGATGCGGTCGAGTTTCACCATGATATTCACGTCGATGGAACCGGGAACCATGGCACGGGTCAATTCCTTCTCGACTGCGTCCCGTTCCGCTCCTGCCTTCATGCCGACGAGTTTTTCATACGCCTTTTTCGGAGCGGATTCGTCGGGGAGAAGGTCAAAATACTTTTTCTTGTCGTTGTCAACAAAGAACGGAAGCTTCTTCACCGCTTCCATTTTCCGTTCAACGATCTCGCTGACCGTTTCCAGGTACGCGGTGATCCTTCTCGCCCTTCCGTCCTCCGCATACCGGGGGATCTTTTCATAGGCGATATTGAACTTTTCGTTGTAGTGTTTGCGGATCCGTTCCAGCAGCAGATCATCGACGATCGAGATGACTGACGTGATGCCCAGAGGTGCGACACGGATCGGAGTATCGATCGAATGTCCCGTCCCCATGACCGGTATGTGGAAGGTATGATAAGAACTGCTCATCGGATTCCTTAGAATAAAAATTAATGGTGGAGTGATTTCTCCGGTTGCGCAAACCAAGAGAATACCAGTCGACGGTAGTTTATCGAATGGAGGCGCACGGCGACAGGTTGCATTTTCCAGTGGGGTGAGTGTTCAGGAGAGATCCAAGGAGTCTGACGACTGGAAGCCGGCAATGGTACAATACATGAACCATCATATTAATGTACGTCTTTTTCTTCCCCATATCAACACATATGTTGAGAATTAGCAAATTGAATTCAGGAACTCGTTAAATCATACCCGAAACGCCGCCGTTCGAATTTCTTCAAAAAAACGAGACAACTTGTCTTCATCCAGTTTTCCTTCTGTTCGAACGCCGCTACAGACGTCGAGACCAAACGGGGCAACATCCCGGATTGCTTTTGCGACATTGTCCGGTCTCAATCCGCCTGCGAGGAAAACCGGAATTGAAAGAACTTCACGTATGGTTCTGCTGACGCTCCAGTCGTGCACGCGCCCAGTTCCGCCGAGTTCCTTGACCGATGCTTTGGGATTTCCCGAATCGAGCAATACTGCGTTCACAAAGGGAGCGGCGGCTACCGCCTCGTCGATGGATTCCTTTCCATTGACGTGGATGACCTGGACAAGCGCAATGCCGGGCATCGAATCCCTCAGTTCACGGTACGTTTTCCTTCCGATCTTGTCGCAAAGCTGGATCGTGATCGTGAGGCATTTTTTCTGCTGGGCGATGATCGACGGTGCGTCTTGCCAGCTTGTCAACAAGAATGAAGAGACCCCCGGCGGAATCGAGGCAGCAATTTCCGCTATCGATTCTTCATCAATAACGCCGGGTCCGCTCGGCATGGAAGATACGAGTCCCAATGCAGAAGCCCCATAATGGATAGCAAGCCGGGCTTCTTCGACGGATGAAATGCAGCAAATCTTGACTCTCGGGTATCTAGTCGGTTGCACGGGGACTATGGCTAGAAGGAATGAATGGATTGTGTTGCCACTTCAAGTCACTGAGGGAAACCGGAGACTGGAGAAGGGAGGCCGAATATAACATTTTCGCGTCTCCAGCCTCCAGCATCCAGTCTCCTTTTTGAATATCGCAACAAAGTGAATAGCCATCGAAGACCTTCACTTAGCCCTGCGTTCCGCCGAACAACGACTGGAGATTGAGCGACGGCGCCTTTGTTTTGCTCGCCAGCGACACATACGTCCTCGCGAGCGTGTCCTTGCCTGCACCGAGCACCGTGCTGACGAGTCCCAACGCTACTGCAAGTTCGATCGGCGATAGATTTTTCAGGATCCGCATCCAGATCGCCTCCTCAAGCACGTTAAACGCCGTCTGCACTTCGGAAAGATCAAAGCCCGCTTCGAAGCGTTCGCGTCCGATTGTTTCAGCGTGTGCGATCATCGGACCGAGGTTCTTTTCCTTCACAGCGCGGGCAGTGAGAGTAAACAGCGCTTTCAAACGCTGGTGAGTGTGTTCTGCTCCGGACTTTTCGTAATGTGCAAGCCGCGCCCGAGCGATCGCCGCCTCGGCGTCCGAAAGAATTTCATTGGATTGATCGTGAAGAAGTTGATTGAGATCCATAGGAAGTGCAGATAAATTTCTGTGAGTTCCGTTTACTTTGTTTTATCCTTCGTCGGTGACGCACCCTTCCGAAGCGGACGAAACGTTCCTGATATATTTGTAGAGCATACCGTTCTTCACTCTCGGCGGCGGCGCTTTCCATTTTTTCAGCCGCTGCGCAATCGTCTTCTTCGGAACGTCGAGCGTGATCGTATTCTTTTCTCCATTGATGGTAATAACGTCGCCGGTTTTTATTACGGCCAGCACGCCGCCGACCTGCGCCTCGGGAGTGATATGTCCGACCACAAAGCCGTGCGTGCCCCCCGAGAACCGGCCGTCGGTGATAAGCGCAACGCTCTGGCCAAGCCCGGCGCCCATAATCGCGGACGTAACGGTGAGCATCTCCCTCATTCCGGGCCCTCCCTTCGGTCCTTCATAACGTATGACGACAACGTCGCCGGCCTTGATCCTGTTTTTTTCCAGCGCGAGAAGTGTCTCTTCCTCCGAATTAAAAACTTTCGCCGGTCCGGAAAAGCGCAATCCTTCTTTCCCGGTTATTTTTGCTACTGCTCCTTCTTTCGCGAGGTTTCCGTACAGGATCTGAATATGCCCTGTCTTCTTGATCGGATTAGAAAGCGGGAAAATTATTTTCTGCCCTTCTTTTAGTCCCGGCAGATCTTCGAGATTCTCACCAAGGGTCTTCCCGGTTACCGTCAGGCAATTTCCGTCGAGTAATTTTTCTTTCAGGAGCATTTTTTGAAGTCCCGGTACTCCGCCGATCGCCTGGACGTCTTCCATCACGTATTTCCCGCTCGGCTTCAAGTCTGCGAGGAACGGAACCCGGTTGCTGACGGTCTGAAAATCGTCGATTGTCAGTTTTACTCCGACAGACTTTGCTATCGCGATCATGTGCAGCACTGCATTCGTGGAACCGCCGAGGGCAATAACAACGCTGATCGCGTTGAGGAACGCTTTCCGCGTCATGATATCGCGCGGCTTGATATTTTTTTCAAGCAGATTCAGAATTGCTTTTCCCGCATTTTTGCACTCGCGGATCTTCTCTTCGCTCGACGCGGGGGTCGATGAACTGTACGGCAGGCTCATTCCGAGCGTTTCAATCGCCGAAGCCATGGTGTTGGCGGTGTACATTCCTCCGCATGCACCCTGGCCTGGGCAGGCGTGGTGGAGTACCTCGCTCAGTTCTTTCTCGCTCACTTTTCCCGCGATGAATTGTCCGTAGCATTCGAACGCTGAAACGATGTCGAGCGATTTGCCGTTAAGGTGGCCCGCGCGAATCGTTCCGCCGTAGATCATGATACTCGGGCGGTTCAATCGTCCCATCGCGATGAGGGAGCCGGGCAAGTTCTTATCGCAGCCCGGAAGTGAAATATTTGCATCGTACCACTGTGCGCGCATCACCGCCTCGATGGAATCGGCGATAATTTCGCGTGAAGGGAGCGACGATTTCATCCCCTCCGTTCCCATCGACATGCCGTCGCTGACGCCGATAGTGTGGAAGATAAGCCCAACCAGGCCTGCTTCCTGTACACCCTGCTTGACGACCTTCGCAAGGTCGTTCAAATGCATATTGCAGTTATTCCCTTCCCAGCCCATGCTCGCAATGCCGACCTGGGCTTTCTTCATATCCTCGTCCGTCAGGCCGATGCCGTACAACATTGCCTGCGAACCGACTTGCGACCGCTTCTGCGTTAATTGCGCGCTGTATTTATTCAGATCATTACCCATTCTTGCCTTGCTCCTGTCAGAATTTTTCACCGAATTTTTTGTAGGTGCAGGTACAAAGTATTGAAACTCTGGTTCAGCATCAAGTGGATTTATTAAAAGGAAGTGACTGTACATGAAAAAGGCCGTCACATCGCAGGCAACGGCCATTCCCGGGTCTTGCCTGCAAACATTTATAAAAAATACTTGCGCAAAAACGCCAGCATTTTCGGCCAGGCTTTTTCTGTCGCACGAAGATTTGCGCCGTCGCGCTCGCCTTGAGCGCGAAGGAATCCATGTCCAGCTCCCTCGAACATTTCGTATTGAAACGTCTTACCGAGTCTTTGGGTCAGGGCGGATGCAGGCGCAACGGTTGCTCCAACCCTTGCATCATCTCCGCCGTACAAACCGAGCACCGGCACAGAAAGCTTCACCAGATCGGCAGAGTCGGGAGAGGTTCCATAATAGACGATCGCCGATTTCAGCGCAGGATGGCTGCATGCGTACTCAAAACTGCGTCCCCCGCCCCAGCAGAATCCTACCGTCGCGCATTCTCCATTCGATGAAGGAAGCCGAACCGCAAGCGCCATAACAGCGTCCAGGCGCTTGTCCGCTTCATCCGCGGAAAGATTACGTATAAGCATCACGACAGAATCCCGGCTTGATACCGAAGCGGTGCCTCCGCCATTCGGTCCGAAACCGGAAATAAGGTCGGGCGCTACGGCAATGAAACCCTCTTTGGCAAACTGGTCGGCAACGGACCGCATCCAATCCGACAAGCCAAAGATTTCGTGAATCATGATGACGACGGGGGCTTTGTCCTTTCTTTCAGGATAGACGACCCATGTGCGAATCGGTGTTTTGCCGTCGTAGGCGATATCTATCCATTCGCCGTGCCTGGGCGATTTGTCGAGCGCCGCCCGCGCATTCTCTTCGCCCGGCGGGAAGAGATCATTTGAGGCTGATGTCTTCTCCTGGGCAAGAAGACCAGATGACAATCCGAACAGGAGAAACGAGATGAACAAATAATATGCATTTTTCATACGGCAACCCTTCCGATGATTCAATCTCAAAAAGACGGTTTGTTTGTGAGTGCTGGCAAAACAATATAATTGAAAACGTAAGAAGTTGTCAAGTTCATAACAGTAACACAACGCACAAAAAAAAATCCGGCAATATACTGCGCCGGAATTGCATATTGCCTGCGATCATTTAATGGTAGGCTGTTGCTTCCCCTCCAATGTATTTGCGCTTTCATCTATTTCTTTTCTTGATAAGTTACCCTTTTCTAATTCCTCATCCGATTTATTCTTTAATCGTCCATAGAAGAGCAGGCCTTCTTCCACAAAGCCCGGCTCCTTGTTCAGTATCTCATACAGCGTATCTTCTCCTTTGGCGTATTGTCCCGTCAGTTCATAAAAGTGAAACAGTTTCTTGTGGATATGTCCTGGAAGATCGTCGTGATTCAGTCTATCGGAAACAGCGCCGATCGCGGTTGCGTGATCGGGATTCTCTGCGGCGCCTCTTTCTATTGCTGCTTCGGTCAGCAGGCTCAGCGACTTCGTTCGTGCATCTATGCTCTCAGAGGTTTTTCCCTGGAGTTCGAAGATGTCAGCCTCCTCTTTGAGAAGCATTCCTGCGAGGTAACACTTCGGGCTGCCGAAATTTTTTACGAGCGTAAGGAGGTCGATAATTTGGACATCGGAGAGGCGGCGAATGACATCGAGCTCGACCCCAATGAGGGTCTTCGATGCATTTTGGATTTCAGTCAATGCTTTAGGATAGTCCTTTTTCTGTTTGTAGGAGAGAATCCTCAGCAGCGCCTGCACCAGCATTTGGATCATTCGCATTATGTAGTCGCGCTCGATCATGGTGTTGAGGATTCATTAATACGGGGCAGGTAAATGTAACAAGATCTGAATGTGGAAGCAACGTGCGGGAATTATCGGCAGAATGGAGATTGTGAAAGCCGTGCGACAACTTGAGCTGTTCCCGTTACATACTCTGGCTTTTTCCTTAAACCGCCAAGACGCTAAGCGCGCCAAGAAAGATCCAGAAATAAAATGTAAATTATACTCTTGGCGTTCTCTGCATCTTGGCGGTTTAACACAAAATTATCGATGAGAAACAGTTCTATATATTGAACCAATACGAAAACTTCACAAGAAAGATATTGTCGGCGACCGTATTGAACAAACGGTCGACCGAATTGCCGAACTGGAAATCGCCGTTATAATTGGTCTGGTTGTAGCGGCTTTGAGTCCACACGAAATAGACGATCGACCCCGGCACAAACTCCCACCGCAGCACGGCGTTGCCGCGCAGAGACTTCGTATTAAAATCGGGATTGCTGAATGCGATGGACCCAGCAGGGCCGCTCCCGTCGGGGTCGGCGGCATAAGAAACTGAACCGTCCGCTGATTTGGTTTCTGTCAGTGTCGATGAGCCGGTACCGTACACCATGAAATCAAACGAACGCGGACGGGTCAGTTCTTTGAAATTTCTATAGTCGCCGGATGAGATCAGCGGTTGCAGGAACAGCTGCAGGCTGAGCGTCGGCGTAAACGTCCAGTCTACCCTGATGTTTGCCGAAAGAGTCCTCTGGTCAAGGTCCGCAAAAATGTACCGGCCGCCGTACGTCGCGTTTGCCGTCGGGTCTGTCGCGGATGTCACCCACTGCGCCGCTTCGAAATCGTGGTCGAGCGTCGGAGCGATGCTTACCGAGATGTTTGCGGCCGGCCGCCATACGATGCTGACATACTCCTGAATGTCTCTCTCCCAACCCGATTGATACGTAAATCCGCTGACGTCTGCCTGGAATGTCTTCCGGCTGTCTGAGCTTGCGTCCAGGCCAACCTGGTAACCGGCAGGATTGAGGGTTAACGGGCCGCCCCGTGTTCTGAAATTATTGAATGTTTGCGGATTGTATGCGAGGTTCCAGTTAAAGCTGTAGTAATTAAGGAATTGGAGATTCCCGTATTCGTACGCGCCTCTCCACGTTACGTTCCCGCCGTAATCAAAATTTTGAAATACAGCACCTCCCATTTCAGCATACCGAAAAACTTCCCCCGGATCGCTCCATGAGTATCCTCCGCCGACATGCATGTTGATGATGTCGGACCGGGACTGAAAACCAAGATCGTCGACATCAAAGCTCGGACTGAGAATTCCGATCGCGGTATTTGAGAAAAACTTCCCTTTATTTTTATTCAACGAGAATCGTGCACCATAACCCGTCATCGCTGTCAGCGAACTATCGACGCCGAGGTACGGCGCGTCGGGGCGCTGGAAATAGTGCTGGGAATTGCTCTGCAGGGCGATCAATCGCGCGTGGTCTCCGGCAACCCGCGATAATCCCGTCCATCCGCTCACCACCCACACTTTGTCTTGGTCCAGAAAAGTCCACCCGTCGACGCCCAATACTTCGCTGCTGCTGTTCACGTCATCCCGAAGGCTGGCCTGGGAAAAGTCTCTTGCGGCCACGGTAGAAATTATTCCGAGTCCTTGATGCCCATCGTTAAAATCTCTTTGCGCCCGAAGCACTCCGTAATACGCCGCGGGTTCCACCTCCCATCGGAAATTGTGTCCGCCGGTATCAACATCGGCCATCTCGCGCGAGGTGACGGCCTGTATCGCCCCGATATTCCATCCATCGATCACCTTCCCGGTGAGTTTCGCCGCGCCGATGATGTGTGTTCCCTCAGGCACATCGGTAAAGTCGGCGTCGGGAAGACTTCCCTGAGGAGTTCTTCCGATTCGCCGGCTGTAAAAAATTGTCGGCTGAGGCCAGTTGAAACTCCAATAGTTCCGCGAGCCTCCCTGACCGAAATTGAATACCGTGGCTCCTTC
Organism: uncultured Chitinophagaceae bacterium; assembly: GCA_964439265.1. Lineage (GTDB taxonomy): Bacteria > Bacteroidota > Ignavibacteria > UBA10030 > UBA8401 > JAGVPT01. Next base: position 14,210 of record CAYTOA010000027.1, read on the forward strand.
AAGAAAAAAAGGACGCTTCTCATCGAAATAGCTTTCCACATCGCTCAGGTTCACGACCGCCGGGTCGACTTCAACCTGTCCGAAATCGGGGTTCACCGTCGCGTTCAGCGTCAAATTATTTCCGAGGCCTACTTTCATATCCACTCCGGCGCTCTGAGTATATTTCGAGCCGTCGCTGAACGGATCGTTTGAAGGGAAATGAGTATAGTCCCCTTTTCCCGTCACGTACGGCAGAAGTTCGACGCGCCCCGGCGGATTGATATCCTCTAAACCAACGAGGTCAGCAAACCGCGATACATAGCCGCTCTGGCTTCTCGGCGTGTACACCAGACAATCAGTCTCATGCCTGCGTCCGATATCGCGCTGGAAATTAATTCCCCAAATCAGACTTTTCTCATCTTTGAAGCGAAGCTGCGAATATGGGATCCTGATCTCTGCGGTCCAGCCTTTGTCATCGATATGAGTTTTTCCCTCCCATACGCCGTCCCACGAAAGATCATTCCAATCATCATTATACATGACTCCGTCGATCACCGAACCTCCGGCGCTCAACGCAAACAGATTGCCGGTCCGCTGATCGTGATATCCATCGATAAAGACGCCAACCCAATCGGCAACGGGGTATTGATCCCGCCGGCTGAGGATCGGCATAATAGAATCTGGCGAGGAGTCATACATGCGCGCGCCTATATAGATCGCGGCGTCATCGTACGCAACACGAACTTCCGTTCGCTGGGTCCCGGGAGATCCCTGGTCAGGGTCGCTCTGTTTAAAATCTGTGAAGGCAAATCCGTTATGCCACACAGCTTCAGAGAGAATCCCGTCGATAACGATCGGTTCCTGGAGTCGGACGGCATGAACTTGTATTTTTTGCACTGCCGTTGAGTCCGTCGGCGCGGCTTTTACGAGAGAACAGCAGAAGAGGAAGCAGAGAATTCGTTTCATGGAATGAATATTTGGGAGTTGCTCAGCCCTTCAGGCGCATGGTGTTCTGCTGAGAAAAAGAGGTTGCCCTTGAGAAAATAAACGTAGGTCAAGGAGAATTGTTTCAAAGAGTTGGACTTGAGAAAGAACTAAAAAGATGGGGGAGCAAAAGAAAGCGGCCGTCAATTCTCAATTGATGGCCGCCGTATCAAACATTACCGTCGCAGACACTCTGTGCGGATCATTTGCCTGCCAACTTTTTGATTTCGATATTGCCATTGGTCGTTTCGAGGGTAATTCTATCCCCGCCGCCGTTTAACTTGTAAACGGCGTGGATTTCCTGCTCATCTTTATCGCCAGTCTTCGATTCCTCTTTGAAGTCGGAATGGATATCATAATCATCCCGGTGCCGCCCCCATTCATAGCGAAGTTCAATTGTGGCATCGATGGTAACTTTGGCATTGGAAGGAATCGAAAGAATCACGTTCCCCCCGGACGACCGCAATTCACTGGGTCCCTTTCCGCTTGGAATCAATTCGGCCTCGACGTCACCCCCAGCTGTCTTCGCAACGATCGATCCGCTGATGTTTTCGAGTCGGATATTACCCCCGGCCGTCTTTGCTTCAACGGTGCCGCTGGCGCTGCGCAGATCGATATCCCCGCCTGCTGTCTTAAGCCTCGCGCTGCCGGAGACCTTTCCTACTTTTACTTCTCCGCCGGATGATGAAAGAGTAGCATCGCCGCCGACATCTCCCACTTCAACGTCCCCCCCGGATGTCGATGCAATCAGCGACTTGCCTACTCTATCAACTTTGATATCTCCGCCGGAGGTTTTTACTTCTGCTTCGCCGCTCACGGTGCCAAGCTCAATGTTTCCTCCCGAGGTTTTCATGTCCATTGTTCCTTCGATGTCTCCGGTACGGATATCCCCGCCGGACGTTGAACCCGTGAGCTTCCCTTTCATAGTCCCGCGCACTTCAATATTTCCGCCGGACGTTCGCACATCGGCATCGAACTGTGCCGGAAGGCTGATTTTGAACAGCACGTCGCCCGACGAATTCCAGCGCGGGCGGTACTCGACACGCACGGTATTTCCGGATTGCGTGATCTTCACGTAATCCATATCTTCTTCATCGATGCCATCGACAACGACATTGACTTCGTCCTTATCCCATGTTTTCAGCTGGATATCTCCGCCGCTGACATTGACCTCAAGTTGGCCTCCTTTTGTAACGGTGAACGATTTTGAATCTTTTCCTTCCTCGCTATCGCGAAGGGTGGCGTACGTATTCATCGAAAGCACAATAAGTGCGGAACATGCTAAGCCTATTAACCTTTTCATCGTTGTGCAACCTCCTCTATGACGGTTCGCGCTTGACGGCGAACGTAGTTATTTTTGTCTGAAGTTATTTTTTGTTTGATAATCGAAAGAATATCCTGGTCGAGGTGATGCCCGTCCATGCTCGCCGCTGCCAATCCATTGATCGCCGCGATACGCATCCCTGAATTCTTATCGTGCGCGAGCGTATAGACAAGCGCCTGCTTGATCTCATTATCGAGTGTCTGATGCATAAGCACGCGGAGCGCCTGCTGACGCACCCCGGGATTATCGTCTCCCTCCAATGCGGAGATGAGAGCCGCTTTCACCTCGGGGTCAACGTTCGTATGTTCCGTGCCTTGTGATGCGATCGCGTTGACCGTTTGAAGGCGAACGCCGGCATTGTCTTCGTTGACAAGCGCACGGGCAAGCACTTTTTGGACCTTCTCGTCATTGATATTTCCGCGCACGTGCATGGGTGTTACCGCCTCGAATGTAAACTCAACCGTGCCATCCTTCCCTCCCGCATCGATAAGATGCAGATCCGACGTTCTCGTATTTCCCTGTGTGAAAGATTCACTGCCGCCGCCCGTCTGCACCGCTCGTTCAACAACCGGCAATTCATGATGAAGAGCATTCTCTTCCACTCTCTGCGGATGGAAAAAAATCAAATATCCAATGAAAACACCGAGCGCTGCCACTGCAGCTCCGCCAAAGACGAGCTTGTATTCGCGGGCTGCAAATTCCTGCACCGTTTCAATGACCCGTTCCCACAAAGATCTTTTCAATCGAATCGCCAGGAGGGACAAATGAAACTGCTTCCGCGCTTCCTCCAGCAGCCGGTCGGATACCTCAGGCGGCGGGTTCCCGGCGATGACCGATTGGAATTTCAACAGATCATCCAACTCCGCCCGGCATTCGGAACACCCCCGGAGATGGGCTTCGAGCAATTGGCGTGCATCGCCCTCCAACTCGTTGATCACTGAGAGCTGAAGCCATTCTTTGAATTGAGCGTGCTTCATTTCAAAACTCCTTCAATCAAATGCACCTTTTAGACGATCTCGCATTCGTTGTGTTGCCGTAAAGAGATGCTTCTTCACTGTGCCTTCGGTGCATTGCATCGCGTCAGCGATCTCTCTCAGTTTCAACCCCTGATAATGCTTAAGCGTGAAGACCATTTTTTGCTGCGGAGAGAGCAATTCCATCGCTCTCCGGATATGCGTGGAGATATCCTCAGCCATCGCTTGTTGGTCCGGCAGCGGGTCTTCGGAAACTGCAACACTCCTCGGATGCGGTTCTCCTTCGCTTTCGTCCTGCTCATCGTCCAGTGAAACGTGCGCCTGCTTCTTTCTCCGTGACCGATGGGTGAGGCACACATTGGTTGTGATCCGATAAAGCCACGTCGCAAATTCGCTTTGCATCCTGAACCTGTGAAGCCCCTGGTAGACACGAAGGAACACTTCCTGATAAATGTCCTTTGCATCGTCCGAATTCCGCACAAACCGGGCGGCAATGGTCAACACTTCCTTGTCATAGCGGAAGACCAGCTGCTCAAAGGAAGAAAAATCGCCCTGCTGGGCTCTTTGGATTAGTTCGGTTTCGTCTGGCGCCATAAGGTATCGTTCTTATGAGGTTAGACTGCGCAATGATAAATTAGTTGGGGGGTGGAGTGAAATCAGCCGGCTAAAATAAGCTCCGAAGCATGAGCAGAAAGCCGAGAATTGCCAGGGGAATTCCGATTGGAGCCGCAACCATGGATACGGAGAGAACAATGCCGGCGATCATGAATACGAGACCGAGCACGGCTCCGATAACCCGGCCGGTGAGTCTCAAGAAGAAGCTGATAACTGACCAGACGATAATGAACGGGAGCAAGAGGATGGAGGTTCTTCTGCGATTTGAGTCCACGGGTGTTTCCTTTCTAAGTCCAAAAAATGTACAGACAAATATTCTGGCGTGCAACAAAAAAAGCGGAGCGCCCGGGTGAAACGGGCAGCTCCGCTTTCGGACGAACCCGGAGGTCGGGTTACTTAATTCGTCCGTGAGCCAAGTATTCTTTCGTGCAATTGCGAATCCACCGACTCAAAGAATTCATCATCTGATTTGACAGCCACTTTCTTTGCGAACCACTCGGGGTTATCGCACACATTCGACGCGAGGTATGCCTTGTAACGGGTCGAGGGAACGCCGGCGTGGATTGCCAGGCTGTCAACAACGCTCTTTGTTTCCGCAATGTTGCTGCCGGGATATGTCATGCTGATTTTTGCCACTTGCATGATCGCCGATTCCTTCAAGCCCAGATTTTCAGACCGAAGAGCAGCCCGCAAGTTCGCGAACCATTTGTCTGCCTTACAGTCAGACACACGTGCTTTCGATGATGCGGCTACCGAAGGATTCTCTTGGGCCATGGCTCCTGCGTATGCTGCGATCGCCATTACTACTGTCAGTATCATTGTGTGCTTTTTCATGACTACCTCCTGTGTGTGTATACGTTCATCGTGGTGGATCAAATTCTTTTTTCATATATGTGAACGGACAACGGAAATAGAAGATGTCTCATGCTCGTAAAGAGTTGTCACAAATTGTCACAGGATGGGCGTACAACAGAGCGTGCGGCCGTCATGGTTCGACGCGCCGCACGCAGAGTGAGTCAAGAAGAGTAATGGCTAACGAAAGATGTCGAAGAAATTCCAGTTCCAATTCCAATTGGAATTCCTGTTTTCTCTAATAGTATCAGTATGCTTTCGTTCCCACCGGCGGTAGTGATCGCGGGTGACGAATCCGATCGGCCCGTCATAGATCCCGCCATGCAAATAATGGTCGTAGACGCGGACGGCGAGCACATTCTCCTGGCCGAACTTAATGGTCTCCGACGGAACGGTATATGTACGGAATTTCTGGTATTCCCAGCCCTGCACATGTCGTGTGCCTGTGCGGCCGACACGCTCGCCGTTTAGATAGGTTTCGTCGACATCGTCGACCTTCCCCACGAGGAGCACAAGGTCCTGATCCCGGAATTTTTCGGGTACCGTGAATCGAACGCGGTACCATCCGTATCCATCGTAGTCCTTCAGCCCCTGAGTTTCCCAGTACGCAGGGACAATAACGTCCTGCCATTTTGAGTCGTCGAACGAAGGTTTCGCCCAATCGTCATCGTCGCCCTTGTTCAACTTCCACGTTCCCGCAATCGCATAATCGGGAGTAAGATAATCCTCCATTTCAAAGAGCCCGGGTCTGCCCTGGTTAATGCCGCCGACGAGCTGGTCGTCGTAGACACGGACAGCAATGACGTTATCGTCGGAAAAATTCAAATATTCCTGAGGAACGATGAATTTTTGATCAACGTTGTAAGCCGTAATATAATGGGGGGGGAAAGCGCCGGTAAAACTCACAAAATGCCCGTTCAGGTATACCTCGCTCACGTCGTCGATGCACCCAAGATGAATATAGAGCGGTTTGTTGCGCTCTTCGGGAGAAACCCGGAAATGTTTCCGGTACCAGGCATACCCGTCGTATCCGGGATATCCTTCATCTTCCCAATTCGCCGGGACGAAGATCTCGTCCCATTTGCTGTCGTCGAAATTCTGTTTCTCCCACTTTTCATTGTCGCCGAGCTTGAACTTCCATTGTCCGCGGAAGTCGACGAGCATTTTCCAATCCTGCGCGGCACCGCGCTGGAACGTCAGCAACAGAAATAGGATAAATGTGAAGTAGCGCATATTTCCTCCAAGTAGACCTAAGCAATCTACATTGGAAAATGGCGAGATGTGTCTCTATCGGGTAAAGAGATGTAAAAAGATGTCACGGCGGAAGAGCAGTGGAAGGCGGAAGAATTGGAAGTTATCAAATACTAAGAACATCTCAAAAACAAGTCACTTGATCCTTCCCCACGGGTCTACGACCCGTAGGGTCGTGGACGATGCGCTCACTCCGTTCGCTTACTCAGGATGAACGGTCCATTTGTTCACCCTGAGCAATCCCGACGAAGTCGGGAGCGTCGAAGGGCTAAATGCAAGGCCATTTTTGTGATCGCTTCCAGGTGAAACAGTACGGGATAGCTCTTACACAAGCAGTTTATATCCGGTTCCGTGAATGGTGATAATGTGCCGGGGTTTTGAGGGCGACGGCTCAACTTTCTGCCGGATCTTAGCGATAAAATTATCGACAGTGCGGGAGCTGATCGATTCGTCGTAGCCCCACACATTTGTGAGCAGTGCGTCTCTGCTGACCGTCTGGTTCTTGTGCTGCCATAGAAATCGGAGGATCTCGCATTCTTTCGGGGTCATGTCGACCGTTTTTCCTTTTTTGGTGACATCGTATGTCGAAAAATCTATTTCAATATTCCCGATCTTCAATTTTCCTGTCGCCTCCGGCGAACTCCCTTCTTTTCTCCGCAGCACCGCCTTGATGCGCGCCAGGAGTTCGCGCAGACTGAACGGTTTCGTAATGTAATCATCGGCGCCGAGTTCGAGGCCCAGAACCTTGTCCACCTCTTCGCCTTTCGCCGTCAGCATCACGATGGGCACGCGAACACCCTTTTCCCTCGCCCGTTTGCACACGTCGAAGCCGGACATTTCCGGGAGCATCACGTCCAGCAGAACCAGGTCGTAGGTGTGATTGAGCACTTTTTTCAATCCCTCTTTGCCGGTCCCTGCGACATCGACGCTGTACCCTTCAAACTCGAGGTTATCTCGTAGTCCTTTTTGCATTTCAGGTTCATCTTCTATGAGCAATATAGACAACATGATTTTACGCCTGCTTTCGTTTGCTGTAATGGGTCAATACGCACATCCCCGCGGTCGACGCGTGAGACGAGACCTGCCGTCAGGTTGTTTTCATCGGAAGCAATAGCCGGAAAGTGCTTCCCTTTCCCTGAGCGCTGGAGACTTTAACGATCCCCCCGTGGGCTCGGACGATGTGGTCCACGAGCGCCAGCCCCAGGCCGCTCCCCTTCGTCGTGTGGACCAATCCGGTAGAGACACGGTAAAACTTTTCAAAAATCTTCGTGTGGTGTTCGGGAGCTATGCCGATACCGTGATCCTGGATGTCGACGAACGCCGAGCCCGCAGCCGTGCCCGTCGCAACACGGATGTACCTTCCCCCATCGCTGTATTTCACGGCATTGTCGACAACGTTGTACAGCGCTTCTGCGATCGCTTCTTCATCCCCGATGATCACCGGGGATTTTTTTGCAAGCTCGACCACAAGCTGAAAGTGCTGTGTGCGCAGCTGCAGATCGTAAAACTCTACCACGTTCTCGACAAGACTGTTCAGATCCACGTCGCGCATTTGATAATTTCTTTTGCCGGCTTCCATCCTTGAAAAATTCAAAAGATTATTGACGAGACGCGTCAGCCGTTCGGACTCCTGAAGGATCGTGCGGTAGTATTCATGCTTCTTCTTCTCTGTTTTGACGCGTTTCATCTCAAGCGTTTCGGCAAACATGCGGATCAGCGAGAGAGGAGTACGCAGCTCGTGCGAAACGTTGGACACAAAATCGGATTTGAGCTGAATGAGCTGCATTTCGCGGCGAATGGTCCGATAGATCAGCCAGGCGCCGGCCAGCAGGACGAGGTCGAGAATCGTGATGATCGCGAGATTCCTGTAGAACCGCGCCTGAACCAGCTCGTCGATCGTTTTTCCCTTCAGCCGGATCCCGAGCGTGTAATCCGGGAACAGCCACAAAGATTTCTCTTCCTTTATCTCACCGCGCAGAACGGGTGATGTCGTCTCGATCACTCCGCCCGTCTTCTTGTCGAGAGCGGCGAGGATGAATTCATCGCCCGCGACTTCCGCGAGCTTTCGAAGAAGAATTTCGTGAACGAAATTGCGCGCGCCGAGCACCATGCCCGCAACATGCGGGACAGAAGCATAATCTCTGACCACAAAAGCAAGAACGACCGGGTTTTCTTTGTTCAGCGAATCGGTGAACATGAGCGGTTCGATCTTCCTGTATTCAACGCGTTGAAAATCGAGGAGGCGGTCGACCTTGTCCCTGTTTCTATACAGCTCGGTCCGTATGGTATTCTCGCTGAATCGGGCGAGGCGCGGACGAGGACGGTCGGATTCGACGAGGAGAATGTTTTTCAGCAAAGTATCGCAGACAAAGACAGCCTGTACCGTACCCCTTTGCGCAATGAACTCACGTACGGAATTGGCGACCGATGCCGATGAACGCGATTTTGGGTCGGAGAGGATAGTTTGGATTGTTCCCGCCCACGATGATACGGCATCCCAGGCGTATTGATTCACGGAGAACAATACAACGTCGAGCTGCTGGCGGTAGATGTTCCCGACCATCGCCTCGCTTCTGCTGAGCGAGCTGATTTCGTAGCCAGAAAAGAACAATGCAGGAAGGAGAACGATGACGAGCAGAATTGCCGAGACCTTCTTTAACGAAGAGAAATTGTTCACTGTCGTCTGAAAAGAATTCGAGAGTTTTCGATGGACCGTGACGCGCCGAAGTGAATTGGCGCCGCACTGCGAGACGAGCGGTCTTACCCCCTGTTCACGACAAATTGGGGCCTGCCGCTTTCGAAAGCGACAATATTGTCCACCGTCGTCTGTAGTATTCGTTCGATCGCCTCAACACTGTCGAAGGCCATGTGGGGAGTGAGAATGACATTCTCCATCTTGAGCAAAATGTTCTTTTGGAGCAGGGCCTGAAGCTTTTCCACGGGTACATTTTTGGTCAACATCTGGTTTTCTTCCTTCACCAATTCTTCCCCTTCAAACACATCGAGGCCGGCCCCCGCGAAAATGCCCGAATTCAACGCATAATGGAGCGCCTGCGTTTCGATGAGATCTCCCCTCCCGGTATTGATGAACAACGCACCCTTTTTGATGTCGCGGATGTTTTTCATATTCAACAGGTGATGCGTCTGTTCGTTGGAAGGAAGATGAAGCGAAATGATATCCGACTGAGAAAGGAGGTCGTCGAGCGATGCATAGGTGAAGTCCAGCGTTTCCGCGAGAAAATGATTCGGCTTCAGGTCATAGGCGATGACGTTGAGCCCGAAACCTTTTGCCATTCTGATTACGTGCAAGCCGATGCTTCCCGCGCCGATAACGCCGAGCGTTTTCCCTTTCAAGTCGAACCCCCGCAATCCCTGCAGCGAAAAATCATTTCGGAGTGTTCGCATGTACGCTTTGTGGATGTTGCGCGACAGCGACAGGATGAGCGCGAACGTATGCTCAGCAACGGTATTTTCGCCGTAGTAGGGTACATTGCAGACGAGGACCCCTTGCTTCTTTGCCGCTTGAATGTCGATGTGATTAAAACCCGTGCTTCGTGTCGCAACGAGTTTCAGGTTTTTCAAGCTTTTGAGAAGATCTTTTTTCAAAACAGAGTAGATGAACACCGAAACAACATCCGCTTTGGCAAACTTGCTGAGCGGGACTTCTTGAATCGGCTCCAAAAAAAACTGAACAGCAAAACTCTTGCCGATCCGCTTTCGTAAAAAGTGTTCTTCCTGTTTGGTCGTTTCAAAGAAAGCGATGCTCTTCATTCTACTCGTCCTTTGCGGATGATGAGTGTTTCACGGGAAGCTTCAACTCCTCCATCTTCCGGTACAGCGATGAAAGACTGATGCCGAGCTCGTTCGCAGCAAGTTCTTTGTTGAAATCATGATGCTGCAGCGTCTCCTCGATGAACCGCCGCTCGAATCCGCGCGTCGCATCCTTGAGCGTGGAACTGTCCCCGGAAAGACCCGAGTCGCCGGCGGTCGAGAGCTTCTGCATGTTATCGGGAAGATGAATAACGTCGACGTATTCGCCTTCGCAGAAGATCATTGCCCGTTCGATGACATTTTGCAGCTCCCGCACCTCACCCTTCCACTGGTAATGGATAAGCACGTTCATTGCCTGGTTCGTAACGCCTTTAATATTCTTCCCCATCTGGCTCCGGTATGTGTTGATAAAATGTCCGACGAGGAGGGGAATATCGTCCACGCGTTCGACGAGGGAGGGGAGGTGAATTTCGACGACGTTAAGTCGGTAAAATAGATCCTCTCGGAATTTGTTGTTCGCGACTTCTTCGCGAAGGTTCCTGTTTGTTGAAGCGATCAGCCGGACATTGAATTTGAATGCGTCGTTGGATCCGACGGGAAATATCTCCCGTTGTTCGATCGCACGCAAAAGTTTTACCTGCAAGTGGAGGGGCATCTCGCTGATCTCGTCCAGGAGCAGCGTGCCTCCGTCCGCGACCTTGAACACGCCGTCCTTGTCAGCCACGGCCCCCGTAAACGACCCCTTTTTGTGGCCGAACAGCTCGCTTTCAACAAGCGTTTCAACAATGGCGCCGCAATTGATCGCGGCGAAACGTTTTCCGGCCCTCTTGCTGTTGAAATGGATCGCCCGCGCAACAAGTTCTTTTCCGGTACCGCTCTTTCCCGTGATCAACACCGTTCCTTCACTGGCGGCGACTTTTTCGATCGTCTGGAAGACTTTCTTCATCGCGGGACTCTGGCCGATGATATGATGAAAATCGTACTGGCGGTTCAATTCTTTACGAAGCAGTGTGTTCTCCAGCGAGAGGCTCCGATGTTCGAGCAGCTTGCGTACGCGGAAAATAAGGTCATCGAACTCGATCGGTTTGAGGACATAATCATAGGCTCCCTTGCGGAGCGCTTCGATCGCCGTCTCAATGGAACCGTAGGCCGTAATAATGATAACGAAGGTATGAGGGGAGCGCAATGAAATTTTTTCAAGCAATTCCGTTCCCCTCATCTCCGGCATCTCGATATCGGTGATCACGATGTCATACGAAGTCGCCATGATCTTTTCCAGGGCCTGAACGCCGTTCTTCGCTTCATCGACGTCATACCCTTCCTTGCGAAGAATGAACGTGAGCGAGTCGCGGATGATCTCTTCGTCGTCGACAACTAATATTTTTTCAGACATTGATCGTTCCTTTCAATGGCAAAATAACGGTAAAGATGCTCCCTTTTCCCTCTTTGCTTTCAACGCGGATGTCACCCCCAAAATTTTTCACAATCCCGTAACTGACCCACAATCCAAGTCCCGTCCCTTTTCCGACTTCTTTCGTCGTGTAGAAAGGGTCGAATATTTTTGCAAAGTCGTCTTCGGGTATTCCCTTGCCGGTATCTTCAATAATAACCTCGATGTTGTCGGGCATCACCTGGCTCGTAATTCTGATCGTTCCCGGTCTCCCTTCGCATGCGTCGACGGCATTCATGGCAATGTTCAGGAATACCTGGACGAGCTGGTCGTGAACGACGGACACCTGCGGAAGACCGTCATCCAACTCAATGACGAAGGTGATGTCGTGAACTTTCTTTCCGTACTGTACGATGTTGATGGCGTCGCGGATGATGGTATTGACGTCCGCCTGCTTTACCTCGTACGCCGACGGCCTGGAGAAATCCACCAGTTCTCTGATGATCTTGGCGATGCGGTTCACCTGGTTCTTCACCAGTTCGAGTTTCTCCTGCGCAAACCGGTCTTTGGTCGTTCGCTGAATGACTTGCACGATAGACGAGATCGACGTCAGAGGGTTGCCGACTTCATGGGCAATACCTGCCGCCAGTGTTCCGAATGTTTCCATTTTCTGCGACCGGACCAGCTGCTGTTCCAAAAGTTTCTGCTCTGTAATATCCCTGTGAGAACCGAGGAACCCCACGACCTGTCCTGTGGTGGCGACGATCGGCGAAATCACAAGCTCCGTATGGAAGAGCTCCCCGTTCTTTCTCCGGTTTTGGATTTGGCCGACCCATTCTTTGCCTTTGAGAATATTGTTCCACACTTGTTTCCAATATTTTTCGTCCTGCACGCCGCTGTTGAGAATACTCGGGTTCTTGCCGAGCAACTCCTCCTTCGTGTAACCGCTTACCTTTTCGAACGCCGGATTGACAAAAATTATTTTCCCTTGTGCGTCGGTGATCTGAATCGGGCTCATCGTGTGCTGCATGACCTCAGAAAATCTCAGGAGGTCGAGCTCCATTTTTTCCTGTTCGGTCATATCATTCGCGATCAGCACGAATACTTCCGGAGAAACCGAATCGAATTTTTTGAGCGCGAGATCAACGTCGATGATGCGGTTGCCGGAATGGCTGAATTGAGAACGGAAGTGCAGATCGGCTTCTTCGCCGTTAAGAACCGATAAAAATTTCTCCCTGTGGGTTCCCTGCAACAAATCGTATATCGACTGAACCGATTCTTGGTCGCCTCCATCCTCCAGCATCCTCGAAACGCTTGCATTGTAGTCCAGAATTGTACCGTTCTTATCAAGGACAAAAATAAGTTCCGGCAGAAGGTCGAATACCCGGCTATATTTTGACTCCAATGCGCCCATCAAATCCAGTTCGATTGATTCTATCCACTGTCACTGTTGAGTTATTATACGCCGAATCAGCAGTCTGAATCGGCTTTCATTCCTTGCATAGTAACACTTTTTCGGACAAGAAGACAACAATTTTCCGATATTTCGGAAAAACTAAGGGATCAAAGGACAATAATGCGGTTAAAGGCATGGGGGGAAGGCAGGTATGAAGCACAGGTTAGTTATAGGCTGTTTTGCTAACAATGGCAGATAAAACATAAAGCTATGAATACCGATCAGATGATGCGAGTTATTCGATCGATTGATCCCATCCTGCAAGTGGGACATCGAAAAAAATAACCTCCGATTTCTCGAGCGCTGACAGGATCACCTGACTCTCTTCCTTCACCATCACCGCATCGCCCGGACCCGCGACCGCCCCGTTGATCTGGACTTTGCCATCAATGATATGGAAGTATGCGCCTCGAGAAACATCGAGAGAGATTTTTTCTTCCGCTCCCGCATCGAACGACCCAACCGACATTATGACATCCTGGTTCACCACGACGCCGCCGAGTTCCTTTCGATGAGAGGCTACGGGAAGAAATTTATTCCTTCGCTGGTCTGATGTGAAGTTCTTTTGCTCGTACGACGGCGCCAAGCCCTGTTGATTTGGTACGAACCAGATCTGATAAAAATGGACGGGCTTCTCAGCGGAAGCGTTGTACTCGGAATGTGAAATGCCGGTTCCGGCAGTCATCCGCTGCACATCTCCTTCCCCGATCAGCCCTCTTGCCCCCATACTGTCGCGGTGTTCGAGTGTGCCGTTAAGAACGTATGTGACAATTTCCATATTGTCATGGTCATGCGTTCCAAACCCCGTGCCGGGCATCACTACATCATCGTTAAGCACGAGGAGCGGTCCGAAGCTCACATGCTTCGGGTCGTAATATCTTCCGAATGAAAAACTATGGCGGCTGTTGAGCCAGCCAAGCTGCGTTCTCCCCCGCTCCTCGTTTTTCCTGATCTCAATCATAGCGATGATCCACCATCTCGTTCCGTTTATGATTTCACGAATTCAAGGTTGAAAATGAGGTTGACCGTCGCTCCGGCAACAAGTCCGCCGGTCTCGATCGTGCGGTCCCATTTCAAACCGAAGTCGAATCGATTGATCGCAAGCGTTGCTTTCCATCCTGAACGTTTTCCCTTTCCCGACGGGATCGTTCCGTTCAGTACTGCGTCGATGGTCACTTCTTTTGTGGAATCGCGAATCGTAAGATTTCCCTTGATCGTATAGTGGCCGTCCCCGGATTTTTCGACCGACGTACTCTGGAATTTTATCGCGGGAAATTTCTCTGCGTTAAAAAAGTCGTCGGTTTTCAAATGGCCGTCCCGCATTTCATTCCGCGTATCGACGCTCTTTACCGCGATCGTTGCGGAGATAGCGGCATCGGAAAAATCATCTTTCGAGGACCGGAGGGAAACATTGAAGTCTTTGAAAGTACCGGTCACTTCGGAAATGACCATATGCTTAACGCTGAACTCTATGCTTGAGTGTGCCGGATCAAGCACCCAGTTCCCCGAATCCGCTAACGATGCAGCAGAAGCCAGAAGGCTCGCTATGACAATTAAGAAGTATTTTTTCATTGCAGTTCCTTTCGTATGAATGATTTTTAGTTAGTAAAGAAATCCACCTTCATGGAATCCGGACTCTTTGCCCGGAGAATTTCGGTGGGAAGTATTTCATGCTGCATGATTTCAAACTGCGCTCCATGGTCTTCAAGCTGTTTCGCTGCGGACCGCAGCGATTGCCCGCCGGGAAGTTGAACGCCAAAGCTCAGCAAACCAACGGCATTCTCCGGGGGAGGGGGCGCGCCCAGTCCAGCCCAGGTGTTAACGCCGATATGATGGTGATATCCTCCGGCGGAGAGAAATAGCGCTCCGGGGTACGATCGCTGCGTCACGTCAAAACCAAGCAGTTGATTATAAAAAATGTCAGCCTGGTGCAGCTCAGAGACATGAAGATGTACGTGGCCGATATCCGTATTCGAATCAATCGGATCGTCATCGGAGTCCTCCTTACGCAATTCTGCGATCAGTGAATCAAGGTTGAGCGGCAGCGTTGCCATCTGAACTTGATTCTCCTTCAATACCCATTCCTCGCGAGGCCTGTCAACGTACAACTCAATTCCGTTGCCGTCCGGGTCCGCAAGATAAACTGCTTCGCTTACCAAATGGTCTGAAAAGCCCTGAAATTCCACAGCGTGGTTATACAGACGGCGAAAAACTTTCGCCAGTTCGCGCCTGTTGGGAAAACGGATCGCAACGTGGTACAATCCGGTCGACCGTGGAGGTTTCGGAACGGCGCCGGGAATTTCTGTCAACAGAACGTGGTAGGGGGCATTCCCGGATGCAGAAAGAACGACAATACTTCCGAGGTCGATCGCCTTCTTCAATCCTACAAGAGTCTCATAGAAATGAAGAGACCGCTTTAGGTTTGACACCTGGAGATGGACGTACCCGATGTGGGTCTGACCGGGAATGCGATAGCCGTTCAAAGCATACCCTGCCGCCTGATTTTCAGATGATTTGTGAGCTACCATATTATATACTGCTTTCCTTTATTACTGACATCCGAACGAGAGCAAAAGTTCCTTTTTAGTAGATCATGCCTCTCATCCTCGGTTCCTAGAAGCTATCTTAAAAATGGTCTCCATGCAGAAAGCAGCCGTAAATGTCATGCTGAGCGGAGCGAAGCATCCATGACATGAAAGCCTTGGAGATTCAGGGTGTGTCATTGTCATGAATTCTTCTCCCGCCAAAGAACGACGGTAGACGACTCCCTCCGGGTCTATGACCCGTAGGATCGTTCAACGAATCTACGATTCGTAGAATCGTAGATTCGTAGATAGACGACTCGTCGAAGGTTCAGAATGACAATGATCTCTCGGTGTCCCTTGAGAAGGACATGAATAAGCGTTTTTGAGATGGCCTCTAGTAAATCAAGCTATCGATGCTGTAAAGTCCACCACCGAGGAGGACGAGAACTAGCGAGATCACCGCCAGCGTCAGTGTAAACTCATATCCCTGCCCTTTCCCATCGCCCTTCCCGCTTAAAAAGAATCCCATAGGAAGGTGGACTTTAAGAGTTGCGACGAGCATCGTGATGAATATTCCGAGAGCAGCGGCTTTTGTGAATATCCCGAAGAGCAGCGCAACTCCGCCGACGAATTCGACGAACGGCCCGAGGTACGCCAGGAGTGCAGGAACATGGACGACGTTCCTGAAATAACCGACTGTCCCCGCGAGTCCGTAGCCTCCGAACCATCCAAACACTTTTTGAGCACCGTGTGCAAAAAAGACGACTCCGAGAATTATCCGGAGCAGCAAGAGGCCGGTCGAAATCTGATCGAACGTGAGGTTCATAACATTTCTCCTTGTAGTATTATTTGTTAATTGTTGGTTGCACTATTCAAACTGTTTGGTCGGTCATTCTCGACTGCTGTAGATGGAGTCTCCCAGACATTTCCGAACACGAGTTCGGAAAGAGGCTTCCTGACTCTGGCCGCCAATTCTCTCTCGAGCAGCGGCTGAGGAAGAAGACGCGCGTTTCCCTCGTATCCCAGCGCTACGACTGCGACGGGCTCGAATTCGTCGGGGATGTTAAATGTCGCCTTCGTCCGATCGGCGTAAAAACCTCCCATAATATGAGCAGCAAGACCGAGTGAGACTGCCTGAAGCGCAAGATTCTCAGCGGCCATGCCGACATCATGGAGCGCAAACTTGTTTGTTTTTTTGCTCACACGGTCGGTCACCTGGCCGACGGAGAGGATAAGGACAGGCGCTTTCGCTGCCCAGACTCTGTTGCCTTCGAACAGAAGATTCAGGATGCGCTCATGGTCTTCCGGAAATTCTTTTGCCACAACGATGAACCTCCACGGCTGCAGATTGCCTGCGGACGGGGCCCAGCGTGCCGCTTCGAGGACGCTTCTCAGTTTTTCCTGTTCAACTGGCCGTTCCGTGAACTCGCGGGGGCTTTTCCTGGCGTTAATTAACGGATGAAGCGGATATTGGACGCCTGCAACGGCTGCGCCCATTGAACCCCTTTCAAGTACGTCGGTTGTCATGATCATCCCTGTTAAGTTATGTTCTTTCAATTTATAATATTCAAATTCAAAATATTATGCCAAAAAAAATTTAGAATCGTTCCTGCAGCGCCATGCCGAGTTTCTTGAGCAGCGCCGAAAGCTGGATCTGTTCCTCCTCGTTCAGCACCGACGCGATCTTCGTGACGAATTGCGCATGCTTTGAGAAGATATCGTGAAAAAGCTTTTCTCCTTTTGTCGTCAGCCTGACCGTGATCGCCCGGCGGTCTTTCGGAAACGGGATGCGCTCCGCCAACCCGTCCTTTTCCAGATTATCGATCACCACGGTAATATTCCCTCCGCTCGTCAGCATCTTCGAACAAAAACTCCCCATCTTCATCGGACCGAGGTGCCCCAGCGCTTCGATCACCGCGAACTGCGGCTGGGTAAGGCCGTACCGCTGGATGTCCAGGTTCGTCAGGTGTCCGAAAGTCGAGCTTGCCCGCGCTAGTTTTACCCACATGCTGAGCGCAAGGTCGGCTTTCTTTCCGTATTTCTTCGTCGTTTTCAAGGATATATACTTTAAATTTAAACTATTTAAATTTAATACATATTTCAGCGCTTGTCAAGTACTTTTTTCAAAAATCTTTCACCCATATTCCAAGACGTATTGCATCTGGAAGAATTCGAATCTACGTTTTTTCTCTGTGCCTCCTCTGTGTCACTCTATGAAACATTACATTCTTTACACAGAGTGGCACAGAGATTCACAGGGTTCCACAGAGTACTTACGCTATCAGCCTCTCTTTTTCCATCACGGTGACCTGAATTGACGAATCGCAGTCCGCGAGGATCTTCCGGATCCTTTCTGCGTCGCCGTAGAAAACCATGCACAAATTGCGGTCATCGAAAAGTTCGTCGATAACCCTCTGCGTGCTGATATCCGTCACCGCGTCGATGCGGCTGTTGTACGCATCCCTCTCAAGAATAGGAATACCGTACCGATCCCTACTCACCCGGCTTGCGAGCCTGAACTTCAGGTCCAACTGGTACGAATACCGGTTCTTGAACGTTGTATTTCGCTGTACTAACCGATCCTGAAACTCTTGTTCGTGCGGAAAGACACGGTAGAGCCGCAGCATCTCGGGGATGAGGTCTTTGGAAGTCTCATGCGACGGGTCAGCATACACCCCGATGCGGCCTGGGCGCGATGTCGCGGGAACAGCGAATGCATAGGCGCCGTAACACCATCCTCTCTTGTTCCGCAGTTCGTCGAAGAGGAAGCCTTCGAAACTGCCGAGCGCATCGATGATGAGACTAAGATCGAAACGCCTGTCGTCCGTTGCAGCAATGCCCTCCTGCGTCCATATGAGCCGGTCATTCTTCGCTTGCGGCGAATGCACAACGAAGGCATTCCGGCCCCTGACCTCTCTGAAGCGAACTTCCGGCTTCAGCTCAAACCCGCCGCCGGACCTCCCTGCGGAAAAGCGTCTTGTCGCGCCCTCGATCTCGTTCATCGCAACATCCGAAATGGAATTGAAGTACAATACCGAAGCGGACCGAACTTTCGAGAAGAACTCGACAACATCCCCACGCTCGATTGCGAGGACTCCCTGTTTTGAGCCGATCCTTCCGACACCGGCCCCGTCGTAGAGCACGAATTGATTGGCCGCAGAAAGTACGCGTTCGGGTTCCTGGAGCGCCGCTTCGAGCTGGTTCAGTTCCGATTTTATCATGAGTTCCAGCTCCTGCTGCGGAAAACTGGCCTCGCGGATGACCGACACGACAAGGTCGACTACTGTGTCGAGGTTCTTTGTGAAGCAGGAGATCGCTATAATAAAATCAGTTTCCGAAACGTTCGCATTGACTTCCGCTCCCAACAATTCAAACTTCCTGGCAATGGCTTCCCTGTTGAGAGCGGACGTTCCGCGAAAAAGCATTTTTGCCGTGAGCCGCGCAAGTCCTGTTTTTTGCTGCGCCTCCTGCTGTATACCAGCCCCGTGATAAACCAGCGTCAGTTGGGTCATGGGGACGCGCAGGTCTTGCTCATAATAAAGTTGATCGTTCGTGATCGGCATTTGCGTTCTATGCTCTCTTATCGGGCATTAATTTTACTGTGGTGACCTTTCCGTCCAGTAAATATCTCTTGACAACCTGTTGAATATCCCTTGCCTGGACGTTTTCAATCCGCTTTATTGCCTTTATCTGATACGACAGGTCTCCAGTGCAGATGAAACTGTCCCCGATGAGCCGCGCGAGCTGCGCCGGAGAAGTCACCGCACGGTAAAGTTCCCGCTGGAGATGATTCTTGACGATCTGCATCTGATCTTCGCTGAACCTTCCTTCTGCCAGTTCACTCGCCGCCGAAAAGAATACATTCTCGATCGACTCGAACGATTCGCCGTCGGCACATTGAACGAAAAGCTCAAACGTGCCGACGTCGCGTGAAAGATACGCGTCCGCGAATACCTCGGTTGCTTTTGCCGTGTTGAGGAGGCGTTCGTTCAGCACAGCGGATTTCCCCGACGTGAGCAATTTCCCCACGGCGGCAAGCGCTGGATAATCGGGGTGGAGCATGTTGGGAATGTGCCAGGCTTTCGCAAGCATTCGGCGCGTCGCTTTGGGATGTGTGATCGCGGCTTCGCGCGATTCGCGCTGGAGCGGCTCGCTGGTGACGGCCCGCTTCTCGACATCGGAAGATTTCAAGGAACCGTATTTCTCATCAATTATTTGGATGACGGTTTCAGGGTCAACATCGCCCACAATAATGATGAGCGAGTTGTTCGGAGAATAATTACGGCTGTAGAACGTTTGGGCTTCCCTGACAGTAAAATTTTCAATCGAGGAGATCTCGCCGATCGTCGAGTACCGGTAGTTGTGTTGAGTATACGCCAATGAATAGACCGTCTCCCACAACAACCGGTTGGGGTCGTCGAGTCCCCGATTTTTTTCTGTCAGGACCGCACCCTTCTCGGTCCGAAACATGTCCTCGTCGACGACGAGGTTTGCCATCCGGTCGGACTCGAGGTCGGCAGCAAGACTCAACTTGTCGTTCGGAAAGGTAAAGAAGTAGACAGTCTGGTCTCTTGAAGTGTAGGCATTGATGCCCGTACCTCCGTTGTTGTTGACGATCCGTTCGAACTCCCCCATTCCCCGTGTCGATGTCTTCCGGAACATCATATGCTCGAAGAGATGCGCGAGACCCTGGCGGCCAGCCGGCTCATCCGCCGATCCGACATTGAACCACGTCTGATACGTGAAAATGGGCGTCGTTCGATCGACGACGATCGCCGTCTGCAAACCGTTTTCCAGCCGATATTGATTGATGGATAGATTTCCGAGAAGCGGAATATCTTCGAGACGGCGATATGTGGACAATGATGACATGCGCTATATTGGAATAGAGATTTTTGAACGATCCTACAAAGGGATGGCTTCGCCAGACGCGAAGGCGTAAAGCTGGTATATAGAATCAGATCGCAGCTTTGCGTCTTTCCGCGAAACCATCGGATTGATGAGTGCCCATCGCACCATCTTCATCCTTAACCCTGAGTAGTCTGGCAATTCT